>NZ_JAROCE010000002.1:0-727966 GCF_046064585.1 Microbacterium mcarthurae | reverse complement strand
TTGTCCAAGACACGCGGGGGGGCCGGGGCTGCTTCCGCGGTTCCGGGACCCACTACGGGGCGGGACGCGGCCGCGGGAGGCGGGCCGCGGCCGCGGGAGGCGGGACGCGGCCGCGGGAGGCGGGACGCGGCCGCGGGAGGCGGGACGCGGCGGCGGGAGGCGGTGCGTTCGGCCCGCGGCGGCGGGCGCGACAGGCGGTCGATAGGCTGGCGGCGTGAGAATCCTGGTCCTCGGTTCGGGCGCGCGCGAGCACGCCATCATCCTCGCCTTGCGCTCCGAAGAGGTCTCGCACGCGATCTACGCCGCCCCGGGCAACGCCGGCATCGCCCGCGACGCGCACGTCGTCGAGCTCAACGCCAACGACCCCGCCGCCGTCACGGAGTTCGCGCAGACCGAGTCGATCGACCTCGTCGTGATCGGCCCCGAGGCTCCCCTCGTGGCGGGCGTCGCCGACGCGCTGCGCGACCGCGGCATCCCGGTCTTCGGTCCGGGCAAGGCGGCGGCGCAGCTCGAGGGTTCGAAGACGTACGCCAAGCGGATCATGGATGCCGCGGGCGTGCCGACCGGACGAGCCGTGCGCGCGCACGATCTCGCCGGGGTCGAGGCGGCGCTCGACGAGCTCGGCGCCCCGCACGTGGTCAAGGCCGACGGGCTCGCCGCGGGCAAGGGCGTCATCGTCACGTCCGACCGCGCCGCCGCCCTCGCGCATGCCGAGGCGTATCTGCCGACCGGTCCCGTTCTCATCGAGGAGTTCCTCGCCGGCCCCGAGGTCTCGTTGTTCTTCCTCAGCGACGGCGACAGCGTCCTGCCCCTCAGCCCCGCGCAGGACTTCAAGCGCCTGCGCGATGGCAACGAGGGCCCGAACACCGGCGGGATGGGGGCGTATTCACCCCTGCCCTGGCTGGCGCAGCGCTTCGGCGGCGAAGAGGAGTTCGTCGACCAGGTCACCCGCGAGATCGCGGAGCCGGTGATCCGACAGATGGATGCCGAGGGCACCCCGTTCATCGGACTGCTGTACGCCGGGCTCATCCTCACCGAGGCGGGTGTGAAGGTCATCGAGTTCAACGCCCGCTTTGGCGACCCCGAGACTCAGGTCGTGTTGCCGCGCCTCATCGACCCTCTGTCGACGCTGCTCATGGCCGCGGCGTCCGGCACCCTGGAGGACCAGCCGCGTCCCGCTTTCGCCGAGGCGACCGCAGTCACCGTGGTGCTGGCGAGCGAGGGGTACCCCGAGGCGCCGATCACCGGCCGCCCCCTCCGCGGTCTCGACGACGCCGAAGAGGTCGACGGGGTGCACCTCGCGCACGCTGCGACCATGCTGCGCGGCGGCGAACTCCACGCAACCGGGGGCCGGGTGCTCAACGTCGTCGCGCTGGGGACGACGTTCCGCGAGGCCCGCACCGCCGCGTACGAGGCCCTCGGTCGCATCGGTCTCGAGGGCGGCCAGTACCGCTCCGACATCGCCGCACGCGTCGTGGAGGACTGACCCCGCCCGTTCTGGCCCGCGAGACGTCATCGCGCCGACGAAACCCCCGCAGACTGCGCGGCGGGCGTCAGCGCAATGAAGTCTCGGCGACCCCGGGGCGCCGGAGAGACGTCATCGCGCCGACGAAACGCCCGCAGACTGCGCGGCGGTCGTCAACGCGATGAAGTCTCGGCAACTCCGGGGGCGCCCGCGAGACGTCATCCCGCCGACGAAACGCCCGCAGCTGTCACGGCAGTCGTCAGCGCAATGAAGTCTCGTCCAACCCCGGGGGCCGGCGGGCTCACTCGCCGGCGGATGCCGGGGCGCCCTGTGCCGCGGCGGGCGCGGCGTCCCGCGGCGAGCCGTGCGGCCGGATCACCGACGGGCGCCGCATGAACAGCACCGCGATCAGCCCCAGGCAGATCACCGCGATCGGCAACAGCAGCGCCTGACCCATGGCGGTGGAGAACCCTTCCACCACCGGGGCCGGGAGCGTTCCGGAACCGAAGCTCTCCGCGGCATCCCCCGCCCCCGGCAGGTTCACCTCGAGGCGCGCCTGCATGAAGGCGGCGATGGATGCCGAACCGACCACCGACCCGACGGTACGGGTCGTGTTGTAGATGCCTGCGCCGGCACCGGCTTGACGAGGCGGCAGGTTGCGGGTCGCGGTGGTTGCGAGCGGACCCCACATGCCGGCGTTTCCCACACCCATCAGCGCGGACGGGATGAGGAACGCCCAGATGGGCGCATCGCCGAAGATGAGCACGGCGTACAGCACCAGCGAACCGCCCACGAGCAGCAGCCCCGGCACGAGCAGGAAGCGCGGGTCGGTGCGGTCGAGCAGCTTTCCAGCGGACGGGGCCAGCGCGCCGGAGAGAATCGCCAGCGGGATCAGCAGCAGCGCCGACTCGGTCGGCGTCAGTCCGCGCGCGAGCTGCAGGTAGAACATCTGTGGGAGCGCCATGCTGGTGACGGTGAAGCCGACCGCGGCGATCGCGAGGTTCGCGATCGAGAAGTTCCGGTCACGGAACAGGTCGAGCGGCACGAGGGGCTCGCTGGTCGTGCGGGCCTGCGTCCACACGAACAGCCCCATCACCAGCACGCCGGCGACGACCATGACCCAGATCCACGCGGCCCAGTCGAAGTGCTCGCCCTCCTGCAGCCCGAAGACGATGAGGAAGAGACCGACGGCGCTGAGGGCGACCCCCAGAAGGTCGAACTTGTGCGTCGACGTGGGCAGCTGCGGCACGAGCACCAGCGCCGCGATGAAGCCGATGATCCCGACGGGGATGTTGATGAAGAAGATCCACTCCCACCCGAGTCCGTCGACGAGCAGACCGCCGGCGAGAGGGCCGACGAGCGTCGCCACCCCGGCGGTGGCTCCCCACAGCCCCATGGCCGCCCCGCGGCGCTGGGGCGGGAACGTGCGGGTGATGACGGCCATGGTCTGCGGCGTCATGAGCGCGGCGCCGAGTCCCTGAACGGCACGCGCGATGATCAGCGTCTCGAGCGAGGTCGCGAGACCGCACGCGAGCGAGGCGAGGGTGAAGATCGCCAGGCCCACGAGGTAGATGTTCTTGGGGCCGAAGCGATCGCCGAGGCGTCCGGTGACCAGGAGCGGGACGGCGTAGGTGAGCAGGTAGGCGCTCGTGACCCACACGACGTTGTCGAGGTTGTTGGTCGAGGGGTCCAGGGCCGCCTTGATGGCCGGGTTGGCCACCGAGACGATCGTCGTGTCGACGAGGATCATGAAGAAGCCGATGACGAGCGCCCAGAGGGCGGGCCACGGGCTGCGTTCGGGCGGAGCGGATGCCACGGATGCGGCGCGGGAGTCGGTCATGCGGGGGTCTCCTTCGAGACGCGGAATCGTTCGGGGTGAGAAGGGCCGTCGACACCCCAGGGGAGGGTGCCGTCGGTAAGGCTCCGGTGCAGCGCGTCCTGCCACGCGAGCTCGGCGTCGAGGAGAGCGGCCTGCCGCTCCACCTCGACCATGTACTGGCGCGCGACGGCGCGCTCGCGCGCCCGGGCGAGCCCCGCACGGTGCTCCGCCAGCGAAGCGACGAGGAGTTCCCGGCGCCGGTCGAGGAGGGCGACGACGTCGTCGCGATCGAGGTTGTGGGCTTCGGCGAGCGCGACCCGGAAATCACTCGGCCGGTCGATCTGCGGCAGCTCCGCCCGCACCCAGGCCTCCACGGCATCCCGGCCCGCGTCGAGCAGCGTGTACGTCGTGCGCTCGGGACGGTTGCCCTCGCGGTCGACGCCCACCTCGGCGATGAGGCCGTCCCGTTCGAGGCGGGCGATCGTGTGGTAGGTCGTACCCTTCTGCAGCGGGACCAGGCGGTCGTCGCGGCGATCGCGCAGCAGTCGCAGCATCTCGTACGGATGCATGTCTCCCTCGCGGAGGGTCGCCAAGAGCATGACCGCGAGCGGCGTGAGACGCGTGCTGTCCGGCATCCACCCCTCCATGGTCCTTGACGACTAGTCCACATGGACTATAACGCATTGCGCGCGCGTCAAGGGCGGTGCGGGAGACGCGAGCGCGCGGCGGGCGCGGCGCCCGGCCGGACCCCCGTTCGGTGTCCACAACACGCGGACAACCCCGCGAAGCATCCGCGTGTCCTGGACACTCAACACCCACACGGGCGCACGCACGGCACCGGCCCGCACGACCCCCGACTCAGTGTCCACAACACGCGGACGACCCCACGAGGCATCCGCGTGTCCTGGACACTCGACACGCCACACCGGCGCACGCACGACACGGGCGCGCGGGCACGCCGCGAGCGCCCGTGTCACGCGGGGGCGTTACGACCCGTCGGCGTCGGTCGCGGACGCGCGGCGCTGCCGCCACCACGCGGGTAACCCGAAGATGCCGCGTTGGTTGGCCTCTTCGACCTCGAGGCCGTAGTGCTCGCCGATCTGGTCGCGGAACCGGGCCCGCTGGACGCGGTCGTACGCCTTGATCTCACGCCGGAACGCCACGACCGTGGCCCAGCAGATGGCGAGCAGCACGAGACTGAAGGGCAGCGCGATACTGATCGCCGCGGTCTGCAGGGCCGTCAGTCCGCCCGCGATCAGCAGCGCGAGCGCGATCACCGACGTCGCGAGCGTGAAGAAGATACGGGTCCACCGCGGGGGCGTCTCCTCCCCGCCCGTGGCGATCATGCTCATCACCAGCGCGCCCGAGTCGGCCGAGGTGATGAAGAAGATCCCGATGAGGATCAGGAATCCGACGGTCAGAATCGCCGAACCGGGCACCGTCTCCAGCAGCTGGAACAGCGCCGTCGAGACATCCACCGTTCCGTCCTCGCCGACGAAGGTCGCCGATCCCGTCAGCTCTGCGTAGATCGCCGATCCACCGAGCACCGTGAACCACAGGATGCCGACGAGCGTGGGCACCAGGATCACGCCGGTGACGAACTCCCGCACCGTGCGTCCGCGGGAGATGCGCGCGATGAAGATGCCGACGAAGGGGGCCCACGAGATCCACCAGCCCCAGTAGAACGCGGTCCACGCGCCCTGCCAGGCCACGCCGGCTTCGCCGGAATACGCGCTCACGGTGAAGGACAGACCGATGAAGTTCTGGATGTAGTTGCCGATGGACTGCACGACGTCGCGCAGGAGGAACTCGGTGGGTCCGACGAACAGCAGGAACAGCATGAGCAAGCCCGCGAGCACGAGGTTGATGTTCGACAGCCACTTCATTCCGCGGCCGACGCCGGACAGCACGGAGAACAGCACGAAACCGGTGATGATGCCAATGAGGATCGCCTGACTGACGATGGTGGTGGGCACCACGTTCAAGAACTCGAGGCCGGCGCTGATCTGGATGACGCCGAGACCGAGCGAGGTCGCGACGCCGAAGAGCGTGCCGACGAGAGCGGCGACGTCGATGGCGTTCCCCCACGCGCCCTGCACGAGCCGCGCCCCCAGGATCGGCTCGAGGGCCCAGCGGATCGTCCGGGGGCGCTTTCGCCGATGGAAGGCGTAGGCCAGCGCGAGTCCCAGCACGACGTAGATCGACCACGCGTGCACGCCCCAGTGGAGGAACGTCTGCGACATGGCTTGCTGCGCGAGCTCGGTCTCGGTTCCCTCCACGCCGGGCCGGGGCGACGCGAAGTGGCTGAGCGGCTCGCTCACCCCGTAGAACACCAGCCCGATACCCATGCCCGCGGCGAAGAGCAGCGCGAACCACGACATCGTCGAGAACTCCGGCTCGTCGTCGTCCGCGCCGAGCTTGATGCGGCCGAAGCGGCTGAAGCCCATGGTCAGCGCGAACACGACGAAGAACGCCGCGATGAGCACGTAGTACCAGTTGAACGCCGAGACGATCGCGGTCTGCAACGTACCGAACGCCGCTTCCGCGGCGGAAGGGAACAGGAGCGCGAACGCGATGAACACGAGCGCGATCGCGGCGGCGGGCCAGAAGACCCACCCGCGGAGGGTGCGGTGCGTGCTTCCGGCGTGCGGATCGACGGATGCCTCGGTGTCGGGTTTCGCCTCGGTCATTCTTCGACGGTACCTACTTGCCGTGGGAGGACAGGGGGGCGGGCGCCGCACGCCCCGATGTGGCAAAATCTGTGTCCTCACGGCCATCGGCCATGCGAACGACCCGCGATAATGAGCGGGTGATCCCCGCTCCCCCTCCCGCCCTCGACGGCTGGCGCCACGTCTACTCGGGCAAGGTCCGCGACCTCTACGTCCCCGCCGACACCGCCGAAGGGGGCCAGCCGGCGCACCTGCTGGTCGTCGCGAGCGACCGGGTCAGCGCCTTCGACCACGTCCTGAGCCCCGGCATCCCCGACAAGGGCGTGCTGCTGACGACACTCAGCCTGTGGTGGTTCGATCAGCTGGCGGGTGCTGACGGGGAACGTGGCATCCCGAACCACCTGGCGGCCGACCACATCCTCGTGGGCGACGAACCGCACGAGCTGATTCCGGATGCCGTGCGCGGACGCGCCATGATCGTGCGGTCGCTCGACATGCAACCGATCGAATGCGTCGTGCGCGGCTACCTCACCGGCTCGGGCTGGGCCGAGTACCAGGCGACGCGCACGGTGTGCGGCATCCCGCTTCCCGAGGGTCTTCGCGACGGCGACCGTCTGCCTGAGCCGCTGTACACGCCGGCGTACAAGGCTCCGATGGGAGAGCACGACGAGAACATCACGTTCGAGCGTTCGGTCGAGCTCGTCGGCGAAGACACTGCGGCTGCGCTGCGCGACGTGTCGCTCGAGATCTACCGGCGGGCTTCCGCGACGGCCGAGGAGCGCGGGCTGATCCTCGCCGACACGAAGTTCGAGTTCGGGTTTGACGCCGAGGGCGTGCTGACGCTGGCCGACGAGGTGCTGACGTCGGACTCGTCGCGCTATTGGGATGCCGAGTCCTGGCGCACGGGCACGACCCCCGCCGCGCGCATGGCGAGCTTCGACAAGCAGATCGTCCGGGACTGGCTGGCCGCCCACTGGGACAAGCAGGGCGAGCCCCCCACCCTCCCCGACGACATCGTGACGCGCACGCGCGCCCGCTACGCCGAACTGCTCGAGCGCCTGACGTCCTGAGGCCCCGGGTTCGCCGGGGCCACACGGCGGCGCACGGCGGCGCGTCGCCCGGCGAGCGCACACGCCCCCACCCCCACCGCGAGGAGAAACACATGTTCCAGTGGAAGCTGCACGGAAACGGGCGCACCGTGGCACCGGGCGCGGTCGTCGCCCCGGGCGAACGACTCAACTGGGGCGCCACGATCGCGATCGGCCTGCAGCACGTCATCGCCATGTTCGGTGCGACGTTCCTCGTGCCCGTGCTCACCGGGTTCCCGGTGTCGACGACGCTGCTGTTCTCGGGCGTCGGGACGCTGCTGTTCCTCCTCGTCACCCGCAACCGGCTCCCCAGCTACCTCGGCTCGTCGTTCGCGTTCATCGCGCCGGTGACCGCGGCGACCGCGACCGCCGGATTCGGTTCGGCTCTCGCGGGCATCGTGGCCGTCGGCATCCTGCTCATGGCCATCGGCTTCGTCGTGCAGTTCGCCGGGCTCGGCTGGGTGGACCGGGTCATGCCGCCCGTCGTCGCGGGGGCGATCGTTGCCCTCATCGGCTTCAACCTGGCGCCCGTCGCGTGGCAGAACTTCCAGGTGCAGCCGGTGCCGGGGACCGTCACCCTCGTCGCGGTGATCCTGTTCAGCGTGCTGTTCCGCGGGTTCCTCGGCCGCATCTCGATCTTCCTGGGGGTCATCGTCGGGTACGTCGCGACGGTGCTGATCCAGGTCGGGACGGGCGAGCAGCTCATCGACTTCGACGCCGTCGAGGCGGCCCCCTGGGTCGGTCTCCCCGAGTTTCAGATCGCCGACTTCGCCTCGCCGCAGACGTGGTCGGTGATCGCGATGTTCCTGCCCGTCGTGCTCGTGCTGGTCGCCGAGAACGTCGGGCACGTGCGCGGCGTGGCGGCGATGACGGATGCCACGGCCAACCGCTCCACCGGGCGCGCGCTCATCGCCGACGGCGCCGCCACCACGCTCGCGGGCGCGTTCGGCGGGTCGGGCACGACGACGTACGGCGAGAACATCGGCGTGATGGCGGCGACGCGCGTCTACTCGACCGCCGTGTACTGGGTGGCCGGTCTGACAGCGATCGTGCTGAGCCTGTCGCCGAAGGTCGGGGCGGTGTTCAACACGATCCCCGCCGGAGTGCTGGGCGGCGTGACGACAGCCCTCTACGGCCTGATCGGCATCATCGGCATCAAGATCTGGGTCGACAACCGCGTCGACTTCTCCCGTCCGGTCAACCAGTACACGGGTGCGGTTGCGCTCGTGCTGGCGATCGCGGGCTTCACGGTGCAGTGGGGCGACTTCCAACTCGGCGCGATCGTGCTGGGCTCGGCCGCCGCCCTGGTCATCTACCACCTCGGGAACGCCATCGCCCGCGCCCGCAAGACCGGCGCCGACGACGGCGGCCCGATCCCCGCGGTGGGCCCCCTGGGCGGCGACCCGTCCTGAGCCGGGGCCCTGGCATCCCCCGAGAACCCCGCACCGACCCACCACACCCGGCGCGCGGCCGCAACCGGGTTCGCCGGTGTTGCCCTCCCGGGTAGCGTCGGCCCACACGGCGACGGCGGCTCGCGCCTCGCCACCGACGACGAGAAAGGGACGCCATGGCATCCGGAAACGACCCCTCGCAGGCCGCAGCAGACGAGAACTCCTACGAAGGCGCCGACGTCGAGGTCTCGCCGTCGGACACCGACGGGGCACCCAAGCCCGGCGGTCTCGGCACCGACGGCACCATCCCCGACACGGAGACCGGTGTGGCCGCAGGCCACTCCGACACCGCGTCGAACTTCAACCCCGAAGAGGACTGACCTCGACACGACGGGACGGGGCGTCCACGACACGGACGATCCGCACGGACGCCCCGCGTCGTGTCGGCACTCACGAGCCGCCCAGTCACGCCCCGGTAGAATGGTCGAGGCGTGTCGGGAAGTCTGGTCGACGATCAGTCGATCGACCCCGAAGGATGCCATGACCGAGAACGACGTCCGCGCGCCGCGCTGGCCGGGCTACGCCGAAGTCCACCGCGTCACGACGCTCCTCCGCCGCGAAGCGGTCGGCGGAATGCTGTTGGTGATCGCCGCGATCGCCGCGATCATCTGGGCGAACTCGCCCGCCTCCGACGCCTACTTCGCCGTGCGCGATTTCCGCTTCGGCTATGAGCCGTGGCACCTCGAGCTGAGCGTGGGCGCCTGGGCGGCTGACGGTCTGCTGGCGATCTTCTTCTTCCTCGTCGGCCTCGAACTCAAGCGCGAGATCGTCGTGGGGAGTCTCCGCCGCTTCAGCACCGCGATCGTTCCGATCACCGCGGCCGCGGCAGGCGTCGCGGTACCGGCGCTCATCTATGTCGTGATCGTGGCGTCGCAGCCGAGCCTGCTGGCCGGATGGGCGATTCCCGCGGCGACCGACATCGCGTTCGCCGTCGCGGTGCTCGCGCTCGTCGGCTCTCATCTGCCGGGTCCGCTGCGCATCTTCCTGCTGACGCTCGCGGTCGTCGACGACCTCATCGCGATCGCGATCATCGCGCTGTTCTACACCAGCGACATCTCGCTCCTGCCCCTCGCGGTCTTCGCCGTGCTCGTTGCGATCTACGGCGTCATCGCCCATCGGGGTCGGGCCTGGTTCGCGCGCCACCGCTGGGCCGCGTGGGTGGTTCTGCTGCCGATCGGTTTCGCCGCGTGGGCGTTCCTCCATGCCTCGGGCGTCCACGCCACGATCGCGGGTGTCGCCCTGGCGTTCACGATCCCGGTCGCCCCTTCGCGCCGACGCCCCGAGACCAACGGCATGGACCTCGCGGAAGAGTTCGAGCATCGCTTCCGCCCCCTCTCGGCGGGTATCGCGGTGCCGATCTTCGCGTTCTTCGCCGCCGGTGTCTCGGTCGGCGGGGGCGAGGGCCTCGCGCGGGCGATCATGGATCCCGTGACGATCGGCGTCGTGGCCGGTCTCGTCCTCGGCAAGCCCATCGGCATCCTGCTGGGTGTCCGCGTGCTGACGCTCGTGACGAAGGTGCGGCTCGACCCCGCGCTGAAGTGGATCGACCTCGCCGGTGTCGGCCTCCTCGCCGGCATCGGGTTCACGGTGTCCCTGCTGATCGCCGAACTGAGCTTCCCCGCGGGCTCGCCGCACACCGACGACGCCAAGATCGCGATCATGGTCGCCTCGCTCCTGGCATCCCTGCTGGCGGCGAGTGTGCTCCTCGTGCGCAACCGTCGCTACAAGCAGCTCGCCCTCGCGGAGGACCTGGATGCCGACGGCGACGACGTCCCCGACGTGTACCAGCAGCCGATCCCGCCGAAGGGGCGCCCCTCGGCGTGATCCCCGCGTCGCGGGAGTGAGCGTCAGGCGAAGATCTGCGCGGCGATGTCGGACAACCACGCGCGCGCGTTGACGTTGACGGTCTCGAGGTAGATCCAGACGTCGTCGCACGCCACGACGACGTCTTCGCTGTCGCCCGCGTCGCCCGGGCGCGTGCAGAAGTGCGCGCCGAAGTCCTGCGCGGCCTGGCATTCGTACCCCTCGGATGCCAGTGCGCTCAGCCCCTCGGACACGTCGGTGTCGGTCGCGGTGCTGACGATCAGCAGGACCGCCGCCTCCTCCTGGATCCAGTTGCACGACAGCACGGCGGTGGCGTTCGCGGGCGCGGGGCGCACGAAGCCGTCGGCGTGCTGCGCGGTCAGACCGCCCACGGTCTCGGCACGGCTGCTCGCGGTGCCGAGCTCGTCGCAGGAGCCCGGGACGTTCGCGGCGAGGCTCTCCGCCGACACGGACGGTGTGGGGGTCGCGTTCGGGGTCGCCACGGTGATCGACGGCGTGGATGCCGCCGTGGCCACCGGCTCCGCCGTCTCCGAGGCGCAGCCGGTGAGACCGGCGACCGCCAGCACCGCCGCCGCGAAGACAGCGCTTCTCCGTCGACGCATGGTCGATCCTTCCGACACCGACGCGGATTCGGGTTCGCCCGGTGTTCCGCTCAGGCTAGCGGTTCACCTCGTCCGTGTCGTCCGACGTGCATCAGGCCGACGCGCGCTCGATGATCTCCGTCGGCAGGATCGCGGTGTTGGTGGTCGCACGCCCGGCGAGCACATCGAGCAGCATCATCGCCATGTGCCGCCCCTGATCATGTGACGGCTGCCGCACCGTCGTCAGGGCCGGGACGAGCGACGTCGCCACCGCGGAGTCGTCGAAACCGATGACCGCGACGTCGCGACCCGGTTCGTACCCGTGCTCGCGGAGCGCCGTGAAGGCCCCCCGCGCCATGAGATCGCTCGCCACGAACACCGCCTCGGGCGCTTCTCCGGATGCCAGGATCCGGCGCATCGCGTCGGCGCCACCGGCTTCGGTGAAGTCGCCGTCCTCCACCGCGACCGGCGTGAGCCCCACGTCGGCGAGCGCGTCGCGGAAGCCCTGCAGGCGGTCGATGCCGGCGGGCATGTCGGCCGGGCCGGCGATGGTCGCGAGGCGGCGGTGTCCGCGGTCGAGGAGATACTGCGTGGCATCCCGCCCGCCGCGGAGGTTGTCGACATCGACGTAGTGGTCGGTGGCCCGCACGCGCGCGGGGCGACCGCCGTAGACCACGGGCACGGCATCCGCGAGTCGATCGACGAACGTGTCGCTGGTGTGGTGGGAGGCCACGATCGCGCCGTCCACGCTGCCGCCGCGCAGATAGCCCAGCGCCTTGGCGCTGGCGTCGTCGCTGGCGATGAGCATGTTCATGACGTAGTCGGACTCGCCGATGACCTCGCCGATCCCGGCGACGATCGATCCGAAGAAGGGGTCGCCGAAGAACCGGTCGGTGTCTTCGGGGATGACGAGGGCGATCGCCCGCGTCTGCCGGCTCGCGAGCGAACGGGCGGCCCGGTTGGGCACGTACTGCAACTCCTCGATCGCGCGACGCACCGCTTCGAGCGCGGCCGGCGAGACCGCGGTCGAACCATTGACCACGCGCGACACGGTCGAGCGCGAGACGCCGGCTCGCGCCGCGACCTCTTCGATGGTGGCGGCACCCCGCGCAGGAGCGAGATCCATCGGTCTCCTCCCGGGTTCAGATGCGACCGTGCGCCGGGTCAGTCACGGCGTGGTTGTGAGCGTACTCCTTCGCGCTGATTCGGACTCGTCGTGAGATCGGGCGATGCCCGGGACGACTGGATCGCGTCAGGCGGGAACGACCGGCGCTGTGACGGACAACGCCCGCTCCGCGATGACGCGGGCGTACGACAGACCCGAGTCCTTCACCGTCCGCTCCTGCGTCGCGTAATCCACGTGGACGATGCCGAATCGCTTCTCGTACCCCCATGCCCACTCGAAGTTGTCGAGCAGCGACCAGTAGAAGTACCCGCGCACGTCGATGCCCTTGTCCAGGGCGTCGAGGATCGCGGCGAGGTGCGCCTCCACGAACTCCACGCGCTCGACGTCGTGCACGCGGGTCTCGCCGCCCTCGATCACGGGCACGTCGTCGTAGGCAGCGCCGTTCTCGGTGACGTAGAGCGCGACCCCGGCCGCCGCCGAGTACTCGTCGCTCACACGACCGAGCAGCTGAGTGAGACCCTCGGGCTGGACCTCCCAGCCCATGGTCGTGCGCGGCAGACCGCGGTCGTGCCAGAACAGGTTCTCGTGCGCCGGGAACGGGGAGGAGGTCGCTCGGACCGTCGGCGCGTCGCCACCCGGGGGGTTCACCCGGGGCGCGGTGCCACCGACGAACTCGCCGTGGTAGTAGTTCACGCCGAGCGTGTCGATCGGTGTCGAGATGACGTCGAGGTCGCCCGGAAGGACGGCCTCCTGCCAGCGCGCCACCGCCGCGGAGTCCACGTCGCGGAAGTCCTGGATGATGTCCGCCGGGTAGCTGCCGCGGAACACGGGGTCGAGGAACCACCGGTTGAACTGCCCGTCGACGCGCCGTGCGGCGTCGAGGTCGGCGGGGTTCGCCGGGTCGACGGCATCCGCCACCGTCAGGTTCAGCGTCAGCCCCAGGTTGAGCGAGGCGTCGCGGGCGCGGAGCTCGCGCACGGTCTGGCCGTGTCCGAGGAGCAGGTGATGGGCGGCGAGCATGCCCTCCGCCTGCGAGTAGTGCCCGGGAGCGTGGGCGCCGGCGGTGTAGCTGAGGAACGACGAGCACCACGGTTCGTTGAGCGTCGTCCACACGTCGACCCGATCGCCGAGGGCGTCGTGCATGTCGAGCGCGTACTCGGTGAAGAGGTCGCTCGTCTCGCGCACGGTCCAGCCGCCGCGGTCCTGCAGGGCCTGGGGAAGGTCCCAGTGGTACAGGGTCAGCCACGGCAGGATGCCGGCATCCAGCAGCTCGTCGACGAGACGCTTGTAGAAGTCGACGCCCTTCGGGTTGAGGGCACCGCCGTCGGGGCGCACGCGCGACCACGACGTCGAGAAGCGATAGGTCTGCAGCCCCAGGCGCTTCATGACCTGCACGTCGTCGCGGTACCGGTGGTAGTGGTCGCACGCGACGTCGCCGTTGTCGGCGTTGTTCACGGCGTCCGGCACGCGGCTGAAGGCGTCCCAGATCGAGGCGGTGCGGCCGTCTTCGAATGCCGCCCCTTCGATCTGGTACGCGGCCGTGGCGGCGCCGAAGAGAAAGCCCTCGGGAAAGGCTCGGGTGTGCGACATGGATCGGGTTCCTTCCGCGGGCGCAAGTGTCATCCCTTGACCGCCCCTTGCATGATGCCACTGACCAGCTGCTTGCCCGCGAAGACGAACAGCAGCAGCAGCGGGATCGTCGACAGCAGCACGCCCGCGAGGACGATCGAGTAGTCGACGAAGTAGTTGGACTGCAGCAGCGAAAGGGCCACCGGCAGCGTCGGATTCTGGCGGTCGAGGACGATGAACGGCCAGAAGAAGTTGTTCCACGCGCTCACGAACGTGAACAGCGCGAGCATCGCCGCGGCCGGCCGCGCCGCGGGCACGCCCACGGTGAGGAAGGTGCGGAACGAGCTGGCACCGTCGACGCGCGCCGCCTCGATGAGCTCGTCCGGCACGGCCTGGCGCAGGTACTGCGTCATCCAGAACACCCCGAAAGCGCTCGTCAGAGCCGGAATGATGATGGCGCCGAGCTGCCCGGTCCAGCCGAGCTCGCTGAACAGGATGTAGAGCGGCACGACACCCAGCTGCGTCGGGACGGCCATCGTCGCCACGACGAAGACGAGGAGCCACGGTCCGCCGCGGAATCGGAGCTTGGCGAACGCCCACCCCGCGAGCGTGGAGAAGAACACGACGGATGCTGCGATGAGCCCGGAGCTGATGATCGAGTTCAGCAGCGCCGGCCAGAAGTTGACCGCGGGGTCGCCGATGACGGCGGCGGCGTTGGCGAAGAAGTTCCCGCCGGGGAGCCACGACCGGTTCGCATCCCGGATCGTCGACGAGTCGCCCGAACCGATGAGGAGCGACCAGTAGAAGGGGAAGATGCTCGCCAGCAGAACGGCACCGAGCGCGGCGTACACGAACCAGCCCGGACGCGAGCCACGCACCGGGCGCGGACGACGCCGCGGCTTGGCGGGGAGATCGGGATCGATGACGGGGACGGGAACGGCGTTGACGGAGCTCATCGTGCCGCCTCCTCTCGTGCGAGCTGCTTCTGCGCGGCGCGCGCCTGGGCGCGGACCTCGCGGCGGGAGCGCGCGTCGCGACGGCCCTCGTCGCGGACGAGGGAGCGCGTGATGAACAAGTTGATGACGCCGATCGCGAGGATGATGAGGAACAGGATCCACGCCAGCGCGGCCGCGCGCCCGAAGTTCCACTCGCCCCACCCGACGTTGTAGAGCCACAGCGTGACGGTGAGCCACTGATTGTCGGCCGCCGGTTCCGTACTGGTCGTACATGCGCGGCTCGTCGAAGATCTGCAGGCCGCCGATCGTCGAGGTGATGATGACGAAGATCAGGGTGGGCTTGAGGCTCGGCAGCGTGATGGAGAAGAACTGTCGAAGCTTCCCGGCGCCGTCGACGGTGGCCGCTTCGTAGTACTCGCGCGGCACCGCCTGCATCGCGGCGAGGAGGATCAGGGTGTTGTACCCGGTCCAGCGGAAGTTGACCATCGTGGCGATCGCGATGTGGCTGGCGAACGCGTCGGAGTGCCACGGCACGGCCGGGAGTCCGAGGTTCTGGAGCGTCGTGTTCACCACGCCGTACTGGTCACCGAACATGTTGCTGAAGATGAGGGCGACGGCCACGGGAGCCATGACGTAGGGGATCAGCACGCTCATGCGCCAGAACGTCTTCGCGCGGATGTTCTGGTCGAGCATCGCCGCGATGAAGATCGCGAGGATCAGCTGCGGGACGCTGGAGAGCAGAAAGATGCTGAAGGTGTTGCGCAGGGCGATCCAGAACTTGGGCTGGCTGAGCACCCAGGCGTACTGGTCGAAGCCGATGAACTCGCCCGAGTTGCGGACGAGATCCCAGTCCATGAACGAGATGACCGCGGTGTACGCGATCGGGAACAGGCCCGTGATCGCGAACAGGATGAAGAACGGCGAGATGTAGAGGTAGGGCGAGAGCTTCAGGTCCCACGCGCTGCGGCGCTGGCTGAAGCCGACGCGCCGCGGCTCGCGCGCGCGCGCCTCCGGCGCCGCGCCCCGCGTGGGTCGTTCGAGTGTGCTTGTCACGGTCTGTTCTCCTGTTCTGACGCGTGAGGTGCCAGAAACTGTCGCTTCGCGAGGTCGCGAAGCGACGTTTCTTGGCACCTCACGCGGGAATGGATCGGTCAGGACAGGGCGTCGACCTCGGTCGCCCACTGCTGCCACGAGGACGCGGCATCCTGGGTTCCGTCTTCGACGCGCGTCAGGGCCTTCTGCATCGCGTCGTTGATCTGGAAGTAGAAGGTGCCCTTGTACGGCGACACCTCCACGGCCTGCGCCCGCTCGGAGAGCATCTCGCCGACCGGTGCGTCGTTGAAGTACGCGTTGGTGCTGCTGAGCAGGGCGTCGGCTTCGAGCGCCTCGGTCTGGCTCGGGAACGTGCCGGCGTTCTCAAACGCCTTGACCTGGGTCTCGGGGTCGGTCAGCCAGTCGGCGAGCTCCTGCGCGGCCTCGACGTTCGCGCCGTTAGCGGGGACGGTCAGGTACGACCCACCCCAGTTGCCGGCACCGCCGGGGAAGACGTTGGCGATGTCCCAGCCGGTGACGTCGGGGGCGTTGCCCTCGATGACGCCGAGCATCCATCCCGGGCACAGCATCGTGGCGAAAGCGCCGTTCGACAGGCCGGCGAACCAGTCGTCGGACCACTGGCCGAGGTGCGCCGACTGCGTGGCGCTGGCCTGGAGCACCTCGTCGTAGATCTCCTTGACCTCGGGGTTGCTCGTGGCGATGATCTCGCCCGTGTCGGGGTCCTCGTAAGCCGCCTCGACCTGGTTGATCGCACCCTGGTAGGTGCCGCCCGCGGAGTCGAAGAAGGCCTTGCCGGTGGCGGCGACGTACTGGTCGCCGACCGCGAAGTAGGTGGACCAGTCGCCCTGCAGGAGCTGGGCGACCTCTTCGCGGTCGGTGGGCAGGCCCGCCGCGGCGAACAGGTCGGAGCGGTAGCAGACACCCTCGGGTCCGATGTCGGTGCCGTAGCCGACGAGGTTGCCCTCGGGGCTCGTGGCGGCCTCGACCTTGTAGTCGAGCCAACGGCTCTTCAGGTCTTCCGGCACGGGAGCGAGGAGATCGGCGTACTCCATGACCTCGGGCAGCCAGTCGACCTCGATCGCCTCGATGTCGGCGAGGCCGGTCTTGCCGAGCTTCTGGAAGTAGTTCTCGCGGGCCTCGTTGCTGGTCGCGGCCTTGTTGTGGACGATCTTCACGTTCGGGTGCGCGTCCATGTACTCCTGCAGGAGCGCGTCGGTGTAGCCGAAGTCGTTGAAGGTGGCGATGGGGAGCGTGATCTCGCCGTCGCCTGAGGCGGAGCCCCCGCCGCCGGAGCATCCGGCGAGCACGAGGGCGGAGGTGGAGGCGACGGCCGCGACGACGGCGGCACGGCGCAGGGCACGTGATTTCACAGAACACTCCTTCGTGATGGTGGACCGGTGTGCTCCTGTGCGCGGCGCCCCTCGACCTCTGAATCGTGGGAGCGCTCTCACCAGTCGGGTCGACAGTATGGGATCGCTCCCACGGTGTCAAGAGAGCGCTCCCACACGATGTGGGAAGGAGCCCGGACCGGCCCCGTAGAATGGCATCCACTGCCCTTCCGACACCTGGAGCTGGAATGCCCACCATCGTCGTCGACGTCATGCCCAAGGCCGAGCTTCTCGACCCGCAGGGAAAGGCCGTCGCCGGTGCACTGTCGCGACTGGGCGAGAGCCGGTTCTCGGATGTGCGGATCGGCAAGCGCTTCGAGCTCACCGTCGACGGCGAGGTCGATGAGGCCACGCTCGCCCGCGCCCGCGAGCTCGCCGACGAGATGCTGTCGAATGCCGTCATCGAAGACGTCGTCAACATCGAGGTCGTCGAGTGACCGCTCGCATCGGGGTCATCACCTTCCCCGGATCGCTCGACGATCGCGACGCTCAGCGCGCCATCCGCCTCGCCGGCGGCGAGCCCGTCGCGCTGTGGCACGGCGAGCACGACCTCCAGGGCGTCGACGCCCTGGTCCTCCCCGGAGGCTTCAGCTACGGCGACTACCTGCGCGCCGGTGCGATCGCCGCATTCGCGCCGATCATGTCCGAGGTGAAGGATGCCGCGGCCAAGGGCATGCCGATCCTCGGCATCTGCAACGGCTTCCAGATGCTCGTCGAGGCCCACCTGCTGCCCGGTGGCTTGATCCGCAACGCCCACCAGCAGTTCATCCGTCGCGACCAGCGCTTGCGCGTCGAGAACGCCGCGACCGCGTGGACGACCTCCTTCGCCGAGGGCGACGAGATCGTCATCCCCCTCAAGAACGCTGATGGCGGGTACATCGCGGATGCCGAGACCCTGGCCCGCGTCAACGGTGAAGGCCTCGTGGCCTTCCGCTATCTCGGCGTGAACCCGAACGGCTCGCTCGACGACATCGCCGGCCTCACCAACGAGCGCGGGAACGTCGTCGGACTCATGCCGCACCCCGAGCACGCCGTAGAACCGGGATTCGGTCCCGGCACCGTCGCGGCCATGCGTTCGGGCGTCGACGGGCTCGGATTCTTCACCTCGGCGATCTCCGCCGTCGTCACCGCCGCCGCCTGATACGGCCGCCAGCCCGGCAGGAGCCTCCCGGCGTGGGGGACCCCGGTGCAGATAAACGTACCGCCGCGGTTGCGATTGGCTTATCCTCCCTGTGGGGGCTCGGCAATGGGGACGTTGCCTCCGCGGCCGGACGTGAACCCGAATGAGCGTCTGACCGCCCGTCCGGGGTGCTTGTCATTCCACGACGTGACCTCCTGGCGCCCGAACCAGGAGGTCGGGGTCGTGCCGCGGAGGTCACATGAGCGATTCCGATGGTTCCATCGAGCCCAGCGCAGCGCTGCGCGCTGCCGCCGCGCACACGTGGGCGCGGCTCGAGCCGGGGCGCGGTCAACCGCTCGGGCGACACCTGTCTCTGCTGGCGGAGGCCGAGCCCGGACCCGCCCCCGCGCTGTGGACGGACGCGCGCGCAATGCTTCTGTCCGCCATGCTCGTCGCGCGCGCCCGCCACGACGCCCTCGGCGACGGGGTGGAGCTGGTCTCGCGGTACTTCGACTCGGGACGTCTCATCCGGCCCGCGGCGCTCTCGGGAGCCGCACGGTCGGGACTCTTCGCCGCCGCCGCCGAGTACTGTGCAGCGGTCGGCTGGCCGCAGGTCGGCGGACATTACGCCGCGGAGGCACTGCTGTTCGCGGAGACGCCCGGGCAGAGGTACCGCGCGCTCAGCGTTCAGGCGCTCAGTCTGGGCCTCAACGCCGAGTACCCCGCAGCGTCGCGCGCGATCGACGAAGGGCGGCAGCTCTTTCGGACGCAGAGGTGGGGGCGGGAAGACACGTCGCACTGCCTGTTGCTCGGTGACGGGATGTTCGCGGTAAGCCGTGCGGATTCCGTGCAGCTGCGAATCATCGCCGACGAGCTCGAGCACGCGCAGCCCCTCGACCCGTACTGGCTGTACAGCGCCCGAATGCTCCGGGTGGGGGCATCGTTCCTGGAGCGCGATATCGCTGCAGGGCTGGCCGAGACACGGGAGATGCTGCACGGATCGATGCGCAGCCGCAGCTTCCGCATCGCACGGGATCTGGCCCTGGGGCTGCACGCCGACATGTTGACCACGTTCGGCGAGTTCGAGGAGGCGCTGGCCGTCCTCTCCCACGCGGTCACCCACCCGGGGCATGTCGTCTGTTTCCCCATGCAGCGCGCGGGAACCCTCCTGCAGATGGGTCGGGAACGCGAGGTCGTCGAGTCCACGAACGCCTGCGTCGCTCTGCACGATGAGCATTGCCTGCGCACGCTCACGCCGTTGCTGACGCGGCGCGCCGTCGCCTTCCTCCGGCTCGGAAGCGAGAAACGCGCGGTCCAGAGCATGGAGGCAGCAGTCCTTCTGATTCAGCGCACAGGTCGTTCGGTGACCCCGTTCCTCATGATCCCGTTCGGCGACACCGAACGGCTCTTCGACCTCGTCTCGGCCCGCAACGCCGATCTTGCACCGGCCATCGCGCTGATCCGTCAAGCACTGCCGGACCTCGCGGCCCGCTCGACAGCCGCCGGGCACCTCGCTGCCCTCACCTCGACGGAACGTGAACTCGCCCACCTGCTCACCTCGACCCTGGGTCTGCCGGAGATCGCGCGTGCCCGCAACGTCTCGCTCAACACGGTCAAGACGCAGGTCCGCTCGATCTACGGCAAGCTGGGGGTGTCGAGCCGGGAGCACGCCGTCGAGATACTGCGGCGGTCGCACGAGTGAGTCGAGCCGACGCGAGCGAGGGGCCATGCGCAAGACAGACCAGGATGGCGTCATCGATCGGATCCTCGCCCTGTGGAGCGATGCCGGCCAGACGTTGCCCTCCGAGCCTCGGCTCGCGGAGCTGACCGGAGCCAGCCGCGCGTCGGTACGCGAGGCACTGGTCCGGCTCGAGGAACGCGGGTATGTGCACCGCACGCAGGGCACGCGCACGTCCCCGAACCGGCGCCTCCCCCAAGCCGGACGCCGCATCGACGAACAATTCGACCACTCCCTGTCCATCCGCTCGGCCGGGTACGAACCACGCCTCGAGCTCGCGGCATCCGGTGTCCGTGTCCTGGAGGCGGGTAACCCGAGCCGGTTCGACGATCTCCCGGACGGGACGCGGGTGTTCCGCACGGTCAAGGTGTGGAGTGTCGACGGGGCGCCCTATGCGCTGGCCGAGGACCTTATCCCCCTCGACCGCGACGTCGAGCTCGACCCGCAGCGGCCGGTGTTCGAGCTGGCCGAGGAAGCCAACGGCATCCGGGTGGCGTGGGAGACGATGTGGGTGGATGCGGTGGCTCTGGATGCCGAGCGAGCGGCGCTGCTGGCGGCCGCCCCGGGCGCGCCGGTGGTCGAGATGACCTACTGCGGGTACGGCACGGGCGACGGCGTCGGGTATTGGTCACGCGAAGTGCAGGTGTCGGCTCCCCCGGGTCTGCGGAACGCGCTCATCCGCAGGGTGCGGCACGATCGGGGCGTTTCCGAGGCGTAACAGGACCGTGAACATGTCAGACAAGTTGCGCGAACGCCCGCCCTGCGGGCATATCGTCGGGGCATGACCGAGCCACTCGCCACGCATTCCCTGCCCGTCGAGACCGTCACGGCCGAGACGTTCGCCCCGTTCGGCGTGATCCTCCGGCCCATGGCCGACGGCACCCCCTTCACCGCCGAGGAGGCCGTGCTCGACGTGTCCGGCGGCATCCCCCGGTTCTACTTGATGTCTCTCGACGACAAGGCGCCCGAGTTCACCCGCGTCACGAGACACCTCGAAACGACACAGACCCTCATGGCCGTGGGCGATGTCGAGTGGACCATCGCCGTCGCCCCGCCGGGCATCGACGAACCCCGTCTCGACGACCTGCGCGCGTTCCGCATCCCGCCCCGCACCGCCATCACGATGCGAAAGGGCACGTGGCACGCGGGACCGTTCTTCGCCGAGCCGAGCATGGACTTCGTCAACCTCGAACTCGACGACACGAACGTGTCGGACCACCACAACTTCCGCCTCGACGACGCCTACGGCGTGCGCGTCGTCGTCGCCTGATCATGCGGCAACCGCTCCCCGACGCGGCCGCGCGCCTGGCCGTCCTCGAACGCGACGCCGCGCGTCAGGAGGCACTCAGCGCCGGCGACGGCCGCGCGTGGGTCGGCGAACGCGACGGTGAGCACCCGGTCGTCATCGTGGGGGCCGGTCAAGCGGGCCTCGTCCTCGCGCGCGGACTGCGGCGCCGCGGGATCGACGACCTCGTCGTGCTCGACACCGCCCCGGCCGACGCTACCGGGCCATGGTCGACGTACGCGCGCATGCACACGCTCCGCACCCCGAAGGACATCGCCTGGCCCACGTGGGGCGTGCCCGCGGTCAGCCCGCGCGCGTGGTTCGAGGCCGTGTACGGCGAGACCGCGTGGGAGGAGATCGCCTTCTTCCCGACCGTCGCATGGCAGGGTTTCCTGCAGTGGTACCGCGCGGTGTGCGGTATCGAGGTCATCGGGTCGACGGCGGTCACGGCGATCACCCCGACGGATGCCGAGGGCCCCCTGCGGGTCGACCTGGACGGCCCCGACGGCTCGTGGACGCTGCTGGCTCGGCACGTCGTGCTCGCCACGGGCATCGAGGGTGCCGGTGGTCGCCACGTCCCCGCCCTGTTGTCCGAGCTGCCGCGGGACCGGGTGCACCACACCCACGACGCGATCGACTTCGCCGCGCTCGCCGGGAAACGGATCGGCGTCCTCGGGGCGGGAACCGGAGCGTTCGACAATGCCGCGACGGCACTCGAGAACGGCGCTCTGTCGGTCGACGTGCACATGCGGCGTCCCGCCATGCCGCAGGTGAGCCCCTACCGGTGGATGGAGTTCGCGGGGCTCATCGAGAACTACGGGTCGTTCACGGACGCGCAGAAGTGGGCCTTCAACGTCCATCTCTCGGCGGTGGACCAGCCCGCGACGCAGAACGCGATCTGGCGCGCGCACGCCTTCGACGGCTTCCGGTTCCTGACGTCGTCGCCCTGGCACCGCGCCGAATGGGACGAGCGCGAGATCGTCGTGACGACGCCGCATGGCATCCATCGGTACGACGTCGTGATCGCCGCGACGGGGATCGTCGCGGACCTCTCGCGGCGCCCGGAGCTGGCGACGGTGGCCCCGGATGCCATGGTGTGGAGCGACGTGCTCACCCCCGCGCAAGTGTCAGAGAACCCCGGTCTCGCGCGGTTCCCCTACCTCGACGACGACTTCGGCCTCGTCAGCCGAGGCGGATCCGGCGGGTCGGCGTTGTCGCGCATCCACCTTTTCAACCACGGCGCCCGGATCAGTCAGGGGATGCTGAGCCACCAGATCCCCGGGCTCGTCGGGGGTGCGACCAAGCTTGCGGCGGCGCTGTCACGTCGGCTGTTCGCCCGCGACGCGGAGGACCTGCTGGCGGAGTACCTCGCCTACGACATCCCCGTCGGGGTGCACATCGGCCGCCGCCCAGAATCCGCGGCCGTCGCCGGATAGGGGCGCAGGACCGCCCGATCACCGCTGCGGGTCCGCATCGCGCCCGGCGGCCCCGCACCGCGACCGCGCGACTAGCGTGGACCGGGTGACTGCCTCCCTCGTCGTGTCCGTCCCGACCGCGCAGCTGCGCGATGACCTGCTGCCCCTGCCCGAGGGGGTGGAGGTGCTGGTGTGGGACATGACCGACGCGGCACCGCGCCCGCACATCGACATCGTGGTGCCACCGTACATGTCGATGAACGGGGTCGTCGCTCGACTTTCCGAGGTCTCCACCCGACTCGTGCAGGGACAGTCGATCGGCTACGACGACGTCGAAGGGCGCCTCCCGGAGGGCATCGTCTTCGCCAATGCCGCGAGCGTCCACGAGACCGCCACCGCCGAACTCGCCGTCGCTCTCACCCTGGCCGCGCAGCGCTCGCTGCCCGATTTCGTGCGCGCGCAGGACCGCGCCGAGTGGAAGGGTCACGGCACGCCCGGGCTCGCCGATGCGCGCGTCGCGCTGCTCGGCTTCGGGGGCGTCGGCCGGGCGATCGCGGCCCGCCTGAAGCCGTTCGAGGTCGACATCCGCGCGGTCGCCTCGCACGGCCGCCTCCAGGACGACGTCGAGGTCTTCCCGCTCGGGAAGCTGCGGGAGGTGCTGGCCGAGACCGATGTTCTCATCGTGTCGCTGCCCGGCGGCGACAGCACCCAGGGCCTCGTCGACGACGACGCGCTCTCCGCGCTGCCCGACGGCGCCCTGGTCGTGAACGTCGGCCGCGGCCCCGTCGTCGACACGGACGCACTCGTCGATCACGTGCAGCGCGGGCGGCTGCGCGCCGCGCTGGATGTGACCGATCCCGAACCGCTCCCCGCCGACCACCCGCTCTGGAGGCTCGAGGGCGTGCTGATCGCACCCCACGTGGGCGGTGCGACCGACGCCATGCGGCCCCGCATCGCACGTCTGGTCCGCCGCCAAATCGATCACCTGCGCGCGGGGGAAGACCCCGAGAACGTCGTGCTCGGCGGCTGAGGCCTCACCCCGCGGCGCGAGCCGCGTACGCGTTCGCCGCCGCCGCGACGTCGTCGACGTAGCTGTCGAGGTGGTTGTAGGAGAACACCGCCCGTCGCCACCCGGTCGCGCTCGACATCTCGCCGGAAGCGCAGAGGTAACGTGCGGCGGCGAGGGCCGCGTCATCGATCTGGTTCGGGTCGTTCGTGCCGTCACCGTTTCCGTCGGCACCCCACCGCTGCCACGTCGCGGGAATGAACTGCAAGGGCCCCACGGCGCGATCCCAGATGGCATCCCCGTCCCATTCGCCTCCGTCCGTGTCGGCGATCGCGGCGCTCGCCCTGCCGTCGAGGGGGATGCCACGGATCGCGGGCTGCGGATACCCGGCGTCGTCCAGATGCCCGCCGGAGTGCGTGCCGTGCGCGGATTCGATCGCGCCGATCCCGGCGAGGGTGTTCCATCCGAGGCCGCAACCCGGCTGCTCGACCCGCAGCGTGAGAGCCGCCGCGGCGTAAGCGCGGAGAGCCCGCTCCCGGATGCCGGTCGCGGCCGCCGTGCGGGTGGTCCACGCCGGATCCGCGGCAACGACCGTGACGCGAGGCGCGGGAGCGGCTGTGGGCGTGGGCATGGGGTCGAGTGCGGGGACATTCGACTCGACCGCCGGCGCTTGCGCGGCCGCCCTGCTCTCGAGCGAGCGTTCACGCCCGACGGCCTGCGACGACACGACGAGAACCACGGCGATGCCGACGAACAGCACGGCCGCGACGGCGGCGAGTATCGAGGACCACGAGCGAGCGCGGTCGGCGTCGAGAGGCACGCGGACCCTTCCCGGGCGCCCGCCCGGGCAGCGCGCGCCCGCGTGACGATAGCCCCCGCCGACGACGACCGGGTGAACGAGCGGCGTCGATTCGGCATCCGCGCCTGCTCCTCCGCCGGCCTGCGCCCGCGACGCCCCGCCCCCGCCCCGGCCCCGGCCCGGTCCGTGACCGCGGCGCCCCGCTCCCGCCCCCGCCCCGCTTCAGTGTCCACAACACGCGGACGCAACACCCCGGCATCCGCGTGTCCTGGACACTCAACGCTCAGACGGCGCCCCGGCGCCCCGCCCACGCCCGAGCGACCCGCCGCACCGCGCCGCCCCCGCTCCCGCCCCGCCCCGCCCCCGGCCCCGCCTCGCTTCAGTGTCCACAACACGCGGACGCGACCCCACCGCATCCGCGTGTCCTGGACACTCAACGTCCAGACGGCGCCCCGGCGCCCCGCCGCTCCGGCGCCCCGCCGCTCCGGCGCCCCGCCCCGCCGCTCCGGCGCCCCGCCGCAACGCCCCCTCCCGCCCCCGGCCCCGCCTCGGTTCAGTGTCCACAACACGCGGACGCAACACCCCGGCATCGGCGTGTCGTGGACACTCAACGCCCCGACCGCGCGCGGCCCGGGGTCAGCCGCGGAAGCCCGCGGGGTTGGCCAGGAGGTCCGCGAAGGCCAGTTCCGCGGGGCCGATGAGCATGAGGCGGGAGCGCAGATGCGCGCGTTCCAGGCGGATCGCCCGGCCCTCGGCGCCGAGCGGGTGAACGCGCACCGCCTCGGCCAACCGCTCACGACTCACCGAGAGCAACGCACCGAGATAGCCCGACAGCACGACGGTCTCGGGGCTGAAGGCGTTGACGAAGTTGGTCAGGGCGAGCGAGAGCACCTCCACCTGACGCGTGACCTCGGACAGCACTCGCGGATCGCGGGCGACTCCGAGCTCGACGTCGAGCTCGTCCTCGTCGAGCTTGCGGCGTCCGAGCAGCGGCTCGAGAAGGTCGAGGCGGACCTCTGCTTCGAGGCATCCCCGGCGCCCGCACACGCACGCGCGACCGCGCGGATCGATCACGGTGTGGCCCAGTTCGCCGGCGTAGCCGGAGGTTCCGCGCAGCAGGGTGCCGTCGATGATGAGCCCCCCGCCGATGCTGTGCATCGCGCCGCCGAGGTAGAGCAGGTTGGACACGCCCACGCCGACGCCGAACCGCGACTCGGCGAGCGCCCCGATGCTCGCGTCGTTGCCGGCCGTCACCGCGAGACCGAGCTCGTCGCTCAGGCGCGCCGCCACGGGGTCGCGCTTCCACCCGAGCGTCGGCGACACCAGCACGGAACCGTTCGCGTTGACCAGACCGGGTACGGCAAGGCCCGCCCCGACGACGCGGTAATGGCGGTCGATGTCGGCGCGCATCGCCTCGACCGACGACGCCACGATCTGCACGAAGCGGCGGGGAGACGGAGCGCTCGCGGTGTCGTGTCGCAAGCGGGCGTGGACGACACCACCGAGTCCGACCAGGGCCACGGTGACGGCGTGCGGCTCGGCGCGCACGCTCAGCGCCGAGACGTGATCTTCGGGCTCGATGTCGAGTGTCGGGCGCCCGACCCTCCCGGTGCGCTCCCCCGCGGCGACCTCGCGCACGAGCCCCAACTCTGTCAGTTCCATGACCAGACCGGTCACCGTCGATCGGTTCAACCCGATCGCGGCCCCCAGCTGCGCGCGTGAGAGCGCTCCCCGCAGATGCAGGAGCGACAGCACGGACGCGAGGTTCTGCTGCCGGATCAGGTCGTTCGTCGTACGACCGGAGGGCGGTGCGAGCGGCGTCGCTGGCTCGAACACGGCAGGGGTCATGAGGGAGGCACCTCCCCTATTCTCGCATCACCCGGGGGTTCACCATGGAGTGGGGGCACGGACGGATGCCGCGCCCCCACCCCGTCAGACACCGCCGTTGCGTCGCTTGTTGAAGATGTCGAACGCCACCGCCAGCAGCAGCACGATGCCCTTGATGGCCATCTGCCACGCCGCGTCGACGCTCAGGATGGACAGCCCCATGTTGAGCACGCCCATCACCAGGCCGCCGACGACCGCCCCTACGACCGTCCCGATACCGCCCTGGACGGCGGCGCCACCGATGAACACCGCGGCGATGGCATCCAGTTCGTAGTTCTGACCGGCGGATGCCACGGCGCTTCCGGCGCGCGCGGTGCTCACCACCGCGGCCAGCCCCGCGAGCACACCCATGTTGACGAAGATGAAGAAGGTGACCCACTTCGTCTTCACGCCGCTCATCACCGCGGCGAAGAGGTTGCCGCCCATCGCGTAGACGTGGCGACCGAAGGTCGTGCGGTTCAGGACGAACGTGTAGGCCAGAACCAGCACCGCCAGGATGATCAGGACGATCGGGGTCCCGTTGTACGTGGCGAGGGTGAACGCGACGGCCAGGATCGCCACGACCGCGACGGCGTTCTTCAGCCAGAACGACCACGCGACCTCGCGGGGCAGTTCGAGGCGACGCAGGGTCGCGCGAGTGCGGAGCTGCTGCGCGACGAGGGCCACGCACGCGAGGGCGCCGAGCAGCAGGGTCAGGCTGTCCCAGTTGCCCAGGTAGCCGAGCACGGGCGGGAGCCAGCCGGCACCGATCGCGGTGAAACCGTCGGGCAGGCCGCTGATGGTTCCACCGGTGAGCAGCACGAGCGTGAGACCACGGAACAGGAGCATGCCGGCGAGGGTCACGATGAACGCCGGGATGCCGATGAACGCCACCCAGAATCCCTGCCAGGCGCCGATCACCGCACCCACGACGAGGGAGAGCAGCACCGCGATGTACCAGGGCAGCCCCCATTGGTTCATCGCGATCGCCGCGATGGCTCCGACCATGGCCACGACCGACCCGACCGACAGATCGATGTGGCCGGCGATGATGACCATGACCATGCCGATCGCGAGGATCAGGACGTAGGCGTTCTGCTGGATGAGATTGTTGACGTTGCCGGGGAGGAGCAAGCGCCCGCCGGTGAGCACCTGGAACAGCACGATGATGATGACCAGAGCGGCGAGGATGCCGAACTGGCGGAAGTTGATGCGGGCCAGCAGGCCGCGGCGGCGGGGTCCGGGTTGCGTCGGAGCCTCGACGGTCTGGGTGGATGCGGTGGCCATTGCTGTCAGTTCCTTCCGGCGGTCATGTGCCGCATGAGCGTCTCTTGCGTGGCGTCGTCACGGCTGACCTCGGCCGTGATGCGCCCCTCGGAGATGGTGTAGATGCGGTCGGAGAGCCCGATGACCTCGGGCAGCTCCGACGAGATGACGATGACGGCCTTCCCCTGGGCCGCGAGTTCGTTGATGATGCCGTAGATCTCGTACTTGGCCCCGACGTCGATGCCGCGGGTGGGCTCGTCGAGGATCAGCACGTCGGGACCGGTGAACATCCACTTGGACAGGACGACCTTCTGCTGGTTCCCCCCGGACAGGCGCCCCGTGATCGCGGCGACGCTGGGCGCCTTGATGTTCATCTTGTAGCGGTAGGAATCGGCGACCTTGTACTCGCGATACCGGTCGACCACCCCGAGGCGCGCGAGACGCGACAGTGCGGAGGCCGACACGTTGACCTGGATGTCGCCGATGAGGTTGAGACCGTAGCGCTTGCGGTCCTCGGTGGCGTAGGCGATGCCGTGCTTGATCGCCGCGTCGACCGTGCGCACGTCGATCTGCTGGCCGTTCTTGTACACCTCGCCGGAGATCCCGGTGCCGTACATGCGACCGAAGATGCTCATCGCCAGCTCGGTGCGGCCCGCGCCCATGAGGCCCGCGAAGCCCACGATCTCGCCCGCCCGCACCATGAACGACGCGTCGTCGATGACCACGCGCTCCGTGTCGACCGGGTGGTGCACGGTCCAGTGCTCGACGCGGAACAGCTCGTCGCCGATGTCGGGCTCGCGCGGGGGGAACAGGCTGTTGAGATCGCGTCCCACCATGGCGCGGATGATCCGGCTCTCGTCCGTGTCGGGATCGTCGCGCAGCATCGTCTCGATGGTGCGACCGTCGCGGATGATCGTGATGCGGTCGGCGATGCGCAGCACCTCCTTCAGCTTGTGGCTGATGATGATGCAGGTGATCCCCTGGTCGCGCAGCTGGTCGATGAGGTCGAGCAGGTGCGCGGAGTCGTCGTCGTTGAGGGCGGCGGTGGGCTCGTCGAGGATGAGGAGCTTCACTTCCTTGGCCAGCGCCTTGGCGATCTCGACCAGCTGCTGCTTGCCGACGCCGAGTTCGTAGATCTTCGTGGCCGGGTTCTCCCGCAGACCCACGCGCGTGAGCAGCTCGGCGGCGGCGGTGTTGGTGGCGTTCCAGTCGATGACGCCGCGCTTGGCCTTCTCGTTGCCGAGGAAGATGTTCTCGGCGATCGAGAGGTACGGGCTGAGCGCCAGCTCCTGGTGGATGATGACGATGCCGGCGGCCTCGCTGTCGTTGATCGACCGGAAGGCGACGGGCTCGCCCTCGAGGGTGATCGTGCCCTCGAAACTTCCCGCCGGGTAGACCCCGCTCAGCACCTTCATAAGCGTCGACTTGCCCGCACCGTTCTCGCCGCAGATCGCGTGCACTTCTCCGCGGTGCACGTCGATCGAGACGTCGGCGAGGGCCGGAACGCCGTTGAACGACTTGGAGATCCCCGACATGCGCAGGATCGGTTCGGTCATGGTGTCTCCCTCCGTCGCCGTGCGGCGACAGGTCGTGGCGTCGCCCCGAGGCGACGGAGAGCGGCGGGGCGGGCGAACCCGCCCCGCCGCAGAGGTGGATCAGAGCCCGACGTCGGAGGCCTTGAGGAAGCCCGAGTCGATGAGCTTGGTCTGCACGTCGTCCTTGACGACGACCTCAGGCGTGAGCAGGTAGGAGGGCACGACCTTCTTGCCGTTGTCGTAGGTCTCGGTGTCGTTGACCTCGACCTCCTCACCCGCGGTGATCTGCTCGATCATCGTGAAGACGCGGTCACCGAGCGCGCGGGTGTCCTTCCAGACCGTCATGGCCTGCAGACCCTCGAGGATCGCCTTGACGTTGGCCTTGTCGGCATCCTGACCCGTGATGATCGGGTAGTCCGCGCCGGCGGTGTAGCCGGCGGACTTGAGGGATGCCTCGATGCCGATCGCGAGGCTGTCGTTGGGCGACAGGACCACGTTCACCTTCTTGCCGTCGCCGTAGAACGACGAGAGGCGGTTGTCCATCTCGGCCTGCGCCTTGTCGGACGCCCAGCCCTGGATGCCGATGCTGGCCCACGCGTCGTCGTTAGCGGGCGCCTTGCCGCTGGGGACGACGAGCTGGCCCTTCTCGACGTACGGCTGGAGCACGTCCCAGGCGCCGGCGAAGAAGAACTTGGCGTTGTTGTCGTCGGGGCTGCCGGCGAAGGGCTCGAGATTGAACGGCCCGGCGCCGCTCGCGAGGTCGAGCTGCTCCTCGATGAACTGGCCCTGCAGGGTGCCGACCTTGTAGTTGTCGAAGGTGGCGTAGTAGTCGACGTTCTCGCTGCCGTTGATGAGACGGTCGTAAGCGATCACGGTGGCGTTCTGCGACTTCGCCTCCTCGAGCACGGGGCCGAGCGTCGAACCGTCGATCGCGGCGATCACGAGGATCTTCGCGCCGCCCGAGATCTGGTTCTGGATCTGGCTGATCTGCTGGTCGGTCTTGTTGTCGGCGTACTGCAGGTCGACGGTGCAACCGGCGTCCTGGAGCTTCTTCTGGAGCTGCTCGCCGTCGTTGATCCAGCGCTCGAGGCTGCGGGTGGGCATCGCGATGCCCACGTTGCACTCGCTGGTGCCGCCGGCGGCGTCTCCGCCCCCGTCCGCGGGCCGCGTCGAGCTACAGGCTCCGAGGCCGACGGCCAGCGCCGCAATGGCCGCACCGGTCAGGATTTTCTTCAGCATTGTGATCTGCGTTCCTCTCTGAACTGCAGGGACCCCCGTGGCCGCATCCGCCGCCCCCCGGCGTCGGATCGGGTACGTCCTCGTCCCGGCTTCCTGGTTCCGTCGCAATTATGACGGCTCCGTGAACATATCCCCGGCCCGCGGGATTTGTCCAGATGCGAGGCCGTGGTCGAATGCAACGAACGAGTAACGGAACGACGGCACGGCGGGGGATGCCGGACCGGTCGGTGTCGCGCGAATCGCCCCGCTACGGCACGTCGCGGTCGGCACCGGACCACAGATCACCGCACTCGACGGCCTCGGCGCGGTGCGCGCGGAGGTAGGGGCCCGCCCCGACATCGCCGCGGACCGCGCCGGTCAGCGCATCCCAATGCTCCCGCCCGAGGAGCGCCGGATGCCCCGGGGCCCCCGCGTACGTCGCGTACGCCAGGGCGACGCTGCGTGCGCGGTCGACGAGTCGCGTCACGGCGGCGGCGGGCAACTCGGGGGTGTCGACCGGCACCACCACGACGGCAGGAGCGGCAGTGGATGCCACGGCCGCAAGGCCCGCGCGCAACGACGCCGACACCCCGTCGGACCAGGATGCGGCGAGCGTGACGCTCGCCCCCGCGGGGACGAGGGGAGCCGCCTCGTCGGCCGCGGCTCCCAGCACGACGACGACGGGATCACAGCCGCCATCGCGCAGGGCCCGCACGGCCCGATGGATCCATGGCACGCCGTCCCGGTCGCGCGCGAGAGCCTTGGGGCCCCCGAAGCGGCGGCCCGCCCCGGCCGCCAGCACGAGCCCGGCCGGCCGAGCGTCTGCCCGCCCGTCGACGGGGGCGGAGACGGGCTCGGCGGGCATGGTCACGACAGCGTAGCGTGCGCGAAACACGGCGCGGATACGGTCGCGAGCATGCTCGAACTGGCCGCCGACCTGCTGCCCCTGGTGGACGCGGGCGTGCCCGTCGCCGCGGTCACGGTCACCCGCGTCGTGCGCAGCGCTCCGCGCGGGGTGGGCGCGACTCTCGCCGTGACCTCCGACGCGCGCGTCGTCGGGTCGCTCTCCGGCGGGTGCGTCGAAGGCGACGCGGTCATGCTGGGGCTAGACGCTCTGCGATCGGGCGAGGTGCGGCGCGGGAGCTTCGGCTTCACCGGGCCGGACGACGCGGTCGTCGCGGCGGGACTGGCCTGCGGCGGGGCCATCGAGGTGGTCGCGTATCCCATCGACGGCGCCGACCCGCGGGTCCGCGAGGCGCTGTGCGCGGCGGCGGCCGGCCGCGAGAGCTCGATCGACCTCGCCCTGGACGACGGCGCGGTGCTCGCACTGCGTCGCCCCGCCCGGCCGCGTCTGATCGTCCTAGGCGCCGGTGAGCACGCCGCCGCCCTGTGTCGCGTGGGGGCGGCCTCGGGCTTCGCGGTCACGGTGTGCGACGCGTGGGCCCTCCTGGTCACCGCCGCGCGATTCCCGGAGGCATCCGAACTCGTCGTCGCCCCGCCGCACGAGTACCTGGCGTCGCTCGAGGCCCCCGACGAAGGCACGGCCGTGTGCGTGCTCACGCATGACGAGCGCCTGGACGTTCCGGCTCTGCGCGCTGCGCTGCGTCTTCCGGTCGGCTTCGTGGGTGCGATGGGGTCGCGGGCGACGGTCGCCCGCCGCGCCGCTCTGCTGATGCAGGCGGGCGTGACCGAGGCCGAGCTGGCCCGGCTGCACTCCCCCCTCGGACTCGACCTGGGGGCACGGACCCCCGAGGAGACCGCGCTGTCCGTCATCGCCGAGATCGTCGCCGCGCGTACCGGCGCCGACGCGCGGCCGCTGCGCGCGAGCGACGGACCCCTGCACGCGGCGAGCGCGACAGCCTGCTCCCTCCCCGTGCCGGAGGCCGTTCGATGACGGCTCTCGTCGTCCGCGGCGCCCACGCCGTCGTCGAGGCCGAGGGGCGTGTCCGCAGCGGTGACGTCGTGTGCGTGGACGGCGTCGTCATCGACGCTCCCGCCCCCGCCGGCGCGACGGTGCTCGACGCGCACGGGTGCGTCGTGACGCCCGGTCTCGTCAACGCCCACCACCACTTGCTGCAGACGGCGTTCCGGACGCTTCCGGGCACCCGCGGCATCCCGATGCGCGAGTGGCTCCCGGCGATGGCGACCGCGTACGCGACGGCGGGAGTGGACCCCGAACTCACCGGGATCGCCGCGCGCGCGGGGCTCGCCGAGGCCCTGCTGAGCGGCGTCACCGCGGTCGCCGACCACCACCTCACCTGGCCGGACGATGCCGACACGGTGGCCATGGCGCAGGCCGCCGCCGCCGCGGCCGCCGATCTCGGCGTGCGACTGGCGTTCGTGCGCGGTGCTGCGCGGGACGATCCGGAGCGCGCCGCGCTGTCGGCCGAGGCCATCGCCGCCGCGCTCGTGGACGGCTGCCCGGACGGGGTCACCGCCGACGGCATGCTGCAGGTGGCCGTGGGGCCGGCCGGGGTGCACAGCGACCCGCGCGAGACGTTCGCCCTGCTGGCCGAGGTCGCCGCTCGGCGCGGGCTGCGTCGGCGCACGCAGGCCAACGAGGTGGTCGATGTCGAGGTCGCGCAGCAGCGCTACGGCCGCCGCCCGCTCGACCTGCTGGAGGAGTGGGGCTGGCTCGCCCCGGATGTGACCCTCGCGCACCTGTGCGGGGTCACCGACGGCGAGATCGCGCGTCTGGCGGCAGCGGGCGTGACCGCGACACACGCGCCCGGATGCGATGTGCCCATGGGCTGGGGCGTGGCCCCGGTCGCGAAGCTACGGGATGCCGGCATCCCGGTGGGGCTCGGAACGAGCGGCGGGGGCAGCAACGACGCCGGCCACCTGCTCGCGGATGCGCGCCTCGCGATGCAGGTGTCGGCCCTCGTGGGGTCGCAGCTCGCGGCGTCCGCGGTCCTGGCGATGGCCACTGCGGGGTCGGCGGACGGTCTCGGGCGCCCCGAGCTCGGCAGGCTCACGCCGGGGTCTGCCGCCGACCTGTGCCTCTGGGACGTCTCGGGCGTCGCCGACGCCGGAGTGGACGATCGCGTCGCGGGCCTGCTGTGGGCGTCACCGGGGCGCCGTCCGCGGACCGTCGTCGTGGCCGGTCGCGTCGTGGTCGAGGACGGATGCCTCCGGTCCGCCGACGAGGCGGAGATCACCGCCCGATTGTTCGAGAGGGTGGGACGATGACCACTATGGCGCCCGCACTTCCCGCCGACGATCCCGCGACCGGTGACGAGCGCCTCGGCGCCCACCTCCGCGGTCTGCGCAAGGCCCGCGGGCTCACGCTGACCCAGCTGGCCGAAGCGGCAGCCCTGTCGCATCCGTTCCTGAGTCAGCTCGAACGGGGGCTCGCGCGCCCCAGCATGGCGAGCCTCGAGCGGCTCGCGCGCGCGCTGGGCACGAGCCGGGTCGAGCTCATCGCCGCCTCCGAACCCCCGCGCCCGGACGAGAGCACTCACCCGACCATCGTGCGCGCGGACGAGGGGCTCGTCGGCCCCTACGCCGAGGGCAGCGCACGTCTGCTCGCGGAGGGTCCGCGACGCTTCGAGCCGTTGGAGTTCACCGGCGCGAACGCCGAGCCCGGAGACCACTACGTCCACGAGGAGGACGAGTTCCTCACCGTGCTGGAGGGATCGATCGTCGTCTCCCTCGGCCCGTTCGGCGAGACCACGCTCGAGGTGGGCGACTCGGTGTACTGCCGCTCGGGCACACCGCACCGCTGGCATTCGCCCGGCGGTGCGCCGTACCGGCTGCTGATCGTGAAGGAACGGGTGCACGGCACCCCCGACCCCGGCGAAGGAGAGACATGAGCGGGGGCCTGACGTTCGAGGTGAGCGTGCGCGCGCGTCGCGAGGCTGCGGACGGCATCGTCGTCCTCGATCTCGAACGCGCCGGCGGAGCACTCCCGCACTGGTCACCGGGGGCGCACATCGATGTCGTGCTCCCCGGCGGCGTCGAACGCCAGTACTCGCTGTGTGGCTCACCCAGCGATCGCGCGACGTGGCGGATCGGCGTCCTCCGCGAGCGCGAGGGATCCGTGTGGCTGCACGAGAACGCCCACCCCGGGGCCGCGCTGCGCGTGCGGGGCCCCGCGAACCACTTCCTGTTCGCGCCGACCGCCGGGCGCTCGTACGTCTTCGTCGCGGGCGGCATCGGGATCACGCCGATCGTGCCGATGATCGAGGCCGCCGAGGCGGCGGGCTCGGCCTGGACCCTGCTGTACGCGGGCCGCTCGCGCCGCACCATGGCGTTCGCCGACGAACTCGCCGACCGCTACGGGGGCCGCGTCGAGGTGTTCGCGGCCGACGAGGGGCGTCGCCTCGACCTGGAGGCGCGCCTGGGCACTCCGGTGGCGCGGGGGGTCGTCTACGCGTGCGGGCCCGCCCGGCTGCTGGAGGCTCTGGATGCCGCGATGTCGGGCTGGCCGCGCGGGAGCCTGCACGTCGAGCGGTTCGAGGCGAAGGTGCTCGGACCGCCGGTGTGGACGGAGCCGTTCGAGGTCGACCTCATGATGTCGGGCCTGACGGTGACCGTGCCGCCGGAGAAGTCCGTCCTCGACGTCGTCGAGGAGTACGGCGCCGTTGTGCCGTCCAGCTGCCGCGTCGGCACGTGCGGAACGTGCGAGGTTCCGGTGATCGATGGGGAGGTGGAGCACCGCGACTCGGTCCTCTCGCCGGAGGAGCAGGAGGCGAACCGCACCATGATGCTGTGCGTGTCGCGCGCCGCGTGCCCGCGGATCACGCTGGAGCTGTGACCCGGCGGCTCGCCCGATCCATCACCCGATCCCGGCTAGAAATTCACCCGCCTGCCCAGGCGGTGGGACAGGGCGTCACGGACGGCGCGGTGGATCACGCGCATCGGACGCCACCGCCGCGTCGCGACCGCACACGCCAGGCAGAGGGCGAGGAACAGGGCCGCGTTCACCGCGCGCGGGACACTCCACCGTCGCCCGGTCGCCAGCTCGCGATGCACGCGATTGCGGAGGAAGTAGTACAACAACGCCGGATTGGTCGACAGGAACATCGCCCGCACCTGGAATCCCGGCGGCATCCACCGTTCGCCCCGGGGATCGACGACGACCGCGTCACGGACGTGGACGAGCCGACCGCCCCGCGCGGGGATGCGCGCGGTGTACTCGAGGTCGTCGCCGTAGAGCACGAAGTCGGCGCGCGGCTGACCGATCCGCCGCAGCACCTCGGCCCGCGCGAGAAGTCCCCCGTACGGGGCGTACGACAGATCGTCGCCCGCGGCGACGGCGTGAGGACGCCGCAGACCGATCCGTTCCAGGAAGCGGCGGGCGAACAGGCCCGCCTCGACGCCCGCGAACGAGATCGACTCCCGGGGGCTCTCCCTCACCCGCTCCTCCGCTGCGACGTCGGCGATCGTCGCGGCGTCGGCGCCCGGGACGCGCAGTGGCGCGACCGCGGTGAGATCATGGCCGGCGTCGCGCAGCGCGCGATCGGTCGAGAGCAGGCGCTCCAGGGCACCCGGCTCGGGCAGGTTGTCGTCGTCGAGCAGCCACACGTAGTCCGCTCCCGTGGCCGATGCCCGGGCGATCGCGGCGCCGAAGGCCGGCGCGGATCCCTCGTTGCGCGGCATCCTGTGCACGACGACGCGTCCGGCGCTCTCGGCGGCGACGCGGTCGAGCGCCGCGGAGGACGGGGGCGCGGAACCGTTGTCGACGATCAGCACCGTGTCGACGCCGGCGTCGATCATCCGCTCGACCACCGCGAGACAGGACTCGTGCCGCGAGCCGTAGGTGACCGTCGCTCCGGCGACGGTGGGGCGGGGATCGATCACGGGAGCGGCCTTTCGTAGACGTCGGCGAGCGCGCGCAGGAACGCCTCGCGCGAGAACTCGTCGGCCGCGGCATCCCTCGTCCGTGCGGCCTGATCTCGTGCGGCGGCGGGATCGTCCAGCACACCGACGAGTGCGGTGGCCAGATCTTCCGCGTCGTCCTCGACGGCGAACGCGCGGATGCGGCCGCCCACGATGCCCTCGACGCCGATCGCGGTCGACACCACCGGGATGCCGCGGAGCATGGCCTCGACGGTCTTGAACTTCACGCCGGCTCCGGCGCGCAGCGGCACCAGGACGACGTCGGCGGCTTCGTACACCGGGTCGAGCGAGTCCACGCGACCGGTGACGACGAAAGCGTCCGGCGCCTCCGCGGCGAGCCATCGCATGGCATCCGTCGGGTGCGCGCCGGCGAAGACGAACCGAGCGCGAGGACACGCCGCGAGTACGCGGGGCGCGATGTCGGTCATCGTCCACACGGCAGCGTCGGCGTTGACCGACCGGTCGAACGCCCCCACGAACAGCACGGTGGGCGCAGGATCGCCGGAGCGAGGACGGGGGGAGACACCGTCGGCGAGAGGCGGACGGACGACGACCGCGCGGACCGGTGCCACAGCGACCCGGCGCACGAGCGCGGCATCCTTCGCGCTGAAGGAGACGACGACATCGGCACGGCGATAGATGCGTCGCTCGTCGCGGCGGACACTCGCGTACCGCCACCGGGCGAGGAGGACGCGCGGATGCCAGCCTGTTCCGGCGGCGGCGAGGAAGCGCGCGTAGTTCTGGAGCACCACGTCGTGGGCGATGACGACGTGACGCGCCGACGCGCGACGGCGATGCACGCCGAACCACCCGGACTCGGTCCACTGGTACTCGACCGCGTCCGCGGCGGCCACGGCCGCGCGCGCTGCGGCGCTGCGGCGCAGCGCCCGGCGGCGGCGGGAGACCGGACGCACGGGGAAGAGGCGCTGCTCCTGGCGCTCGATCGTGGCGCGCAGCCGGCGGAGCGGTCCACGGCCGAGGCCATCGACGGGGACGAGCACGACGTCGGCGACCCCGGCGAGCGCGTCGGACGCGGTGCGGTTCTCGGGGTCGGCGAACGAGACGACCGTAACATCGTGCCCCCGATCCCGCAGCGCGCGCAGGTGCCGCAGAAGGTACTGGCCGCCCGCGTGCGGGATCCCCTCGTATGGCACGACCGGCGACAGGCTGACGATCCGCATGCACCCTCCACTCGTGCCGCGCGGTCGGCACACGATTCCCAGCCTGACCGCCGCGGGGCGCGGGCGTCCCGGCCTCCCGGGCTCCCCCGCCTGGGTGAAGTCCGGCCCCGACAGTCGCGATGCGGCGAGTGAACGACAGACCAGGCGGACGGAACCCTGGCACGCGGGAGAGACGCGTGCTCGGGGCGCGGTTTACCGTGTGTCGCGGCGGCGGTCTCGGTCCGCTCGAAAGGAGAAGGACGAACCGCCGTGAGAATCACCCACCTCCACAGCACGCTCCTCACCCCGTGGGGCGGCGCCGAGGCCTACCTCTTCGCCCTCGCGGCGGCGCAACGCGCGCGCGGCCACGACGTCGAGATCGTCACCGCCATCGCCGACGACGACAGTGCGGCACGCGTGTCCGCGGCGGGGATCTCCCTCTCCATCCGACCCACCTGGCGCCCGTACGCGCCGGACCGGCGCGGGTCGTCCGCGTTCGCCCGCATGACGTTCCACACGCTGGACCTCGTACACAGCGTGCTGCTTCCCCGCGCGTATCGGGACGTGCAGCGCGATCGCGACGTCGTCCACGTGCACCGATTCCAGGGGGTCGGGGCCAGCGTGCTGCGCGCCCGCGACGCCCCCGTCGTGCACACGACGCACGACTACTGTCTCGTCGACACCTCCTCCACGACGCAGCGCGCCGGCGGGCTCCCGCCGCGGCTCGGGTTCGCGCAGCGCGTCCGGGCGTGGATGGTGTCCCTGTCGGCACGGCGCTCCACCGTGATCGTGTTTCCGAGCGAACGGACGCGTCGGCGCCACGAGACGCTCGGCTTCCGGCACGGGGGTGCGGCGGTTCTCGTCGTCCCGCACGGGTGGCCCGCGCCCACGGTCCCCGCGGAGGCTGTGGAACCACCGCAACGACCCCGGCTGGTGTTCCTCGGCAAGCTGCAGCGCGCGAAAGGCATCGAGTTGCTGTTGCGAGCGTGGCGGTTGGCGGGCCTCGACGCCGACCTCGTGGTCGCCGGGGACGGCCCCGAACGCGCGGCCGTCGAGGCGGCCGCCTCCGACGGCGTCCACTACGTCGGGTGGGTGGATGCCGAGGACAAGGGTGCCCTGATCCGCTCCGCGACGGCCCTCGTCTTCCCCTCGCTCTGGCCCGAGACGTTCGGTCTCGTCGTCGCCGAGAGCCTTCTGCTCGGACGCCCCGTGGTCGCAACGCCCGCGGCCGCGGGAGATCTCGTGGTCCACGGCGCGAACGGTCTGGTGGCAGCGGATGCCACTCCGGCGGCATTCGCGGAGGCGCTCCGCCGCCTCGTCATCGATGCCGACCTCCGCCGAACGGTCACGTCGGGGGCGGCGGACAGCGCCGCAGCGCTCGGCTTCGATCGTCACGTCGAACGGATCGACACGGTCTACCGCGAAGCGCGCGACGCCTCCTTGCCGCACGTCTGACACTGGGCGCCCCCTCCGGCCGGGGGCGGTCGCGCAGGTTTGTCACGAGGGTCACGAGCGGGAAATACGTCGGAAACGACCGGTTCCTAGCATCGGAACAACCTCAGATGTTGGTCACACCAACACTGGGACGCCGCTCCCGACGGCACGCCTCGATGATGCGGCATCCCTTCTCACACCTCTCGGAGGTCCCCGTGTCCGCCGCTCCACCCGTGTCGATCACCGCCATCCGCAACGCGCGGCTGGCCTCGGGCGCGCTCGTCGACATCGCGATCGACGGCGAGACGGTGGTCGCCGTGGTGCCGGCCGGGAGCCCGCTCCCCGACACCGGCGGCGACGGCCTCGACCTGGATGGCTACGTCGTCACGGCCGCGGGCGCCGAACCTCACGCCCACCTCGACAAGTCGCAGTCGTGGGATGCCATCCAGCCCCCGTTCGGCAACCTCGAGCGCGCCATCGAGAGCTGGCACGCCTTCGCGATGACGCTCGACGAGGACGACACTCTCGACCGCGCGCGTTCCACGGCCCTGCGGATGCTGGCATCCGGGATCACCGCCGTCCGCACGCACGTCGACCTCCTCCGCGGCGCCGACGCCCTCACCGGAGTCCGAGCGCTGGTGCGGCTGCGGGAAGAGCTCGCGGGCCTCATGGACATCGAGCTCGTGGCGCTCGGCGGCCCCACGGTGCCGGACGCGGTCTTCGACGCGGCGCTGGACGCGGGCATCGACCTCGTCGGCGGCGCCCCCCATCTCGCGGACGATCCGATCGCCGACCTCGAGCGCCTCGTCGCGCTCGCGCAGCGCCGCGATGTCGGCATCGACCTGCACACCGACGAGAGCCTCGCGGGAGCCGACACGCTCGCGGCCTACGCGCGGGCCGTGACCGGCTGGCACCGTCCCCGCACGGCGGGGCACTGCGTGCGCCTGAGCATGATGCCGACCGAAGACCTCGTCGCCCTCGCCGCCGACGTGCGCGACGCCGACATCGGCATCATCGCCCTCCCCATCACCAACCTCTACCTGCAGGGGTGGGATGCCGACCACGCGGTGCCCCGTGGAATCGCGCCGATCGGCCGCCTCAAGGCCGCCGGGGTGCGCGTCGCCGCCGGCGCCGACAATGTGCGCGACCCGTTCAACCCCGTCGGCCGCTGCGACCATCTCGAGACCGCGTCACTGCTGGTGGCGGCGGGACACCTCGCTCCGCACGAGGCGGTGGATGCCGTGACCACCGGCGCGCGGGACGTCCTGGGCCTCCCGCTCGCCGGGCCCGTCCCCGGCGCCCGTGCCGACCTCGTCGCCGTCCGCGCGGACTCGCTCGGCGAGGCCGTCGCGTTCGCCTCGGCCGACCGCGTCGTCCTGCACCGCGGCCGACTCGTCTCCCGCACCACCGTCTCGACCCGCATCGCCGCCCCCGCCCCGCCCGCCGACGCACCCGCACCGGCGATCCCGACCCTCGTCCCGACCGGAAAGTGAGCGTTCCGTGACCCTCGCCTCCCCCTCCCCGGCAGCCACGCTCGCGGACCCCGCCGCGCCGCTGCTGGACTTCCGGAACGTCGCCATGACGTTCCCCAACGGCACCACCGCTCTTTCGGGCGTCGACCTCGTCGTGCAGCGCGGCGAGTTCGTCAGCGTCGTCGGCCCCTCCGGCTGCGGCAAATCGACGCTGCTGCGCATCGCCTCGGGCCTCGAGTCCGCGAGCGAAGGCACCGCGACCGTCAACACCGACCGCATCGGCTACGTCTTCCAGGACGCGACGCTCCTGCCCTGGCGCGACGTGCGGTCCAACGTCGAGCTGCTCGCCGAACTCAACTGGCAACCCAAGCGGGTGCGCGCACCGAAGGCGCAATGGGCCATCGACCTCGTCGGCCTGAACGGCTTCGAGAAGCACCTGCCGAAGCAGATGTCGGGCGGCATGAAGATGCGCGCCTCGCTCGCCCGCTCCCTCACGCTCGACCCCGAGCTGTTCCTCTTCGACGAGCCGTTCGGCGCGCTCGACGAGATCACCCGCGAACGACTGAACGACGAGCTGCTGAAGATCTTCGTCGAGCAGAAGTTCGGCGGTCTCTTCATCACCCACTCGGTCTCCGAAGCGGTCTACCTCTCCACCAAAGTCGTCGTCATGTCGGGCCGCCCCGGCCACCTCGTCGACACGTTCGAGGTCCCCTTCGACATGCCGCGCGACCCCGAGATCCGCTACACGGGCGAGTTCGCCCGACTCGTCGGCGAGGTCTCCCACGCCCTCCGGGAAGGACACTCATGAGCACCACCTCTGCAGAGCCGGTCGTCTCCGAGACGTCCGAGCCACTGGCATCCACCCCCACCCCGCCGATCGCCGCACCGCCGAGGGCGTCACGACGTCCGCGGGGACCGATCGCCCGCGCCCTCCTCCTGGCCGGCCCACCGCTCGGTGTCCTCGTCGTGCTCCTCGGGGTCTGGTACGTCATCTCGGGCGTGCTGAACGCCACCGGCAAGGGGTTCCTCCTGCCGATGCCGCACGAGATGTTCACGAAGGGCTTCTTCGACCCCCAGGTGAGCGTCGACATCTGGACCGCCCTGTTCCGCACCACCGGTGTCGCCCTGACCGGACTCGCGATCGCCATGGTGATCGGCATCGGGTGGGCCATCGCGATGTCACTGGCCCGGTGGGTCGAGCGCAGCACGTACGCCTACGCGGTGATCCTGCAGTGCATCCCGATCCTCGCCCTCGTGCCCCTGGTGGGCTTCTGGTTCGGATACGAATTCCTGGCCCGCGTCATCGTCTGCGTGTTGATCGCCCTCTTCCCGATGGTCTCCAACACCCTCTTCGGCCTGCAGTCGGTCGACAAGTCGCAGCGCGAACTGTTCCGCCTGCAGAAAGCCAACAAGTGGACGGTGCTCACCAAGCTGACCCTGCCCGCGGCGCTCCCCTCGATCTTCGTCGGCATGCGCACCTCGGCCGGGCTCTCGGTGATCGGCGCGATCGTCGGCGACTACTTCTTCCGCCGCGGCGAGCCGGGCATCGGCTCGCTCATCTCCAACTACCAGTCCCGACTCCAGAGCGCCGAGTTGTTCGCCTCGATCCTCGCGGCGTGCCTCCTCGGCGTGGCCATCTTCGCCTTCTTCGGCTGGCTGTCGAAGGTCGCCGTCGGCCGCTGGTACGAAGCCACGAACTGACCGCCGCGGGCCGCGGCCCGCACCCACCGCACAGACCCCGGATGCCACGGCACCGCGCCCTCCAGCGCGCCCGCGGCCGTGGCATCCGCCCCTCCCGCACCACCTCCGTACCCGAGTGCTCCACCCGTCACAGAAAGCGAAACAGCATGAAGAGCAGCACCCTCGTCCGCGGAACCGCCGTCACCGGCGCGTTCGCGATCGCCCTCACGCTCACCTCGTGCGCCGGCAGCGCCGCGGAGACCGCCCCGAGCGCCGACCTGACCGTCGGCTCGGTCGACCTGTCGGCCGACTGCCCCGCGACCGTCGTCGTCCAGACCGACTGGAACCCCGAGGCCGAGCACGGCCACCTCTACGAGATGATCAAGGACGACTTCACCGTCGACGCCAACACGAAGGCGGTCACCGGACCGCTCATGTCGGACGGCGAATACACCGGTGTGAACCTCGAGATCCGTGCCGGTGGCCCGGCGATCGGCTTCCAGACCGTCTCGGCGCAGATGTACCAGGACGACGCCATCACCCTCGGCTACGTCAGCACCGACGAGGCCATCCAGCTCTCGAGCACCACCCCCACCAAGGCCGTCATGGCGCCGCTGGACATCAGCCCGACCATGGTCATGTGGGACCCCGAGACGTACCCCGACGTCACGACCATCGAGGACGTCAAGCCCGCCCTCGAGTCGAACGGCGGCGTGTGGCGGTACTTCGACGGCTCGGCGTACATCGAGTACCTCAAGAGCGCCGGTCTCGCGAGCCCCGAAGTGCTCGACGGCTCGTACGACGGCACCCCGTCGAACTTCGTCGCCGCCGGCGGCAAGGACATGCAGCAGGGCTTCGCCTCGGCTGAGCCGTACGTCTACCAGAACGAGGTCTCGGCCTGGGGCAAGCCCGTCGAGTTCGCCCTCATCCACGACTCGGGGTGGCAGACCTACCAGTCGTCGATGTCGGTGAAGGCCGACCAGTTCGAAGAGCTGTCGCCCTGCCTCACCAAGCTCGTCCCGGTGCTGCAGAAGGCGGGCGTGGCGTACTACGACGACCCGACCGCGGCGAACGACCTCATCCTCCAGCTCGTCGAGGAGTACGACACCGGCTGGACCTACACGCAGGGCGTGGCGGACTACTCGGTGAAGACGCAGGTCGACCTCGGCCTCGTCGGCGACGGCCCCGACTCCACCTACGGCAACTTCGACGACGCCCGCTTCGCGGACTTCTTCGACAAGGCCAGCAAGGTCTACACCGACCTCGGCACGCCGCCCGCGTCGGGCTACACCCCGGCCGACCTGTACACCAACGAGTTCATCGACACCTCGATCTCGTTCTGACCCGGACCGGCCCGGCCCGCCTCGCGCGGGCCGGGCCGCCGCCCGCCGCTGGTTCGGTTCGCCGAGCCCGCAGCCCCCGCGCAGCCCCGACCCCTGGCATCCACCCCATCCGCGTCACCCGGAGACACCCATGAGCGATACCGCCACCCGCGTCCTCTCCCTCGAAGACGACCTGCTCGACCTGCTCGGCCCCGCCGCCGTCAGCACCGAACCGCGCGTGCGCGAGCGCGCCAGCGTCGACGGGTCGCCGATGTCGCCGATCATCGCCGCCAAGCTCCCCCTCGGACTCGCCGACCTGGTGGTGTTCCCCGCGGATGCCGAGCAGATCGCGATCGCCGTCGCCGCCGCCGCGCGGCACGGCGTGCCCGTCACCGTGCGCGGCAAGGGCACCGGCAACTACGGCCAGGGCATCCCGATGCACGGGGGACTGGTCATCGACACCACGCGCGCCAAGGCGATCGTCGAGGTCGGCGACGGCTTCATCACCGCCGAGGCCGGCACGCCCATGGTGCTGCTCGAGCAGGCCGCGTGGGCGGCGGGACAGGCCCTGTGGATGTACCCCTCCACGGCGCAGTCCACCCTCGGCGGCTTCCTCTCCGGCGGCTCGGGCGGCACCGGCTCCATCGAGCACGGCTCCAACGACCGCGGCTTCGTCGCGGCGCTCGACGTCGTGCATGCCGACGGCAGCGCCGACATCATCCACGTCGAGGGCGACGAGGCCCAGAAATACGTGCACAACTACGGCACCGCCGGCGTCATCGTGCGCGCCACGGTACGCCTCGAACCGCTCCGCGAGTGGCGAGGCCTGTGGGCGAGCTTCCCCGACTTCGCGGGCACGCTGTCCGTGCTGCAGACCATCGGCAACCTCGAGCCCGCTCCGCGCCTGGTCTCCGGCGACGGCCCCGAGATCGCGGCATCCCTCCCCTCCGACGACGCCATCCCGGCCGGCCGGTCGAGCCTGCGCGCGATCATCGACGCATCGCTCATCGACGAGGTCACCGCCATCGTCGAGGGCGCGGGCGGCCGCGTCGAGGCGGTGCGCGAGGGGCCGCAGGCGAGCATCCGCCTTTCGATGCTCAGCTACAACCACCCGATCGAGTGGTACCAGAAGAGCCAGCCGCACGAGGTGTTCCACCTCGAGGTCGCCGGCGCACCGCTCGCCGAGAACGTCGACGCCGTCGAGGCCGTGTTCCCCGGCGGGAAGCTTCACATCGAGTCCACCAAACAGCACCCGATCGGCATGCTCGCCGCGCCCTATGTCAGCGAGGAAGACGTCTACCGCGGTATCGCCGACCTCAACGCCCTCGGCGTCGGGGTGCACAACCCGCACCAGTGGAACGTCGACTTCAACGTCGAGCAGACCGCCGCGACCGCCCGCATCACCGACCCGCACGGCCTGCTGAACCCCGGCAAGCTCGACCCGACCTACGCGGGCCCCCGCAAGGGCGCGATCCGATGACCCGGCTGCTCGCCGAGCTCAGCGGTCCGGCGGCTGCCGAGGCCCTGACCGAAAAGTCCATCGTCGTGCTGCCCACCGGTGCGATCGAGCACCACGGGCCGCACCTGCCCTTGGCGACGGATGCCATCGTCGCCGAGGCCTCCGCCACGGCGGCCGTCGCGCGCGCCGCGGCGATGGGTCTCGACGTGTGGCAGCTGCCGACCCTGTCGATCACGAAGTCGGACGAGCACTCGTGGGCGCCCGGCACGCTGTGGCTCACGCCCGAGACGATGATGCAGACCGTCGTCGACATCGGCCGCTCGCTCCTGACCACACGAGCGCGCACCCTGGTGTTCCTCAACGGCCACGGCGGCAACGTCGCGCTGCTGAACGTCGCCAACCGCGAGCTGCGCCGCCGCTTCGGCCTACGGACCTTCTTCATGCCCGCCGCGCGCGTACCGTCGTTCGACGGCACCGACGGCGGCCCCGACGAACACGGCACCGGCATCCACGCGGGTCACGGCGAGACGAGCATGATCATGCACCTGCGCCCCGAGCTCGTCGACGCGTCGCAGTTCGCCGCCACCGTGCCCGCACACATCGGCGACTTCCGGCACATCGGCTTCAACGGCAAGCCCGTGACCTTCGGGTGGCTCTCCAACGACTTCGGCCCCACCGGGGTGCTCGGCGACCCGACCGGCGCCAACGCGGCCCACGGCGCGGAGCTGTTCGAGCAGAGCGTGTCGTTCGTGGTCGAGGCGCTCGAGGAGATCAGCCGATTCGACTACGTCGCGTGAGCGGGGCGCACGCCGGGCGGGCACAACTCCTGCTGGAAGTCGGGTGTCGGTCGCCGCGGGCCGTGGGCGCGCCGATCCGCCGGAGTTCCGCCCGGCCGGCCCCCTTCCGCCCCCACCCCGCACAACTCCTGCACACCCCCGTCCACACCGCCCCTACCCGCCGGCATCCCCCCACCCGCCGGAGTTATGCCCGGCCGGCGCCCGCCGCCACCCACCCCGCACAACTCCGGCACAACCCCGTCCACACCGCCCCCACCCGCCGGCATCCACCGACCCGCCGGAGTTATGCCCGGCCGGCCCCCGCCTCCACCCACCCCGCACAACTCCGGCACAATCCCACCCATACCGCCCCCACCCGCTGGCATCCCCCCACCCGCAGGAGTTATGCCCGGCCGGCCCCCGCCTCCACCCACCCGGCACAACTCCTGCACACCCCCACCACCACCAGCCCCCAGCCCCGGCATCCCCCCACCCGCAGGAGTTATGCCCGGCCAGCGCCCGCCGCCACCCACCCGGCACAACTCCTGCACACCCCCGTCCACACCGCCCCCACCCGCCGGCATCCACCGATCCGCCGGAGTTATGCCCGGCCGGCCCCCGCCGCCACCCACCCCGCACAACTCCGGCACAACCCCGTCCACACCGCCCCCACCCGCCGGCATCCACCGATCCGCCGGAGTTGTGCACGGCAAGGAGTCCCCGCGTGACCGCCGCAGCCGAAGCCACCGGCGTCCGGGCGTACGGGCAGGTGCTGCGTCTGCCGGGGGCCCGCACGTTCGTCGCGGCCGGCATCCTGGCCCGGTTCCCGCGCGCCACGCTGTCGCTCGGCATCATCCTGCTGGTCTCCGCTGCGACCGGCAGCTTCGGCGCGGCCGGGGTCGTCGTCGCGCCGCTCGTGGTGGGCATGGCGGTGGCCGCGCCCCTGTGGTCGTCGCGCATGGACCGGCACGGCCAGGCTCGCGTCATCCTGATCTCGCTCGGATGCCTGGTGCTCGCGGCATCCGCGCTGCTCGCTCTCGTGCTGGCGGAGGCGCCGTTCTGGACGTGGCTCGTCGCGGCGTTCGCGACCGGGGCTGCGACCCCCGACCTCACGTCCGCGGTCCGTGCCCGCTGGACGGTGCTCGCGCCGGAGTCCCAACGCACCCACGCCCTGGCCCTGGAGACGATCGGCGACCAGATGGTGTTCATCTCGGGACCGCCGGTCATCACCGCCGTCGCCGCGGCGATCAACCCGACGGTCGCGGTGCTGGGTTCCCTCAGCCTCGGGGTGATCGGCGGGGTGTGGCTGGCGTCGCAACGGGGCACTCAACCGACGCCGACCGGCGCGACCGGGCGAGCGCGTCTCGTGCTGCCGCCCGTAGGGGTCGTACCGGTCGCTGTCGCGTGCATCGCCCTGGGCGGTGTGTTCGGGGCGTTCGATGTCACCCTCGTCGGCTGGGCCGAGGTGGGCGGCCGGCCGTGGCTCGCCGGACCGGCGTTCAGCGCTCTGGCGCTCGCGATCGCTGTCGGATCCGTGATCACCGGGGCGCGCGCGTGGACGCTGTCGCCGATCGCGCGGTTCATCGGCTTCGCGGTCGCGGCGGCGGTCGCCGCTCTCGCCTTGCCGCTCACGCAGGGCACGACCCCGGTGCTGTTCCTCGCGATCCTGGTCCTCGGGCTGCTGCTGTCGCCCGTGATGATCTCGGGGATCCTCGTGGCATCCGCCCGCGCCCCCGAGGGCCGCGTGACCGAGACGCTCGCCTACCCGACCGCGGCGATGTCGCTGGGCGTCCCGATCGGTGGCGTGATCGCCGGATCGGCACTGGATGCCACGGGCCCCGCGACCGCCCTCATCACGATCGCGGTGGCCCTGGCGGCAGCGGCGGTCATCGCCGTGTCGGGGGAGGCGTTGCTGCGCGTCGTGCGGCGCTGACGGGAATCGCCGAGACTTCGTCGGCGTGACGACCCGTCCGCATCATGTCGCTGCAACGTCAGCCAAATGCAGTCTCGCGAGAACCCGACCCCGGCCGCGGCGGCACGTCACACCGCGTCGACGCTCTCCCGCTCGGGGGGCTTCGCGGTCGCCCGCCGCGTCACCACGCGATTGCGGACGGCGAACACCAGCACCACGACGAGCACCGCGTAGATCGCCAGGGCGATCGGGCTCTGCACGAGCGTCGTGAGGTCGCCGTTGGCGCTCATCGCGGCATCCCGCAGGCTCGTCTCGGCCAGGGGGCCCAGCACCATGCCGATGATGAGCGGCGCGAGCGGGTAGTCGTTGGTGCGCAGCAGGAAGCCGAGCAGCCCGATGCCGAGGAGCATGAGGAGGTCGAACGTCGCCCCCGAGGTGGCGTAGATGCCCAGCCCGCAGAACACCGCGATGGAGGCGTAGAGGTACGGCCGCGGGATGACCAGGAGCTTCGCCCACAGCATCGCGAACGGCAGGTTGAGGATCAGCAGCACCACCATCGCGAGGAAGAAGCTCGCGATCAGGGCCCACACCAGGTCGGGCGCCCGCTCGAACAGAAGCGGCCCCGGCTGCAGGCCGTACTGCCGGAACGCCGCGAGCATGATGGCGGCGGTCGCCGAGATCGGAAGGCCGAGCGCGAGGAGCGACCCCATCGCCATGCCGGTCGTCGAGTTCCCGGCCGCCTCCGGGGCGGCGAGGCCCCGGATCGCGCCCGTGCCAAAGCGCGGCTTCTTCCTCCGCGCGTCGAGGCGCTTCTCGATGCCGTAGGCGAGGAACGTCGGGATCTCTGCCCCGCCGGCGGGGATCACACCGAACGGCAGACCGACCGCGGTACCGCGCAGCCACGCGGGGGCCGCCTCCTTGAGCTCCTTCCGCGACAGCCAGGGACGCCCCGAGGGACGGATGACCGTGCGGTTCGAGATGTGACGTTCGAGGCTTGCGACGTAGATGACCTCGCCGAGGGCCAGGATGCCGACGGTCACGGTGACGAGCGAGATCCCGTCGAACAGGTTCGGCGAGTCCAGCGTGAATCGGGGTGCGCCCGAGACGCCGTCGACGCCGATGACCGCGATCCCGAGGCCCAGGAACAGCGACGCGAGACCCTTCACGGCGTTGTCGGTGACGATGGACGACGTCGCGGCGAAAGCGAAGATCGCGAGCGCGAAGAACTCGGCCGGACCGAAGCTGCTCGACAGGTCGGCCAGCAGGGGCGCGAAGAACACCAGGAGGATCGAGGCGACGATGCCGCCGATGAACGCACCGATCGCGGCGGTGGCGAGGGCTTGCGCCGCCCGCCCGTTCAGCGCCATCTTGTGGCCCTCGAACGTCGACGCGATCGCCGAGGCCTGCCCCGGGGTGTTCAGCAGGATGCCGGTGATCGAGTCGCCGAACAACCCGCCGAAGTAAACGCCCGAGAACATGATGAAGGCGGCGGTCGGGTCGAGCGAGAACGTCACCGGCAGGAGCAGAGCCACCGCCATCGACGAGCCGAGACCGGGCATGACACCGACCGCCGTGCCGAGCACGCAGCCCACGAGCACCCAGATGAGGTTCTGCCACGTGAGGGCGCCGGCGAATCCTTCGCCGAGCAGAGCGAGAACATCCATGTCAGAAGCTCCATCCCAGGATGCCGGAGGGCAGGGACAGCCCCAAGCCCATGTCGAAGGCGATGTAGGTGAGCGAGCTGATCGTCACTCCGACGAGGAGAGCGAACAGCCACCGGGCGTGCCCGAAGCCGCGGGCGATGCCCGCGAACAGCAACGCCGCGGCGATGATCCAGCCCAGGATGCCGAGCAGGAACGCGAAGACGAGGAACGACCCGACGACCCAGGCGAACGATCGCCAGTCGACACCGACCGAGCGTTCGTCCGAGTCCGCGGCATCCGTCACCGGGCTGTCGGCGAGGGCGCGCACCGCGCCGATGCCGAGAACCACCGCGAAGACGTACAGCCCGGTGGCGATGAGGCCGGGGAAGAACTGCGGCCCGGGGAAGGCGGCCGCCGGCGGCACCTTCATCGTCACGATGCCGTAGACGAGGTAGGTGGCGAACGCCGCGAGCACCGCCGGCATGACGAGCGCCTTGGCGATCCCGGACGCACCGCGCCCGCGGCGGAACCGCAGCCGGTTGCCGACGACCGCCGAGACCGACGTGGGGTTGTTCGACGGCATCACAGGCCCATCTCCTCGTACAGTCGCTCGATGCGGGAACGTTCCTCCTTGAGGAACGCCGTGAGGTCGTCGCCCGTGATGAGCCGCTCGGTCCAGTGGTAGCGGGCGCGGGCGTCGGCCCATTCGGGGGTCGCCGTCGATTCGAGCACCAGGTCGGTCAGGTCGCCGACCTGCTCGTCGCTCAGCCCGCTCGGGGCGGCGAGCATGCGCCAGTTCGTGAGGTTGACGTCGTAGCCCTGGTCCGCGGCGGTCGGGATGTCGACGCCGTCGAGCGGCTGCTCGGCAACGAGCGCGAGGGCGCGGAGGCGGCCCGACTCGATCTGGTCGATGTTGTCGGGGTAGCCGCCCGCCGCCGCCTGTGCCGTGCCGTTGAGCAGCGCCTGGATCGCCTCCCCACCACCGTCGGACGAGATGTAGGTCATGTCCGACGGTGCGATGCCGGCGGCGAGCGCCAGATCGGCGACCACGAGCTGGTCGAAGGACCCGCCTCCGGTCCAGGGCAGCGCGCGCGGGTCGGACTTCCACGCCTGGACCAGGTCGTCGAGCGTCTGGAACGGCGAGTCCGCCGGAACGACGATCACGTCGTACTCCTCCACCATGACGGCGAGGGGCGTGACGTCGTCGAGCGTCGCGGCCGAGTCGAACTGCACGGTCGCTGCCAGCAGACCGGTACCGCCCACGAGGAGATTGTTGGCCTGCCCGTTCAGCACCGACACGTTGCCGAGCGCGATCGTGCCACCGGCACCGGGCATGTTCACGACCTGCACGTTGTTGACGAGGCCGTTGGCTTTCTGCGCCTGCTGCAGCTCGCGGGCGACACCGTCCCATCCACCGCCCGCCGCGGCCGGGGCGATGATCGTCATCGACGCGTGGATGTCATCGCCGGCGGCGGCCGAGGTGATCGAACCGTACGCGGCGACCGCGATCGCCGTCACGGCGACCGCTCCGCCGACGGCGCGGCCGATCCATCGGCGCCGACGAGCCGGGGGCGCTGACACACGGTCGGGGACAGAGGGGGGCGTAGGCTCCGTCATCACAGCTCCTCCTTGCGAACGTCGTCGTCTCGCAGAACGTCACGACGCTCGCAGGCGGACGAGCGCGGCGCACCCCCCGGTCGCATTGTGCTCATATTGCGCGCGAGAGAATGTTCCTGCCATGCCCGACCTCACCCCCTCGGTTCCCGCCCGGGTGGTCCGCCGCGCCCTCCTCGTGCTGCCGAGCCTCATCGTGCTCACCGCGGTGGGGATCACGACGTTCATCGCCGCGGCCGTGCAAGAGCGTCACATCCGCGACGACACCGCCGACCGGGTCTACGACGTCGCGTCGAGCCTCGCCTCACTCGACGACGTGCGCACCACCGTGGCATCCGTGTCCTCCGTCGGCACGGACGCGCGGCTCGCCGACGCCGGCGACCTCGCCGTGGCCTCGACGACGCTGCAGCCGCTCGCCGACCTGATCGAGCGGACCACGGGCGTCTTCTACGTCGTCATCACCGACGACGAGGGCGTGCGCATCACCCACCCCGTCGCCGAGCAGCGTGGACGGCAGGTCGAGACCACCAACGCGAGCGTCCTGGCGGGCACGCCGTTCCTGGGCACCGAGACCGGACCGTCGGGCAGTTCGCTGCGCGCGAAGGTTCCCATCCGCGACGGCAGCGCGGTCGTCGGGATGGTCGCGGTCGGCGTGCTCGAGTCCAGCATCCTGTCTGATCGCGACGAGGCGCTCGGCGACCTCCTCCCCTGGGCCGCCGGCGCGCTGATCGTCGGCACGCTGGCGTCGTCGGTGCTGGCGGCGGCGATCGAGCGGCGGTTCCGGCGTCTGGACGCTCTTGCCGTCGAGCAGGAGCAGACCGCACGAACGATGGGCGCTCTTCGAGAGCAGGCGCACGAGTTCGGCACGCGCCTGCACGTGCTGCACGGCCTGATCTCGCACGGCGACACCCGCGATGCGCTCGCGTACCTCTCCGACGCGATGCCCGGGCAGACCCCGCGCGAGCCGTCGGACACCCGACTGGATGCCTCTCTCGTGAGCGCCAGCATCGAGGCACTCCGCGCGGAGGTGTCGGCGCGTGGCGCGCAGCTGGAGGTACGGATCGACCCCCACACCCCCATCGACGAGACGGTCGTGCTCATCCTGACCAACCTGTGCCGGAATGCCGCCGAGGCGGGCGCCTCACGTGTCCGCTGCAGCCTCGACGTCGTCGGCGACGTGCTCCACGGCGCCGTCGACGACGACGGACCGGGTCTGGATCCCCGCGACATCGAGCGCGCCTTCACCCGCGGGTACACGTCGAAGCCCGACGCCACCGGCACGGGCCGCGGGATCGGACTCGCCGTCGTGCGTCGCGCGGTCACGGAGCGCGACGGCGAAATCTTGGTCTCGCGATCGGCCTGGGGCGGGACGCGGTTCGCTTTCGAGATGGCGGCGCCGCGATGACCGACCGGATCCGTGTGCTCGTCGTCGATGACGACGCGGCCGCGCGCGCCCTGCACGGGCGCTACGTCGCGGGAGTCCCGGGGTTCGTGGTCGTGGGCTCCGCGGGCAGCGGAGAGTCCGCCGTGGAACAGGCGCTCAGCGGCGTCGATCTCGTGCTGCTCGACATGCGTCTGCCCGACATCAGCGGGGTCGAGGTGCTGCATCGCCTCCGCACCCTCGGCGCGGAGGGCACCGACGTGTTGGTGATCAGCTCGTCGCAGGACCAGGTGACGGTCCGGCAGGCCCTCGCGGCCCACGTCATCGGCTACCTCGTGAAGCCGTTTACCGAGGAGACGCTGCGGCAGCGCCTCGAGACGTACCGCCTCGAGCGGCGCGCACGGGCGGATGCCGACCGAGACCGGTCGCTCAGCCAGGGCGACATCGACCGGCTCCTCGGCACCGGGACCGTCCGGCTGCCGGACCGCACGGCCCCGACCGCGCTCCCCAAGGGCCTCGCGCCGGTCACCCTGGAGCGGGTGCGGGCGGCGCTGGATCCGGTCGCGCTCGTCTCGGCATCCGATGTCGCGGCCGCGTGCGGACTGTCGCGCGCCACGGCGCAGCGCTACCTCGAGCACCTCGTCGCCGCCGGCGTCCTCGACCTCGCCCACCGCTACGGCGCACGGGGACGTCCGCGCATCCTGTACCGGCTCGCGCCGCCGCCGCCCGACTGACCCGACGCTCGGGCCCCGACCCGCGAGATGCCTACAGCACGGCAGACAGGTGACGGAGCACCGAAACGTGCCCGTCGCCGGGGCGCAGGTCGACCGTCGCGTGCGGCAGGGCCTCGGAAAGGAACCGCGCGTGCCGCGGAGGGATGACCCGGTCTTCCTCCCCCTGCACGAGGAGCACGGATGCCGCGACGCCGTCGAGCGCGAAACCCCAGGGCCGGACGAACGCGAGGTCGTCGTCGAGCAACCCGTCGATGCCGTACGACTCGGACGCCGCCACATCGGCCCCGAGCGAGGCCCACTCCCCGTCGAGCGCCGCGTAGTCGGCATCCACGAACGAGGCGGGGTCGAACTCGTCGATCTCGGCGAACCGGCGCCGCGCCTCTTCGCCCTCGGCCGCGGCGCGGAGCGCCTGGGGTGCCTGCATCCCCGCGAACCACTCGTCGCTGCCGTCGAACGGCGCCGGCGACGCGAACGTCACCACGCGGCGCACGAGACCGGGCATCGCCGCCGCGCACGCGATCGCGTGCGGCCCGCCGCCGGAAGCTCCCACCGAGATGACGGATGCCACCCCCAGTGCTTCCATCACCGGACGAAGTCCCGCAGCCACGTCGGCGACGCTGCGGCCGGGAATCCGCGGCGATCCGGCATAGGCGGGCCGGGCGACCGAGACGACCGCGAGCCCGCGGGCGTCTGCGGCGGCCTGCACCGGTGGCAGGATCGCCCCCGTCTGCGGTGAGCCGTGGTGCCAGAGCAGCACATCGCGTCCGGCGACGTGATCGTGCGAGGTGTGGACGTCGAGGCCCGCGACGGTCGTTCGCATGGGCTCAGAGTGGCACATCCGCCGTGCGGCGCGCATCCGACGCCGATGCGCGATGAGGTCGAGACTTCATCGCGCCGACGAGCACCCCGCAGGCTGCGCGACAGATGTCGGCGCGATGAAGTCTCGCGGGTCAACCGCAGGGAGCTACAGAATGACGCCGAACTCGTCCGCCAACGCCGGGAGCTGCGTGTGCAGCACGTGCGACGCCTCTTCCGCGAGCGGGTTCGTCGAAACGCCGTTCTCGTTCACGAGCGTGCCGCCGACGTACACCTGCTTCAGGTTCCGCAGGCCGCAGGCAAGGACATAGCTGCGCACCGGATTCCACAGCGGACCGACGTCGGGCAGGCGGGGGTCGACAACCACGAAGTCGGCGAACTTCCCCACCTCGAGGCTGCCGACGCGGTCGTCGACGCCCATGATCTCGGCGCCGCCCAGGGTGTGCAGGCGCAGCACGCGCTCGGGCATCATCGACAGCGGGTCGTGGGTGCGGGCGCGCTGCATGAACATGCCCATGCGCATGTTCTGCCACGGGTCGGCGACGTCGGTGCACGCCTGGTCGTCGAGCCCCATCCCGACCTTCATGCCGAGGTCGAGCATCTCGGGCACGTGCGCCACACCCGACGCGAGTCGCCCATTGGATGCCGGCTGCCACGACATCGCGGCCCCGCCCGCGGCGGCATCCGCGATGATCTCCGGCGTCGTCTGGATGAAGTGCCCGAACATCATGCCCGGACGCAGCGCGCCGGCGTTCTTGTACAGCTGAAACTTCGTCTGCTGGTGCTCGATCGCCTCGTACGTCTCGAGGAAGTGCGCCTGGTTGGTGACGCCGAAGCGGTCCATGACGGCGACCTCGATCTCAGCGGCGTCCGGCCTCGTCGACCACTGCACCTGCCCCATGACCGAGGCGCCGAGGGCGATGTCGGGGTCCATCGCCAGGACGTGATCGAGGGATGCCTCGAACCGGGCGAAGATCTCGTCGTCGGTGCCGACGGTGGCATCCAGCGCGATGGAGTCGACGAAGCGGAGCCCCGCGTCATGGCATCCATCCGCCTGACGGGTGTGCCACGCGTGATCGCGCAGCACGCCGCCGCCGTCGGCGCGCTTGCCGTCGACCATGGGTTCCCACGGCAGGAGCGGGTCGGTGAAGTTGTAGGCCGTCGTCACGCCGTTGGCGAGGAAGTCGAGCGAACCGTGCAGCGTCGCCCAGTAGATCTGATCGGGCGAGGCGTTGTTGAGCACGCTGAACATCGACGTGCACCAGCCGTAGAGCGTCTGATCGACGCCGAGTCCGCGCGAGCCGCTCGTGAAGAGGTGGCTGTGCGACGACACGAACCCGGGGGCGACGAACTTGCCGTCGACGTCGAGGGTCTCGTGGGCGGTGACGCCCGGGTCGGGGTCGCCGGCGCCGATCGCGGCGATGCGTCCGTCCTGCACGAGCATGTATCCGCGCTCGATATAGCCGGGGTCGTCGGTGCCCGCGGGAACCGTGATGAGCCGTGCGTTCGTGACCAGAAGCGACATGTTGATGACGGTAACAATGCCGTGTTTCCGCGGTGTTCCGGGCGTGCGGCGGGGTGTTTGCGGGCGGCGCTGCGATGGGTGAGCGGCGGCCGACGCCGTGTCCCAGCCGACGCCGCGTCCCAGCCCAGGCCGTGTCCCAGCCGACGCCGCGTCCCAGCCCAGGCCGTGTCCCAGCCCAGGCCGTGTCCCAGAATGTGCAGCTTGAGGCTCCTTCGACTGCACAAAGTGGGACACGCAGCGGTCGGTGAGCGACCCCATCCCACCAGGTGTCCCAGAATGTGCAGCTCACACCGCCCTGAGCTGCACAAAGCGGGACACGGCGCCCCAGCGCCGCCTCAGGCGAACGCCACACGCACCGCCGGCGCCACCGCGGCCAGCACCGCGTCGCGCGCGGGCGTCGACGGGAACACGAGGAACAGGTGCGGCACCCCCTCGCGCCGCACGAACTCCACGGGGGTTCCGGATGCCGCCAACCGCTCGGCGTACTCCTCGGCTTCGTCGGAGAGCGGGTCGACGCCGGCCGCGACGATCACGGCCGGAGCCGACCCGGCGAGGTCCGGCGCGCGCAGCGGCGCGGCTTCGACGGGCACCGGGCTCGCGGCATCCGCGAGATACAGCCCCCAGTACCACTGCATCCCGCGCGCGGTGAGCGGCAGATTCTCGGTGTGGGCGCGATAGCTCGGGCGGTCCGGGTCGGGCGCGTCGAGCACCGGGCACAGCAGGACCTGCACCCGGATGCCGGGAGCCCGGCCCGCACGCGAGCGCAGGGCGAGCGCGGCCGCGAGGTTGCCGCCCGCGCTGTGTCCCGCGACGCCGAGGAGCGTCGGGTCAGTGAGACCGCCCGCCCCCTCGGCGGCGAACCGGAGCGCACGATCGAGGTCGTCGAGCCCGGCGGGGAAGGGATGCTCCGGCGCGAGACGGTAGTCCACGCTCAGCACCTGCGCACCGGTCGCGGCGGCGAGCGCGCGACACAGGGCATCGTTGTTGTCGAGGTCGCCGGCGACCCACCCGCCGCCGTGCGCGAAGACGAGCGTTCCACGGTGGCCGGCGCGCGGGCGGTACAGGCGCAGCGCGAGATCCCCGTCGGCGGTGTCGATCGACTCGATCACGTCGTCGTCGGGCAACCGCACCCACGACGGGTTGGCGCGCAGCTCGGCGATGCGCGCGGCGTCGTCACCCGCGGCATCCGTTGCTCCGGAGGGGATCGTGCCCGCCCGCGCCGCGAGCCGCGCGAGGTGTGCGCGCACGTCTGGGTCGGTGATGGCGGGGTGCACGCTGTCGCTCACGGTGCTCCTCGAGGGGGGTCATTCGGTTGAGTGTCCAAGACACGCGGATGCCAGAGGGCCCGGTCCGCGTGTCTTGGACACTCAACGTGGGGGTGGGCGCCGAGCCACCCGCAGCGCGGCGGGCGCAGCACGGCGGAGGGGCCGGCGGGAGGGCGGCGAGAGCGAGCGTACGGGGAACGGGGGCGGCGACTCCCCGGGCGGCGAGAGAGCGTTACGCCGCCGAAACACCCGCGTCTCGGGGGCGTTCGCGCCCGGGCGTACGGTGACGCCACGGGCGGCCCGACGCCCGCGGAAGGAGTGCCATGTCTCAGCGCGTCATCGTCACCGGCGGATCCGGCGGCATCGGCGCCGCCATCGTGGAGCGCTTCGCGGCGGACGGCGCAGCGGTTGCGGTACTCGACCGGCGCGCGCCCTCGGGCGGCTCGGCATCCTTCGTCCCGGTCGATCTGCTCGACCCGCTCGACACCCGGCGCGCCGTCGGCGAGGCCATCGAGACGCTGGGCGGCGTCGATGTGCTCGTCAACTGCGCGGGGATCTTCCAGCACGCGTCGCTGCTCGACATCACCGTCGACGACTGGGACCGCGTGCTCGACATCAACGCCCGCGCCACCCTGGTCACGATGCAGGCGGTCGCCCCCGTGATGCTCGAGGCTGGCCGCGGCTCGATCGTCAACATCGCGAGCATGGCGGCCAAGCACGGTGGCGGGGGCGAGGGCCACTACGCCGCATCGAAGGCTGCGGTCGTGGCGCTCACGCGCGCCGGCGCACAGGAGTGGGGATGCCACGGCGTCACCGTCAACGCGGTGTGCCCCGGTTACGTACTCACCGAGATGGGCGCCGACACCCGCTCCGAGGCGGACGTCGCGGCCTGGAGCGCGAAGTCGCCGCTCGGTCGCCTCGGCATCCCGGAAGACGTCGCGGGGGTGACCCACTTCCTTGCGTCACCGGCGGGCGGCTACCTCACCGGCCAGGCGATCAACGTCACCGGCGGCATGATCATGCATTGAGCCGAGACGGCCCCCACTCGACGCCGTCCAGGCGGGACGGATACGCGGGCGTGCGCGGCGGGTGCACGGAGGAGGGGCCGGCACGGAAGTATGGAGGGCGTCGCAATCCGATCGATCCCCCGCGACGAAAACCTTCTGAGCGCGATGACGCCACGAAAGGACGACATGCGACTTGCCACGGCCCTCCGGCAGTTCGAGCTGGACACGCGGCCCATCCACCCCGAGACCCGGCGCGCGCTGGACCTGCGGTGGGCGGAACTGCCCGAACACGCCAAGACCGCAAACCAGCTCCTCGGCCGGTGCGCAGTCGGATGCGAGGGAACGCACGGCGTCTTCCCCAAGTGCAACCTGACCTGCTCTCCGTGCTACCACTCGGCCGACGCGAACAAGGTCCGCATCGACGGGGACCACACGGTCGACAACGTCACGCGACAGATGAACTACCTGCGCCAGGTGCGGGGCCCCCGTGCCCACGCTCAGCTCATCGGGGGCGAGGTGAGCTTGCTCAGCGCCGAGGACCACGCCCGCTCGCTGCTGGCGATGCGCGCCGCCGGCCGCGAGCCGATGTCGATGACCCACGGCGACTTCGACTACGACTACCTGCTCGACGTCGTCCTCGACGCCGACGGTCGACCGCGCTTCGACAAGGTCTCGTTCGCGGCCCACTTCGACTCGCTCATGCGCGGGCGCCGGGGTGCCGTGCGGCCGCGCAGCGAGGCGGAACTCAATCCGTTCCGCGAGAAGTTCGCGAGCATGTTCGTCGACCTCCGGCGCGATCACGGCGTGGGCAGCTACCTCGCGCACAACATGACGGTCACCCCGTCGAACGTCGCCGAGGTCGAACAGGTGACACGCGACGTGCTCGAGATGCCGTTCGACATGATGTCGTTCCAGCCGGCCGCCTTCATCGGCGACGACCGCCGCTGGCGCGAGGACTTCGGCGAGGTCACGATCGACGCGGTGTGGGAGAAGATCGAGGCCGGCGCGGGACAGAAGCTGCCCTGGCAGGCGACCCAGTTCGGCGATCCGCGCTGCAACCGCTCGACCGTCGGCGTCCGCGTCGCGGGAACGTTCGCGCCGCTGCTCGACCCCGAGGACCCGAAGGACATCGCCGCGCGCGACCGTTTTCTGGAGCACTTCGGCGGCATGATCTTCGGGGGCATCCCGAAGCACATCCTCGCGATCAAAATCGTGCGGGCCGTGGCATCCCACCCCGGCGACATCCCCCCGCTGATCGGCCTCATGAGCCGCGTCGTCCGACGGGCGGGCGGTATCGGACGCGTCCTGCGTGCGGCGCGGAAGAAGAAGGTCTCGTTCAAGACCTTCGTCATCCACAACTTCATGGATGCCGAACAGGTCGCCCCCGCGTGGAAGCTCATGGAGGAGGGCGTCGTCGCCGACGACCCGCTGCTCCGTGAGACGCAGGAGCGACTGGGATCGTGCATGTACGCCATGTCCCACCCCGAGGACGGACGCCTGGTCCCGGCCTGCGTGCAGCACTCGGTACTGGACCCGATCGAGAACGTCGAGCTGCGTCGCATCCTGCCCCTGCCGACCGTGCGGCCCGGCGCCACCGTGACGACCCGGCCCTCGGGGCTGACGGCGGTGCGGGAGACGGGCAGCGGCGCGCGCTGATCCGCGGCCCGGTGGCCGACTTCGCTTCAGTCGAGGCCGTCAGCCGGGCACGACGTGGACAAGGGCATGCGGCACCGACACCGCGACGTCCTCGCCCGGACGCAATCCGGACGTGGACGGGACTTCGGCGTGCACGAGTACGCCGGAGGCGCGGATGCCGATCTCGCCGCGCGCGCCGAGCGGTCGGAGCGTCTCGACCGTGCCGGTCGTCCGCAGAGACGTCTCGCCTGGCGAGGGGGCGTCGACCCGAACGTCCTCCTGCCGGAAGACGAGGGTCGCGGCCCCGTCGGCCGTTCCGGGCACGGGGACCTCTCCGAGGGCGCTGACGTGCAGGCCGCCACGGACGTGTCCCGAGACGGCGTTGCGCCCACCCATGAGCTCTGCCGCGCGAAGGCTCCGGGGGCGACGGTAAGCCTCGGCGACCGTGCCCTCGTGCAACAGCCGCCCGTTCTCTACGAGCGCGATTCGGTCGGCGACCCGCGCGGCCTCGTCCCGGTCGTGCGTGACGAGCAGGATGGTCGGCGAGAACGCTCCGCGGACCGCCGCGAGAAGGTCGTGCATGTCGGTGCGCAGCGACGGGTCGAGGGCGCTGAAGGGCTCGTCGAGCAGCAGCACCGACGGTTCCGCCGCGAGCGCCCGCGCGATGGCCACGCGCTGTTCCTGCCCGCCGGAGAGTTCTTCGACGCGACGGCGGCCGTATCCGCCCAGACGCACCGTCTCGAGGTAGTGCGCGGCGCGCTCGCGGGCTCGGGCGCGCGGCATCCCGGCCACCCGATCCGAGAACGCGACATTGTCGAGCACCGAGAGATGCGGGAAAAGCAACGGCCGCTGGAAGACCATGCCAACGCCCCGGCGTTCGGCGGCCACCGCGGCCACATCTCGCCCGTCGATCAAGACGGAACCGCGCTCGGGCGTCTCGAGGCCGGCGACGAGTCGCAAGAGCGTGGACTTGCCCGAGCCGCTCGGGCCGAGGACCGCAGTGCACGTTCCGGCGCGCACCTCCAGCGACAGGTCGTCCACCGCCGGGATCGGCGAGGCGGCGTAGGTCTTGGACAGGCCGATGAGAGCGAGATCGGCGCTCACACGACCACCTCCTTGGTCGGGTCTTCGGTTCGGGCGGGCACTGGATCGGGTGCTCGTTCAAGGGAGTGCGGAGCAACCGGCGTTCCGGGTCGGCGCGGTCGGCGGCTGCGGCGGTGTCCTCGGCGGCCCCGCCCGACGGCGAGGACACCGGTGAGTAGGACGATGGGGGGAACGACGGCCACGAGAGACATCACGGCGACCGCGGCATCGTTGCCGAGTCCCGCCGCGGCGGACGCGACGACCAGGGGCAGCGTCACCAGCTCGCCCCCTCCGACGATGAGCGTGACGATGTAGTCGCTCCAGGCCACCAGGAACGCGAGGAACGCCGCGCGGGCGAGCGCGGGGGCGATCATCGGCAGGTGGACGCGTCGTAGGACCTGCAGCCGACCGGCGCCGAGAAGGCGTGCCTCCTCCTCGTACGAGGGGTCGTAGGCGCCGTAGGCGGTGCGCATCACGAAAGCCGTGTACGGCAACGCCAGGACCGTGAGCACGAGAGCCACCCCGATGACCGACGGGATGTGCGCGCGCAGCAGCACGACGTTGACCCCCAGGACAGCGGCGAAGGGCGGGAGTGCGACGGGCGCGAGCAGGAGCGCCGAGACGACACGCGCACCGGGCACCGCGCCGAACGTGAGGGCGCGAGCGGCGAGCGCCCCGATCGCGGTCGCGAGGACCGCGACGACCAGTCCGAGCACGAGCGAGCGCCCGAAGGCCGGGACGGCCCCGAAGGCGACGGCAGCAGAGATGGAGCGTCCGCCGAAAACGGTGGGGAACGGGTCGGGGAACGTCCACGACTCGGCGAAGGACCACAGCACCAGCGGGAGCAGCGGAAGGGCGAACCACACGGACAGCGCCACCGCCAGGGTCCACCGCACCACGCGGCCGGCTCCGCGCGACCGGGTGAGGGTGTTCGTGTCGCCGCTCATCGCCACGCCGCCGATCTCCGCAGGGCGGCGAAGGTGCAGGCGACCACCGCGAGGGCGATCACGCACGTCACGAGTGCGACCGCCGCCGCCTCGGGCCGGGAGTCGAGCGAGACGCCCTGGAACAGCCGCACCGCGAGGACCGGGAGCGGTTCGGGCGACGTCCGTCCGAGCAGCCAGAGCACCTCGTACGAGCCCAGGGCGTAGACGAAGCTGATCGCCGCCCCGATGAGGATCGTGGGCGCCGTCAGCGGGAGCAGGACATGGCGGAACCGACGCGCCCGCCCCGCACCCAACAGCGCCGCGGTCTCGTCGTAGGTGCGGATGCGGGTCGCGAGCGTGCCGGTGACGATGAGCGCGAGGAAAGCGGACTCCTTCCACGCCAGCTCCGCGATCGCCGCCCCCCACAGCGGACCACCGACCCACGGCGCCCACGATTCCGACGGGATGCCGAGCAGTCGGGGCAGCACGCCAGCGTCGGACAGGAGCAGACCGATGGTGGCCGCCGCGATGAGGTGCGGGATGGTCACCGTCAGGGCGCTGAGCGCCGCCACGATGCGGCTGCTTCGCCGATGGGACACGATGACCACGGCCGCCGTGGTGCCGACGACCACCGCGATGACGGTGGAGACGGCGGCCACGCTCACCGAGACGGCGATCGCCGCGGCGATCTCGCCCGGCCGCGCGGTGAACGCCTCGATCCCGACCCGGGGTCGCCCGACGACGGGCAGCAGGCCGAACGCTTGCAGCACCGTGGCACCGACTCCTCCGCCCAGGACGAACACCGCGAGGGCGACGGCGGGGAGCACGAAAAGAGCCCCCCGCACCCGCTCTCGTGCGGTGCCGGCGCGCCCGGCGACCGGGACCCAGGTCACCGCGAAAGCACGTTCTGCCGCCAGCCGTCGTCGAGCGCGGGCACCCACTCTGCGGCGAGCTCACCGTGAGCGTTGCGGGAGAGCACGTCGTACGACGGGACGACCGGCGATGACGGGAGCGCGTCGAACAGGGCACGGTCCTCGGCCGAGAGGGCGCCCAGGTCGAGGACGGGGAACTGGCCCCACACGTCGGGCTCGGCCTTCTTCGCCTGCTGCTCCGCCGAGAGCGCGACGTCGGCCACGACCATGGCCCCGGCAGCGGCATCCGAGTTGACGGGGAGACCGAGGAAGCTCGCGTTGCCGACCGTGCCTTCCTCGAGCGTGAGCACGCGCGTGTCGGCGGGGTACGTCCCGTCGGCCACAAGCCCGGTGAGCGTCGCCGGCCCGTACGTCATGGTCATGTCGATCTGCCGGTCGGCGAAGAGCTGGCCGAGCTCGGACTCGTTCGCGGGATAGGTGTCGCCCCCGCGCCACAGGTTCGGTGCCAGCGACGCGAGCCGGTCCCACAGCGCAGGTGTCAGCTCGTCATAGGCATCCTGCGAGAAGGCTGTCGGCACCGCGTCGGCACCGCCGGACACGCTCGCGAGCACCTCGCGCACGAAGACGGAACCGGTGAAGTCCGGTGGCGCCGGGTAGGTGAAGCGGCCCGGGTGCGCGGCAGCCCAGTCCAGCACCCCGGCCAGCGTCGTCGGCGGGTTGGGGACCGCGGCGGCGTCGTAGACGAGCGTGAACTGCGCCTTGTGCCACGCTGCCTCGCAGCCGTCCACGGGCGTGCCGAAGTCGGACTGCAGCAGGGGGTCGTCCGGGTCGGTGTTCGCCATGGACGGGAGCAGACCCGTCCAGCCGCAGCGCCACGCGCCGGCTTCCTTGCCCGTGCGGAAATTGTCGCCGTTCACCCACACGAGGTCGACCGACCCGTCGTCGCGTCCGGCTTGGAGTTCGGTGAAGACGCGGTTCAGCGCGTCCCGCGTGTCCGTGACGGGGACGCGCTCGAGCGTCACACCGTACTCCGCCACCGCGGGGGCGAGCACGTCGTCGACGTACGCGTTCCCCTGGTCGTCACCGCCGTACATCCACAGCTGCACGGTCTGCCCGCGCGCGTCCTCGAGCACTTGGTCCCAGTCGGTGTAGGCCTCGGCCGACGAGGCATCCGGCGCCGCACACCCGGCGAGTGCGAGAAGCGACACCGCCGCGGTGGCCACCGCGAGGGTCGGACGACGGCGTCGGGGGATGGTCATGGCACTCCTTGAACGATGGCGCGGCCGGCGGGTCGCGTGCGGACTTAGGGTATGGGGGACCGGAAGGAATCGATGGAGCTTGACGACACCGCCACGCGTCCGCAGGGCTCCGCTCGCCGACCCGTGATCCGGTTGGTGCTTCTCGGTCTGTTCGTTGCCGCGGTCGCATCGGTTGGCTTTCTGCTCGTCCCGCACGATGTCGAGCAGATCCGTGCCTGGTCCGGCCAGGTCGGAGCGCCCGGCGTCGTGCTCTTCACGCTGCTGTACGCCGCCCTGACCCTGAGTCCTGCGCCGAAGAACGTCCTCGGCATCGCGGCCGGTCTGGTCTGGGGTTTCCCGGTGGCGTTCGCCATGGTCTACATCGGCGCTCTGCTGGGGGCGGCGGCATCCTTCGCTCTCGGTCGGGCGCTCGGGCGCGAAGCCGTCGAACGCTTCACCGGCGCGCGGGTGGCCCGATTGGATGCCGCGATCGGGCGCCGCGGCATGCCCGCCGTGCTGGGGGCCCGGCTCGTCCCCGTGATCCCCTTCACGCTCATCAACTACGGCGCGGGTCTGACGTCCGTGCGCCGACGCGACTACGCGATCGGGACCGCGGTGGGCATCATCCCGGGCTCCGCCGCCTACGTCGCGCTGGGCGCATTCGGGTGGGAGCTGGGCCCGTGGCTCTGGGTGGCGCTGAGCGTCGTCGGCGTGCTCCTGATCGGCGGCGTGGTGGCCGGCACCCTGGTGCGCCGCCGGCGGGCGGAGGGTGCCGCGGATGCTTGATCGCTCTCTGCGCGCGGCGCTGTCCGGTCCGCTCGAGGCCGTCGCCGCCGCACTGGACCGACCGTTCCTCACGCCCGACCGTCTCACCGTCGCCGGGCTCGTCCTGGGGCTCGCCTCCGCCGGTGCGGCGGCCGCGCAGTGGTGGGCGGCCGCGGTGGTGCTGTGGCTCGTGTCTCGCGTCGCCGACGGTCTCGACGGGGCCCTCGCCCGGCGACGTCGCGCACGCGGCCGCGGAAACGACAGCGAGGCCGGCGGGTTCCTCGACATCGCCGCCGATTTCGTCGTCTATGGCGCCGGGGTGTTCGGGGTGGCGTGGGGCGCATCCGCGGCCTACGGCGCGCCGTGGTGGCCGTTCCTGCTCGTCCTGCTGACGTACTACGTCAACGGGACGGCGTTCCTGGCCTTTTCCTCGATCGCCGAGCGCACCGGGCGGCAGGTCGACGACGGGCGGTCGCTGTCGTTCCTCGGTCGTATCGCGGAGGGCACCGAGACGATCGCCGTCCACACGCTCTGGCTGATCCTGCCGTTCTGGGCGTGGCAGATCGCCCTGGTGTGGAGCCTGTTCGTGGCCGTGAGCGCGGTGCAGCGGATCGTGGCCGGGTATCGGCTGCTGCGCTGAGTCAGGTCCCGACGGGCCCGGTAGCCGCGAGGGCGCGGCCGCCTCGGGCAGCGACGCATCGCCGCGGGGCACCGCCGGGATGAGCCGTGCGGGGTCGCCGCGAGGGCGCGCCGTTCACCCGCGACGACGACGGACCGCGCGCAACAGCCGGATCGCCGCGGCGACGAGCCCGTGGCGCAGAGCCCCTTGGGCATCGCGGACGGCGGCGTTCCACCCCGCGTCCGAGTACGTGGGGTAGGCGTGCATGGCGCCCGCGAGCGCTCCGACCTTGAGCCCCAGCGCGACGGCCGTCGAGAGCTCCCCGAGCGACTCGCCCGCGCGGGGACCGACGATGACGGCTCCGGTCACGCGGCCCTTCCCGTCGACCACGAGACGGGTGAAGCCGTCGGTCTGCCCCTCGGCGATCGCGCGATCGAGGTCGGCGTGGCGGGTCTCCACCACGCGCATCCCGCGCGCGGCGGCCTCGTGCGGCGACACCCCGACCGCCGCCACCTCGGGCGAGGTGAAGGTCACGCGCGGGATCACGTCGACGCCCGCCCGGCGCGGGAGCCCGAGCACGGCGTTCGTCGCCGCGACGCTCGCGAACATGCCCGCCGTGTGCGTGAACCGCGGCAGCGGGGTCGCGTCGCCCGCCGCGCGGATGCGCGGGTTGCTGGTGGCCAGGGTCGCATCGACGGCGATCGCGCCGTCGTCATCGCGGCGGACCCCGGCGACATCGAGCCCCAGGCCCGTGGTGTCCACTCGGCGTCCGAGCGCGGCGAGCACGCGGTCGGCCATCACGGTCGTGCCGTCGCTGAGACGCGCCGTCACGGTCTCGCCCGCGGTGTCCGCGTCGACCAGGGTGGTGCCCAGGCGCACGTCGACGCCGTCCGCGCGCAGCGCCGCGAGCACTACCGCCGCGGCATCCGGATCCTCCTTGGACAGCAGGCGCTCGCCACGATGGACGAGGGTCACGCGGCTACCCAGACGCGCCATGGCCTGCGCGATCTCGCACCCGATGGCTCCCCCGCCGAGCACGAGCAGGCGCTCGGGCAGCGCGGTCAGATCCCACACGGTCTCGTTCGTGAGGACGGCATCCGGATCGATGCCCTCCGGCAGCACCGGAGAGCTCCCCGTCGCCACCAGGGCGTCGCGGAAGCGGATGCCGACCCGTTCGACGCGCAGCGAACGCGGACCGTCGAAGCGGGCACGGCCGCGCAGCGTGAAGACACCGGCCTCGGCGAGCGCCTCGGGAGAGTCGACGGGCTCGATCTCGTGGATCGCGTGCCGGACGTGGGCCATCACGGCGGCGAAGTCGACCCGGACGTCGGCGACGTGCACCCCCAGCCGGGCGGCATCGCGCGCGTCGTGCGCCGCCGTCGCCGCCGCGATCAGCGCTTTCGAGGGCACGCACCCCGTGTACAGGCACTCGCCGCCGAACCCGTCGGCCTCGATCAGCAGCACCTTCGCACCCAGGATCGCGGCCGTCTTCGCACCGACGAGACCGGCGCTGCCGGCGCCGATCACGACCAGGTCCCACCGGGTACGGCCGGCTTCGGCGGAGGTGAGCGGGCGGGCACGGCGCGTCGGCACGGTCATGTCCGAAGCCTAAGGTGGTCGGGAAGGGGGTGGCTCGATGGCGGCACCACTGCGGCGCTATGGGCTCGGAGCCCGCTGGTACGACGTGCTCTCCGGCGAGCGCTGGGTGTACCGCGCGGGGCGCGAGGCCGGGATCAGCCTGCTGCACCCTCGCCCCGGCGACGTCGTGCTCGACCTCGGCTGCGGCACCGGCTTGAACTTCGCGGCGCTGCTCACCGCCGTCGGACCGCGCGGGCGAGTGATCGGCGTCGACCGCAGCCCCGACATGCTCGACATGGCCCGGCGCCGGGTGGGCGCCGCCGGGTGGAGCGACCGCGTCGATCTCGTCGAGGCGGATGCCGCCGCCCTGGACCCGGCCGAGATCCGCGACCGCACCGACGGACGCGGGGCGGACGCCCTGCTGTCGACCTACGCGCTCAGCGTGTTCGGCGAGAGGGAGGCGGCGTGGGCGCGAGCCGTCGCGGCGGTCCGCCCGGGAGGACGCGCGGCCGTGGTGGACATGCAGCGTCCGCACGGGCCGTGGCGGGTGTTCACGCCGCTCACGCTGCTGGCGTGCGCGACCGGCGGCGCCGACATCGAAGCCCACCCGTGGCGGATGCTCGAGCGCGACGCCGACCCCCGCTCCCTCGAGCGCGCGGAGCGCAAGGGCGGTCACCTCGTCGCCGTCGCCGCCGACCTCGCGATCCACCCCCAGCCCTGAGGTCGGGCGGGAATGCGCCGTCGACCCCGACGTTGCATCTCGGGTACTCGACCCGAACGGATGCCATGACCTCGGCCACCCCCGCCTCACCCGCCGCGGCGACCGCGGACGACCCCGCCGCCGTCCTCGACAACGCCGCCTGGCACTCGCTGGCCGGGCCGCACGCGCATTTCGCGATCGGCGGCGACCTGGTGCGCCGGTATCCCGAAGACGTCGCTCCGTTCGTGGCCGTGCGCACCTGGGACGACCCGGCCGTGTGGGACGCCCTGCGCGATCTCGTCGGCCCCGGCGCCGAGGTCGGCCTGTCCGGCTACGAGGGTGAGATCCCGGCGGGGTGGGAGTTCGTCGGCGGAGGCGAGGGCGTGCAGCTCGTCGAGACCGCGGCGCTGCGACCGCGCCCGTTCGACGAGGCGATCGAGCTGGACGCGGACGACGCCGCCGAGATGATGGCGATCGTCGAGCGGAACCAACCCGGGCCCTTCCGACCCCGCACCCACGAGCTCGGCCGGTACATCGGCATCCGTCGCGGCGGGCGCCTCATCGCGATGGCGGGCGAGCGCCTGCACCCCACCGGCTGGACCGAGATCAGCGCCGTCGCCGTCGACGCCGACCACCGGCGTCAGGGGCTGGCCTCCCGTCTCGTCCTGGATGTCGCGTTCCACATCCAGAAGCGCGGCGACCGCGCGATGATGCACGCGGCGGCGAGCAACACCGGCGCCATCGCCGCCTACGAACGGCTGGGTTTCGCCCTGCGCCGCGTGAACCGCTTCGCGGCGGTGCGCACCCCGGCCTGACCCGGCGACGGCGGTGCGCAACCCGGCCGGACGCATCGCGGCACCGATGCTCCCCCGGCTGATCCGGCGGCGCCGGTCCGCAACCCCGTTCCGTGGCATCCGGATCCGATCTACGGTGGCCCCCATGCCTTCGTCCCCCGCGCCCGCGACGCCGCTCGCCGAATGGACCGGTGAGATCGACGGTCTCGCGTTCCGCGTGCTGTCGACCCGGCACGCCGCGGCCGACGCTCCGACGTTCGTGCTCGTGCACGGGATCGGCACGTCGCACCGCTATCTCACTCGCCTGCACGCGGAGCTGGCGGCGGGCGCGACGGTGCACTCGATCGACCTCCCCGGCTTCGGCGGTCTCCCGGCACCGAAGGGGGCGCCGGGGGTCCCCGAGATCTCGCACGCCCTCGGCACGCTCCTCGAGCGCACGGGAGTCACTCACGCGGTGCTCCTCGGACACTCGATGGGGGTGCAGTGGGTCGTCGACCTGGCCGCGCAGCGTCCGGATCTCGCGCGGGCCGTCGTGCTGTGCAGTCCCGTCGTCGACCGCGCGCACCGCACGCGCCGGATGCAGGCCTTCCTTCTGAGCCACGACAGCGCGCTCGAGCCGCCGCGCGCGGCGCTGACCGTTTTCCGCGAGTATCTCCGGAGCGGGCTGCGCTGGTACGCCGCACAAGCGCGTCACATGGTCCGCTACCCCCTCGAGGACCGCGTGGCGACGCTGTCCGTTCCGGTGCTGATCGTCCGCGGCTCGAAGGATCGCATCGCCGGCCAGCGCTGGTGCTCGGAGTTGCGCGATCGCGCCGCGGACGGAACGCTCGCGGTCGTGCCCGGCCACCGGCACCTCGTGCAGTTCACCGCGCCCGCGACGGTGGCAGCCGGCATCCGTCGGTTCCTCGGCTCCTGAGCCGCAGCTCCCTCCGCCGCCGCCTCACCCCGCCCGGCACCTGCACAACTCCGGCAGAACCCCGGCCCCACGGCATCCACCCCACCCCCGACCCACACAACGCCGGAGTTCTGCACACCGGATGCCACCGGCACAGCCCGCGCGGGCCCGCAGCCCCCGCAGCCCCGCGTCGGCGCAGCCGCCGCCACACCCCGCCCAGCACCTGCACAACTCCGGCAGAACCCCGCGCCCACGGCATCGACCCCACCCCCGGCCCACACAACGCCGGAGTTCTGCACACCGGATGCCACCGGCACAGCCCGCAGCCGCCTCCCCCGCAGCCGCGCACCCCGCACGAGGCCACAGCCCCGCACACCCGCCTCAGCGCCGCAACAGCCTCACCCCCGCCCAGCACCTGCACAACTCCGGCAGAACCCGGCCCCACGGCATCCACCCCACCCCCGACCCACACAACGCCGGAGTTCTGCACACCGGATGCCACCGGCACAACCCGCGCGGGTCGGCAGCCCCCGCAGCCCCGCGTCGGCGCAGCCGCCGCCTCACCCCGCCCGGCGCCTGCACAACTCCGGCAGAACCCCGGCCCCACGGCATCCACCCCACCCCCGGCCCACACAACGCCGGAGTTCTGCACACCGGATGCCACCCGCACAGCCCCGCACGCCGCGCGAGGCCGGCAGCCCCCGCACGGCGCAGCCCCGCCCCCGCACCCCCGCACCCCCGCACCCGCACCCCGCGCGCGCCGGCTGTCCCGCGCGCCCGCGTCAGCGCAGCCGCCGCGCGATCTCGGCCTGGGCCTCGGCGAACGCCTCCTCGCCGCCGTCGCGGCCGCCGGAGAGATTCACACCGACGACGCCGGGGAGAGCCAGCATCTCCTCCGCGAGCGCCACCGCCAGGGCGATGCCCTCGGCGCGGGGGTCGTGCGCCGACCGCACCCGCGGCAGAAACCCCTCGGGCAGCACGAGCGTCGTGAAGGATTCGAGCAGGTCGGCCGACGCGTGATCCACCACCACCGGCACGCACGGAATGAACCGCACCGGGGCGGCCACGGAGTCGACGAACCGCCGCACCGGTTCCGCTCCCCCGGCGTGGTTCACGAAGCACACGTCGGCTCCGGCGCGCAGCTTCTCTCGCAGCCGCGCCGCGCGCCGCTCCACGGGCGGCGCCGCGGGGGAGGCGGCCACGGACACGACGTGTCCTGCGGCGCGGGCGAGCGCCGTCGCCTCGGTCGAGTCGAGGTCGAACACGGGTGCGGCGTCGGGCCGGTGCCCCGTGCGGGTGTGGTCGCCGGTGACGCAGTGCACCCCGGCCACCCCCTCGACCGCCAGGGCCGCGAGCTCTCCCTCGATCGCCACGCGGTTGCGGTCGCGCATGTTCAGCCCGGTCCACACCCGCAGCCCCGCCCGGCGCAGCAGGTGCGCGCGGTAGGCGGGAGGGAACTGCACCCGCGCCGATCCTGCGTCGCCGGCGAGGACGGCATCCACCTCCCCCGACAGGATCGCGGCGCAGGCGTCGATGGATGCCACGCTCAACGCCCGCGCGGGCAGGTCGGCGACGATCCAGGGGCGTGCGCCGAGGGAGGCCAGGGTTTCGACCGCCGCGGCGGTGCGCGGCGCCGGGTGGACCGGGGTCGTGCGATCGATCCCCGCCCACGGGACGGTCGCCCGTGGCAGGAACATGCACGCGTGCTCGGCGTCGATCTCGCACGACCCGTCGAACCCGACGCCGCCGCACGGGCCGTACTCCATCCGCTTCGGGCACGTGTCGAGAAGGGGCAGGGCCTGCACGGTTCCTCCGATCCGGGGCGTCGCCGCCCCTGGCCCGGAGTGTAGGGAGCGCGTGTTTCCACGAATGTTCATGGCGGCAACATCACCGAAACGCGCGGTGCCTACGCTCGGCGATGACGCTGCAATCCCGGAGGTGGCCATGATCACGGCAGGCACCACGTTCGGCTCCGACCTCGACGAGACCGACGCGCTCGTCACCGACCCGCTCACGCTGATGGTGCAATGGCTCCCTCCGCACGACAGCGAGCTGCGCCCCCTGGCGGCCCTGTCGACGATGGGGCGCGATGGGCTGCCTTCGCTGCGTCACGTCCTGGTGAGCGATCGGGATGCCACGGGCCTGTACTTCCACACCGATGCCGCCAGCGCGAAGGTCGCCGAGATCGCCGCCAACCCCGTCGCGGCGATGTCGGTCGCGTGGCCCGAGGTGGGGCGGCAGCTCGTCGTGCGGGGCATCGTCGAGCGGGTGAGCGCGCCCGAGGCCGCCGCCGTCTACGCACAACGGTCGCGGTACCTGCAGCTGCTGGCCTGGATGAACACCCTCGACAACGCTCAGCTGCCGGTCGACGAGCGTCGGCGGGTGTGGGCCGAGTTCGACGCCACGCACCCCGTCCTCGAACCTCCGCAGCGGTGGGTCGGCTTCCGTGTCCGTCCCGTCACGCTGACGTTCTGGCGCGGGGATGCCGCAGGCCAGAGCACCCGCCAGCACTACCGGCTCTCCGACGGCGCGTGGTCGGGCGAGATCCTGGCGGGCTGAGGCGTGGACATCACCACCGTCACCTCGTACCGCGCGGCGCACACCCGCGCCGACCTGGTGCTCGCCCCGGGGGAGGTCGTCATGGCCGGCGGCACGTGGCTGATGAGCGAGCCGCAGCCCGATGTCGCGGGGTTCGTCGACCTCACCACCCTCGAGTGGCCGGACGTCGAGGTCACCGACGAGGGGCTGCGCATCGGCGCGACGTGCACGATCGCGCGGCTGCTGGCGTGGGTCGAGCGTGACGCCCCCGCCGAGTGGACGTCGCTCGCCCTGGCCCGGCCCGCCGCCGATGCCCTGCTGGCGTCGTTCAAGATCTGGAACACCGCCACCGTCGGCGGCAACGTCTGCCAGGCGTTCGCGGCCGGGGCGATGATCGCGTTCCTCTCGACCCTGGATGCCACGGCCGTGGTGTGGACGCCCGACGGCGGCGAGCGCCGGATCGCGGTGGCCGACCTCGTCATCGACAACGCTGCGACGTCGCTCGCGCCGGGAGAGGTGCTGCGCGCGCTCGATGTGCCGCTCTCGGCACTGACCTCGCACGTCGGGCTGCAGAAGATCGCGCTCGCCGAGCTCGGACGTTCGGGCGCCGTGGTCACGGCCCGCGTCGACCCCGACGGTACGGCGGTGTTCGTCGTCACCGCCGCGGTGCGCCGACCGCGCGTCCTGCGGTTCGCGCGCGTGCCCGGAGCCGGCGAGCTGCGGGATGCCGTGGCATCCGCCACCGATTTCTACACCGATCCGCTCGGAAGCGCCGACTGGCGGCGCGGCATGAGCGTGGTGTTGGCCGAGCGGCTGCGCGCCGGGTTCGCCCGCACCGCGCACGAGGGCGCCGCGTGAGTGCGCGGCGCCGGGCCGGCGGGAGCCGGCGGGAGGGCACCGAGTGAAGTTCGAGGTCAACGGGTCTGCCGTCGAGGCCGACCCGCGGCCCGGCCAATGCGCGCGCACGCTGCTGCGCGAGACCGGGCACGTCGAGGTCAAGAAGGGATGCGACGCGGGCGACTGCGGCGCATGCTCCGTGCTCATCGACGGTGAGCCCACGCACTCGTGCATCGTCCCGGCGATGCGCCTGGAGGGGCGTTCCATCACGACCGCCGCCGGGCTCGCCCCCGGCGACGAGCTGCACCCGGTGCAGGAGGCACTGGCATCCGGATTCGGGTTCCAGTGTGGGTTCTGCACCCCGGGCATGAGCGTCACGGCGTCGACGCTGTGCGCGAGCGACCTGGACGACCTGGACCGCCGCATGAAGGGCAACCTGTGCCGGTGCACGGGGTATCGCCCGATCCGCGAGGCCATCCGCGCGTCCGTGCTGGGGCCGGTCCGCGAGACGGGGACCGGCGACGGCCGCGTGGGGACATCGGTCGTGCCCGAGGCCGCGCAACGCATCGTCCAGGGCCGCGAGCCGTTCACGTTCGACGAGCCCGTGCCCGGCGGCCCCGCGCTCGTGCTGCGCGTCGTGACCTCGCCCCACGCCCACGCGCGCATCACCTCGATCGACACCTCGGCCGCCCTGGCCCTCCCCGGGGTCGTCGCCGTCTTCACCCACGCCGACGTCCCCGACGTGCGGTACTCGACCGGCCGGCACGAGCACCGCACCGACGACCCCGACGACACGCGCATGCTCGACGACGTCGTGCGGCACGTCGGACAGCGCGTGGCCGCGGTGGTCGCCGAGACGGCCGAGGCGGCGGACGCCGGCTGCCGCGCGGTCCGCGTCGAGTACGACGTGCTGCCCGCCGTCTTCGATCCCGACGAGGCGCGTCGCCCCGGAGCGCCGCTGCTGCACCCCGACCGCACGCCCGACGAGCGGGTCATGGAGGCCGGGCGCAACGTCGTGGCCGGCTTTCACACCGGTCACGGCGGCGACATCGACGCGGCCCTGGCCGCGAGTCACGTGACCGTCACCGGGGAGTGGCGCTCGTCGCGGGTCACGCACGCGGCCCTCGAAACGCACGGGTCGGTCGGCTGGCTCGACGAGGACGGGCGGCTCGTCATCCGCTCGTCGACCCAGGTGCCCTTCCTCGCCCGTAACGAGCTCGCGCACGTCTTCGGCCTGGAGCGCGACCGCATCCGCGTGTTCGCGAACCGGGTCGGCGGCGGATTCGGCGGCAAGCAAGAGCTCTTCACCGAAGACCTCACGGCGCTGGCGGTGCTGAAGCTCGGCCGCCCCGTGGCCTACGAGTTCTCGCGCACCGACCAGTTCGTGCGCGCGTCGCTGCGGCATCCGATGCGCGTACGCACCACGCTGGGGGCGGATGCCGACGGCCGCCTCACCGCGATGAAGCTCGACGTGCTCAGCGACACCGGCGCGTACGGCAACCACGCGATCGGGGTGCTGTTCCACTCGTGCGCCGAGTCGACGACGCTGTACCGCGTGCCCGTGAAGTGGATCGACGCCGAGGCGGTCTACACGAACAACCCTCCGTCGGGCGCGTTCCGCGGCTACGGGTTGGGGCAGGTGGTGTTCGCGGTCGAATCGGCGATGGACGCGCTGTCGGAAGAGCTGGGCATCGACCCGTTCGACCTGCGCCGGATCAACGCGGTGCGGGAGGGCGACCCCCTGCAACCCGACGACGACAAGTACGAGGAGGATCTGATCTGGGGCAGTTACGGTCTCGACCAATGCCTCGATCTCGCTCAGGACGCACTGCGGCGCGGCAACGGCGTCGACGCCCCCGACGGGTGGGCGGTCGGCGAGGGCATGGCCGCGGCGATGATCGCCACGATGGCCCCCCGCGGACACATCGCGCACACCACCGCCACCCTTCGCCGCGACGGCACCTATCTGCTGCGCGTGGGCACGGCCGAGTTCGGCAACGGCACCTCGACCGTGCACCGGCAGATCGCGGCGACGGTCCTGGACGCGGATCCCGAGCGCCTGGAGCTGTGGGCGGCCGACACCGACGCCGTCCGCCATGACACCGGAGCGTTCGCCTCGGCGGGCACAACGGTCGCGGGCAAAGCCCTGCACGCCGCGTGCACGGTGCTGCGCCGACGCATGATCGACATCGCCGTGTCGTTGACGGGGGCGGAGGCCACGGACGCCGAAGTCGTGGCATCCGGGGTCTCGGTCGCCGGCGAACTCGTTCCGTGGGAGCGGATCGTGGATGCCGCGCCCGCGACGATGCGCGACGATCACGGTCTGACCGCGGACGGCGCCGAGTTCGGCGATCTCCGGTCACTCGCCTTCAACGTGCACGCCGTGCGGGTGGCCGTCGATCCGGAGACGGGAACGGTGAAGGTGCTGCAGTCGATCCAGACCGCCGACGCCGGCGTCGTCATCAACCCGGCGCAGTGCCGCGGGCAGATCGAGGGCGGCGCCGCGCAGGCCCTGGGCGGCGCGCTTTACGAGGAAGTCATGCTCGAGGACGGGGTGGTGCAGAACCCGGTGTTCCGCACCTACCGCGTGCCGCAGTTCGCCGACGTGCCCGACACCGAGGTGTACTTCGCCGAGACCGACGACACGCTCGGCCCTTTCGGCGCGAAGTCGATGAGCGAGTCGCCGTACAACCCCGTGGGTGCGGCGATCGGCAACGCCGTGTCGCGGGCCCTGGGCCGCCGCGGCTACGAGCTGCCCTTCTCGCGCGACCGTGTGTGGAGGTTGGCCGGCGGGGAGTGAGGCCGCCGCCCTCGCCGAGGCCGTGTCCCACTTTGTGCAATTGCGCCGGCGCAAACCTGCACAAAGTGGGACATCAACATCAGCGCGCCAGCGGGACCGCCGTCCCCGAGACCCGGATGCCGCCGGCCTTCGGAACATCGACCTCGAGGATGCTCGGCCGGCCGATGTGCCGCCCCTGCCGCACGGTGACGTGGAAGGGCGCGGCGAGCCCCGCGCGCTCGCGCAGGTAGGCGCCCAGGGCCGCCGCCGCGGAACCGGTGGCGGGGTCTTCGGTGATGTCGCCGACGGGGAAGAGGTTGCGCACCTCGGCGACCGCTCCGTCCGCGACCGCGCCGGGAACGTGGACCACCGTGACCGTGCCCGGCCATCCGCGCTCCCTCATCAGGGCCCGCATCGCGACCGGATCGAACCCGAAACCGTCGAACACGTCGAGCGACCGCACGGCGACCACCGGATGCCAGTTGCCGGCGAAGGCCTCCGCGAGCGGCATCCGCGGGTCGAGGTCGTCGGCCCCGAGCCCCAGCAGCGCGAGCAACGGCGCCGCGTCGGGAAAGTCGCGAACGGCCGGCTCGACGCTGGTGAAGCCCGCGGTGACGCGACCGTCGTCGTCGACCGCCGACACCGCGACGTCGCCGGCGACCGTCTCGAACACAAGCTCACCGGGCCCCTCGGCTTCGGCGAGCGCGACCGCCGTCGCGATCGTCGCGTGTCCGCAGAACGGCACCTCGGCCTCGGGTGAGAAGTAGCGCACGCGCAGGCGACGCCCGTGCCGCGCGACGACGTACGCGGTCTCGGGGTACCCCAGGTCGGTCGCGATCCGCCGCATGTCGGCCTCGACGAGCGCGGTGGCATCCAGAACCACACCGGCCGGATTGCCGCCGCCCGGTTCGGCCGCAAAGGCGAGCAGGTGCAGGATGCCAGGGGCTTCGGTCATGCGTCGATTCTGTCGAACGCGGGTCGGGGCGTCGTGTGCCACCCGGCGATCCGTGGACCGCCTCCGTCAGCGCCGCTCGGACCCCACGTGCAGCACCGCCTCGGCGAGCGCCCGGATCCCGGCCGCGACGTCGGCGCCCGAGACGGCCTCGTCGGGGTGGTGGCTGATCCCGTCGGGGTTGCGAAGGAACAGCATCCCCACCCCGGCGATCGCGCCGATCGCCATCGCGTCGTGGCCGGCGCGACTGAACAGGGTCGGTGCTTCGCCGCCGATCCCCGCACGCACCACGTCCTGCAGGAGCGGTGCGCAGAACACCGCGGGCGCGGAGTGCACCTCACGGGCGCGCCAGCGCAGGCCGCGGCGGCCCATGATGGCATCCAGCTCTGCCGAGATCGCCGTCCATGTGCGATCGCGTGTGTCGTCGAACTCGCCGCGCAGGTCGAGCGAGAAGTGCGCCTCGCCGGGCACGACGTTGACCGCGCCGGGAAACGCCTCGAGCTGACCCACCGTGCCGATGATGTGGTGCTCGGCGCGGCAGATGCGCTCCACCGCGAGCGCCGCCTCGCTCGCGCCGAGCAGCGCGTCGCGGCGCATGTCGTACGGCGTTCCGCCCGCGTGCCGGGCCTCGCCCTCGACGACGAGCTGGAACCGCCGCGCCGACGCGATCGACGACACCGCCGCCAGCGGCAGCCCCGCCCGGTCCAGCTCGGGGCCCTGCTCGATGTGCGCCTCCAGGTAGGCGACGAGCGATTCCGGTCTCCGGGCCGCCTCGCCGATGCGGCCCGGATCGAGACCGAACTCGCGGAACGCCTCGCGCAGCGTCGTGCCGTCGGCATCCGTGAGATCCCACCACGACGGGTCCCACTGCCCGGCCACGGCAGACGAACCGAGCAGCGCCTTGCCGAATCGCGTGCCCTCCTCGTCCGAGAAGGCGATGACTTCGAGCGCGAACGGGAGGGGGCTGGATGCCACGCCCTCATCGTCGACGCGCCGGATGAGCCGCACGACCTCGAGCGCCATCAGCACGCCCACGATGCCGTCGAAGCGCCCGGCATCCGGAACCGTGTCGAGATGCGACCCCATCAGAAGGGCCGGGGCATCGGGCTCTCCGGCGGGCGCGAGCCGTCCGACCTGGTTGCCGGCCGCGTCCTGGCGCGTCGTCATGCCGAGTTCGCGCATCCACTCGGCGGCGAGGCGGTTCACCCGGGCGTGCTCGGGCGAGAGGTACACGCGCTCGATCGTCCCTGGGGTGGCGGTCACGCGTGCGAGCTCCTCGCACCGAGCCATCACGCGCCGCGCCGCGGAGGCGATGCGCTCGGGCGCGACCTGCAGGCGGGTCGTCATCCGGCGGCCCCGGCCGGCGTGGCGGCCCCGTACACACCCTGCGCGGCCTCGACGCCCCCGCCCGCGGCGACGGAGGCGCCGTGGCGCCGCAGTACCGTTTCGAGCGCGGCGAGCGTGGTGAGCACCGCGTCCTTCCGGGCGTTGTAGCCCATCGTTCCGATGCGCCACACGCGCCCGTGCAGGGGACCGAACGACGTGCCGATCTCGATGCCGAAGTCGTCCAGCAGTTCCGCGCGCACCGCGTCGCCGACGACGCCGTCCGGAATCTCCACCGCCACCACGTTGGTCATCTTGTGCGCGACATCGCCGAAGACCCGCAGCCCCAGGCCCTCGACGCCCGCCAGCATCGCGTCACCGTGCAGCCGGTGCCGCGCGATGACCTCGTCGCGTCCCTCGAGCAGCAGCACGCGCGCGCACTCCCGCGCGCCGTAGAGCATCGTCGTCGCCTCGGTGTGGTGGTTCAGACGCCGCGGACCCCAATAGTCCAGGATCATCGCCAGGTCGAAGTAGTTCGAGCGGATGAAATCGGATGCCTCGGCATCCCCCTCCTCCCGGATCCCCGCCTCGACCCGGGCGCGCGACCGCACCACCTCGACGGCGCGGTCGGACAGGCTGATCGGCGCCGAGCCGGAGGGGCCACCGAGGCACTTCTGCAGACCCGCGGTCGCGGCATCCAGGCCCCAGGCATCCATCTCGAACGGGTTGCCCCCGAGCGAGGCCGTCGCGTCGGTGTAGAACAGGGCGCCGTGGGCGCGGCAGATCTCCCCGATCTCCTCGAGGGGCTGCAGCATCGTGGTGGACGTGTCGCCCTGCACGCACGCGACGAGGTGCGGCTTCATCCGCTCGATCGCTTCGCGGATCATCGACACGGGGAACACCTCTCCCCACGGCACATCGATCGTGTGGACCTCGGCGAGCGCGCGCTCGGCGATCTCTTTCAACAGGTGGCCGAAGCGGCCGAAGATCGGTACCAATACGCGCTGCCCCGGACGCACGAGGGAGAGGATGGCCGCCTCGATGCCGGCGCGGCTCGTGCCGTCGATGAGAAGTGTCGCGTCGTTCCGTGTGCGCCAGACCTGGCGGTACAGCTCCTGCGTCTCGGTCATCGTCGCCGTCATGAACGGGTCGTACTGCCCGACGAGCGGGGCGCCCATGGCGCGCAGCACGCTCGGATACGCCGAAATGGGGCCGGGGCCCATCAGCAGACGCGCGGGCGGGTCGATCGGGCCGGGGAGGTGGGTCATCGGGACTCCGTGGTGCGGGGGCGGGTGTCGGGGGTGGGGGCGGAGGCCGCGGCGGCCGGGGCGGGGGCAGAGGCGGCGGCCGGAACGGCGACGCCGGGGACGTCGGCCGAAGCGGAGGCGGCGGGGACGGCGGCGGCGGGGGCGGAGGGGCGCATAACTCCGGCATCCCCGGCTCTCCCGGCACGGGATGCCGAGAAGCCACGACTTTGCAGGAGTTGTGCAGCGCCGCTCATCGGCCCGCTCCTGCCCCTACGAGGTCGGCGAGCCGCCGCGCGAGCCGGACCAGCGCGATGTCGGTCCCGGCGCGCGAGACGAGGCACACGCCCACCGGTGCGCCGGCGACGGTCAGCACCGGCACCGACACCGCGGGGAACCCCGCCGCGGCTGCGGGGGCGGTCATGCGCAGGGTCGCGGCGCGGACGGCATCCACGTCGGCCGTTCGCAGCGGCGCCGGACCGGGCACGGTGGGGAAGATCAGGACGGCACCGTCGACGAGCTCCGCCAGGTCGGCCGCGATCGCCTCCAGATCGCGGCGGGCGGCAGCCTCCTCCGCGGCGGTGATCTGGGACGCGATGCGGAAACGTTCCGCGACCGCCGGCCCCACCGCCCAGGGGTGCGCGCGCAGCCACTCGCCGTTGTTGCGCCACGCCTCGGCGCCCTGAACGGTGCGGAACGCCGTGAAGGTGGCATCCAGGTCTCCCGCGTGCACGGCACGTAGCGGGGGCGGATCGTCGGATGCCGCGAGCGCGGCCAGCATGCGTGAGAAGGCCGCGCGGGTCGCGGGCTCGACGCACTCGAGGATCTCCTCGGGCACGACGAACCGCCAGGGGAGGTCGCGGCCGGCGGCGCCGTACACGTTCTCGGTCGACGCGGACCCGTCGTAGCTGAGGCACCAGTCGGCCACGCGCTGGAGCGTGTCGCCGTCACGGGTGAGCCACCCGATCGTGTCGAACGACTGCGCGAGCGGGAGCATGCCCTGCCGCGGGACGAGGTCGTGCGTCGTCCGCAGACCCCACAGGCCCTGGTACGACGCCGGCACGCGGATCGACCCCGCCGTGTCGGTGGCGAGTCCGATGTCGGCGTGGCCGAGGGCGACGGCGGAGGCCGGTCCACTCGACGACCCGCCGGGCAGGGCACCCACGACCGCCCCGTTGGGAGGCGTGCCGTAGTGCACGTTGTCGCCCGCGATCGAGTACGCGAACTCGTCGGTGCGGGCGATGCCGCGCAGCGACGCTCCCGCACGCAGCAGGTCGACGACGGCGGGGGCGGTGACCTTCTCGGGACGGGCCTCTTCGAGGAACGTCGGGTTGCCGGCGCCCACGCGGAAACCCGCGATCGCGAACAGGTCCTTCACGGCGACGGTGAGCCCCTCGAGCGGGCCCTCCCACGCACCCTGCAGGAAGGGATCGCCCACGCTGCGCCAGATCGTGCGATCGAGGGCAGGCGTGCGCGGCGTCACATGCGCCGCGGTGATGAGCCATCGCCCGCCCGTGCGCTGCCACACCTGCGTCTGAAGCCCCCGACCTCCGCCGCGGAACGCCGAGACCGACACGAGCAGTGCGACGTCCCCGTCGACGCTCGGTGCGGTGGTGGTGACGGGGGTGTTGGCGGCGGCGGGCGCGGCGGCGGCGGGAGTGGGGGTGGCGGGGGCGGCGGCGGCGGGAGTGGGGGTGGCCGTCACGGCCTCGGCGGGCGCGGTGGATGCCACGGCGTTGCCGGCACGGACGAGCGGACGATAGTGCAGCTCGGCGATCTCCCGCGGAGGAACACCGCCACGCAACGCACGGAACCCACTGATCGCGTCGTGCCCGACGAGCAGCCCCCCGGTGTCACCGCGCAGCGTGTCCGGGCCGGGCGCGAAGAACGCGTCGAGCGCGTCGAGGTCGTTCGCGACGATCGCCGCCTCGTACGCCTCGAACGCCGCACGCAGGTCGGCCGGGATCGTGGCATCCATCACTGTCGACCCCGTTCCGGCGCGTCATCGAGTATTGAGTGTCCAGAACACGCGGATGCCACGAGCCGCCGTCCGCGTGTCTTGGACACCGAACCCGCCACACCACCCGCGCGCACCTCCACGCGCGCCACACCCGCCGCCCAGTGTCCACAACACGCGGATGCCACGCCCCACCGTCCGCGTGTCTTGGACACCGAACCCGCCACACCACCCGCGCGCACCACACCACCCACGTCGCACACACCGGGCACCGCAAGCGCCACACCCCGCGTTGAGTGTCCACAACACGCGGATGCCGCACGGCACTGTCCGCGTGTCCTGGACACCGAACCCGCCACACCACCCGAACCCGCCACACCACCCGCGCGCACCACACCACCCACGTCGCACACACCGGGCACCGCAAGCGCCACGCCCCGCGTTGAGTGTCCACAACACGCGGATGCCACGCCCCACCGTCCGCGTGTCTTGGACACCGAACCGGGGCGCACAGCGACCGGGCGGCTCACGCGACGTCCCCATCGAGAGGAGCGGTGGCGGATGCCAGGGGCTGCGGCTCCACCGAGGGGACCCCGGCGAAGTCCGCCTCGCGGATGCGGGCGTGGACGCCGGACACGATGTCGACGACCTGCGAGATGTCGAAGTCGGTCGCGGCGCTGAGGTAGGCGTAGGCGAGGTGTTCGTCCATGCCCCAGCGCGCGCCGAGGAGCGACAGCGCTGAGCGGACGCACGCGCGCATCGCGGCATCCAGGTCGGGGTCCATCCCCGTCGGCACGAGATACTCGGGCGTGCGGACGAGGGGGCCCGTCACCTCGCCGAACGCCGTGCGGGCGGCATCCGCGGGTATGACTTCGAAACGGAGAGTCGCCCGAAGTGACGCCTCGAGCGCGGTCAGCGCGACCTCGCCGTCGCCCTGGGCGAAGTGCGGGTCGCCGACGTACGCGAGCGCGCCCTCGACCTGAACGGGGAGGAACAGCGTCGTCCCCTCGACGAGCAGGTTGATGTCGATGTTGCCGCCGTGGGTTCCGGGCGGGACGGAGTGCGGGCGTTCGTCGCCCGCGACGGCGACCCCCATCGTCCCGAGGAACGGCGAGAGCGGGAACGCCACCGCGGGCTCGCCGCCCTCCGTGACCGGGAGGGTCCCGTGCAGCACACCGTCGCGCTCTGCGACGGCGGCGAACACGCTGACGTTGTGTTCTCCGCGGGGCAGCTCACCCACCAGCGCCCCCTTGCCGTGGCGGTTCGAGATCACGCCGTACGGTACGCGCGGCGCGAGCGTCTCGACGGTGATCTTGAGCAGATCGCCGGGGTGCGCACCGCGCACGCGCACCGGCCCGACGACGACGTGCGGGCCGTCGGCGAACGGGTCGCGGGCGACGGATGCCGCGATCTCGATCGCGTCGTCGAGGATGTGCTCCGACGGCACACCGTGCGACGTGAAGTAGGCGCGCGGGTCTTTGCCCTGGTCGTCGAGGATGCCTTCGTGACTCACGGTGTCGAAGGTGACGCTCTCGCCCGAGCCGATCTCGAGCACCGCCGCGTCGACGGCGCACGGGAGGCGTCCCCACAGGACGGTCTCGGGCGTCGCGCGGAGGTAATGGTCACCCGGGATCGCGCCGACCCCGGGCTGCAGGACGGGGACCGCCGGTCCACTGCCGGGGAGGTCCGCGCCGCTCATGCCTGGACCGCCTCGGACGTGTCGACCAGCTCGCGCCCCGAACGGAGCGTCACCGGCTCGCCGCGCCGGAACACCGACTCCCCGCGGAGCCACGTCTCGCGCACGACACCGGTGAGCGTCTGCCCGTGCCACGGCGAGACCGGGTTGCGGTATTCGAGGGCCGTGGCATCCACGACGAACTCCCCGTCGGGGGCGAACGCCACGAGGTGCGCGGGGGCGCCCGCCGCGATGACGCCGAGCCCCGCGAGCCCGGCGATGCGCGCGGGGCCCGTGGTCAGAAGCGGCAGCAGGTCTTCGAGCCGGATGCCACGCCCCCGCGCCGCGGTGTGCACCGACGACAGACCGGTCTGGAGGCCCGCGATCCCGCCCCACGCCAGGCCGAAGTCGGGGTTGGACTTCAGCTCGACGGTCGCGGGCGAATGGTCGCTGACGATCGCGTCGATCGTGCCGTCGACCACTCCGGCCCACAGCAGGTCGCGGTTCGCGGCCCCGCGAATGGGCGGGCAGCACTTGAACGCCGCGTCGCCGTCGGGCACATCGGCGGCGTCGAGGGTGAGGTAGTGCGGGCAGGTCTCGACGGTCAGGCGCACGCCCTCGGCCTTCGCGGCCCGGACGTCGTCCAGCGCTTCGCCGTCGGACACGTGCACGATGTGCGCCCGGGCCCCGGTGCGGCGGGCCGCGTCGATCACACGACGGATCGCCGCGCGCTCGCTGACGGGCGGGCGACTGGCCTCGAAGTCGGCGTATCGCGGGCCGAGAGCGCCGTCGGCGTGCAGGTGCGCCGGGTCCTCCGCGTGCACGATGAGCAACCCGTCGAACATCGCGAGCTCGGCGAGGCATTCCTCCAGCTGCGCGGCGTCGAGGTGCCCGAACTCGTCGATGCCGCTCGGCGCGAGGAAGCACTTCACCCCGACGACCCCGGCATCCACCAGCGCGCGCAGCGATCCGAGGTTCTCCGGGACGGCTCCTCCCCAGTAGGCGACGTCGACCGCGAGCTTGCCCGCGGCGGCGGCGCGCTTGGCATCCAGTGCCTCGGGGGTCGTGGTCACGGGTGAGCTGTTCAGGGGCATGTCGACGACGGTCGTCACTCCCCCGGCTGCCGCCGCGGCGGTGCCCGTGGCGAAGCCCTCCCATTCGGTGCGGCCCGGCTCGTCGAGGTGCACGTGCGAGTCGACGAGGCCCGGCAGCAGCACGGCGTCGTCGGGCAGCACCGTGTCGGCCATCGGGTCGAACACCGTGACGGCCGCGATGCGCCCCTCATCGATGACGACTGTAGCGGGGATGAAGCGGCCGTCGACGAACGTGCGGCGGGCCGCGATCCTCGTGCTCATGCCGCTCACGCTAGAGGCCCCGCGTTTCGCCGATGTAACCGTCATCAACATTCATGCGAACACTCCCGCTGTGGAGGCGGGGTCGGCGGGCGCGAGGTCCGGTGCTTCCCCCGGGTTCGGCGCGCGGTCGTCCAGTTGGGGCAAGGAATTCCCCGCCCCAAACGGAAATTCGCGCCCCGGACGGAAGCCGGTCACGCCCCGCGCCGGGGGCGCCGCGTACTCGTCGCGCTTGCTCGTCCCGAGGCCCATGCGCACCATCCCGGATGCCAGGCCCACCGCCGCCGCGACCCCGTCGACGACGGGCACGCCGACGCGGGACGTCAGCTCGGCACAGAGGTCGGCCATGCCCGCGCATCCCAGGACGACCACGTCCGCACCCCCGGAAACGGCCTCGGCCGCGAACCGCTCGATCGTCGCGACGGCGGCCGAGCCGGTGTCCTCGAGATCCAGCACGGGGATGCCCGTCGCCGCCAGCGACACGCACGCCCGCTCCATGCCGTATCGACTCACGAGATCGCGGGCGCGACCGAGGGTGCGACTCAGGGTCGTGACGACGCCGAAGTGCCGCCCCGAGACGGCGGCCAGGTGCATCGCCGCCTCGGCGATGCCGACCACCGGAACGGTGACGAGCTCGCGCGCCGCGTCGAGCCCCGGGTCACCGAAGCACGCGACGACGTAGGCGTCGGCGGGGGCCGCGCCGTCACGGTCGGCCGCGACGAGCTCCACCACCGCGGCCGCGGCGGCGACCTCATCGACGTGGCTCTCGATCGCCGCCGCTCCGACCTCGGGGCACACCGCGGCGATCTCGACGTCAGGCCCCGCGACCCCCCGGGCGGCGTCCGCGATCTTCACGGTCATCGCCCGGGAGGTGTTGGGGTTGATGAGCAGGATCCTCACGCGGTCGTGCCCGTTCCCGACGCCGCGGCGGTCGACGCCGAGCGCCTGGCATCCACGGGGATCTCCGCGGAGATGGCGGGCGGCTCGGATGCCGCCGTGGTCGCGGCCCCGTCGACGGCGCCGTCCGAGATGCCCTCGGTCTCGCCGTCGAAGGTGGGGATGCGCGGGTCGAGCCGCTCGAAGAGGAGGAACAGTACGTACCCCAGGCCGCACCCGATGAACCAGCTGTAGTCGCTGATGGCGGAGATGTCGAAGATCCCCAGATCTGCGAACAGCTTCGGGAAGACGGCGATCCCCACGGTCGGCACGCCCGCCGCGATGACGGCCTTCACGGAATTGGGGTTGAAGCCGTTGCGGTACCAGTAGGGACCCTGGGCGTCCATCGTGATCATCGCATCGACCTTCACGCGCTGACGGGCGGCGATGTAGTACCCGGCGATCAGGATGCCGAAGAGGGGGCCGATGAGGGCGCCCAGCACGCCGAGCGAGTAGTGGATGGCGTCGCTGTTGGAGTACCAGTTCCACGGCATGAGGAAGGTCGACCCCACGGCGGCGATCATGCCACCCGCCCGCCACGAGATCTTCTTCGGGGCGACGTTGGAGAAGTCGAACGCCGGGGAGATGAAGTTGGCGACGATGTTGATGCCGACCGTGGCGGTCACGAACGTGAGGCCCCCGAGGAGGATCGCGAACGGGGTGTCGATGCGCTCGACGGTGGCGATCGGATCGGTGATCAGTTCGCCGAACACCGGCACCGTGGCCGAGGCGGTGATGACCGTCAACAGCGAGAAGAACAGGAAGTTGAGCGGCAGGCCCCAGAAGTTGCCGCGCTTGACCGCCGCGAAGCTCTTGCCGTACCGGGCGAAGTCGCCGAAGTTGAGCATCGGACCCGAGAAGTACGAGACCACGAGCGCGATGGCGGCGAACATCACCGGGATGGAAGCCCAGAAGTCCAGCTGCGTCGTCGACAGGGTGAACGAGATGTTCTGGATGCCGGCCTGCGACACGAGGTACACGGCGAGCACGATCATCACGAGGTACACCGCGGGGCCCGCCCAGTCGATGAATCGGCGGATGACCTCCATGCCGTTCCAGAACAGCAGGAACTGCGCGGTCCACAGGATCGCGTACGAGATCCAACCGAGCGCCGACAGTCCCGCGAACGAGACCTCGAGCAGGGCCGCGGAGCCGGGGATGAACTTCAGGAAGACGATGTTCAGCGACTCCGCTGCGAGGAACGTCTGCACGCCGTACCAGGCGATCGCGATAAGGCCGCGGATGATCGCGGGAATGTTCGCGCCCCGGATGCCGAACACGACGCGGTTGATCACCGGGTAGGGCACACCGGTCTTCTGGCTCGGCTTGGCGACCATGTTGGCGAACACCTGCACGATGACGATTCCGGCGATCAGCGCCACCAGCACCTGCCAGGACTGCAGGCCCAGGGCGAACAGCGAGCCGGCGGTGATGTAGCCGCCGACCGAGTGCACGTCGCTCATCCAGAACGCGAAGATGTTGTACGAGGACCACTTCTGCTTGCGCAGCGGCGCGAGGTCTTCGTTGGCGAGCCGGTCGTCGTAGTGCGGTTGCATGTTGCCGCCCCCGTGGGGGTGGCCGGCCGCCTCCACGAGGTCGTGGGGGCCGGTGCGCGTTGTGGTGGTCATGTCTTTCCTCTCAGGGCGGGGGATGCCACGACGTGGAGTCCGCGGCCGGAGTGGGGCTTGCAAGTGAAGCTATGGGTTCACACGACGCGCTCGATTTCGCTCATGTAACGGGTATGTGAAGTCGCTCCTTCACACCGCGGCCACTTCTAGACTCAGGGCATGACGCAGCCGACCACCGTGGACGAGAACACGGTCTCCGCCGGAGGCGTGGGCGAGCGCATTCGATCCCTGCGCACGGCGCGGGGGATCTCGGCCCGTTCACTGGCCGCGACCCTCGGCATCTCCCCCAGCGCCGTGTCACAGATCGAGCGCGGCGTGATGCAGCCGAGCGTGTCCCGGCTCATCGCCATCACCGACGCCCTCGGCGTTCCCCTGGTGGCCGCGTTCGACCCGGCATCCGACCGTCCCATCGAACCCGCCGGCCCCTCGGGCTTCACCCTGCAGCGCGCCGGTCAGGCGCCCGACATCGTGCTCGACAGCGGCGTATCGTTCCGGCGGCTGACACCCGGCACCTCTCCCGGCGTCGACTACTTCGAGTCGATCTACCCGCCCGGGACCGCGGCCCACGGCGCCGACGGATTGTTCCACCACGAGGGATACGAGGTCGGCACGGTCGTCTCAGGCGAGCTGACCATCGACTTCGAGGCCGAGCGCGTGATCCTGCGTGCCGGCGACGCCATCAGCTACCCCTGCTCGGTCCCCCACCGCCTGCACAACACCGGCGGGGTGGACGCCGTGGCGCACTGGCTGATCGTCCACGGCTGAGACTCCCGGTTTCGGCCACACCCACGGCGCGCGCTCCGGCCCCGCCCCGCGGCACCGCTTCGTCGTGCCCGCAGAGACGGTCGGCCGCTACCGAAATGTTCCCCACAGCAACATCGCGGACACATCGCGCCACAGCCCCGTAACGCGGCGGCCCTAGCGTTGCCCGCATGCACCTCACCGCCTTCAACGCGGCCCCGCCCGCCCCCGCGGCGGAGGTGGTCCGCGTCTGGGCCGACATCCCCGGGTGGGTCGACGCCGTCGTCGCCGGCCGCCCCTACGCCGACGTCGACGCCCTCGCCGCCTACGCCGAGAACCTCGCCGCGACCTGGTCTCCCGCCGATCTCGAGCGAGCACTGCACGCCCACCCCCGCATCGGGGCGACGGTGTCGGGGGACAACGCCGAGGCCGCGGCATCCCGTCGCGAACAAGCCGCGATGACCACCGCGGCCGACGACGACGTCGCCGCGATCGCCGCGGGCAACGCGGCGTACGAGAAGCGTTTCGGTCGCGTCTTCCTCATCCGGGCGGCCGGACGCACACCGGGTGAGATCCGTTCCGAACTCGAGCGACGCCTTCGCAACACCCCCGACGCCGAGACCCTCGAAGCGACGCGACAACTCGCCGAGATCGCGCTGCTTCGCCTGCGCGGCACGATGACCGACGACCCGGAGGGCACCGAATGACGCACCTCACCACCCATGTGCTGGATGCCGCGACCGGCACGCCCGCGGCCGGGATCGCGGTGACGCTCGCGCACCTCGATGGCGCCACCATCGACTCCGCCGTGACCGACGCGGACGGCCGCCTCGCGCTCGGCCCCGACCGCCTCGCCGACGGCGACTACGCCCTGACGTTCGGCACCGGCGCGTACTTCCGCACGCGGGGCGTGACGTCGTTCCACCCCGTCGCGACCGTGGCGTTCACCGCGTCCGGCGAGGAGCACCTGCACGTGCCGCTGCTGCTCAGCCCCTTCGCCTACTCCACCTACCGCGGCAGCTGAGGAGGACCCGTGAAGGTCATCGTCATCGGGGCCGGCGTCGGAGGAACCTCCGCCGCCCTCGCCCTGCAGAAGCTCGGGCACGATGTCGTGATCTACGACCGCATGCGCGAGAACCGTCCCGTGGGCGCGGCGTTGTCACTGTGGTCCAACGGCGTGAAGGTGCTGAACTGGCTCGGCCTCGGGCCGCAGGTCGCCGCCCTCGGCGGCCAGATGGACGACATGGCCTACTACGACGGCCACACCGGCGACGAGATGTGCCGGTTCAGCCTGGCATCCGTCACCTCCCAGACCGGGCAGCGGCCCTACCCCGTCGCCCGCGCCGACCTGCAGGCGCTGATGATGGATGCCGTCGGCACAGGCCGCATCCACCTCGGGATGCAACTCGTCGAGGTCGCCGACGACGGCACCACCGTGACCGCGACGTTCGCCGACGGCACGACCGACACCGCCGACCTGCTCATCGGCGCCGACGGGGCGCGCTCGCTCGTGCGGGACTACGTCACCGAGCCCACTGGCATCCGCCCCGAGCGCGTGTACTCCGGGTACGTGAACTTCAACGGCCTCGTCCGGGCGGATCCCCGCATCGGCCCGCCGCACCAGTGGACCACGTTCGTCGGCGACGGCAAGCGCTGCGCCGTCATGCCCGTCGCCGGCGACCGCTTCTACTTCTTCGTCGACGTGCCGGGGCCCTCGGGCGTGCTCGAGGACCGCATGGCCGCCCTCGAAGAGGCCTTCGGGTCGTGGGGCGCCCCGGGCGTGCGGGCGCTCCTGGATGCCATCGACCCCGACGTTTCACTCAACCGCGTCGAGATCTGGGACATCGACCCCTTCGACACGTGGGTCCGTGGACGCGTGGCGATCCTCGGCGACGCCGCGCACAACACCGCCCCCGACATCGGGCAGGGGGCGTGCTCGGCGCTGGAGGACAGCTTCGCCCTCGGCATCGTGTTCGCCACGACGACGCTCGGCGTCGAGGATTCGCTGAAGCGATACGAGCGCATCCGCACCGAGCGGGCGGGCGACCTCGTGCTCCGCGCCCGCAAGCGCGCACACGAGACGCACGCGTTCGACGTCGAAGCGACCCAGGCCTGGTACGACGGCCTGCGCCGCGAGGACGGCTCGGGCGTCATCCGCGGCATCGTCGGCAACATCGAGGGCAGCCCCGTCGAGCTCGGGGCGTCGGTACTGCGCTGACGCCGGGGCGCGGTGCGGTAGGGCCGGGGCGGTGGGGCGCGGCGGTGGGGCCGGGGCGGTGGGGCGCGGCGGTGGGGGCGGCGGCTTCAGTGTCCAAAACACGCGGACGGCAGCACACGGCATCCGCGTGTCCTGGACACCCAACCCCGCAGCACCCGACCCCGACACTCCAGTGTCCACAACACGCCGACGGCAGCACACGGCATCCGCGTGTCCTGGACACTCAACGCCGCAAAACCCCGCGCACACGGCAGCACCGAAGGAACCGGCACGCGCCGCGGGCGCGAGAATCAGGCGTGGAAGACCGTGTGCACGTCGCCGCCCAACACGGCGCGGCCGCCGAGGGCGTCGATCTCGAGCAGCACCGCGGTGCCGGTGACCTCACCGCCGAGCCGGGCGACGAGCGCGCGTCCCGCTTCGAGCGTGCCCCCCGTGGCCAGGACGTCGTCGAGCAGCAGCACGCGGGTACCCGAGGCGATGTCGTCGTGCATCTCGATCTCGGCGGTGCCGTACTCGAGTGCATACGAAACGGATGCCGCGGGCCGCGGGAGCTTGCCCGCCTTTCGGATCGGCACGAGCCCAACGCCGGCCGCCACGGCTGCGGCTCCGGCGAGCAGGAAGCCGCGCGCCTCGATGCCGGCCACGACGTCGAACTGCCCCGCGAAGGGCTCGAGCAGCGCGTCGATCGTCGCGCGCAGGGCCTCGGCATCCGCCAGCAGCGGTGTGATGTCGCGGAACACGACCCCCGGTTCGGGGTAGTCGGCAATGCTGCCGATCAGCGATTCGGCACGGGCGAGAGCGGAAGCGTCGGGCACCGCCCCAGCCTAATCGTCGCCCGCCGGTCGCGCCCTGGCGCACCCCCGTCGCCCTCGCCCGTCCGCAAAACGCGAGCGTGCGCTTCAGTGTCCACAACACGCGGGTGGCGGCGCCCGGCATCCGCGTGTCTTGGACACCGAAGTGAGGGGCCGACGCGCGCGCGACACGGGCACCATGCGCCGCGGCAGTCACGCAGCCCTGGGCTGATCCGCCGGGCCGACACCCTCGCCCGTCCGCAAAACGCGAGCGTGCGCTTCAGTGTCCACAACACGCGGGTGGCGGCGTCCGGCATCCGCGTGTCTTGGACACCGAAATTGGAGGGGGCGACGCGCGCGCCCCGAGCACCATGCGCCGCGCCGACGCCCGCGCGACCCGGGCACGATACGCCGCGCCGACGCCCGCGCGACCCGGGCACGATGCGCCGGGCCGACGCCCGCGACCCGGGCATGCCGCGCCTCGGGCGGTCCGGCTCGTGACACGGCGGAAACGCAGCCCCGGTAGTCTGCGATCGTGTCGACGCCCTTTCTCGCTATGCAAGCGCTTGCAGTAGGTTGGACCGCATGACTTTCACGCAGCAGGACACGCGTCCCGAACTCGAGTCCGCTCCGGGTTCCGAGTGGTGGCGCACGGCCGTCATCTACCAGATCTACCCCCGCTCCTTCGCCGACGCCTCGGGCGACGGCCTGGGCGATCTGCCCGGCGTCACGGCGCACCTCGACGACCTCAAAGACCTGGGAGTGGATGCCATCTGGCTGAGCCCCTTCCAGCGGTCGCCGCAGAAGGACGCGGGGTACGACGTCGCCGACTACCGCGACGTCGACCCGATCTTCGGCACGCTCGCCGACTTCGACGCGATGCTCGCCGGGGCGCACGAGCGTGGCATCCGGGTGATCGTCGACCTGGTGCCGAACCACTCCAGTGACCAGCACGTGTGGTTCCAGGAGGCGCTCGAGGCCGCTCCCGGCAGCCCGGAGCGGGGGCGCTACATCTTCCGTGACGGGAAGGGCGAGAACGGCGAGCTGCCGCCCAACAACTGGGAGTCGGTGTTCGGCGGCGGCATGTGGAAGCGGGTCACCGAGGCCGACGGCACCCCGGGGCAGTGGTACCTGCACATCTTCGACGAGTCGCAGCCCGACTTCGACTGGACCAACCCCGAGGTGCGCGCGGAATTCCGCGACATCCTGCGCTTCTGGCTGGACCGCGGGGTCGACGGGTTCCGCGTCGACGTCGCCCACGGCCTCATCAAGGCCGAGGGTCTCCCCGACTTCACGCCCGACCCCGAGGGCGGTTCGATGGGCGGCGACTCCGCCGGCGTTCCGTACTGGGGCCAGCCCGGTGTCCACGACGTGTGGCGCGAGTGGCACGAGGTGCTCGCCGAGTACGACGGCGACCGCGCCCTGTGCGCCGAGGCGTGGTTGCCCACCGTCGCGCAGACCGCGCTGTGGGTGCGCCCCGACGAGATGCACCAGGCCTTCAACTTCGCGTACCTCGAGACGAAGTGGGATGCCGAGGCCCTGCGCGACGTGATCGAGGAATCGCTCATCGCCTACGGGGCCGTCGGCGCGCCGAGCACCTGGGTGCTGTCGAACCACGACGTCGTCCGGCACGCCTCGCGTCTCGCGCTGACCGCGGAGAACCCGCAGGGCGCGGGTATCGGCCCGAAGTCCCCCGGGCAGCCCGACCCCGTGAAGGGGCTGCGCCGCGCGCGGGCCGCGACCTCCCTGATGCTCGCCCTGCCGGGTTCCTCCTACCTCTACCAGGGTGAGGAGCTCGGCCTGCCCGAGGTCATCGACCTCCCCGACGACGCCCGGCAGGACCCGACGTGGTTCCGCACCGAGGGCGAGCGCTACGGCCGCGACGGCTGCCGCGTCCCGATCCCGTGGACCGCCGAGGCCCCCGCCTACGGCTTCAACGACACCGGCGCCGCCTGGTTGCCGCAGCCCGCCGAGTGGGCGGAGCTCGCCCGCGACGTGCAGCGCGACGACCCGGCATCCACCCTGTCGCTGTACCGCTCGCTGCTCGCCGAGCGCCGCGCGCACGGCCTCGGCGCGGGATCGCTGAAGTGGCTCGACGGTTTCGGCGACGACGTCGTGGCATTCCGCAACGGGTCGATCGCCGTGGTCGCCAACCTCGGTGACGCTCCCGTCGACCTCCCCGCCGGCGAAGTGCTCGTCGCGAGCGGCCCGCTCGACGGCGATCGCCTGCCGACCGACACGACCGTCTGGATCGCCACGGCCTGAGCCGTGGCATCCGGAATCCGCGAGACCATGGTCGGCATCGACGAGGTCGCCCGCCGGGCGGGTGTGTCGACGGCCACGGTCTCGCGGGCCCTGAGCGGTCGAGGTCCGGTCTCGCCCGTCACCCGCCAGCGCGTGCAGACCGCCGCCGATGAGCTGGGCTACGTGGTCTCGGCTGCCGCGTCGGCCCTCGCCACCGGACGGGCGCGGGCGATCGGGGTCATCGTGCCGTTCCTCGACCGGTGGTTCTACAGCACCGTGCTGGCGGGGATCTCGGACGGACTCGTGCGCCGAGGCTTCGACATCACCCTCTACGGTGTCAGTGCGGCGGCCGAGGAACGGCAGCGGGTGTTCTCCGACAACGTCCGGCGTCGTCGCGTCGACGGGATCATCACGATCGCGCCGGAGCTCGACGCCGACGAGGCCGCATCACTGCGGGGGCTCGGCGTGCCGATCGTCGCGATCGCGGGCCCGAACCCGCTCCTGACGACCCTCACGGTCGACGACCTCGCCGTGGGACGCCTCGCCACGCGCCACCTCCTCGACCTCGGCCACCGCCGCATCGCCCACATCGGCTCCCCCGAGGTGACCGGGTCCTCCGTGCCCGCTCTGCGCCGACGCGGCTTCGCCGAGCAGATGGATGCCGCGGGCGCACGGCCGCTGTTCGCCGACGCGGACTTCACGATCGAGGGCGCGTCGACCGCCGCTCGGCACCTGCTCGACAGCACCGAGCGCCCGACCGCCATCTTCGCGGCGTCGGACGAGATGGCGATCGGCGCCATCCTGGCCGCGCGCGAGGCCGGGCTGCACGTGCCCGACGACATCTCGATCATCGGCGTCGACGGCAACGAGCTGGGGCGCTGGTTCGGCCTGACCACGGTCGACCAGTTCGCCCGCTGCCAGGGCGAGCGCGCCGCCGAGGCCGTCCTCGCCGAGCTCGACGGTGCAGCGCCGGCCCTACGGCGTGGCACCCTGCCATTCGCATTGCTCGAGCGCGGGTCGACGGCGACGGCGCCAGGCTGAGGCTGACGCCCGCGCCCCTGGCATCCCGGCACAACCCGCGCCCCCGGCATTCCGGCACAACTCCTGCAGGTCACACGCCTGCCGCCGGAATCGGCGCCTGGATGCCGAATCGCCGGAGTTCTGCGCCTCGTCCGGTCGCACCCGCCTCGCGCAGACTCCCCGCCTCGCCCGGACTCCCCGCCTCGTCCGGTCGCACCCGCTTCGCCCGGTCGCACCCGCCTCGCCGGGTCGCACCCGCCTCGCCCGGCCGTACCCGCCTCGCGCGGTCACACCCGCCTCGCCCGCGCCCCTGGCATCCCGGCACAACTCCTGCACATCACACGCCTGCCGCCGGAATCCGCGCCGGGATGCCGAATCGCCGGAGCTCTGCACCTCGCCCGGGCTCCCCGCCTCGCCCGGTCACACCCGCCTCGCGCGCACTCTCCGCACAACTCCGGCACACCGCGCGCGAGAGACGGCGGGTGCGGATCGGCGGCCCGGTGCCACCGGAGTTGTGCCGCCGCCTGGACGTCAGCGGATACGGCCCACCAGGTCGGCGCGCGTGAGGGTATCGGCCTCCGCGAGCACTGCCCGGGCGGCGTCGCGGGCGTTCTCGATGTTCCACAGCAGCACGCCGACGACGCGATCGTCGTCGAGGTAGTAGACGACGCCGTGGTCGGCGTCGATCCAGTCCTCCACGGTGTCCAGCGACGAGTCCAGCGTTCCGACGGCCTCGTACCGGATGCCGAACACCGCCGAGTAGTAGTACGGCGTGTGCGTGTACGGCTCCCCGGCGCCGGCGAGGTTCCGTCCCACGGCACGCCCCATCTCGTTGGAATTGTCGACGTGCTCGACGCGACGCCGTCCGAGCAGCCGGTCGGGGTAGCTGGCCACGTCGCCCGCGGCCCAGATGCCGTCGGCCGAGGAGCGCAGCTGCGCGTCCACCACGATCCCGTCGTCGACGGCGAGCCCCGCGGCTTCGGCCAGGCCGGTGGCGACATCGATGCCGAGGCCGCTCACGACCGCGTCGGCGCGCACCTCGTCACCGCCCTCGAGCACGAGCCGGACGCCGTCGGCATCCGCCTCTCCCGCCTCGACCTTCGAGCCGGCGACGATCTCGACCCCGGCGTCGCGGAAGAGCTTCTCGAACCGCTCCGCCAGCGCGGGCGGGAAGACCGCGTCGCCGAGCACCGCTCCGGTGTGGATCAGCACGGTGTCGACGCCGTTCTGCACGAGCGCGGCGGCGAGCTCGGAGCCGATGTAGCCGCCGCCGACGACAGCGATGCGCACGACATCCTCGGACAGGGTGCGAAGGTGCCGGTAGTCCTCGGCCGTGCGGAACGTGAGTGCGCGCGCGCCCCCGCTGCGGTCGTCGATGGGGAGGGGCACGGGGTGTCCGCCGGTCGCGAGCAGCAGCTTGCCGTACGAGAACGTCTCGCCGGCGGCATCCACTTCTCGCGCCTCGGGGCGCACGGCCGTGGCACGTGTGCGCAACCGGATGTCGGCGCCGGTGTCGTCGGCGGTGCCGAGCGGCACCTTGTCCCAGGTGAACTCGTCGTCGGTCCACAGCTTCTTGCTCAGCGCGGGACGCGTGTAGGGCTCGTCGACATCGTCGCTCAGGATGCCGATCGACCCGCTCGTGTCGAGCTCGCGGATGCCGCGCGCAGCACTGTCGGCGACCATGCCGCCGCCGACGATGAGGTAGTCGAAATGTGTCGTGGCCATGCGGCCAGCCTCCCCGCCGCGCCCGCCGCAACGGGACGGCTGGACAGGCGCCCCGGCATCCGGTACCCGGGTCCCGGAAGCGGGAGCTTCGGTGTCCACAACACGCGGATGCCACGCCCCCGCATCCGCGTGTCCTGGACACTCAACCGCAACGAGCCGCCCCGGCCGCACCCCCGCCGCACCCCCGCCCCGGTACCGGCACCCGCACCGGGACCGGGACCGGGACCGGCACCGGCACCGGCACCGGCACCGGGAGCTTCAGTGTCCACGACACGCGGACACCACACCCCCGCATCCGCGTGTCCTGGACACTCAACGCAACGAGCCGCCCCGGCCACACCCCCGCCCCGGGCGCCCGGAGCTTCAGCGTCCACAACACGCGGACACCACACCCCCGCATCCGCGTGTCCTGGACACTCAAGGCTCGAGCGGGCCGGGGAGGCGGGCGCGGCCCGCATGGGCGCGAAGGAACGGCGCGAGGGAAGAGGGTGGCCGCAAGGGCGCGAGGGAGGGGCGGGCGCATAGGCTCGGGGGCATGAGTGTCGACCTCGAAAGCCTGTACACCGACCTGCACACGCATCCCGAGCTGTCGTTCCAGGAGACGCGGACCGCGGGCGTCATCGCCCGCCACCTCGCCGACCTGGGGCTCGAGGTCGAGGAGGGCGTCGGCCGGACCGGCGTGGTCACCAAGATCGACAACGGCCCCGGGCCCGTGGTGTGGCTGCGCGCCGACATGGACGGCCTGCCCGTCCAGGAGCAGACCGGCCTCCCGTACGCCAGCACCGCCCGCGGCACCGACCCCGCGGGCAACACCGTGCCCGTGATGCACGCGTGCGGACACGATATGCACGTCACCGCCCTCATCGGTGCGCTCGAGCGCCTCGTCGCCACCACCGGCGAATGGTCGGGTACCGTCGTCGCGGTGTTCCAGCCCGCCGAGGAGTACGGCGCCGGATCGCAGGCGATGATCGCCGACGGCGTGCTCGACCGCTACCCGCGCCCCGATATCGTCCTCGGCCAGCACGTCACGCCACTCCCGGCCGGCACGATCGGGGTGCGCCCGGGAACGCAGATGGCCGCGTCCGATGGGCTCACGGTCGTCTTGCACGGACGCGGCGGCCACGGCTCGCGCCCGCACTCCACAATCGACCCGGTCGTCATGGCCGCCGCAACGGTCATGCGCCTGCAGACCGTGGTCTCGCGGGAGGTCGACCCTCGCGACGTCGCCGTCGTGACGGTCGGCTCGATCCACGCGGGCCTGAAGAACAACATCATCCCCGCCGAAGCGAAACTCGAGCTCAGCCTTCGCTACCCCGACGACGAGGCGCGCGCGCGCGTGATGAGCAAGGTCGAGCGGATCGTCCGCGCCGAGGCCGAGGCATCCGGAGCCGAACAGACGCCGACGATCTCCGTCGATCATTCGCTGCCGCCCACGATCAACGACCCGGATGCCACATCCCGCCTGACGGCCGCTTTCCGGCGGGCGTTCGGTGAGGCCGGCGTCGTCGATCCCGGCATGTTCACCGGGAGCGAGGACGTCTCGTGGTTCGCGCGGGAGTCGGGGGCGCCGCTGGTGTTCTGGTTCTGGGGCGGTGTGGACCCTCAGACGTTCGCGGATGCCGTGGCCGGCGGCACGGTCGAACGAGACATCCCGACCAACCACTCGCCGTTCTTCGCCCCGGTCATGCAGCCGACGATCGACCGCGGGGTCGAGAATCTCGTCGTCGCCGCGCGGGAGTTCCTGGACTGACTGTCGGCGTCTCAGGGGCGTGACCGGCTGACCCGCGGGTTTCAAGCCCCCTTTCCGGCGTGGCACCGCGCGCTACCGTCGCGGTCGTGACGTTCAACGACAACGCCCGCGTGGGCGGGAACTCCGCCCGACGCCGGGGTGGCACGGTAGCCGCCGTCGGTGGCGGCGCGGTGGGTATCGGTGCGATCGCCGTGCTGCTGATCTCCCTCTTCACCGGGACCGACCTGACCGGGCTCCTCGGCGGCGGGGGCGCCGCCCCGCAGACCGGCGGGGAGCGCATCGCGAATTGTGAGACAGGCCAGGATGCCAACGCCGGCGACGACTGTCGGCTCGCGGCCGCGTCGCTGAACCTCGACCAGTTCTGGGGCAGGACGCTCGAGGGGTATCGCGAACCGCAGCTCATCATCGTCGACGGGTCGACGTCGACGCAGTGCGGCACCGCGTCCAACGCCACCGGTCCCTTCTACTGCCCACCCGAGGAGACGGTGTACGTCGACCCGACTTTCTTCGCGATCCTGCGCGAACAGTTCGACACCACCGCGGGTCCGCTCGCCCAGCTGTACGTGCTCGCGCACGAGTACGGCCACCACGTGCAGAACCTCATCGGAGTGATGGAGCAGTACCCCAACAACGGCACCGGTCCCGCGAGCAACGGTGTGCGAACCGAGCTGCAGGCGGACTGCTTCGCGGGCGCCTGGGTCACCGACGCCGAAGAACAGGTGGATGAGAACGGAACGCCCTACCTGGAGCCGCCCACGGCGCAGCAGATCGCGGATGCGCTGGCGGCGGCGGCGTCCGTCGGCGACGACCACATCCAGGCCGAGTCCGGCGGGGTCGTGAACCCCGAGAGCTGGACGCACGGATCGAGCGAGCAGCGCCAGCGCTGGTTCGACGCCGGGCGCGCGGGGGGCGTCGAAGCGTGCGACACGTTCTCGGTGCCGGCGGAGAGCCTATAGTCCTCGACCGGCGTCGGCCCGCAGTGCCTCCCACGCGTCGTGCGCGGCGTCGGCGAACGCCTCCACGCCCGGGACCGCGGTCGGGTCGACGCAGAAGCCGACCCCCAGCCACCGGTCGTTCGAGATCGCCGCGACGCGGAGCGCGTGCCGAGGGGCCGGTTCGGACGACGTGTAGACGTGCGTGACGCGCCGACCCGACACCGCGACGGCGACCCGCGGCCCCGGCACGTTCGACACCGACAGCGCGAACGCGCGCGGACCGTCGGCGAAGCCGCGCACGGCCGCCCCGAACGGCCCCGCCGCGGCGAGCGCGTGGAACAGGTCGGCGAGCGACCGCGCGTCATTGTCGCGCTTGCGCTCCCGGGTCTGGGCGCTGAGCAGGTCGAGACGACGCGCATCGTCGGCTTCGTGCAGACACAGGTCGACGTCGACGAACGAGTCCCGGTTGCCCGCGCTCGCGGCATCCTCCCCCGCCTCGTGCAGGCTCACGGGAACCTGGGCGTTCAGGTGCGGCAGGTGCCCGCGCGCGACGAGCACGCGGCGCACCGCCCCGCCGACGACCGCGAGCAGCACGTCGTTGATGGTCGCGTGGTCGGTCCGGGCGGCGCCGACCGCGTGGGCCTCGCGCAGCGGCACGTCAGCGAAGGCCAGTGCCCGCCGCGCCGTGATCGGTCGATCGAACGGCGACCGTGAGCCCGGGTGACCCAGTTCGCGCGCGAGGGTGCGCGGCATCCGTTCCCACTCCCGCCATCGCGAGGGCCGAGAATCGGGATCGCGGATGCCGACCTCGTGCGCCGGATCGTCGTGCGGTTCGAAGACCACCGCGTCCAGGAAACGGACGGCCGTGATCCCATCGGCCATCGCGTGGTGCAGGCGGACGGCCAATGCCTCTCGACCGTCGGCGAGCGGCCCGACGAGGTCGATCGTCCACAGCGGACGGGCGCGGTCGAGCGGTTCGGACATGAGCCGTCCCACGACCGCCCGGAGTTCTCCGGGGTCGGCGGCGGGAAACTGCCGTACGTGCGCGGCGATGTCGAGCGCGGTGTCCTCCCACTGCGGCGAGGCGTGACCCACGACTCGCTGCCGCGCGCGGGGAAACCCGCCGAGGCGAGAGAGCACACCCGCGCGGACGGCCTCGAGATCCAGCGCCGCACCCGGCTCCAGCACCAGCAGCTTGAGCGCGTGCCCGCGGACCGCGTCGGACTCGAGCGCGAGGATGCGCGCATCGTCGTCCGAGAGGGGCTCCCCCATGCCGACTACGGTAGCGGGCCGCCACTCAGCTCAGGGGGTAGACCTCGCAGGCCCCTGCGCTCGCCTCGATGCGCAGGTCGCCGCCCGCGGGGGTCAGGGCGGCGGTGAAGACCCCCGCGGGCGACGACAGCTCGAGCACGGGCCCGTCCACGATCACGCGGAGCGGACCCGACGCGGGGACGGTCCACTCCCGATCCCCGACGCGCACCGCGGCCTCACCGGTCCGGCGCTCGACCGTGGCGATCGTGCCGCCGCCGGAGGCGAAGGTGAGCGATCCGTCCGCATCCGACCACACCACGTCGGCCGCAAGACCCTCGACTCGTCCGTCGACGGCACAAGGCCCGCGGTGCGCCGCCACGTCCGGGTGCGGCTCGGCCGTGAGCACGGCACCGTCGCGGCCCAGGCGGTACGGCACGCTGTGCGCACCCTCCCAGCCCGCTTCGTGATCGCCGATGCCGCGGATCCAGAACTGGACGCACGGCTGCCCGTCGGCGTCGAAGAACAGTGAGGGGGCGTACAGACCCTCACCGTAGGTGAGCCGCCCCCACCCGTCGGCATCGAAGCGTTCGCCGTCGAAACCGCCGACCGCGTAACCGGCGTAGTGCAGCACATCGGCGTCCCACACCGACGAGATCATCACCTCGCGGCCGTCGATCGCGATGAACTGCGGACACTCCCACAGCGCGCCCATCCACACCGGCTCGGTGATCTCGGTGGACCGTTCGAGGACGACGCCGGCGTAGTGCCACATCTCGAGGTCGCGCGAGGTCCACGACAGCGCCATGGCCGTGCCGTCCCGACCGGCCGCCCCGACGAACATGCGCCAGCTCTCGCCCTCGCGCCGGATGAACGGGTCGCGGAAGGCGATGAGGTCCAGGTCCTCGGGGACGGTGACGAGCACGTCGCCCTTCCGCCACGATCCGTCGAGGCCCGCCTCGGGAAACGCCACCCGCACCCGCCCGATGCCGAAGTCGGGCTCGGTGATCGCGGTGTAGAAGATGCGCGCCTCCCCCGCGTCGTCGACGACAAGGCATCCGGTCCAGATCCCGTCGTCGCCGTCGCCCGGGTACAGCGCCACCGCCCGCTCGCGCAGCGAAAGCAGGTCGGGTCCGCTCGCGTGACCCCAGTGGCAGCTGGGGGCCCAGGACACTCGGTCCGGAACGTATTGGAAGAACGCGTGGTACTCGCCGTCACGGAAGGTGATGCCGTGCGGGTCGTTGATCCAGCCCGAGCGGGCGGTGAAGTGCAGGGAAGGGCGCATGAAGGGTCCTCGAAGGCAGGCTCCCCGGGGGGAGTGAGGCGGAAGGGTCAGGCGCGCGGAGCCGCGACGGACTCGCGCTCCACGAGCGGGCACGGCAACAGGGCCGGGGGGAGGGATGCCGTGCGCTCGGCGGAGTCGTTGACGATCGCGTACAGAGCGTCGACCGCCCACGCGCCCATCTCGTAGTGCGGGAGCGCGACGGTCGTGAGAGGGGGGAACAGGCTCTCGGGGATCGGAGCCTGATCGTCGAAGCCGACGACGGACAGGTCGTCGGGGACCACCAGACCGCGGTCCCCCGCGGCGCGGTAGGCCCCCATGGCCATGCGGTCGTTGTAGCAGAACAGCGCCGTGGGAGCGGCATCCAGGAGGGTGTTCGTCGCGGCGTATCCGCCGCGGGCGTCGGAGCTCCCCTCGACGACGAGTCCCTCGGTGGGCAGCCCCGCCTCGGCCATCGCCTCGAGGTAGCCGCGCAGGCGGCCGCGCGTGGCCGGGACGTCTTCCGCGCTCGCGGCGAACGCGATGCGGCGATGGCCGCGGCCGACCAGCATCTCGACGACCGCCCGCGCCCCGCCGCGCTCGTCGGGGAGCACCGCGGGGATGGTGCCGGCGCGATCGCGCGCGCCGATGAGCACCGCGGGTCGAGCCGCGAGGTTCTCCGGCGCGACGATCTCGTCGTGGTAGACGGTCGCGTAGATGATGCCGTCGACCTGCCGGTCGAGGAACGCCTGCACCTGACCGGACGGGACCTCGGGATCGGGGTTGAGCTCGGAGTTGATGATCGCCAGCGTCAGGTTGTGGCGACTCGCCTCTTCCTGGGCGCCGAGGATGATGCGACCGGCGTGGGGGGTCGTGGCGATCTCTTCCGTGAGGAGCCCGATCATCTCGGATGCCTGGGTGCGCAGGCCGCGGGCGAGACGGTTGGGGCGGTAGCCGAGTTCCTCCGCGGCGGCACGCACACGGGCGGCGGTGTCCTCGCTGACCCGCGTGTGCGGGGTGGCGTTCAGCACGTGCGAGACCGTCGTCTGCGAGACGCCCGCGCGCGCGGCGACGTCACGGATCCCGGCCGTCTTCTCCGTCAGCCGCGTCTCGGACATCGTCACCCCCCTCACGTTCGTACCATTTTCTGCGCCGCGGTGGTGGTGTGCGAGGGCCGGATGGCGGGAGTGAAGCGGACGGCGTTGCGTTCGAGGTCGGCATCCACTTCGCCCTCGGTCCCGGAGTCGAGCACGGTGTTGCCATCGGCGCCGGCGTCGATGCGCACCGTCGTCACCGGCAACGGTCGAGCGTCGGCCGTGGACAGGAGCGCCTCCACCTGCGCTTCGAACGCCGAGTCCTGGGCCGCGGGATCCACGTCGGAGGCGACGACGTGGTTGTCGGAGATGCGGTTGCCCGTCCCCGCGGTCACCCGCACGATCACCGGCGGCGTCCCCGCGGGGCGCACGCGCGACGCGGCCACCACCTCGGAGAAGTGGTTGCCGATGATCGAGTTGCCGTCGCCGTGGACGTTCACGAGACCGAACGCGTCGTCGTGGCGCCCATCGACGCCGAGGAAGGGGGTCCAGGGCTCGTGATCGCGCAGGAAGTGATTGGATGCCACGAGGTTCTCGGAGCTCCCGGCCGACAGCACCACGATCCCGGGGTAGAACGAGTGGAGGCGGTTGTTCGTCACGCTCGAGCGCGTCACCCCGTGCAAGTGCACGCTGCTCGCCCCCCGGGGGAAGACGTTGTTGGCCGTGATCAGCAGACCGCCGTGGTTCTCGGCGTAGATCGAGTGACCGGCGAACCCGGCGCCGATCAGGTTGTCGGTGATCTTGGACGCCTGCCCCCACCCGCGCAACTCGACGCAGCTCCCGCATTCGGCGATGAAGTTGTCGTGGATCGACAGGGCATCGGCGTGGTAGATCGTCAGGGCGTTCTCGAGGTACACGAAGCCCATCTCGTTGACGCGGAACGAGTCGTTGGCATCCTCGACGTAGATCCCGGTCTTGCCGTTGACGTACGAGTTCTCGGCGTTGTCATCAGGACCGGGCGCCGTGAAGTGCAGCCCGTCGATGCAGAACCCGCTGAACTCCACCGAGCTGATGCGCGGGCTGCCCTTCCGCTGCACGAGGAACGCCGCGCCGGATGCCTCGTCCCCCGCGTCGACGTCGGCGAGGTCGACCATGACGCGGCTCCCGCCGGGCCACAGCTCGTGCAGATCGGCCCATTCGGCCTCGGGCACGTTGAACCGGATGCTCGACGAGGTGAAGCCATGACCGGCGCCCTCGATCCGGAGGAAGCTGATGTCGATGACGACCTGCGTGCGCAGCCGGTAGTCGCCCGGCGGGATGTACACCACCGCGCCGGGGCGTCCGCCGTCTTCGACGTCGGTGGTGCGCTGACGTTCCTTGACGTCACGGAGGATGTCGTTGATGACCGCGCCGATGTCGTGCGCGGCGTCTCCGTGGGGCCACTGCGTCACGTCGTAGTGGTTGCTGCGATGAGCCATCGGGGAGTTCTCCAAATCTGCGGATGCCACGTCAGCCCTTGACGGCGCCCAGGGTGAGGCCGGCGACGATGTGCCGCTGCAGGAACAGGGTGAGCAGGATCACCGGCACCGAGTAGACGGTCGCGAGAGCCGTCATCCCGCCCCAATCGAGACCGAACTGCGTCTGGAAGTTCGCGATGACGACCGGGGTGGTCTGCGCGCGGACCGAGGTCAGCAGGAGGGCGAAGAGGAACTCGTTCCACGAGGCGAGGAACGCGAAGATCGCCGTCACCGCCAGCCCTCCCGAGACCACGGGGAGCACGACACGCACCATCGCCTGCAGGCGGGAGCAGCCGTCGACCTCGGCCGCCTCACCCAGCTCGTCGGGCACGGCCTCGAAGAAGCTGGCCATGAGCCAGATCGACAGGGGCAGCGAGATGGTCGTGTGCGCGAGAGCGAGCCCCAGCGACGTGTCGGTCAGACCGATCGATCGCATGACCTCGATCAGCGGCGCCCCCACCGCGATGGTCGGGACCATGCGGGTCACCAGCGCCGCGAGGATGAATACGCGACCGCTCGGGGTGCGGAAGCGCGTGATCGCGTAGGCCGCGGGCACGGCGAGCACGAGGGACAGCGCCGTGGAGAGCACCGCGGTGACGACGCTGTTGATGAGCGCTGCCGGGACGCCCTCGCGCGACAGTGCCGAGACGTAGTTGTCGAGCGTCCACACACCGGGGAGCACCTTGGGCGGCACCGCGATGGCATCCAGGGGGGTCTTGAACGACGTCAGCAGCAGGTACAGGAAGGGGAAGCCGTACAGGACGACGGCGGCGACGAGCAGCGCCCACAGCACCACTCGGCTGCGGCCGACCGTTTCGAGGGGATTCATCGCGCGCTACCTCCCGGTCGCCAGATGAGCAGGACGGCCGCGATCGCGACGGCGAGCATGGCGACGAGGTACACCGTGCCCATGGCACTCGCCAGCCCCGGGTCGCCGAACCGCGTCATGGTGCGGTAGATGAGCAGACTGAGCGTCGTGGTGCTGTTCTGCGGCCCGCCGTCGGTCTGGATGAGGATGATGTCGAACGCGCGGGCCGCGTCGATCCCGCGGACGATGAGCGCGACGGCGATGACCGGGCGCAGCAGCGGCAGGATGATGCTGAACAGGATGCGGGGGTAGCGCGCCCCGTCGATCCGCGCCGCCTCGATCACGTCGCCCGGGATGTTTTGCAGCCCGGCGAAGAGCACCAGGGTGATGAACGAGGTCGTCAGCCAGATGTCGGGCACCGCGACCGAGAACAGGGCGATGCGCGGATCGCTCAACCACGCGATCTGGCTGGGGTCGGACAGGATGCCGGCACGGGCGAGGAGCTCGTTGACGATGCCGAAGTTGTCGATGAGGAGGAAGCGCCACAGGAGCCCCGCGACGACCGGGGCGATCATCAACGGATACATGAAGATCGTGCGGAACACCGCCGATCGACGGCCCAGCGCCGTGAAGAGGAGGGCGACGGCGAGACCGAGGACGAACTCGGCCGCCACCACCACGATCGTGTAGACCACCGTGCGCACAGACGCCGACTGGAACGTCTCGGATCCGAACGCCGCGGCGTAGTTGGCGAGCCCCACGAATGTGCGGCCGGCACCCGCGAACGGCGAGATCTCGAAGAAGCTGTCGTAGACGAAGCGCACGAGGGGCCACAGGACGAACGCGGCGAGGAACAGCGCGGCCGGGGCCATGAGGGCCAGGGCGAAGCGGCGGTCTCCGGCGTCTTTGCTGCGGCGGCGGCGCGCGGGCGGCGGCGCGCCCCGCGACGGGGCGGCCGGGGCCGCCCCGTCGCGGGCGGGAGGAGCGATGGTCTCCACGGGGTGCTTTCGAGCGGGATCGTCAGGGGACGATCGACTGGATCTGGGTCTTGGCGTCGGTGAGCAGCTGAGCGGTGTCGGCGCCCGGTTCGACGGCCTTCTGAAGCATCGGCACGAGCACCGAGTCGACGATCTCCTGCCACTCCGGCGTCGCGGGGCGGGGAGCGGATGCCGGCGCCTCGAGCGTCTCGACGAGAGCGGCGTAGTTCTCGAACCCGGGCACGTCGGCCTTGGACTCGAACGCGCTCTTGCGGGCGACGAGACCGAGCGACGTGTCGGCGGCGAGCTCGTTGTGCTCGTAGGCGAAGGCGACGAAGTCCTTCGCGGCATCCTGCTGGGTTCCCGAAGCGGGAACGGACAGGTACCACGCGCCGGGCACGCCGGCCACGCCGCCCGGGCCACCGATCATGGGGGCGACGCCGATGGCGTCCTTGATCGGCGAGTCGGCGGGGGTCTGACGGTACGCGTGGCCCCAGAACCGCATCATCGCGAGGTTGCCCTGGTAGAAGAGGTTCTGCGCCCCCGCCCAGTCGAGCTGAGCGGCACCGGACGGCGCGTACGGCAGCAGGCTGACGTAGAAGTCGAGCGCCTCTTTGTGCTGCGCGTCATCGATGGTCACGTCGCCGCTCGCCGGGTCGAGGACCATCTGCTCGGCGCCGGCCTGCGACACCGTGGCGAGCCACTCGGTCTCGACCGCGCCCTTCACGTCGGTGCCGTACAGGTCGACCGTGCCGTCTCCGTCGGTGTCGCGCGTGAAGAACTCGGCGACGTCGCGGTACTGCTCCCACGTGGTCGGAGCAGCGAGGGCGTAACCGTACTTCGCCTCGAAGTCGGCCTTGTTGGTGGCGTCCTCGAACAGGTCGGTCCGGTAGAAGAGAATCTCGGAGTTCGTCCACACCGGCATGCCGATGAACGTTCCGTCCACCTGCGCCTCACCGACGAGGCCGTCGAAGAGGTCGGCCTGCACGTCGTCGGTGATCAGGTCGTCCAGCGGGGCCAGCCCCGGAGCGAAGGCGGGGAGCCAGATGGCATCCAGTGCCGCCACGTCGAACGACGGGGTGCCGGCTTGGAGCTCCGACTGGATGCGGTCGTACAGACCGTCGTACGGCAGCTCGACGAGGGTGACGGCGGTGCCCGTCTCTTCGGTGTAGAGGTCGGCGATCGGCTGGAGCTCGGCCTTGCCGCCCCCCTCGACGACGACCGTGAGCGAGGAACCGTCGTCGCCCGAGGCGGTACCGCCTCCGGCACCGCATCCGGTGAGCACGACGGCGGCGGCCGCCACGGCGGCGACCGGTCCCATCGCGCGCCGGACGCGACCGGCCTGTTGCTGCGTGCGAAGCTTCATCACTTCGACTCCTTCGTGAGTGATTCGGGAAAGTGTGGGCGGGAGTCTTCGCCAATACGTTTTGGCAAATCGTCTTGGCATGAAGCTAACGGCCTGTCCGGTCCCCGTCAAGCGCGGGGCGCCGCCAAAGTTTTTGGCGCTTGCCCCCTTGCGCGCCCTCGTCCTACTCTCGGCTCGATACCGGATGCCAAATCCATTTGGCTCAGAAAGGAACACATGCCCCATCTGCGACCGAAAGCGCCTCGCCCCCGCGGCGAGCGAGCGACGACGCCGTCGCCCTTCGCGCTGACCCGGCGTGGCTTCCTCGCTCTCTCGCTCGCGGCAGGCGCCGTCGGGGCGTGGGAGACGAAGACGCCCGCCGCCGCGGCTTCCCCCGTCGCCGACGCGGCCGCGTCCGCAGCCCGCCTCCCCGAGCGTCCCCACCGCACGCTGCTCGGCGTGCTCTGATCCCCCCAGCACAAGGCAAAGGAGCCGCCATGCCCTCGACGATCTACGACGTGACGACGTGGACCATCCCGTCCGCCCCCACCGTCACCGCCTTCACCGACATCGGCGCCGTGATCAACAGCATCATCGCCGACATCAAAACGAACCAGCCCTCCCAGGCATCCAAGCCCGGGGCTGTGATCTACATCCCGCCGGGCGACTACTCCCTCAAAACCCGCGCCGTCATCGACATCAGCTACCTGCAGATCAAGGGGTCGGGCCACGGCTTCACCTCCTCGAGCATCCGGTACAACGCCGGCAACACGTCCTCGTGGTGGGAGATCTTCCCCGGCGGCAGCCGCATCCGCGTCGAGAACACCGACGGCAACGCCGAAGCGTTCCTGATCCAGCGCTCGGGATCCCCCCGCCTCAGTTCGATCGAGTTCATCGACTTCTGCCTCGACGGCGTCTCCTTCACGCCGAACCAGAACAGCTACACCAACGGCAAGATCGGCATCCGCTCCACGACCGACACCGACTCGGTCCGCATCGCCGGCATGGGCATGGTCTACCTCCAGCGCGGCCTCGTCATCACGGGCGCGGACGCACTGGCGGTCACGAACAACTTCATCGCCGAGTGCGGCAGCTGCATCGAACTCGTCGGCTCGGGTCAAGCGAGCCTGGTCAGCGGCAACCTCATCGGCGCCGGCCCCACCGGCTTCTCGATCTTCGCGGAAGGACACTTCGGCCTGCTGATCTCGGGGAACAACGTCTTCCCGCGCGGCAAGAGCAGCGTGCACCTGAAGAACTGCTCGAACAACAACATCACCGGCAACCGCCTCCACAGCTTCTTCGCCGGGATGGTCACGACCGACGGCGCCTGTGACAACAACCTCATCAGCGGCAACCACTTCCTGCGCAACCGCGAGAGCTTCCCGCCGTTCCAGGGGGTCCCCGCGCCGCAGGACGACCTGTTCGGCCTCATCCACGTGCGCGGCAGCGGCAACACCATCGTCGGCAACCACTTCTCGTTCGACGTCCCCCCGGCGAACGTGCTGCCGTCGGGCGCGACCCCGACGATGGTGCTGGTGAAGTCGGGCAGCAACAACTACCTCGCCATGAACCACCACGCCGCGAACGTGGGCGTCCGCTCCGCCGTCCTCGACGGGAGCACGACCAACACCAAGGTGCTCGACTCCGGCACGGCCGCCGAGTTCCAGGCGCTGGGCGCGGCGACCTACGGCTTCCGCGCGACACCCTGACGCCGCGCTGCCTCCCGGGGTCTCCCTACCCCCGGGAGGCGGCGTCCACCGTCGGGCTCACGACCCCCGAGCGGTCGTCGACGAGGCGCCGACGGCCGATCCAGCCCGTCAGCCCACGGCCATCCGGCCACGTGAACAGCAGCACCACGGTCGCCGCCACGAGCACGAACGCCGACAGCGACCACGGGGCGGGCAGGTCGTCCAGGACGATGTAGGCCCCCGCGCCCGTCAGGAAGCGCAGCGGGCGGGCCACCCACCCGGGCAGCACCCCGTCGGTGTAGCGCACGCGGGTCGCGATGTCGCCCACCGAGCGGCCCGTCACCAGGATCACCCCGAGCCACAGGGTCGCGGCGGCGATCGTTCCCACCAGCGACGACAGCGCTCCGGTGCGGTCGGGGTCGCCCGCTACCAGTTCCAGGAGGGCCTTCGTCGTCACCGAGACCGCGAACGCGATTAGCGAGACCCCCACCAGATCGCACAGGATGCCGAGCATCCGGCGCCCTCGCGTGACGGGGCGGGGGCGCTCGGCATCCGGTGCCTTGTCCGCACCCCGATGCTTCTTCGGGACGATGAAGGCGACGACCGACCCGATCAGCGCGCCGGAGGTGTTGGCGATGAGGTCGTCGACGTCGAAGACGCGGTAGGCGCACGGGAAGACACCCCACACACCGGTCAGCTGCGTCGTCTCGATGAGCCCGCTGACCCCGAGTCCCACCAGGCCCGCCACGAGGATGCCGCGCCCGCCCAGCACGCGGAGGAAGAAGCCGAGCGGAACGAACAGGAGGACGTTCAGCGCGACCTGCAGCACGACCGGATCCGTGAGGTACCGCCCCGAGACCGCGACAGCGACGCGGATCTCGTCGTCGAACTCGAACGGCCGGAGGTTCCTGCCGACGCACCGGTAATCGTCGCTCTGCGGTACGGGGACGAGCGTGTAGGTCCAGATCGCCCAGAAGTACACCGCCGCGCCCGCCCACAGCACGGTCCGGCCGAACGACAGGCCGCCCCGCCGGCGATAGCTGATCGCCACGAACGGCACGAAAGCGAGGAAGGCCACGACAGCCCCGAGGACGACCGCCAGCAGCCCCGACCCGAAGATGTTGTGCACCCCGCGATCCTAGGGAAGTCGCGGCACCCGCACCGCGTGACATCACGGTACGGGTACAAGGGATGAACGACATGCGCGTCAGATTGCGCGCGGCCCGCGGGGGGCGTAATGTCGCGCGCCGTGACTGACGAAAGTCGCGAGCCCGGCCAACAGACGCCGATGGCCAAGCGCATCCTGATCGGCGAGCCCCTGACGTCGGAGAAACTCGACGAACAGCTCCTCCCCAAGAAGATGGCCCTCCCCATCTTCGCCTCCGACGCCCTGTCGTCCGTGGCCTACGCCCCGCAGGAGCTCCTGATGATCCTGCTCATCGGCGGGACGGCGCTGCTCACGTTCAGCCCGTGGGTCGCCGCGGCCGTCGTCGTGCTGCTGATCGTCGTCGTGCTGAGCTACCGGCAGCTGATCAAGGCGTACCCGTCGGGCGGCGGCGACTACGAGGTCGCCAGCAAGAACCTCGGCGAAGTCCCCGGGGTCGTGGTGGCGGCGGCCCTGCTGGTCGACTACGTCCTCACGGTCGCCGTGTCGGTGGCATCCGGGGTCGACAACATCATCTCGGCCCTGCCGGAGCTGAATCCGTTCCGCGTCGAGATCGCCGTCGGGTTCGTGATCCTCATCGTCATCGTCAACCTGCGCGGCGTGCGCGAGGCGTCCTCCGTCTTCGCCATTCCGACGTACATCTTCATCGGGTCGGTCGCGCTCATGATCGTCGTGGGGCTCGGCCGCGCGCTCCTCGGCGATGTGCCCCGGGCCTCCAGCGCCGACTACGCGGTGCAGGCCGAGTCGCTCACACAGGCCGCGCTGATCCTGCTCGTGCTGCGCGCCTTCTCCAGCGGCTGCTCCGCCCTCACCGGCGTCGAAGCGGTCTCGAACGGCGTCCCCGCCTTCCGCAAGCCCAAGATCCGCAACGCCCAGACGACCCTGACCCTCATGGGCGGCATCGCGATCCTGCTGTTCGTCGGCCTCACCGCCCTCGCGCTGCTCGCCGGGGTGCACTACGCCGAGAACCCCTGCAACCTGGTCGGCTTCGATTGCGCGAACAACCCGCAGCCGAGCCTCATGGCACAGGTGGCGGCGGCCACGTTCGGCATGAGCAGCATCCCGTTCTTCATCATCCAGGCCGCGACCGCGTGCGTGCTGCTCCTGGCGGCGAACACGGCGTTCAACGGCTTCCCGCTGCTCGGCGCGGTGCTCGCCCGCGACGGCTACGCACCCAAGGCCCTCAACACCCGCGGCGACCGGCTCGTGTACTCGAACGGCATGATCATCCTCGGCATCGTGGCCATCGGCGTGCTGATCGTCTACCAGGCCGATCTGACGACCCTCATCCAGCTGTACATCATCGGCGTCTTCGTGTCGTTCTCGCTGGGCCAGGTCGGCATGGTGCGGCACTGGCGTCGTACGCTCCGCGACATGCAGGCCCTCTCGCCCGCGGCGGCGCAGCAGGAGAGCGCGCGCTACGAACGCCGCTCGGCGGTCACGGGGCTGTGGATCAACTCCCTCGGTGCCTCGCTCACGGTTCTCGTGCTCATCATCGTGACGATCACGAAGTTCACGCACGGCGCGTGGCTGGTCTTCATCGCGATTCCGATCCTCGCGACCCTCATGCTCGGCGTGAACCGGTACTACCGCGACGTCGAGCACGAGATCCGCATGGATGACACCGTGCACTTCGGCTCGTCGGGCGACGTGGCGATCATCCTCGTGAACCGCCTGCAGAAGCCGGTGATGAAGGCGATCGACTACGCGCTGGCCGCCAAGCACGACAAGACCCTCGCGGTGCACGTGGCCATCTCGGAGGAGGATGCCGCGACCCTGCAGAGGGAGTGGGCCGAGCACGACATGCCCATCCCGCTGATCATCATCGAGTCGCCGTATCGCACCTACACCTCGCCGGTGACGTCGTTCATCAAGACGTACCGCGAGAAGCACGGGTCCTCGGTCGTGACGGTGTACCTGCCGCAGTTCATCGTCGGGCACTGGTGGGAGTCGATCCTCCACAACCGCCGCTCCCGCCGCCTCGCGCAGCAGCTCATGCTCGTGCACGGCGTCTCGATCACGCTCGTCCCGTGGCTGCTCGACTCCTCCGAGCTCATTTACGGCCGACGGTCGCGGCCGCTTCCCGGCCAGCAGCGCGGCGGCCAGCCGGTGGCCGAGGTGCCCGCACACCGGGGCAAGGCGCCGCACCCTCCGGCATCCTGATCCGCCCGCCGGTTCCTCGGCCGCGAGACGTCATCGCGCCGACATCTCCCTACGACCCGCGCGGGACTCGTCGGCGCCCCGCTGCCGCGCACCCCGGTTCAGTGACCAAGACACGCGGATGCCGGGCGACCCGGTCCGCGTGTCTTGGACACCGAAGCCGAGGTCAGCGCCCCGACCGCCGGAACAGCGCGGCCGCGACGAGCCACGCCACGACGAGGATCCCGGCACACCACGCCAGCGCGACCCACACGCTCGCGCCGACGGGCTGCTGTGCGAGCAGCGCGCGGATGGCATCCACGAGCGAGGTCACGGGCTGGTTCTCGGCGAACCACCGCAGCGGCCCCGGCATGGTGTCGGTGGGGGCGAACGCGGAACTGACGAACGGCAGGAAGATCAGCGGGTAGCTGAAGGCGCTGGCGCCGTCGATGGTCTTGGCCGCGAGCCCGGCGATCACCGCCACCCACGTCAGGGCGAGCGTGTACGCCATCAGGATGCCGACGACCCCCGCCCACGCGAGGACCGAGGCGCCCGACCGGAAGCCGACGGTCACCGCCACCCCGACGACGAGCGCGAGCGACACCGCATTCGCGACGAGCGACGTGAGCACGTGTCCCCACAGGACGCTCCCCGGCGCGATCGGCATCGAGTGGAGACGATCCACGATCCCTCCGCGAACGTCGAGGAACACCCGGTACGCGGTGTACGCGATCCCGGATGCCACGGTGATCAGCAAAATGCCGGGGAGCAGGAAGTCGACGTAGGACGTGCCGCCCGTGTCGACCGCGCCGCCCAGAACGTAGACGAACAGCAGCATGATGGCGACCGGCATGACAGCCGTCGTCACGATGGTGTCGGGGCTGCGCAGGATGTGCCGCAGCGAACGGCCCGTGAGGACCGCGGTGTCGGACAGGGCGTGCGTGCTCATGACTCCTCCGTGTGACGCGGGCCGGCCGAGCCGACGATGGCGAGGAAGATCTCCTCGAGGGTGGGCTGCTTCTCGACGTATTCGACGGTCGCGGGCGGGAACAGGGCACGCAGGTCGGCCAGCGTCCCCTCGGCGATGATCCGTCCGCCATGCAGGATCGCGATGCGATCCGCGAGGGTCTCGGCCTCGTCGAGGTACTGGGTGGTGAGCAGCACCGTGGTGCCCGATGCGGCGAGGGAGCGCACGGCATCCCACACCTCCAGCCGCGCCTGGGGGTCGAGCCCGGTGGTCGGTTCGTCGAGGAAGACCACCGCGGGGTCCCCGACGAGGCTCATCGCGACATCGAGACGCCGGCGCATGCCGCCGGAGTACGTGGATGCCGCCCGGCGCGCGGCATCCGTCAGGGCGAAGCGCGCGAGCAGCTCGTCGGCGACACGTCCGGGATCCGGCAGCTGACGAAGGCGTGCGACGAGCATGAGGTTCTCGCGACCGGTGAGGACCTCGTCGACCGCGGCGAATTGCCCGGTGAGGCTGATGGATTCTCGTACCTTCGCCGCCTGGGCCGCGACGTCCACCCCGTCGACGACCGCCGTTCCGCCGTCGGCGCGAAGCAGGGTCGACAGGATGCGGACGGCGGTGGTCTTTCCGGCGCCGTTGGATCCGAGGAGCGCGACGATCGTGCCGCGCGCGACGTCGAGGTCGACGCCGTCCAGGACGCGGAGATCGCCGTAGGACTTCGTGAGGTTCCGCACGTGGATGGCGGGACCGGTATCGATGGGAGACATGTTCTTCCTCTCGTGACGTTCCGGCCGCAGGGCGCACGAGGCCATCGCCCCCGGCCAGCCGGTTCCGGAGGACGCGTGCGGGTGAGGCGGGTCAGCCCTGCGAGCGGGCCGCCTCGTCGATCGAACGGGCGAGGCGCGCTCGTTCGCGTCCGATCCAACTGCCGTCGCCGTAGTTCGCCATGAACTCCTCGGCGAAGGCGGCCGGCTCCGGGCCGGTCAGATCGCGGATGGGGGTGTCGGCCGCGGCCGCCTGCTCCAGCAGGTCGGCCAGATCCGTCACCATGCGGATGAGCGCATCGCTGTCTTCCGTCGGCCCGAGGTTGAGGACGTACCGCTCGAGAGCCCGGCCCGCTTGTCGATAGGGGGCGGGGAGGGCCTCCAGGCGCCGCCGATACTCGCGCCACTGCTTCTTGGCGCTCAGGTCGCCGATGATCTTCTCGTACCAGGCCATGTCAGTTCCCTTCGTCGCGGAGCTGCTCGAGCCGGTCGGCGAGAAGACTCCAGGTGTTCCAGAATTCGGCGAGCTGCGCCCGCCCGTTGTCGTTGAGCGTGAAGACCTTGCGGGGCGGACCCTTCTCGGATGCCACCTTCTCGATGTCGACGAGACCCCGCTGCTCGATGCGGACGAGGATCGCGTAGACGGTGCCCTCGGCGAGGTCGGCGAAGCCCCGGTCGCGCAGATCGGCGGTGATCTCGTACCCGTACGCCGGTCGCCGTGCCAGCACGGCGAGGACGACGCCCTCGAGCACCCCCTTGAGCATTTCGGTGTCCTGTCGACCCATGCGCTACTCCTCAACGTTGACTACCACTACACCGTAACACTGAGTACCGGTACATAGCAAGAGTGACTACCACTCCCCGTCGTGCTCGCCCCCAGCCTCCGTCGAGTGTCCAAGACACGCGGATGCCGGGCCGCGCGAACCGCGTGTCTTGGACACTCAGCGTTTCGGACGCGGCCCCCCGCCGCGCCCGACCGCGCGCGAGCCATCGATGCCGGGGCGCGCGTAAGCGCGGCGTATGCGTGTGCGGGCGAACCGTAGGGAAAACGTAAGGACGGCGGGACGCCAGGGTGCGCGGGAGTTTCATCGACAGACGTGCCGCCCCGCGGCGCCCGCGTCACAGCAGTCGCGCGGAAGCTCCCGAACCTGGAGTCATCGTGCTCGATGTCGTCTACCTCGCCGCGATCCTCGCGCTTTTCGCGCTGGTCGCCCTCGTCGCCCAGGGGGTCGAGAAGCTGGGCCCGCAGCCCGGCGCTCCCTCCGCGCGCACCCCCGGCCGCGGCGCTCAGCCGCCTGCCTCCCCGGCTTCCGACGCCGCCGCGCCGCGAGGGGGCGACAACGCATGAGCGTTCTCGCCGCCCTTCTGGGGATCGCCGCCGTGGTGTACCTCGTGGTCGCCCTCGTCCGCCCCGAGAAGTTCTGATGGATGCCACAACCGCCTGGTCCCTCGCACTGACCAGCCTCACCCTCCTCGTCGCGCTCGGCCTGGCCTACCGTCCGGTCGGCGACTACATCGCCCGCATCTACACGGGCGACCGCGACCTCGCGGTCGAGCGGGTCATGTATCGCGCGATCGGCGTCGACCCCCGCGGCGCGCAGACCTGGCAGGCGTATCTGCGGTCGGTGCTGCTGTTCTCGGCCGTCGGTGTCGTGTTCGTCTACGCGCTCATGCGCCTGCAGCCCCTCCTGCCGTTCGCCCTCGGACTCGAGGCCCCCGGCGAAGCCCTGTCGTTCAACACCGCTGTGTCGTTCGTGACCAACACCAACTGGCAGTCGTACTCGGGCGAGACGACGCTCGGCTACACGGTGCAGTTCGCGGCCCTGACGGTGCAGAACTTCGTGTCGGCCGCCGTCGGCATCGCCGTCGCGGTGGCGCTGGTGCGCGGCTTCGCGTACCGCCGCAGCGGCGTGATCGGGAACTTCTGGGTCGACCTCGTCCGCGGCACGGTGCGCCTCCTCGCGCCGTTCGCGATCGTCGCCGCGGTCGTGCTGCTGGCGGGCGGCGTCATCCAGAACCTGAACGGATTCACGGATGCCACGACCCTCGCCGGCGCGGCCCAGTCGATCCCCGGCGGGCCGGTGGCATCCCAGGAGGCGATCAAGCTCCTGGGGACCAACGGCGGCGGTTTCTTCAACGTCAACTCCGCGCACCCGTTCGAGAACCCCGCGCCGTGGACGAACCTCTTCGAGATCTTCCTGATGCTGGTGATCCCGTTCTCGCTCCCTCGCGCGTTCGGTCGCATCGTCGGCGACGACCGTCAGGGCTACACGATCCTCGGCGTCATGGCCGCGATCTTCGTGGCATCCACGGCCCTGCTCACGTGGGCCGAAACGGCGGGGTCGGGAACGGCCCCGCAGCTCGCCGGCGGCGCCATGGAGGGCAAGGAGGTGCGCTTCGGGATCTTCGGTTCGACGCTCTTCGGCTCGACGAGCACCCTCACCTCGACCGGCGCGGTCAACTCCATGCACGACAGCTACACGGCGCTCGGCGGCATGATGCCGATGATCAACATGATGCTCGGCGAGGTCGCGCCCGGCGGCGTCGGCTCGGGGCTGTACGGCATGCTAATCCTCGCCGTCATCGCGGTGTTCGTCGGCGGCCTGCTCATCGGCCGGACGCCCGAGTACCTCGGCAAGAAGATCGGGCCGCGCGAGATCAAGCTCGCGAGCCTGTACATCCTGGTCACCCCCACGCTCGTGCTGGCGGGAACCGCGCTGAGCTTCGCGCTCCCCGGCATCCGGGACGATGTCGAGACGACCTCGATCTGGAACCCGGGGGTGCATGGCCTGAGCGAAGTGCTCTACGCCTTCACCTCGGCGGCCAACAACAACGGCTCGGCGTTCGCGGGGCTCACCGCGAACACCCCGTGGTTCAACACCGCGCTCGCGGTCGCGATGCTGCTGGGACGCTTCCTTCCGATCGTGTTCGTGCTGGCGTTGGCCGGTTCCCTCGCGGCACAGGATGCCGTCCCGGCCACGGCCGGCACTCTGCCGACGCACCGCCCGCAGTTCGCGGGCCTCCTCGCCGGCGTCGCGGTGATCGTCACCGCTCTCACCTACTTCCCGGTCCTCACCCTGGGACCCCTGGCCGAAGGACTCGTCTGACCATGTCCACGCTCACGCACGCCCCGGCACCCGCCGAGGCCCCGACCCCGGCCGCTCCACGCCGCGCGTTCAGCGCCGCGCAGATCGTCGCCGCGCTCCCGGGCGCCGCGAAGAAGCTCAACCCCGCGTCGCAGTGGCGCAACCCCGTCATGTTCCTCGTGTGGGTGGGGGCGGCCCTGACCACCCTCATCGCGATCACCGAGCCGTTCCTCGGCGGCGGGGATACGTTCCTTCCGTTCGCATTCACGTGGGGCATCGCGATCTGGCTGTGGCTCACGGTCTTCTTCGCGAACATCGCCGAGTCGGTCGCCGAGGGCCGCGGCAAGGCGCAGGCGGCCACGCTCCGGAAGACCCGGACGACCACGACGGCTCGCCGCGTCGTCGCATACTCCGCCGCAGACCCTCTGGCATCCGGGGCCGCCACGGAAGACGTGCCCTCGGGCGACCTCAGAGTCGGCGACGTCGTGCTCGTCGAGGCGGGACAGCTGATCCCCGGCGACGGCGACATCATCGCGGGCATCGCGACCGTCGACGAGTCGGCGATCACGGGCGAGTCGGCACCGGTCGTGCGCGAGTCCGGAGGCGACCGCAGCGCCGTCACCGGCGGCACGCGCGTCCTCAGCGACCGGATCGTCGTGCGCATCACCTCGAAGCCGGGAGAGACGTTCGTCGACCGCATGATCGCCCTGGTCGAAGGCGCGGCACGGCAGCGCACGCCGAACGAGATCGCGCTCAACATCCTGCTGGCGAGCCTGTCGATCGTGTTCGTCGTCGTAGTGCTCGTGCTGAACCCGATCGCCTCCTACGCCGCGTCGCCGGTGTCGATCCCGGTGCTCGTCGCGCTGCTGGTGTGCCTGATCCCCACGACGATCGGGGCGCTTCTGAGCGCGATCGGCATCGCCGGGATGGACCGGCTCGTGCAGCGCAACGTCTTGGCGATGTCGGGCCGCGCGGTCGAAGCGGCGGGCGACGTCACGACGCTGCTCCTCGACAAGACCGGCACCATCACCTACGGCAACCGCCGCGCGTCGGCCTTCGTCCCTCTCCACGGCGTCGGTGGGCCCCTCCTCGCGGAGTACGCCTCCTTGTCGTCGCAGGCAGACCCCACTCCCGAGGGCACGTCGGTGGTCGCCCTCGCCGCCGCGCAGGGGATCGTCGCCGACATGCCGCAGGGCGCCGAGCCGGTGCCGTTCACCGCCCAGACCCGCATGAGCGGCCTCGACCTCGCCGACGGCACGCGGGTGCGCAAGGGCGCCGCATCGGCCGTCACGGCCTGGCTCTCGGCATCCGGATCGCCCGTTCCCGCCGAGCTGCGCGCCCAGCTGACGCGCGAAACGGATGCCATCGCCCAGTCCGGCGGCACCCCGCTGGTGGTCGCGACCCTGTCACCCGCGGGCGAAGGGCGTGTGCTGGGCGTGATCCACCTCAAGGACGTCGTGAAGGACGGCCTGCGGGAGCGCTTCGGCGAGCTGCGGGCCATGGGCATCCGCACCGTGATGATCACGGGCGACAACCCGCTCACGGCGAAGGCCATCGCGGCCGAGGCGGGCGTCGACGACTACCTGGCCGAGGCCACGCCCGAGGACAAGCTCGCCCTCATCCGCCGCGAGCAGGAGGGCGGCAACCTCGTCGCGATGACCGGTGACGGCACGAACGACGCCCCCGCCCTCGCACAGGCCGACGTCGGCGTCGCGATGAACACCGGCACGTCGGCCGCTAAGGAGGCCGGCAACATGGTCGACCTCGACAGCGACCCGACCAAGCTGATCGACATCGTGCGCATCGGCAAGCAGCTGCTGATCACGCGCGGCGCGCTCACGACGTTCTCGCTCGCGAACGACATCGCGAAGTACTTCGCGATCATCCCCGCGATGTTCATGGGAGTCTTCCCGGGTCTCGCGGTGATCAACGTGATGCAGCTGTCATCGCCGGCATCCGCGGTGCTCAGCGCCATCATCTTCAACGCGATCGTCATCGTCGTGCTGATCCCGCTCGCGCTGCGTGGCGTGAAGTACCGCGCGGCGAGCGCCTCGAGCATCCTCAGCCGCAACCTGCTCGTCTACGGGCTCGGCGGCATCCTCGTCCCCTTCGTCGGGATCAAGCTCATCGACCTCGTCGTGAGCCTGCTCCCGGGATTCTGAAAGGCCCCGTCATGCGCACCACTCTGCGTACCGCCGGCGTCGCCGTCCGCGCGATGCTCGTCTTCACCGCGCTGCTCGGCGTCGGTTACATGCTGCTGATCACCGGGATCGGCCAGCTCGCCCTGCCAGGCCAGGCCAACGGGTCGCTCGTGCGTTCCGCCGACGGCACCGTGGTGGGCTCGTCGCTGATCGGGCAGTCGTTCCAGGATGCCGACGGCCAGGCGCTCCCGGAGTACTTCCAGTCGCGTCCGTCGGCCGCATCGTGGGATGCCGCCGCCTCGAGCGGCTCCAACTTCGGCCCCGAGAACACGGACCTGATCGCGTCGATCTCGTCGAACCGCGCGGCGTTCGAGGCGCTGAACGGCCCGGGCGCGATCCCCGCCGACGCGGTCACCGCCTCGGCCTCGGGCCTCGACCCGGACATCTCCGTCGCCCACGCGCAACGGCAGGCCGCGCGGATCGCCGAGGCCCGTGGCATCCCGGTCTCCGACGTCGAGGCGCTCGTCGCCGCCCACACCCGCGACCGTGACCTGGGATTCCTCGGCGAGCCCCGCGTCAACGTGCTCGAGCTCAACCGCGCGCTGGACGCCCGATGACGCGCGAGAATCGCTGACATGCGTCTCCTCCCGGCCTCCGCCGTCGCCCTTCCCGGGCGGCGGCGGTCCGCCGCGTTCGCGTCCGCCCCCGGTGCGGTGTCTCACGCCATGTCCGCCCACGCGCCCGCCCGCGTCCCCGCCCCCGCCCCCGTCCCCGCCCCCGGGTTGAGTGTCCAAGACACGCGGACGCCGGGCCGGGCCGTCCGCGTGTCCTGGACACTGAACCGGAAGCACCCCAGCCCCCCACCCGCACCCCACCCCCACCGCACCTTGAGTGTCCAAGACACGCGGATGCCGGGTCAGGCCGTCCGCGTGTCCTGGACACTGAAGCGACGAAGTCCGGACACCACGCACGCACGCCGCACCCCCGCACCCGAGCCCCGCCCCAACCACGCATTCGGTGTCCACAACACGCCGATGCCGGGCCGGGCCGTCCGCGTGTCCTGGACACCGAACCGGAAGCACGCGAGCCCCGCGCCGTACGCCCCCGCACCCACAGCCCACCCCGCGCCCCACCCTCACCGCACCTCGAGTGTCCACAACACGCGGATGCCGAGCCGCCCCAACCGCGTGTCTTGGACACCGAAGCAGCAGCGCGGGGGCATCGCGTGAAGCGCGGGCGCCTGCGGGTGCTGCTCGGCGCCGCACCGGGCGTCGGCAAGACGTACGAGATGCTCGAGGAGGGACGCCGCCTCGCGGCCGAAGGACACGAGGTCGTCATCGCGATCGTCGAGACGCACGGGCGTGCCGCGACCGCCGCGCAGGCCGAGGGTCTCGAGGTCATTCCGCGCCGCGAAGTGGCGCATCGGGGTGTGGCGCTCGCGGAGATGGACCTGGATGCCGTGCTCGCACGGCATCCGCGGATCGCCCTGGTCGACGAGCTCGCGCACACCAACGCCCCCGGGTCGACGAACGAGAAGCGCTGGCAGGACGTCGAGGCGATCCTCGGCGCGGGGATCGACGTCATCACGACCGTGAACGTCCAGCACATCGCCTCGCTCGGTGACGTCGTCGAGAAGATCACCGGGGTGGCGCAGCGGGAGACGGTTCCGGATGCCATCGTCCGCGCCGCGGATCAGATCGAGGTGGTCGACCTCGCGCCGCAGTCGCTGCGCGATCGTCTCGCCGCGGGTTTCGTCTACCCGGCCGAGCGCATCGACGCGGCACTGTCGAACTACTTCCGCCTCGGCAACCTCACCGCGTTGCGCGAGCTGGCGTTGCTGTGGCTGGCCGACGAGGTCGACTCGGCCCTGCAGCGCTACCGCGTCGAGCAGGGCATCGAGGGGTCGTGGCAGGCACGCGAACGAGTCGTCGTCGCCCTCACCGGCGGCGCCGAAGGCGAGACGCTCGTGCGCCGCGGCGCGCGCATCGCCGCCCGCTCGGCGGGCGGTGAGCTGCTCGCGGTGCACGTGTCGAGCCAGGACGGCCTGCGCGGCGAGGAACCCGGCGCGCTGGCCTCGCAGCGCGCGCTGGTCGAATCGCTCGGCGGCACGTACCACCAGGTCGTGGGCGAGGACGTCGCCGCGTCCCTGGTCGACTTCGCCCGCTCGGTGAACGCCTCGCAGCTGGTCATCGGCGTGAGCCGGCGCGGACGCCTCGGCGCCGCCCTCACCGGCCCCGGCATCGGGGCGACCGTCATCCGCCTGTCCGGTGACATCGACGTGCACATCGTCAACCACTCCCGCGCGGGCGGACGGTTCGCCCTCCCCCGCCTGTCGGGCCCGGCGCTGAGCGCGAAGCGGCGGATCCTCGGGTTCGTCACCGCGCTCGTCGGCGGTCCGCTGCTGTCGTGGCTGCTGATCGCCACGGGCACCGAGGATTCCATCACGACCGACGTCCTCGCGTATCAGCTGCTCGTGGTGGTCGTCTCGCTGATCGGCGGGATCTGGCCGGCCGTCTTCGCGGCGGTGCTGTCGGGTCTGACCCTCGACTTCCTCTTCATCGATCCGCTGTACACCGTCACGATCGACGACCCCGATCACGCGCTGTCGCTCGTGCTCTACGTGATCATCGCGATCCTCGTCAGTGTCGTCGTCGACCAGGCGGCGCGCCGTGCCCGTGCCGCGCGTCGCGCCGCGGCGGAGTCCGAGCTGCTGGCGACCGTGGCGGGCAGCGTGCTGCGCGGCGAGAGCGCGGTTCCCGCCCTCGTCAGCCGGGCGCGTGAGGCGTTCGGCCTGGCGGGCGTGCGACTGGTGGCATCCGACGGGTCCGTGCTGGCCACCGACGGCGAGCCGCTCCGCGACGGTCGCCGCGTCGAGCTGCCCGTCGGCGACGGACGCGCACGCCTCGAACTGCACGGCAGAGACCTGGATGCCACCGAACGCCGCCTCCTCGACGTCGTCGTCGCGCAGCTCGCCGCCGCGTTGGAACGCACCGACCTCGCCGAGACCGCGGCCGAGGCCGGGGTGCTCGCCGAGACGGACCAGGTGCGCAGCGCCCTGCTCTCGGCGGTGAGCCATGACCTTCGCCGTCCCCTCGCGGCGGCGGTCGCCGCCCTCGGCGGGCTGCGCGCCGCGGGGGACCACCTCTCCGCCGACGACCGGCGCGAGCTGCTCGAGACGGCCGACGAGAGCTTGGCCACGCTGTCGGTGCTCGTGACCGACCTGCTCGACGTCAGCCGCGTGCAGGCGGGGGTGCTCGCGATCTCGCTGGCCCCCGTCGACCCGGCGGACGTGGTGTTGGCCGCGCTCGACGAGCTCGACCTCGGGCCCGACGACGTCGAGTTGTCCCTCGACCCCGACCTTCCGCCGCTGCGCGCCGACCCGGTGCTGCTGCAGCGGGTCATGGTGAACGTCCTGAGCAACGCGGTGCGCTTCACTCCGCCCGGGGGCCGCGCGCGGGTGGCGACGAGCCGCCTCGGCGGGGTGGCCGAGATCCGCGTGATCGATCACGGTCCCGGGGTCGCACCCGAGCGGCGCGACGACATGTTCGCGCCGTTCCAGCGCCTCGGCGACACCGACAACACCGTCGGGCTGGGCCTGGGCCTCGCACTCTCGCGCGGCTTCGCCGAGGGCATGGGCGGCACCCTGACCCCGGAAGACACCCCCGGCGGCGGCCTCACCATGGTGATCGCGCTGCCGGTAGAGAACGGGGATGCCGTGGCATCCGGAATCACGAGGGAGACGCCGTGAAGGTCCTCATCGCCGACGACGACCCGCAGCTGGTGCGCGCGCTGCGCATCACCCTCGCCGCACACGGCTACGACGTCGTCGCCGCGGCCGACGGCGCCGCGGCCATCACGCTCGCCGCCCAGGCTCATCCCGACATCGTCCTCCTCGATCTCGGCATGCCGCACCTCGACGGCGTGCAGGTGATCCAGGCACTGCGCGGGTGGACGGCGGCGCCGATCATCGTCGTGTCCGGACGCACCGGATCCGCCGACAAGGTGGACGCCCTGGATGCCGGCGCCGACGACTACGTCACCAAACCGTTCCAGATCGACGAGCTGCTGGCTCGCCTGCGGGTGCACGCGCGGCGGTCGGTTCCGGCATCCGGGGAATCGATCGTGCGCTTCGGTGACGTCGAGGTCGACCTGGCCGCGAAGGCCGTCACCCGCGCCGGCGCCCGCGTGCACCTGACGCCGACGGAGTGGCGGATGCTGGAGTTCCTCGCCCGCAACCCCGGCTCGCTCGTGACGCGGCAGACGCTGCTGAAGGAGATCTGGGCGAGCGAGCAGGTCGCCGACAGCGGCTACCTGCGCCTGTACATGTCGCAGTTGCGCAAGAAGCTCGAGGCGAAACCCTCCGCGCCGGTGCACCTGCTGACCGAACAGGGCATGGGGTACCGGCTGGTGCTGTAACGCAGGTCCGCCGCGTGGCGTTGCGCGCTGTCACGCCAATTCCTCCGAGTCTCGGTGCGGACGGGTGTGCGAGCGACGCTGTGGCGCGCGGCAACGGCAATGTCCGTCCTCGGTACGCGCGGGGTGGGTGGACTATCGTTCGCCAGCGTCGGGGCAGAGCTGAAGATTGTGCGGCGCCGAAACGCGACACCGCGTGCCCGCCGGGGAGTGTGGGACCTGAAACGCATTCGTCAGCGCGACCGTCATTCGTCGGAGGGACTGGGCACCGCCGGTTCGCGGAGCGCGGCCTCGAACTCGGCTTGCACACGGGCGCAGCGGCAGGCGTAGATGACCGCGTGCAGTAGCATCAACGAACCTCGCCGACGGTGTGGCATCCCGGGCACGGGAAAGCGACGCGATCTCCCGCTCGGATATCGCCGGGCAGCGTGGCTCTCCCGACGGAACGCCCCCGAGCGTCGACGACCTCGAACGTCTCGTCGTAGGCGAAGGACACCCGCCCGAGCAGCCGCGCCTCCGTCCACATCGCGCCGAGCCCGTCAACGCGCGCGTCGAGCTGCAGCAGGCGGGGGTCGGCGACCACCACGGTCGCCACGACCACGGTTGTCGAGAGCGTCGTGGATGCCACCCCTCCCGAGGCCGGGATCACCGCGGGACCCGTGCACACGCACGGTGTGCCGCACAGGTCGGCGTACCGGCCGATCGACATGGCGCGAACGGTCACGTCGTCGAGCGTCGGCGTCGAACCGGCAGGCCAGGCTGCCGCATCGAAGGGCGCGGGGATGCTCGCGCGCAGGGTGGGGAGCAGTGCGGTGAGGGTCATGGCATCCGTTCTAGGCCGCGCACGCCTCCGCTCCTGCGCCCCCGACGCTTTCCAAACGCCCCCCGACCCGTTCCTCACGGTTCATCACCGCGGAACCCCATCGCGCCCGCAGTCGCGCCGCAGGCTGCGCGGGAGTTGTCGGCGGGATGAAGTCTCGGCGGCCGCCACGACGGCGAACCCCACCCCTGCGACCCGACCGTCACCCACCCCTGCGACCCGGCCGCCGCGTAGCCTGGAGGGGTGACACTCCCCTTCGACGTGGCCGCCGTACGCGCCGAGTTCCCGATCCTCGGCACCGAGGTCGACGGTCGGCCGCTGGTCTACCTCGATTCCGCCGCGACGAGCCAGAAGCCGCGCGCCGTTCTGGATGCCGAGCGCGACTTCCTCGAAACCGCCAATGCCGCGGTGCACCGGGGCGCGCACTTCCTCGCCGCCGAAGCGACCGAGCTCTTCGAAGACGCCCGTGCCACCGTCGCCGGTTTCGTCGGCGCCGCGCCCGAGCAGCTCGTCTGGACCTCCGGCGCCACCGCCGGCCTCAACCTCGTCGCCGGCTCCCTCGGCTATGCCGGTCGCCTGCGCGAGGGCGACGAGATCGTGGTCACCGAGGCCGAACACCACGCGAACCTCATCCCCTGGCAGCAGCTCGCCGCGCGCACCGGGGCGCGCCTGCGCCACATCCCCGTCCACGACGACGGCACCCTCGATCTCGCGATCGCGACCGATCTGATCGGCGCGCGCACGAAGGTCGTCGCCTTCCCCCACGTCTCGAACGTCCTCGGCATCGTGAACCCCGTCGCCGAGCTCGTCGCCCTCGCGCAGAGCGCGGGCGCACTGACGGTGCTCGACGCGTGCCAGTCCGCTCCTCACCTCGTGCTGGATCTGCCGAAGACCGGCGTGGACCTGGCCGTCTTCTCGGGGCACAAGATCTTCGGTCCGTACGCGATCGGTGCGCTGTGGGGCCGCGACGAGGTGCTCGACGCGCTCCCGCCCTTCACCACCGGCGGGTCCATGATCACGACGGTCACGCTCGACAAGGCCGAGTTCCTCCCGCCGCCGCAGCGCTTCGAACCGGGCACCCAGCCGGTGTCGCAAGCGGTGGCACTCGCGGCCGCCGTGCGCTGGTTCGGCGCCCTCGACCGCGACGCCGCGCACGCGCACGAGGTCGCCCTCGAGCGGCGCATGCGCGAAGGACTGCGTTCGATCGATGGCATCCGTCTGCTCGGAGACACGGATGCCGCCGAACGCGTCGCCCTGCAGGCGTTCGACGTCGAGGGGGTCCACGCCCACGACGTGGGGCAGTTCCTCGACAGCCGCGGCGTCGCCGTGCGCGTCGGCCACCACTGCGCTCAGCCGCTCCATCGCCGCTTCGGGCTGACGGCCTCGGTGCGCGCGAGCGCGGCCATCCACACGACCGAGGACGAGATCGACACCTTCCTCGACGCCGTCTCGGGCGTCCGCGCGTTCTTCGGAGTCGGCGCATGAGCGGCCTGGAATCGCTGTATCAGGAGCTGATCCTCGATCACTCGAAGAACCGGCGCGGTTTCGGTCTGGCCGAACCCGGCGCACACAGCGCCACCGTGCACCAGCGCAACCCCATCTGCGGCGACGAGGTGACCCTGCGGGTCGACGTCGACGACGACCGGGTGACGTCCGTGACGTGGGAAGGTGCGGGGTGCTCGATCTCACAGGCGTCCGCGTCGATGCTCGTCTCCCTGCTCGCCGAGGACGGCGGCGACGACGGGATGGCGAGGGCCGACGCCGAAGCGTTGATCGCGAAGTTCCGCGAGGCCCTGCGCTCGCGCGGCCAGATCCCCCTCGACGAGGAGACCTTCGGCGACGCCGCGGCTCTCTCGGGCGTCTCCAAGTACACCGCGCGCGTGAAGTGCGCGATGCTCGCGTGGGTCGCGCTCGAAGAGGGGCTTCGCCAGGCCTGATCCCGGTGCCAGCCCGGCACCGCTCAGCGATGCGCGCAACCTCCGTGGCATCCGGTCCGGCACGACGCACTTTCGGTAGATCTCTGAGCGAACGCCTCGTGCGGCGCTAGTCTGCGGTCGGGCCCACGAAAGGACGGATGCCATGGCGACAGGCGGGGCGGGATTCAGCGACGAAGAGCGCGCGGCGATGAAGCAGCGCGCCGAGGAGCTCAAGGCCATGAAGGGCCTCAAGGGCGCGGCGAAGCTCGTGAAGGAGAACGAGGCCTGCCTCGAGGCGATCGACAAGCTCGAGGGCACCGACCGCGCGATCGGCGAGCGCGTCCACGTCATCGTCATGGAGGAGGCGCCGCACCTCACGCCGAAGACGTTCTACGGCTTCCCGGCCTACGCGAAGGACGGCAAGGTCGTGGTGTTCTACCAGCCGGCATCCAAGTTCAAGACCCGCTACGGCACGGTGAGCTTCGACGAGACGGCGCAGCTGGATGACGGGCCGATGTGGCCGGTGTCGTTCGCGGTGCTCGAGGTCACGCCCGAGGTCGAGCAGAGGATCCGCGAGCTCGTACGCCGGGCGGCGCCCACGGCCTGACGCGGCACGGCGGCGCGAGGCTCCCCGCACGAGCGCGGCGCCGCGGTGTTCGCGGCGCCGCGCCGTGGCATCCGGGATCAGCCGACGAGCGCGCCCTCGAGCCGGCGGTAGCTCGCTTCCATCCCGTCGATCATGCCCGTGGCGAGCACGGCATCGCGGGTGGCGGCATCCGGGTACTCGATGAGGAGCGTCAGCAGCGTGACGCCGTCCTCTTCGTAGAGCGACAGGTCGTTCGTCGTGGAGGGGAAGTCCGTGCCGGTCATGTGCTCGGTCTGCACGACGCGGCGCGGCGCGTCGATGAGGAGCACCTCGCCGTCGAAACCGAACGCCTCCCCCTCCGTGCCGGGTTCGGGCGCCCACGCGGTGCGGTAGGGCGCACCGACGGTGTCGCCGATCTCGCACACCGTCATCTGCCACCCGTCCGGGCCGAGCAACCACTGGCGCATCAGGTCGGGGTCGGTGTGCGCGCGCCAGACCAGGTCGCGCGGGCCGTCGATGAGCCGCGTAATCCGGACGTGCTGATCGTCGAGCACCTCGAGCTGCGTGCCCTTGCCCTGGGCGTACGAGCGCAGATCCTGCAGGACGGCGTCGAGCTGGTTCATCGCCAGACGCGACCCCTCGATGGCGCCCATCGCCACGACCTGGTCGAGCGCCTCAGCGGAGGCGAAGAACGTCGTGTTCGTCAGTCGCGACCCCTCGGGCGTCGCGTCGAACGAGAACTCCATGCGCATCGACGGCATGTCGTCGTTCGGCTCGCCGTTCTCGTCGGCGAAGGCGTCGATGACCTCGAACCCGCGCGGCGGGTCGATCGAGACGAACTTCCACGCCCCGCCGTAGCGCTCGCCCTGCGGCGAGGTCATGTGGTACTTCGCCCACCCGCCGGGCGTGAAGTCGAAGACGTCGAAGGTGGCCGGGTAGCCGGGAGGCCCCCAGAACCGCTCGAGCTGACGCGGGTCGGTGAAAACCGCCCACAGCCGCTCCGGGCCCACCGGGAAATCGGCGACGAGCGTCATGGTGAGCGATTCGACATCGCTCTCGATAGAGGTGACGGGCATGAGGGACTCCTTCGTCTTTCAGTTCTCGGTGGTGGTCGGAGGATGGATGCCGGATGCCGCGGCATCCGCGTCTTCGGCGAAGAGCGCGTCGAGGCGGTCGATGCGTCCGCGCCACAGGTCTTCGTAGGAGCGGAGGAGCCGCTGCACGCGCGCGATGGTCTCGGGTTCAGCGGTCACGAGACGCTCCCTCCCCTCGGCGCGCTTGCGGACGAGTCCGGCCTCGACGAGCACGCCGATGTGCTTCGAGACCGCGGCGAACGACATCGCGTACCCCGCCGCGAGCGCCGACACGGACTGCTCGGCGACGAGCGTGCGCCGCACGATGTCGCGCCGGGTCGCATCGGCTAGCGCGTGGAACACGCGGTCGATGTCGGCGTCGGCGGGGGCGATTCGTTCAACCATTTGGTTGCACGTTAGCAGCGCCTCTGGCGTCCGGCAAGACCCGGCGACCCGCTCGCATCGGCGTCGGCAGACTCAGTGCTTCTCCCGCGGCGATGCCGGCAGCGCAGCCAACGCCGTCGCACCGACAGCCCGCACCTCCTCGAGACTGCCGCCATCGCGCGCGAGCCCGGACATCCCGCGCAGAACGGCCAGGAAGTAGGTGGCGAGCGCCTCGGTGTCGGTGGCGGCGGGCAGATCTCCGTCGCGGACACCCCGATCCAGCCGCTGCCGGAGCCTCTCGTGCAGCGCCATCCGCTGGGCGGTCAGGCGCGGTTCGGTGAGCAGGAGGCAACCGGGCGGGGTCCCGGTATCGGTGTGGGCGCGAGCCGTGTCGTCGAGCACGCGCGCCAGCGCCGCCCGCGTGTCGGGAAGCGCCGCCGCAGCGTCGAACCCCTCGCACGTCCGCGCGAAGTAGACACCCGCGGCCTCTTCGAACAACGACTTCTTGTCACCGAACGCCGCGTAGAGGCTCGGCGGGTTGACCCCCGCCGCCTCGGTCAGGTCAGCGATGGAGGTGCGGTCGAACCCTTGGCGCCAGAACAACTCGACGGCCACCGCCAGTGCGGCGTCGCGGTCGAAGCTGCGCGGTCGTCCGGTCACCCGCTGAGCCTATCATTAGCGATCGTTACAGAACTCTGTTACGGTCGCTCCCATCCATAGTGATCACTACAGAAAGAGCCCACTCGTGAACATCGAAGGCCGGAACATCCTCATCACCGGAGCAAACCGCGGCATCGGAGCCGCCTTCGTCGAGGAGGCAAAGCGGCGCGGCGCCGCCACGATCTACGCGGGCGCGCGCGACGTCGACAGCATCACGGCCGGTGGCGTAGAGCGCATCCGGCTCGACGTCACCGACCCTGCGCAGGTCGCCGCAGCCGCCAATACCGCGGGTGACGTGCACGTCCTCATCAACAACGCGGGCATCTCCACCGGCACACCCTTGGTCACCGGTGACGAAGAGAGCATCCGGCGGGAGATGGACACCAACTTCTACGGCCCCCTGCGAATGATCCGCGCTTTCGCCCCGGTGCTCGCGCGGCAGGGTGGCGGTGCGATCGTCAACGTGGTGTCCGCCCTGTCCTGGTTCACGACACCGATGACCGGCGCCTACGCAGCCTCGAAGGCGGCGGCCTGGGCACTGACCGACAGCGCACGCCTCGAACTGGCGGAACAGGCCACGCACGTCGTGGCCGTCCACATGGGTCTGGTCGACACGGACATGTCCGGCGGGGTCGCCGGCCCGAAGATCACCCCGGGTTACCTGGCGGGCGCGGCTCTCGACGCGGTCGAGTCGGGCGCTCAGGAAGTGCTGGCCGACGAGTGGGCCGCTTTCGTCAAGGCCGGCCTCACCCTCGGACCCGCCCAGCGCTACGAGAAGATCTTCGGGGCACTCGGAAGCTGAGTCCCGGCACATCGCTTTGTTGCACCCCGCCCAATATCTATTCAGACGCATCCATCTCCCCGGTGCGGGCATAGGCTCGAAGGACAGGACGGACCGTCCGAGAAAAGCTCCCGGCACCGAGCCCGTCCGGGGAGTAGGCCACCCATGGCTCAGTACGACGTCGCAGAGCGCTCAGCGATCGTGACGGGAGCGGGCAGCGGCATCGGTCGCTCGACCGCTCTGATTCTGGCGCAGAACGGCGCCGCCGTGGTCGTGAACGACCTCAACGCCGACAACGCGAACAAGGTCGTCGAAGAGATCCGCGCCGCGGGCGGCACCGCTGAGGCATCCGTCGGCGATGCCACGGACAGCGCCTGGATCGCCTCGTCGATCGAGGTGGCCAACTCGCTCGCTCCGCTGCGCATTGGCGTCAACAACGCCGGCATCGGTGGCGCCGCGGCACCGACCGCCGAGTACACCGACGAGGCCTGGGACAAGGTCATCGCGATCAACCTCAACGCGGTGTTCCGCAACATGAAGGCGCAGATCCCCTCGATCCTCGCCAACGGCGGCGGCTCGGTCGTCAACATCGCGTCGATCCTCGGCAGCGTCGGATTCGCCACCTCGCCCGCGTACGTCGCGGCGAAGCACGCCGTCGTCGGCATGACGAAGACCGCCGCACTGGAGTACTCCGCGCAGGGCGTCCGCGTGAACTCCGTCGGCCCCGGGTTCATCGACACCCCGCTGCTCGACGCCGTCGGCGACGACGTCAAGGAGTTCCTGGTCAGCAAGCACCCCATTGGACGCCTCGGCCAGCCCGACGAGGTCGCCCACCTCATCGCATTCCTCGCCAGCGACGCCTCCAGCTTCGTCACGGGCAGCTACCACCTCGTCGACGGCGGCTACACCGCCCTCTGATCCCGGATGCCGCGCGCCCGGGGCCTCACACGCCCCGGGCCGCGGCGGCGCGGGGTCGACGCCGACGGGTTCGAACCCTTCGCACCGGCGCTCGCCTCACGGGGCGCAGAGCATGGACGAGTACGTTTCGATGACGCGGTTCTCGTCGGGATAGCCGGCGTCCGCGAGGGCGTCTCGCACGGCGGCGCGAACAGCCTCGCGGTGCATCGCACCTTCGAGCTCTGTTTCGGAGGGCCAATCGGTGTCGTCGAGGGAAGTGAGGGTGCTCCTCCACCCGGCGAATTCCTCCGGACCGACGCTCGCCTGCCGGAGTGCATCGCGCGCCACCTGCCACGCCTCCTCCGTTACCCCCTCGGACACGGCCGCGAGCCACCAATCGATGCGGCAGACCCCGCCCGCTGCAGCGACCTCGTCACGGCGGTCGACGACATCGGGACGGACGAAGCCGCAGCCGCTCAGACAACCCACCAACGTCGCGGTGGCGGCGAGGAACACGATCGGCCGTCGGCGCATCGCTCCACCCTACGGAGCGCCGCCCTCGTCCTCGACCACCGCGGCGAAATGCTCGCGGGCCCCGGGCGATGACCCCGCGCCGATCAACCCCTCCAGCTCCCCCTCCGGCAGGACCACCCACCCTTCGCGCCGCGCCACGTCGAGATCCTCCGGCCCGGGTCGCAAGAAGAGGCCCACCGCCGCCGCGCGCGTCGCCAGCGCCGCGATCAGCGCGTCGAACGCGTCGGCCGAGGTCGTGGCCAGCGACGCGAACGGACCGACGTGGAACCACGGCGCCCGCTCGCCCAGCGTCTCGAGCAGCATCGCCCGGCGGGTGGCATCCACCCGGTATCTCGTGGTGTCGAAACCCCAGATCCGCAGTGCGCCGCCGGGGTACACCTCGAACAGGCGTCCCTGACCCGCGCGATCGACCGGGAATCCCGCATCGGCGAGCCGCCGCAGGAGTCCGGCGCCGCGCAGCGCCGTCACGCCCAGCCGGTCGGTCGAGACGCTCAGCGGCCACCGCCCGATCCGCTCCCGCACGGCGACGTCGGTGCGGCGGTAGACCAGACCGCGCCGCCAGTCCGCTCCCCCGTCGACCGCGCCGAGCGCCGGCTCGGATCCGCTGTGATGCGCCTGGACGAAATCCACGAATGCGTCGGGCCACCCCAGCGGACAGTCGAGCCCCAGCCAGCCGTCGTCGCCCACGGATGCCACGATCGCGGCGTCCTCGACCCCGACCTCGAGCCGCGCGAGGCGGGCGGTACCCGCGCCCCAGTGGATCTCGGCGAGCGCGGTGCCGGGCACGCCAGCGGCGAGGTCGACGCCGATGGTTCTCATCCCGGCAGGGTACGCGGGATCACCGACGTCGAGGCCCTCTCCCCGCGGACCGGGGAACCTGCGAGGATCGACGCATGCCCGCCGACGACGAACTCCCCGACTCCCTCGAGCCGGGGCTGACCGTGCCGCCGCGGCCCGAGCCCCCCGCGCCGCCGACCCCGAAGGGAGATCTGCGGGTGGCATCCATCGTCGCGATCACGACCGGGACGATCGTCGTGGCGTGGCACATCTTCCTGGTGTCGGTGAGCGCCGTCGCCGAGTTCGACCGGTTTCTGTGGGTTCAGTTGGGCATCTGGGCTCTGGCCATCGTGTCGTTCGTGACGGGCATCCTCAGCCTGAACGCCCGGATGGCGCGCGAGCTGGCCGCCGCGGGGTTCATCTCGGGCGTCGCGGCGTTCCTGCTGTCGATCTCGATCGGCTTGTTCAGCAGCGCCGACTTCTTGAGCTGACACGGCCGGGGCGCGGCGCGGCGTGGCGCGGCGCGGCGTGGCGCGGCGCGGCGTGGCGCGGCGCTGCGTGGCGCGGCGCTGTCGCCGGTGCCGTCGCCGGTGCCGCGCCACGTGCTGCGCCGGTGCTGCGCCGGTGCCGCAGGTTCAGTGTCCAAGACACGCGGACGGGCCGCCGTGGCATCCGTGTGTCTTGGACACTCAACCGAGCCGCACCGCCGCCACCGGGCACGATGCCAGCTCGGCGCGGCACCGCCCCCGGTTCAGTGCCCACAACACGCCGACCCGCGGCACCGGCATCCGTGTGTCCTGGACACTCAACCGGGCCGCACCGCACCGCACCCAACCAGTGTCCAAGACACGCGGACGGGCCGCCGTGGCATCCGCGTGTCTTGGACACTCAACGGGGGCCGCACCGCCGCCACGGGCTCGACGTCAGCGGCGAGGCACCGCCTCAGGTTCAGTGTCCACAACACGCGGACGGGCCGCCCCGGCATCCGCGTGTCTTGGACACTCAACCGGGCCGCACCGCACCGGCGCGACTCACCGACGGTCACCCGGCCGGCGCCCGCGACTGAGGCGGATCAGGGCGTCTCCCACCCCCGCGCCATCTCGACCACCGCGGCCACGGCGGCGGCGGTGTCGGCGGGGGTGCCGCCGGCGCGCCCCGCGACGAGTCCCGCGACGAAGGCGCTGAGGGGGGCCGCGGGGCGAGCGACGCCGTTCGCGACGTCGCGGGCGAGGTCGAGGATGAGCGCGATGGGGATGTCCGCCTCCGCGAGGCCGAAACGCTCCGCGAGGGCGGCACTCCACTCGTTCAACGCTTCGGGCGGCAGCGTGCGGGATTCGGTCACGGCTTCTCCTCACGATCGTGGCCCGCGGATCCGCCGGCCACGCTCAGATCGTCCCACGTGTCAACGTCGCGCGACAGCGCCGCGGGGGCGTCAGCGAGCGCGATGCGCAGATCCCCGAGGAGCGTCCGCATCGCGGCATCCCGCCCGCCGTCGGGAAGAATGGATGCCGCCCTCCGCAGCGTGCGCGTCCGGTACCTGCCCACGAGCCACTGGGCTCGACCGCCTTCGCCGAGGCACACGCCGTCGTCGTCGTCCGGGATCGACGGGAGGGCGCTGATGGCCGCCGCGGGATCGACGAGGTCGCAGGCCAGCACGAGCACCTCATCGGCACCGAGCTCGGCGAGCGCTGACACGACACCGGCGACGGGCCCACCGTACGACGGTTCCTCGCGCACCCATCGCACCGGGAGCGCGGGATCGAGAACGGGTCCGGCGACGACGATCCGGTCCGCCCCCGCGTGCCGCGCGGCGGCCACCGCACGGGCGAGCAGCGTCTCGCCATGGATGCGGAACAGCGGCTTGACCGCACCGCCGACGCGCGTGCCACGGCCGCCGGCCAGCAGAATCGCGTCGAGGCTCACACGAGCCGCACTTCGACGACATCGCCGGCGACGAGGTCGGTGTCGCCGGGTGGGATCACGGCGTAGCCGTCGGCGTCGCCAAGGCCGCGGGTCGAACCGCGCGCTCCCGGCGCGGGAGGGACCGCCCTCCAGGCGGTCGCGTCGGTGCGATCGATGCGGACGGGCACGAACTGCAGACGATCGCTGCGCACGCGCCACCCGTCGGCGAGAGGAACGCGCGCGCTCACGCGGTCGTCACCGACGTCGCCCTCCAGCGCCCGCAGCGCGGGGCGGACGAACACCTCGAACGACACCGCGGCACTGACCGGGTTCCCCGGCAGGCCGAAGACGAGCGTGCCCGACGGCGTGCGCCCGAACCCCTGCGGTCGCGCGGGCTGCATCGCCACCTGCACGAACGACAGCAGGTCGCCGAGACCGTTCTTCACGACTTCGTAGGCCCCCGCGCTCACACCGCCCGAGAAGACGACGACGTCGGCTCCGAGCCGCTCGGCCTCGGCGATCATGGTGCGCGGGCCGTCTCCGTCGTCACTGATGCTCGCCCGGAGCACGACCTTCGCGCCGGCCTCTTCGGCGAGCCCGGCGAGGAGGAAGCTGTTGGACTCCGGGATCTGCCCGCGGCGAAGCGGCATCCCGGGCGCGACGAGTTCCGAGCCGGTCGAGATCACCGCGACGCGCGGCGCGCGGGCCACCGAGACCACAGGGACCCCGGATGCCGCGATCGCCGCGATGCGCGTCGCGGTGAGCCGAAGCCCCGCCGCGACGACCACCTCCCCCGCCCGGGTGTCCGAACCCCGCCGCCGGATGTGTGCACCCGACGCCCTCGGGGCGGCGAGCACCGTGGTCTCGGTCAGCGAGCCGGCGAGACCGTCGCGCGTGTGCTCGAACGGCACGATCGCCGTGGCATCCGTCGGCACCGGCGCCCCCGTCATGATGCGTGCCGCTACGCCCGGCGGGAGGGCGGGATCGTCGGGCGCCCCGGCCGGCAGATCCGCGACGACGCGCAGCGACGCGGGCGGCACCGTGACGTCGTCGTGGCGCACCGCGAACCCGTCCATGGCCGAGTTGTCGAAGCCCGGCACGTCGACCGCGGCGAGCACCGGATGCCGCAGCACGCGGCCGCGCGCCCGATCGAGCGGGCGCTCCTCCGGGGCGAGCGGATGCACGGCCGAGAGGATGTCCGCCAGGTGCGCGGACACCGCGATCACGGGACGCGTGTCGAGGGGCATGGTGTCAGCGTAGGCGGGGGATCGTGGCATCCGGCTCCGCGAGCGGACAGGCCTCGTCACGCGCGCGGCGCGCGAGTACGGTGTCGGGCATGAGCGACCTGACCTACCCCGAGATCGGGGCGACGGCGGGGGTCCTGCCGTCGGGGTACCACCACGTGCGCGCGGAACGCGTGATCGGGCGGGGTCGGATCGCGTTCGAGCAGGCGGCGGATGCACTCCTGTGCGGCGCGGTCCAGCGGAGAGCGGGAGCGACCGTGCGCATGTCGCATACACCGCTGCGCGTCGGTACCCGGATCGATATGCGGCTCGGCCCCTTCGGCATCCCGTGTCTGGTCGTCTGGGCCGAACGCGACGACGACCACGCGGGATTCGCGTACGGCTCTCTGCCCGGGCACCCCGAATGCGGCGAGGAACGCTTCGACCTGACACTGGCGGCGACCGGGGAGGTGACCTTCACGATCACGGCGTTCTCGCGTCCGGGGCGCTGGTTCACGCGGCTGGCGTGGCCGGTGAACCGGCTGGTGCAGCGGCGCATGACCGAACGCTATCTGCGCACCCTCGACTCCCCCGCCGTGCGGTAACGCCGAACCCGCGGGGTGCCCGCGCACAACTCCGGCAGAACCCCCGCCCCGGCCCACGAGCCCACGACGCCCACCGCATCCGCAGGACTTGTGCGAACCGGATGCCACTCCCCACCGCCCGCGTACAACTCCGGCAAAGCGACGGCCCCGCCCGCCGCCCGGCCCGCGACAGGCGAATCCGCAGGAGTTGTGAGGCCGATGCCAGCGCCTCGAACCAGCGCCGCACCGGATGCCACTCCCCACCGCCCGCGCACAACTCCGGCAAAACCCCCACCCCACCCGCCGCCCGGCCCACGACAGGCGAATCCGCAGGAGTTATGAGGCCGGTGCCGCCGCCTCAAGCCAGCGCCACACCAGATGTCACTCCCCACCGCCCGCGCACAACTCCGGCAATACCCCCACCCCGGCCCACAAGCCCCCGCCGCCCACCGCATCCGCGGGAGTTGTGCAGACCGGGTGTCGGCGGGGAGGAGCCGAACAGCCCCTCCCCGCCCGGGTCACTCGTCGCCCGAGTCGCCGTCCCGGCGCGGCCGCACGAGCAGTGTTACGACGACCCCGACCACGATGACCGCGACGCCGCCGACCGACAGCCCGATCACGAGACCCGAGGGTGCCGCCGCGGGGGCGGTGGCATCCGGGGTGTCCTGCGCCGTGGCGACCGACGCGCAAGGCGAGGTCTCCGCCCCGGGCGCGGAGGGCTCCCCCGCGGCGGGGGCGTAGGAGAAGACGTACGTTCCCGACACGGGGTGGCCGTCGGACGACACCGCCCGCCACGTGACTTCGTACTCGCCCTCCGGCCCGAGCTGCACCGGGGTGGTAAGCGCTGGTCCTGCCAGAGCGGTGCAGTCCGTCTCGTAGTGCCGACCGTCGGGTCCGACGACGATGACCTCGTTGCCGCCGTCGGCGCCGAGGAGGTTGGCGCTGAAGGTCAGCTCCACCTCGGATGCCGTGGACACGACCTCGTCGGCCGACGGCGTCGCCGCGACGAGGCTGTCGTGCGCCGAGGCGGCCGGAGCCCCGCCGAACGCAGCGCCCACGGCGGCCGCGACGACGAGCGCCATCATCGCGCCGCGACGGCGGGCAGGACGCGCGGACGCCGTGAGCGCGCGCACGGTCAGGCCTTCTTCGGGCGGCGGGCGAAAGCGAGCGCGCCGAGCACCGCGCCGCCGATGCCGATCACGAGCGCGGCGATGCTGAGCCCCAGCGCCGCTCCGGCGGAGCCGTCCGAAGAGGACGCCTCGGACATCGTGTGATCGTCGTCGTTCGCTGCGGTCGCGGCACCGTGCGAGGCGCCGTGGCCCGACGCCGGCGGGGCGTCATTGATGTACAGCACGGGGGCCGGCTCGAGCGTGTCGTCGGCGGCGACCTCGTCGGGGGTCGCGGCCCAGTCGACCACCTCACCGTCGGAGTACGTCTGCGCCGCGGGGAGCACGAGGTGACCGGTGTCGGGCACGGGTCCGAGCACGGCCGAGAAGATCTGGAACTGGTCCTGACCGATACCCACGCCGGGGTCGGCCTGCCAGACGATCTTCAGCGGCGCCTCGCTGATGGTGTTGCCGTCGACCTCGACGGGCGCGGGCAGAGCGCCCTTCTCGACGGTCGCCGTCCACCCGGGCACGGGCTGCACGAGCACGGCCGTCAGCGGGGTGTCGGTCGGGAGAGTCACCTCGAGCTTCACCGTGGAGGCGGTCTCCGACTCGGTGGGCACACGGAAATTCACCGTGGCGTAGCTGCCGGGGGTGGCGGTGTTGGGGTTCACGGTGACGTGCGCGGATGCCGCGAGCGGAACGCCCAGCGCGAGGGCGAGGCCGGCGGCGGCGCCCACGAGGGCGCGCGAAAGGGTACGGGACATGAAGGCTGCTTTCTGAAAATGCGCAGGCGTGATTGCACGCCGAAGCGCGAAGGATGAGTGAAGGGAACTACGCCGGAAGCGGCGGACCCCGGTGTCTCATCCCCGAGAGCACGGTCATGCCGACCGTCAGCAGCGGCGGCTCCGGACGCACGCGCGGGGTCGCGAGGGGGCGCGGCGCCGAGACGGGCATGAGAGCGCGGAACGTGTCGGACAGCAGCCCGGCGACGGCGCGCAGCGCGCGCTCCCCCGAACCGAGCGCCAGTACGGTGACCGCGGCGGCGAACGCGTGCGCGGCCCACATCCACGGTGACTCCGTCCCCGTGAGGCCATGGGCATGCCCGTATGCCGCGACCTCGGCGAGCGCGGCGGCACCACCGTGGTGCGCGGGGGCGCTGATGCCGCCGCGGAGGTCGAGAGCGAGCAACGAGTGGAAGAGCAGCTGGCTCGTCGCGATCGCGGCGGTCAGACGCCACCATGAGGCCGTGCGCCCCACCAGGGCGATGCACAGCGGGGATGCGAGGCTCAGCGCCAGCACGACGTTCAGCGTCGCGGGCAGGTCACCGGCGGCCACGGAGTGCGACAGGGTCGCGACGAAGGTCGCGAGCGCAGCCGCGGAGACCCCGCGCACCGCGCGGCGCGCGCGCCCCGCCCTCGCCGACATGGTCCTCCTCCGCACGGCATCCGTCCCTGCCATTCCACCACAGGCCCGCCGACCGACCGCAGCGCGCGCACCCTGCCGCCGCCCGTCCGCAGCGCGCGAACCCCGCCGCGGCCCCTCACCCCGGCGTACGCTCGACCCATGTCCCCCACCGCGCGCGTTCGGATCTGACGTGGGCCGCCTCACCGCCTCGCGTCGCGTCACCCGCATCACGCTCGACGGCGTCAACCGGCAGCGTCCGGATGCCATCGCCGTCGAGGAGCCGCTCGAGATCCGCGTCGCCGGGTCACCGCTGTCGGTGACGATGCGCACGCCGGGGCACGACGTCGAGCTCGCGGCCGGGTTCCTCGTCTCGGAGGGCGTGATCCACCGCGGCGATCAGTTCTCCCGCGCGATCCACTGCGGCGGCCCGGGCACCGGCGGCGAGGACGGCAACACCTACAACATCCTCGATCTCACGCTCGCCCCGGGCGTCGCGCTCCCCTCCCCCGACATCGCTCGCAACTTCTACACCACGAGTTCGTGCGGCGTGTGCGGGACGGCATCCATCGAGGCGGTGGAGAAGGTGTCGTCGTACGACGTGGCGGAGGATGGCATCCGGGTCGAGGCCGTCGACCTCGCCGCGTACCCCGACCGCCTGCGCGAGGGTCAGAAGGTGTTCGCCAAGACCGGCGGGCTGCACGCGGCGGCGCTCTTCGACGTCGAGACCGGCGCGCTGCTCGTCGTCCGCGAGGACGTCGGACGGCACAACGCCGTCGACAAGGTCGTCGGCTGGGCGCTACTGGACGACCGTCTGCCGCTGCGCGGAACCGTGCTGCAGGTGTCGGGGCGTGTGAGCTTCGAACTCGTCCAGAAGGCGGTGATGGCCGGCATCCCGATCCTGTCCGCAGTTTCGGCCCCTTCGTCGCTCGCGATCGAGCTGGCCGAGCGTGCGGGACTCACCGTCGCCGGATTCGTCCGCGGCGGCAGCATGAACGTCTACACACGCCCCGATCGCATCCGCGCACCATCCACAACCCCCGCTCCCGCGGAGACCTCGGGCGTACGCTGACCGGAGGCGAACGGTGTGTGGATGCCACCGACTCAGCGCCGGAACCATCGGAGGGTGAGCATGGGGGACGCGTTCGGGCTGATGAAGGACGCACCGCGTCAGGGCGGCCTCGGTCCCGCCGTCACCGACGACTGGGCGAGCACCGGCGAGTACACGCACCCGGCCGCGGGCTGGGGCGCCGCGCTCACGGTGGGCAAGGTTCTCCTGGAGCAGCGTCAGCCGGTCGCCGGCACCAAGGCGATGTTCACCATGAACCACCCGAAGAGCGGTTTCGACTGCCCGGGCTGCGCGTGGCCCGACGACAAGGGCGTCGCCCTCGACATCTGCGAGAACGGCATCAAGCACGTCACGTGGGAGATGACCCACAAGCGCGTGGGCAAGGAGTTCTTCGCCGAGCACTCCGTTTCCGAGCTCGCCGAGTGGACCGACTTCGCCCTCGAGGATGCCGGGCGGCTCGTCGGTCCGATGTCGTATGACCCGGTGACCGATCACTACGTGCCCATCTCGTGGAACGACGCGTTCCGCCTCATCGCCCGGCACCTGCAGGGGCTCGACAGCCCCGACGAGGCCGCCTTCTACACCTCGGGGCGGCTGAGCAACGAAGCCTCCTTCCTGTACCAGCTGTTCGCGCGAGAGCTCGGCACGAACAACCTCCCCGACTGCTCGAACATGTGTCACGAGGGCTCGGGCCGCGGGCTCACGGCATCCCTCGCCACCGGCAAGGGCACCGCCGACCTCGAGGACTGGCAGAACTGCGACGCGCTGTTCGTGCTGGGTGTCAACGCCGCCTCGAACGCGCCGCGCATGCTCACGAGCCTCGCCGAGGCCGTCGAGCGCGGAGCGCAGGTCGTGCACGTGAACCCGCTGCGCGAGGTCGCGGCGACCCGCACGATCGTGCCGCACGAGATCCTCGACATGGCCACGTTCAACGACCACCCCACGAGCACCCTCAACCTGCAGGTGCGGCCGGGCGGCGATCTCGCGCTGATCCGCGGCATGGCCAAGGTCGTGTTCGAAGCGGCCGAGACCGACCCGTCGGTGCTCGACCGAGCCTTCATCGAGGGATACACCCACGACTACGAGGCCTACCGCACGCTGGTGGAGGCGACCCCGTGGGACGCCCTCGTCACGCAGGCGGGCCTGACCGAGACCGAGATCCGCGCCGCCGCTGACATCTACCTCGCGTCGGAGCGCACCGTAATCAGCTGGTGCCTCGGCGTCAGCCAGCACGAGCACGGCGTCGACACGGTCCGCGAGATCGTGAACCTCCTGCTCCTGCGCGGCAACGTCGGACGCCTCGGCACCGGGCCCTCGCCCGTGCGCGGCCACAGCAACGTCCAGGGCAACCGCACGTGCGGCATCAACCACAAGCCGACGGAACAGTGGCTGGCGAAGCTCGACGAGGTGTGCGGCATCCGTTCGCCCCGCGATCCCGGACTCGACACCGTGCACACCGTCGCGGCCCTGCACCGCGGCGACCTCAAGGTGTTCGTCGGCATGGGCGGCAACTTCGTGCGGGCCGCCCCCGACACGAAGCTCACGGCCGAGGGCATGAGCCGCTGCGACCTGACCGTGCACGTCAGCACGAAGCTCAACCGCAGCCACCTCACGCACGGCAAAGCGGCGCTCATCCTCCCCTGCCTCGGCCGCACCGAGCGCGACGAGCAGGAGTCGGGTCCGCAGTCGATCTCGACCGAGGATGCCATGAGCTCCGTCATGCTCTCGCTCGGGTCGCGCAAGCCCGCGTCGCCGCACCTGCTCAGCGAGCCGGCGATCATCGCGCGCATGGCCCGCGCGGCGATGCCCGACTCGAAGACGCCGTGGGAGTGGTACGTCGGCGACTACGACCGCATCCGCGACACCATGGCGAAGGTGCTGCCCGGGTTCGAGGGCTTCAACGAGCTCGTCCGCCAGCACTGGGGCTTCCGCATCCCGCAGCCCGCGCGCGAGCGCGACTTCCGCACACCCTCGGGAAAGGCCGAGTTCTCCACCGCCGAGCTGCCTGATGTCATCCCCGCCGACTCCGACGTGCTGGTGCTGCAGACCATGCGCTCGCACGACCAGTGGAACACCACGATCTACTCGGCCGACGACCGCTACCGCGGCGTCCGCAACATCCGCGAACTCATCTTCATGAACCGCAAGGACATGCGCGAACGAGGCATCGCCGAGGGCGATCTCGTCGACATCGTGGCGACCTCGCGCGACGGGTCCGAGCGCAGCGTCACGGCGTTCCGCGCGCTCGAGTACGACACTCCGCGCGGAAGTGCTGCCGGGTACTTCCCCGAGATGAACGTGCTTCTCGGCCCCGACGACTACAGCCGCCAGAGCGATCAGCCGTTGATGAAGAGCCTGCGGGTGCGGGTGGCGAAGACCGGCTAGGCGAGTGGTGCAAGACCCACCGGGTGGGAAGTGTGTACGCGCCGGCTGATGCGTCCCGCGCGGTCCTTCCCCCTCGTCATCCGACCCTCGCGACCTTGTTTGCGACGTACGCGGGCGAAGCGGTCCGCACGACCGCGAACAAGCCTGCAGCCACGGCTACGAGGAGGAAGCCCGCTCCCCCCGCGATCCACAAAGGCTGTTGAGGAGTGGGATCGAGAAGTGCGGCGGTGATGAGTGGCAGGGGAGAGAGCACCCATAGGCATATCGCTAGGGAGATCGACGAGAAGCGCTGGCGGGAGTGAGCATCTCTGACGCGCTCCACCCACTGGACCGCCGCAGGATCAGCACCCAGACGCTTTCGGCGGACAGCCGAGTACGGGGCCAGGTGGCGGGACGCCCGCACAAGGCACAGCCCCGCGCCCGCACAGATCAAGAGGAACAGCCCGACCCCGAGAACGACGGCGACCTCGACACTCACGGGGATCACCCCTCTGTCAGCGACGGCGATCAACAACACGACGGGAACGGGTGAAGCCGTGAACATACTCACGGCGAGCGCGATTCTCCTCCACGCAACGCTCGCCGCGCGGGAGAAGCCCTCGACCTCGGCGCGATCCAGCGCCGACAAAGATCTCCCGTAATCACCGTCGGGCACTGTCACGAAGAGGTCTCGAACCGGGACATCGAGAGCCTCCCCGATGCGTGCGAGCGTATTCAAACTCACCTCGTTGCCCGCCTCGAGTCGTTGGATCGTGCGGACCGTCACCCCACTGACTTCCGCGAGGCGTTCCTGAGTCCAACCTCGTAGCGACCGCAACTCGGCGATCCGTGTTGTGTTCATAACGCCCACAGTAGAAAGCGCGGCATGCGAGCTCCACGACGACGACCCGTCAGCCGCCCGACACTCCCCCGCCAGCCCCCGCGTACGAGGACGATACGGCGAGAACGCGACGGGGCAGTGACGCACCAGCCCATCCGTGCCCCGGGCACCCGCCGTGCGCTGCACATCCCCAGCGATGCCGAGAACCTCAGTCGGGTTGCGGGTCGACTGACTGAGGTTGAGTGCATCGCTGAGCCGCGGCACCCGCCCGAGGCGGGGAGCCCGCCCAACTAGACTGAACCCGTTCCGGCCCCTGCGAATCTTGGAGCTCAGCCGCGTGACCACCCCGAACCCCGCCGCCCCCGCCCACCGCACGGCCCTCGCCGACACGGTCGAGAACGCGATCGCGACGCCCGAGAAGGATCAGCCGTACGGCGCCCTCGGACTGAAGGATGACGAGTACGCCAAGATCCGCGAGATCCTCGGCCGCCGCCCCACCAGCGGTGAGCTGGCGATGTACTCGGTCATGTGGAGCGAGCACTGCTCCTACAAGTCGAGCAAGATCTACCTGCGCCAGTTCGGCCAGAAGGTCAGCGACGAGATGAAGACCCGCCTCATGGTGGGCATGGGCCAGAACGCCGGCGTCGTCGACGTGGGCGACGGCTGGGCGGTCACCTTCAAGGTCGAATCGCACAACCACCCGAGCTACATCGAGCCCTTCCAGGGCGCGGCCACCGGCGTCGGCGGCATCGTCCGCGACATCATCTCGATGGGTGCCCGCCCGGTCGCCGTCATGGACCAGCTCCGCTTCGGCGCTATCGACCACCCCGACACCCCGCGCGTGGTCCACGGCGTCACCAGCGGCATCTCGTTCTACGGCAACTGCCTGGGCCTGCCGAACATCGGCGGCGAGACGGTGTTCGACTCCGTCTACCAGGGCAACCCGCTGGTGAACGCCCTCGCTGTCGGCGTCCTCCGCCACGAAGACCTCAAGCTGGCCAACGCTTCCGGTGCGGGCAACAAAGTCGTGCTGTTCGGTGCCCGCACGGGCGGCGACGGCATCGGCGGCGCGAGCATCCTGGCATCCGACACCTTCGCCGATGGCGGACCCACCAAGCGTCCCGCGGTGCAGGTGGGCGACCCGTTCGCCGAGAAGGTGCTCATCGAGTGCTGCCTCGAGCTGTACCGCGACGACCTCGTGGAGGCGATTCAAGACCTCGGGGCCGCGGGCATCTCGTGCGCCACGAGCGAGCTCGCCGCCAACGGCAACAGCGGCATGAAGGTCGAGCTGTCGAAGGTGCTGCTGCGCGACCCGTCGCTCACGCCCGAAGAGATCCTCATGTCGGAGTCGCAGGAGCGCATGATGGCGATCGTCGCGCCCGAGAAGCTCGACGCGTTCCTCGCGGTCGTCGGCAAGTGGGACGTCGAGACGAGCGTCCTCGGCGAGGTCACCGGCGACGGCCGCCTCGTCATCGACTGGTACGGCGAGCGCATCGTCGACGTCGACCCTTCGACCGTCGCGGTCGACGGCCCCGTGTACGAGCGCCCGGTCGCCTACCCGACGTGGATCGACGCGCTGAACGAGGACTCCGCGGCGAAGCTCCCCCGGGCGACGGATGCCGAGACTCTCCGCGAGCAGTTCACGACCCTCGTTGCGAGCCCGAACCTCGCCGACACGTCGTGGATCACGAACCAGTACGACTACTACGTGCTCGGCAACACCGCGCTGAGCTTCCCCGACGACGCCGGCATGATCCGCGTCGACGAGGAGACCGGGCTCGGCTTCGCCATCGCAACCGACTGCAACGGTCGCTACTGCCAGCTCGACCCCTACACCGGCGCGAAGCTGGCCCTCGCCGAGGCGTACCGCAACGTCGCCGTCACGGGCGCGGTGCCGACGGCGGTCACCGACTGCCTCAACTTCGGCAGCCCCGAGAACCCCGAGGTCATGTGGCAGTTCAGCCAGGCCGTCGAGGGTCTCTCCGATGGATGCCTCGAACTCGGCATCCCCGTCACGGGCGGCAACGTGTCGTTCTACAACCAGACCGGCGACCAGCCGATCCACCCGACCCCCGTCGTGGGCGTCATGGGCATCATCGACGACGTCGCCGCGCGCATCCCGAGCGGATGGCAGGATGCCGGCGAGAACCTGTACCTCCTCGGCGTCACGGCCGACGAGCTCGACGGCTCGCAGTGGGCCGGGACGATCCACGACCACCTCGGCGGACGTCCGCCGAAGGTCGACCTCGCGCAGGAGCGCAAGCTCGCCGAACTGCTGCAGGCCGCGGGTTCGCAGTCGCTCGTCTCCAGCGCCCACGACCTCTCGTCGGGCGGTCTCGCGCAGGCCCTCGCCGAGGGCGTGATGCGCTTCGGCGTCGGCGCGCGGGTGTGGCTCACCGAGCTCATGGAGCGCGACCGAGTGGATGCCACCGCCGCCCTGTTCAGCGAGTCCACCGGTCGCGTGCTCGTAAGCGTGCCGCGCGAGGAGGACGTGAAGTTCCGGGGCCTCTGCGACGGGCGCGGCTACCCGGTGCTGCGCATCGGCGTGACCGACGTCGAGCCGGGTACCGAGGCGAAGCTCGAGATCCAGGACGTGTTCACGGTGCCCGTGTCGGAGCTGCGGCGCCTGTCGACCGAGACGCTCCCGGCCGTGTTCGGTCCGACGGTCGCCGAGCCGGTCGCCTGAGCTCCGGCCGACCGCCGCACGAAAGGATTTCGCGATGACCGAGCCCGACGATGACATGGCGGGCTTCGACGCGCGCCGGCAGCGCCGCGTGAAGATCACCGCGTGGGTGGTCATCGCGGCGCTCATCCTCACGGGCGGCGGCGCGACGGTGCTGACGCTACTGTTCGGCTGACGCGCCGGCGCGCGAGGCGCGTGACGCGCAGAGCGTGAGGTGCCAGGATTTGTCGCCTGGGGTTCACACCAGGCGACAAATCCTGGCACCTCACGCGCGTTAGAGCAGCGCGGCGAAGCGCTCCGTACGTTCGACGGGGCCGATGACGATCAGCACGTCGCCGGCCGACACCACGGATTCGGCGCCGGCAGGGCGCCACTCGCCGTCGGCACCCTTGATCTTCACGATCGTCACGCCGTGGCGGCGCCGCACGGCAGCCTGCTGAAGTGTCATCCCGACCAGTTCCTCGGGCGCGACCGTCTTGGCGACCACGAGGTCCTTGTCGAACTCGACGTAGTCGAGCATCGCGCCGCGGACGAGGTGGGCGACGCGACGCCCCATGTCGGCCTCGGGGAAGATCACGTGCTCGATGCCCAGCTGCTCGAGGATCAACCCGTGCTGCTCGCTGATCGCTTTGGCCCAGATCGACCGCACGCCCATGCGCTTGAGCAGCGATGTCGTGAGGATGCTGGCCTGGATGTCGGTTCCGATGCCGACCACGACCCGGTCGAAATCGAGGACGCCGAGCTGCTCCAGCGCCGTCTGCTTGGTGGAGTCCGCACGCACCACATGGGTGAGGACGCCGTTGAGCGACTGAACGATCTCTTCGTCGGTGTCGATGCCGAGCACCTCGGTGCCCGAGCGGGCCAGCTCGGTGGCCAGCGCACCACCGAATCGCCCGAGGCCGATCACGGCGATGGCGGACGCGCCTCCGCGGGAGCGCCGGCGGCGGAAGAAGGGGGACGAGTTATCCAATGATCGGACGCTCCTTCGGCAGTTCGTACATGCGCTTCTGACGCGTGAGCGCCAGGGCGGTCCCGAGCAGCACCGGGCCGAGACGGCCGATGAACATCAGGACGATGAGGATGAGCTGCGCCGCGGCGGGAAGATCGGCGGTGATGCCCGTCGACAGTCCGACCGTGGCGAAGGCGGAGATCACCTCGAACAGGACCCTGTCGAGGCCGAACGGGGTCATGACCATGATCGCGAGCGTGGACCCGACGACCAGCGCCAGCGAGAGCAGCGCGACCGTGAGGGCCTCACGGTGGGTCGAGCGGGGAAGACGCTTGCCGAACATGTTGACCGCGGTGTCGCCGCGGAGTTCGGCGACGATGATGAACAGCAGAACGGCGAACGTGGTGATCTTCAGACCGCCCGCCGTACCCGCGGGGCCGCCTCCGATGAACATGAGGATGTCGGTGACATACCAGCTGGCCCCGTGCATCTGCGACACGTCGATCGAGTTGAACCCGGCGGTGCGCGGCATGACCGACATCGTGAAGCCGGCGAGGATCCGGCCCGCGGGGTCCATGGGACCGAGGGTCGCCGGGTTCGACCACTCCAGCGCCGTCAGGGCGACGGCCCCGGCGACGAGCAGGAAGGTCGTGCCCGAGACGACCGTGACGGTGTTCAGCGTCCACCGGCGCGGGAACCGGATGCGACGGCGCAGCTCCATGATGACCGGGAAGCCCATTCCCCCGAGGATGATCGCGGCGCAGATGGGCAGGCAGATCCACGGGTCCGTCGCGAACGACATCAGGTTGTCGCTGAAGAGCGCGAAACCGGCGTTGTTGAACGAGGACACCGCGTGGAACACCCCGAGCCACACGGCGCGACCGAACGGCTCGTCGTAGGCGAGCCAGAACCGGCCCGTCAGCAGGACGGCGACGACGACCTCGGTCGCCAGGGTGATGACGGCGACGCCGACCAGGACGCGGCGGACATCGCCCACGGCGACGGTGTGCGTCTCGCTGACCGCCGTGAGCCGCGTGCGCAGACCCAGCCGTCGAGCCACCAGCAGTCCGAGGAGCGTGGCCAGCGACATGACACCGAAGCCGCCGATCTGAATGAGCACCATGATGACGATCTGACCGAACGGAGACCAGAACACCGGGGTGTCCACGACGATATGGCCCGTCACGCACAGCGCACTCGTCGCCGTGAACAACGCCTCCAGGAACGTCGCGCTGCGCTCCTCGGTCGCGGCAGGAAGACTCAGCAGGGCTGTTCCCACCGCGAGCACCGACCCGAAGGCGAGGGTGATCGCCTGGCCCGGGGTGAGACGGAAGGCCGCACTCGGCACGCCGCGCCCGAGCACCGCGGTTCGGCGGAGTCTCACCCCGCAACGATCTCACATCTTCGGGGGGAGCCGTCTCCCGCGCCGTGGGGGCGACGGCATCCCCCTTCCGCCTGCGCAGGGCGTCCGGCGGCATCCGCCCCCCTGCACGACTCCCATGCCGCGACGTAGCATGAAGGAGTGGAACCGCTCCTGGCGTTGCTCGCCGAGTGGTGGTGGATCGGCCCCGCCGCGGCCGGTGCCGGCACCGTCGGCTGGATCGGCGTGCGTCGCACCCGACGCCGCGCCCTGCCCGCGGGCTCGTCGACGACGGACCGTGCCGCGCGGTCGTGGGCGAATCGCCCGCTGAGCAAGACCGCGGCTCGCCGCCTCGAACTGGACGCCGCCCTGCTGGATTTGCAGACGGCGCGCCACGCCGTCACCCGCGGTCGGGCAGAAGTGAAGATCGCGGATGCCGAGGTGATGCGCGCTCAGGCCGAGCGGGCGGCGGCCCGCGTCTCGCCCGAGGCGGTCACGTCCGCGCGCGCTCGCCTCACCGCGGCACAGCGGGAGGTCCGCGCGGCGTCGGCTGAGATCCGTGCCCGGCGTGCCGCCGTGCGAGCCGCGAAGGCGATGCTCCCCGCGATCCGCGCGGGCAACGCCCCCCTCCCCGTCGCTCGGCTCTTCGCCGAACACGACGCCGTCCTGGTCCGCTGGATGGCGTACGAGACCGACCCCGCGCTGGCGATCGATTTCCCCGCCATGAGCGACCCGGCCTCGCCCCTCCTCGCCGACTTCCTGCGCGCGCAGGAACGCGCGCAGTGGCTGCGTCCCGCCTCGACGACCACGAGGCTCGAGCCCGCGGAGTTCCTCGCGTACCGCGACGCCGTCCGAGCGCTGAACCACGCATTCGAGCGGGCCGAGCGGGCAGCGCGTCGCGGCCGAGACGACCGCCCCGACGTCGACCCCACCGACGCCTGGGGCCGCGTGGCCTCCGATTGGGCCGAACAGGCGCAGCGCGCGCTGGCCTGGTCGATGGAGAACGTGGGGCGCGCGGCATCCCGGTCCTGGAACGAGCGTCAGGCGAAGCGGACGCGGAAGAACGACCCGAACGCGTAGCGTGGCGGCGTGAACGAATTGCTCCAGTTCGCCGGGAACTACTGGTGGCTCGTCTTCCCCCTCTTCGGCATGACGATGGGTGCCATCGGGACGGTCAGCAAGCAACGCGAGCTCTCCGCCCGCCGCCGCCACCGCGAGCAGCTCGAACTCCTCCGGGCGCAGAACGGCGGGATGCCGGCATCCGCTCCCCTTCCGCCCGCTCCCGACCCGGTCGGAGACGACCTCGCCCGCGTCGAGGCGAGACACGACGAGGTGACGCATCGGTGGCTCGACTACGAGCTCGACGTCTCCAAGCTCATCTCGTACCCGGCGATGAGCGACGGGAGGCAGCCGCTCACCGCGGCGTTCCTGCGCGCGAAGAAGGTGGCGGACAACCTGCGCCCTGCGCCGGGCGAGAAGCCGACGCCCGAGCGCCTCAACGACTACCGCGACGCCGTGACCGACTACGAGGTCGCGTTCGAGCTGGCCGAGCGTGACGCGCGGCGGGTGAAGGCCGCCGCGTTCACGCCCGAGGAGCGCAAACGCCTCGACACCGCGCAACAGCTCCTGGGCGTCGCCGTCGACGAGGCCGCCACGCCGAACGAACGGCAGGTGGCCTATCGGCGTGTCCGGCAGGAACTGGACGGGCTGATCTGGCTCAGCGACGAGGCCGTCGAGAATCTCGAGAAGAAGGTCGCGCGCGAACTGCCCCGGCCGACGTCCGAGACTCCGCCCGGGCCCGCCGTCTGACGACGCCGTTCATCGCGCACGGCGGATGCGCACCGGACCGCGGGCCGTGGTCACGTCGACGACCTCGCCGCGCTGGGTGACCTCGACCTCGCCCTGGTCGGCGAGCTCACGCGCGGCATCCCGGGCCGGCTGCATGAGGTCGCGCCAGTCGTCGCCGCCGACCGCCCGCGCCGCCTCCGACGGACAGATGGTCGCGCCCTCGGCGCGCTGCGCGAGCAAAGAGCGAATGGATGCCACCAGTCGAGGATCCGCAGCAGACGAGGACGCCATGTGTCCAGTCTCCCCCCGCCCCCGGGCGCACGGGCCAGAATCCTGACGTGACCCTCGAACGACACGCCCCCGCGCTCCCCGGCCGCGCCGTCATCGAACAACGGTGGAATCGCGCCGTGTTCGTCCACTGGCGCGTCGACCCCACCGACGTGGCCCCGATGCTCCCGGCCGGCACGCACCCCGACGTGCACGACGGGTCGGCCTGGGTCGGACTGGTGCCGTTCGTGCTGAGCGACTTCCGGTTCCTGCCGCTGCCCCGGGTGCCGTTCCTCGGCACGTTCACCGAGATCAACGTGCGGACGTACGCCGTCGACGACGCCGGCCGCCGCGGCGTCGTGTTCCGCACGCTCGAGGCCGAGCATCTGGCGCCGGTGCTGGCGGCGCGGGCGCTGTTCGGGCTGCCCTACCGCTGGGCGCGCGCCGGTGTCCGCACCGACGGACAGCTCATCGAGTTCCGGTCGCGGCGCCACGGGGGGCGGCATCCGGGAACCTGCCTGCGCGCGCGGCTGGGCACCGACACCGTCGACACCCCGCTCTCGCGGTTCCTGACCGCGCGCTGGGGCTTCCACGAGCGGCACCTCGGCCGTACGATCTGGGCCGCGAACACGCATGAGCCGTGGCCTCTCGTGAATGCCGAGCTCGAGACGCTCGACGACGAGCTCGTCGCCGACGCGGGTTTCCCGCAGCTCGCCGGACGCGCCCCCGACTCCGTGCTGGCGATGCCGGCCGCGCACCCCGGCCTCCGCACCCGCTTCACCGCGGCGCGCGCGATCGCGAAAGCCCCCTCCGCCTGAATCGGTGGAGGGGGCTCGCGGGGTGCGTCAGGAGCGCTGCGTCGAGAACGCGTCGGGGTACTGCTCGAGCCACGCGTCGATGGCCTCGGCCTCACGGCCTTCGCCGTACTCGTTGACCACGAGGTCCTCGAGGGCGCCGTACTGCTCGTCGTTCAGCTGGATGCCGGCGATGAGCTCCGCGGCATCCGGGTACTGCTCGGCGAAGCCGGACGTCCCGAGGAAGTGCAGCGCCTCGGGGTCGCCCATGAGGCCCTGCGGGTCTTCGAGGTCCTTCACGTCGTACGCGTCGTTGGCCCAGAACGGACGCCACAGCGTGACCACGATGTCCTCCTGCGCCGCGATGGCGTTGTCGAGCTCGGTGAGCATGGCCGCGGTCGAGGAGGTGACGAGCTCGTACTCGGCATCCAGACCGTAGCCGGGGAGCATCGATTCCTGCGTCTGCTTCGTCAGACCCGCACCGGGCTCGATGCCGAAGATGCGGCCGTCGAAACGCGCCGCGTTTCCGGCGAGCTGGTCGATCGAGTCGATGTCGACGTAGCTGGGCACCGCGATCGTAAGCTTGGCGTTGTCGTAGTACGACCCCAGGTCCTCGATGTCGGCGCCGTACTCCTCCATGTAGTCGGCGTGCGTCAGCTCGGGCCACGCCGAGGGGTAGATGTCGATGTCGCCCTGGGCCAGTCCGGTGTACAGCGGCCCGGCCTCGGTGAGCGTCTGCATCTCGACGGTGTAGCCGAGCTTCTCGAGCTGGTCCTCGAGCAGGTAGGCGGTGCTGAGGCCGTCGGTCCACGACGGCAGGAAGCCGAGGGTGATCGTGCCCTTGTCGCCGCCGTCGCCGGCGCCTCCCTCGGCCTGGTTGCCGCTGGCACAGCCGGCGAGCGCGAGGGCGCTGACCGCGCCGAGGGCGAGGGTGCTGGTGAGGTGTCGCTTGTTCATGTGAATGCTCTCTTTCGGTTCCGTATGTCGTTTCGTTCTTGCGCGCGCGAGTCTCGGTTGCGCGAGTCTCGCTTGCGCGAGATGCCAAGATTTGTCGCCTCTGGTGCCGCATGGGCGACAAATCTTGGCGACTCGCGCCCTTCGCGGCGGGTCAGGCGGCCGTCGGGATCGGGGTGCGGGTGCGGCGCCGGGCGACGACCCCGCGCAGCGAGGACCGGTGCTCGGCGGGGCTGCCCAGGGCGGCGGTCAGCCGGTCGAGGTAGACCGCGAGGATGACGACGCTCAAGCCCGCCTCGACGCCCTTGGGCAGGTTGACGGTGGAGATCGACTGCACGACCTCCTTGCCCAGCCCGTCGGCGCCCACGATGCCGGCGACGACCGCCATCGACAGGGCGAGCATGATGACCTGGTTGATGCCCGCCATGATCGTCGGCATCGCGAGCGGCAATTGGATGCCACGGAGGATCTGGCGAGGCGTCGCACCGAAGGCGTGCCCGGCCTCGACCGTCTCGGAGTCGACGCCGCGGATCCCCAGCTCGGTCAGACGCACGCCCGGGGGGAGCGCGAAGATCACCGTCGAGACGACGCCGGGGACCACACCGATGCTGAAGAAGGTGATGGCCGGGATCAGATACACGAAGGCGGGCATCGTCTGCATGAAGTCGAGGACCGGCTTCAGGATGGCGCGGACGGTCGCATTGCGCGCCGACCAGATGCCCAGCGGCACCGAAATGGCGACGGCCACGACGGTCGCGACGAGGACGAGCGCGAGCGTCTGCATCGCGGTCACCCACTGCCCCATGGCCAGGATCAGCGTGAACCCGACGACGGCGCCGACCGCGAGCTTCCACGAGCGCAGAAGCCACGCCAGAAGAGCGGCGACGGCGATCACCACGACGATCGGATTACTGAGCAAGACGTCGCTGAGTCCCCCCACGAGGAAGCGGACCACCACGGCGACGAGGTCGAACAGACCCGACAGGTTGTCGCGGAGCCAGTCCACGCCGGCGTCGACCCACTCACCGACAGGAATGCGGAAACCCTCCATCAGCGCACCCCCTCGATTCCGGATGCCGCGGCTTCGTCGGCCAGGACGGCGTCGATCTCCGCGGAGGACACGGGCTGAGGCAGCACGGTGATCTCCTCCGTGGCGGTCGGACCGGGGCCGAGCGCCGCGAGAAGCGTGACGCGCGGGATGACACCGGTGAGGCGACCCTCGGCGTCCAGCACCGCCAGGGGAAGAGGCGACTCGATCGCCGGAACGAACAGGTTCATGAGCACCTCGTCCTCGCGGACACTGTGCGGAATCGGCTGGAGCCTGCCCAGGAGCGAGCTCTCCCCCGCGCGCACCAGCTTCACGGCATCCCGGTCGGTGATGATGCCGAGCGGTTTGCGATCGCGATCGGTGACGTACACGGCCGACATGTAGGCGTCGCGCATCTGCCGCAGGGCGGTGCGCGGGCCGGCCGAAGCGTCCACGCGGGGGCGAGGGCGCTCCATGACGTTCGCCGCGGTGAGCACCCGGGCACGGTCGACGTCCTGCACGAACTGCTCCACGTAGTCGTTCGCGGGGTCGGTGAGGATGTCCTCCGGGGTGCCGATCTGGACGATCCGTCCATCGCGCATGACCGCGATGCGGTCGCCGAGGAGCATCGCCTCGTTGAGGTCGTGGGTGATGAAGACGATGGTCTTCTGCAGCGTGCGCTGGAGCTCGAGCAGCTGCTCCTGCATCTCGCGCCGGATGAGCGGGTCGAGGGCGCTGAAGGCCTCGTCCATGAGCAGGATGTCCGTGTCGGCGGCCAGGGCACGGGCGATGCCGACGCGCTGCTTCATCCCGCCCGAGAGCGCCGAGGGGAGCTTGTCGCCCCACCCCTCGAGACCCACGAGGGCGAGGATCTCCTCGGCCTTGGCGAGCCGCTCGGCCTTGCTGACGCCGCGGATCTCGAGCGGGTACGCGACGTTCGCGGCCACCGTGCGGTGCGGCAGGAGGGCGAAGTGCTGGAACACCATCGCGATGCGCTCCCGGCGGAGGGTGCGCAGACGGGAGGGGCTGACGCCGGTGAGCGGGTCACCCTGCACCTCGACGGTGCCGGCGGTGACGTCGTGCAGGCCGTTGAGCATGCGGATGATGGTGGACTTGCCGGATCCGGACAGGCCCATGATGACGAAGATCTCGCCGGGCCGGACGTCGAAACTGGCGTCGATGACGGCGGCCGTGCCGGCGTCGTCGAGCTGATCGCGGGAAGCGCCGGCTCGGAGCTTGTCGACCGCGGTCTGGGGAGCGCGGCCGAAGACCTTGAAGAGGTTCTTGGCCGCGATGGCATGCGGGTGGGTCACTGTGTGCACCTGGGCGGCCTCGGGTGGCCGCATCGGTCACGCCCGGGTGGCAGCCGTTCAGCGCTCGTCGGGGGCGAACGCGTCGGCACCGGACGTCTGGTCCGGGCCAGGGCCGCCGACCGTACGCTCGCGGCGCGACTCCCCCGAGTCGGCACCGGCGACCGCGGACTGGTCGGGTGGGCGGCCCTTTCGGGCCTCCCCTACCGTTTCACGCTGATGGATCCCCTGGCAAACCGGCCGTCGGCTTGCGTTCCGCGGCCCGACATGGCACGCGCGGGCGCGTGGCGGTGCGCACCGGCATTGCCCTCCCATCCCGCCTCGCCGCGCGGGTCGGGCGTGTCGCGAGGACGCGACGCTCAGCCGTCGGTCGCGTCGCTCGCGGCAGAGCGATGGTGTCGGATGACCTCGGCCACGACGAAGTTGAACCACTTCTCGGCGAACGCGGGATCGAGGTCGGCCTCGGCCGCGAGGCGCTTCAGCCGGGCGATCTGCTGCTCTTCACGCGCAGGGTCGGATGCCGGCATCCCATGCTGCGCCTTGAGAACGCCGACCTGCTTCGTGCAGCGGAAGCGTTCGGCGAGCAGAAAGATGAGCGCGGCGTCGATGTTGTCGATGCTGCCGCGCAGGCCCTGCAGGATCGTCGTGGGGTCGGCGTCGGTCATGGGTCCTCCCGGATCCCGACCTTATCGCGCAGGGGCTCCGGCGACGGTGCGCCCTACAGTGTCACCATGAGCCGATCGACCCGTCCCGACCCCTCCGCCGCCGGCGCCAACGCCGGGGAGGTCACTTCGCGCGATCGTCCCGTGTGGTCCGCGATCGCACGGCCGTACGCGGCGGGTTTCTTCCTGACCCTGGGTGGGCTGACGGCGATCCTCCTGGGCCTCGCCCTGTCGAACCTCTCGACGGTGCTCATCTACATCGCGATCGCGCTCTTCGTCGCTCTCGCGCTCGACCCCCTGGTCCGGCTGCTCGTCCGCCGCGGTGTCTCCCGCGCCTGGGCCATCGTCATCGTGTTCGGCGGGCTCGCCGTCATCCTCGTGGCTGCGCTGTGGCTGCTCATCCCCCCGGTCGTGCGTCAGATCGAGCAGTTCGTCACCGACATCCCGAGCTTCGTCAACGACCTGATCAACAGCGACGCCGTGCAGTGGGTCGAGGCGAACTTCGGAGACAGCCTCGGCAGCATCCTGACGGAGGTGCAGTCGTTCTTCACGAACCCCGCCAACCTCACCGCGATCGGCGGCGGTCTGCTGCAGGTCGGCGTCAACATCGCCACCGGCATCTCGGGCGCGATCATCGTGCTGGTGCTGAGCCTGTACTTCTTGGCATCCCTGCCGTCGATGAAGAACTCGCTGGTCCGTCTCACCCCCGCCCGCAGCCGGGAGACGGTCGCGCAGATGACCGGGCAGATCACCGAATCGGTCGGTGGCTACCTCGCCGGGATGGTGGTGCTGGCCCTGTTCAACGCGGTCTTCGCCTTCATCGTGCTGACGATCCTGCAGCAGCCGTTCGCGGCGCTGCTGGCCGCCCTCGCGTTTGGGATCACCCTCATCCCCCTGGTGGGTTCGGTGCTCTTCTGGGCTACCGCCACCGTGTTGACGCTGATCGTCGACCCGGTGTCCGGTCTCATCTTCGCGGCGGTCTATCTGGTGTACATGCAGGTCGAGGCATATGTGCTGACGCCGCGAGTGATGAACCGGACGATCTCCGTCCCCGGCTCACTCGTCGTCATCGGCGCTCTGGTCGGCGGCACGTTGCTGGGGCTGCTCGGCGCCCTCGTCGCGATCCCGGTCACGGCGTCGCTCCTGCTCATCATCAAGCAGATCATCATCCCGCGGCAGGACGCGAAGAAGTAGACCTCGGCTCCTGCCGGGGCCGGCTCAGCGCATCGGAAGCAGGCGCGTCGGCGACGGGGACGCCGTGCGGTGGCGCACACGGCCTGGAACGCCCGTGCGGGCGTCGAGGGGCAGCGACACGATCTCGTCAGCGAGCTGACCGGCCACGAGCAGCGTGTCGTTGACGACGACGTGGTGGCGCGGCCAGTGCGTTCCGGCCTCGGCGAGCGCGGTGAGCTGCAGCGACTCACCCGCGCCGCGCACGGCGAGCACACCGATCGTGTCGCTGCCGCGGACGCCGGCGTACAGCGTCGAGGCGTCACGGCTGGCACACAGCTCGGCAGCGGTGTCGCCGTCGAGGGTGCCGAGGAGCGGCTCGCCCGAGATCACACGCCAGCGCCCCTCGGCATCCGGAGCGAGCACGAAGACCTCGCGGCTGAGCTCGGTCACGACGTAGAGGTGGCCGGACGGATGCCACAGCCCGTGCCGGGGTCCGCTGCCCTTCGGCAACGCCACCTCGTGCACGAGGCGCAGGCCCACCCCGGTGGAGCGCCAGAAGCGCACGAGGTCGAGGCCCATGTCGGTGGTGGCGAACAGCCCCCGGGGAAGCGCGATCGTCTGATGCGCGCGCGAGACGCGGGCGCCGGCGGCCGCCTCTTCGGACTCGGCGTCGGTCTCGGGCAGCGCGTCGTAGGCGGGGACGAGGTGCCCGAACTCCTCGCCCGCGGCGTCGCGGAGGGCCCGGGCGGCGGCCGCGAGGTCGGGGACGACAGCGCCCGACACGCGGGCGCCGGTCTCGACGACGGATGCCTCGGGCGCCCCGCCGTACGGATCGCTCGCGGCGACGGCGATCTCGGGCGCCGACGGACGGCCCGCGGCGTCCAGTGCGATGCGAACGACACGTCCATCGCCCCAGCAGCTGGCGACCAGGAAGGACCCGTCGGGCGCGACGGCGACGTGGCACACGGCCTCACCCGCGGGGACCGGTGCACCGAAGGGGGCGAGGCTCGTCTCGCCGGTACGGCGGTAGGCCTGCACCGCCCCGTCGGACTCCAGGGCGGCGTAGAGCACGTCGAGATGCGGGTGCGACGCGACCCACGACGGCGAACCGGGGGCGGCGACGGCCGTCCCGACCATGCCGAGAGGCCCCGATGCCCACACCGAGTCGGCGTCCCCCGCCTGCAGGATGCCGATGCCCTCGGCCGACCCCGCGTCAGGCGCGTAGGCGCCGACCCAGAAGCGCACGTCAGTCGATCAGGTCGTGGCGGACGATGACCTGGTCGCGCGCCGGCCCGACACCGATCACCGAGATCCGCGTTCCGCTCATCGCCTCGAGCGCGAGGACGTAGTCGCGAGCGGTCTGCGGCAGATCGTCGAACGTGCGCGCGGCGGAGATGTCTTCGCTCCAGCCGGGCAGGTACTCGTAGATCGGCTTGGCGTGGTGGAAGTCGGTCTGGTTGACCGGAAGGTCGTCGTAGCGCTCCCCATCGACGTCGTACGCCACGCACACCGGGATCTGCTCGAGGCCGCCGAGGATGTCGAGCTTGGTGAGAACGAGGTCGGTGATGCCGTTGATGCGCGTCGCGTAGCGGGTGATGGGCGCGTCGTACCACCCGACGCGGCGCGGACGACCCGTCGTCGTGCCGAACTCGAAGCCGCGCGACCGCAGCCAGTCGCCGCTCTCGTCGAACAGCTCGGTGGGGAACGGACCGGAGCCGACACGGGTCGTGTAAGCCTTCACGATGCCGACGATGCGGTCGAGGCGGTTCGGTCCGACGCCGGAACCGGTGGCGGCGCCGCCCGCGGTCGCCGACGACGACGTCACGAAGGGGTAGGTGCCGTGGTCGACGTCGAGCATCGTGGCCTGACCGCCCTCGAAGACGACGACGTCACCGGCATCCAAGGCGTCGTTCAGAAGAAGCGAGGTGTCGCTCACCATGGGGCGAACCCGCTCGGCGTAGGAGAGCAGGTCTTCCACGATCTCGTCGACCGTGATCGAACGACGGTTGAAGACCTTCACCAACAGGTGGTTCTTCTGATCGAGAGCACCTTCGACCTTCTGCCGCAGGATGTTCTCGTCGAACAGGTCTTGCACCCGGATGCCGACACGGTTGATCTTGTCGGCGTACGCGGGGCCGATGCCTCGTCCGGTCGTGCCGATCATGCGCTTGCCCAGGAACCGCTCGGTGACCTTGTCGAGCGTGCGGTGGTACTGCGTGATGATGTGCGCGTTGGCGCTGATCTTCAGCCGGCTGGTGTCGAGGCCGCGAGCGTTGAGCGCCTCGAGCTCGTTGAAGAGCACCTCGAGGTCGACGACGACGCCATTGCCGATCACGGGCGTCACACCGGGCGAGAGGATGCCACTGGGCAGCAGATGCAGCGCGTACTTCTCGTCGCCGATGACGACGGTGTGGCCGGCGTTGTTGCCGCCGTTGAACTTCACCACCCAGTCGGTGCGTTCACCGAGCAGGTCGGTGGCCTTGCCCTTGCCTTCGTCGCCCCACTGGACGCCGACGATCACGATTCCGGGCATGTGCGCTCCTCGCGTGTTATCCGGCGGTACGCCCCATCCTATCGAGCGGGCCCGACACGCCCCGCCGGGGTTGTCCACAAGCCCGCCCCGGCCCCTCGTGGGCTCACTACTCTGAGCGCATGCTCCGCTCCCGTTCCTGGGCGACTTCGTGGACCGTCCTCCGCCTGGCCATGGCCGCCCTCATCGTCGCCGCGATCATCGCGCAGTTCCTCTCGACCGTCGGTACGGCGGCGCGAGATGGCCGAGACGTCGCCACCACCGTGGCGAACTTCTTCAGCTACTTCACGATCCTGTCCAACACCGCTTCGGCGGCTGTTCTGATCGCCGCGGCCGTGTGGTTCCTGCGGCGCGGCCGGCGGATCGCGCCCGAACCGGCGGCGATCGCCGCGGCCCTGGCGTGGGTGACGACCTACATGGTCACGACGGGCGTGGTCTACAACCTGCTTCTCCGCGCGATATCGACCGGACCGGACACGGTCGGCTGGTCGAACGAGGTCATGCACGTGTGGGCGCCGCTGTTCCTGCTCATCGACCTCTTCGTGGGTCCGTGCCGTCGCCGTTTGCCGTGGAGTGCCGCGGTGGGGGCCTCGGCCTTCCCGCTCGTGTGGATCGCCTACACGCTGGTCCGCGCCCCGCTCGTCACCAACCCCACGAACGGTCTTCCGTACTGGTACCCGTACCCGTTCCTCGACCCGAACGATGGCGGGTGGGGAAGCGTCGTCGGATACATCATCGGCATCGCGATCGGCATCGTCGTCGTCGCCGTCGGTGCGATCGCCGTGGGCCGAGCTCGCGGCATCCACACCCCTTCACACAACGACCGGGAGGGGGTCGTACTCTAGGCGGGTGCGTACGCGTCTGTTCGCGGCGACCCTCGCCGCCTCCGCTCTTCTCGTTCTCGCCGGCTGTGCGGGAGACGGAGCCGCCACCCCGACATCGGCGCCGGCGGGTGCCGACGGGTGCACGTACACCGCCGCCGGCGAGGCCGAACGACCGGTGTCGCCGCCGAGCCCGGATGACGAGCCGACGGGCGAGGTCTCGGCCGTGTTGGAGACGTCGGCCGGAGACATCCCCCTGACCCTCGACGCCGACAGCGCGCCGTGCACCGTCGGTAGCTTCGTGTCGCTCGCCTCGCAGCAGTACTTCGACGACACTCCGTGCCACCGCCTGACCACTCAGGGCATCTTCGTCCTGCAGTGCGGAGACCCGAGCGGCACCGGCACGGGCGGGCCCGGCTACCGCTTCGACGACGAGCTCGACGGGTCCGAGACCTACGCGGCCGGCACCGTCGCCATGGCCAACGCCGGTCCGGGAACCAACGGCTCGCAGTTCTTCCTCGTGTACGAAGACACCGACCTGCCGGCGGCCTACACGGTCTTCGGGCGCCTCTCGGCCGATGGTCTCGCCGTGGTGCGGGAGATCGCGTCCGCGGGCACCGCGACCGGCGGCGGCGACGGCCCACCGGCCACCCCGGTGACGATCACCGGCGTCGCGATCGACTGACCCCGTCCCGAGCGTTTCGGGGGGTGGCATCCGTCCCCAATAGAATCGAGCGCATGTCCAAGGTCCTGCAGTCCCTTCCCGTCGGCGAACGCGTCGGCATCGCGTTCTCGGGTGGTCTCGACACCTCGGTGGCGGTCGCCTGGATGCGCGACAAGGGCGCTGTGCCCTGCACCTACACCGGCGACCTGGGGCAGTACGACGAAGACGACATCGCCTCAATCCCGGGACGCGCGACGCAGTACGGCGCCGAGATCTCACGCCTGGTCGACTGCAAGACGGCGCTCGTCGAAGAAGGGCTCGTCGCCCTCGCGTGCGGCGCATTCCACATCCGCTCGGGCGGCCGCACGTACTTCAACACCACTCCGCTCGGTCGCGCCGTCACCGGCACGCTGCTTGTGCGCGCGATGAAGGAGGACGGCGTCGACATCTGGGGCGACGGGTCCACCTACAAGGGCAACGACATCGAGCGGTTCTACCGTTACGGCCTGCTCGCCAACCCCGCGCTGCGGATCTACAAGCCGTGGCTCGACGCCGACTTCGTCACCGAGCTCGGCGGGCGCAAAGAGATGAGCGAGTGGCTCGTCGCCCATGACTTCCCCTACCGCGACAGCGCCGAGAAGGCGTACTCGACGGATGCCAACATCTGGGGCGCGACGCACGAGGCCAAGACGCTCGAGCACCTCGACGTCTCGCTCGAGACGGTGGAGCCCATCATGGGCGTCCGGTTCTGGGACCCCGCGGTCGAGATCGAGACCGAAGACGTCACGGTCGAGTTCGAGGGCGGACGCCCCGTCGCGATCAACGGCACGCGCTTCGACGACCCGGTGGCGCTGGTGCGCGAGGCCAACGCGATCGGCGGACGCCACGGCCTGGGCATGAGCGACCAGATCGAGAACCGCATCATCGAGGCGAAGTCCCGCGGCATCTACGAGGCGCCGGGCATGGCCCTGCTGTTCATCACCTACGAGCGCCTGGTCAACAGCATCCTCAACGAGGACACCCTCGCCACCTACCACGAGCAGGGCCGTCGTCTCGGGCGCCTGATGTACGAGGGCCGCTGGCTCGAGCCGCAGTCGCTCATGCTGCGCGAGTCGATCCAGAAGTGGGTCGGCTCCACGATCACGGGCTCGGTCACCCTGCGCCTGCGCCGCGGCGAGGACTACACGATCCTCGACACCGTGGCATCCGGGATGTCCTACTCGCCCGAGAAGCTCTCGATGGAGCGCGTCGGCGACGCCGCGTTCGGCCCCGTCGACCGCATCGGCCAGCTCACCATGCGCAACCTCGACATCGCCGACTCGCGCGCGCGCCTCGAGCAGTACGCGGGCCTCGGCCTCATCGGCGGACCCACCGGCGAGCTCGTCGGCGACGTCGCCGCCGGCGGCGCCCGCGAGATCATGGAGTCCGCCGCTCCCCGCGGGGCCGCGGACGAGCGCCTCGCCGAGGCGACCGACGCCGCCGGCGAGTCCGCCGCGTTCGACACCGGCACCGACTGACCCCCCCCCCCCCCCGGCGCCCGCGCGCCCGCGCGCGAGTCGCCAGGATTTGTCGCCTACGGAACCCGAGAGGCGACAAATCTTGGCGACTCGCGCGGGAGGGAACTTGCACACGGGAGTGCAAGATAGGCGTAAGGTGGCGGGATGAGCATGACCGCCCGCCGCCGTGACGCCGTTGAGAACCGCGCCGGCATCGTCGACGCCGCCACCGCCGTCATCGGCCACGACCCCCGCGCCTCGATCGCCGATATCGCCGCGCGCGCCGGTCTTTCGCGCCGCGCCCTCTACGGCCACTTCGACGACCGTGACGCCATCCTCCGTGAGGTGATCGCCACCGGCGCCGCGAGATTCAACGTGATCGCCGACACCATCGACGACCCCGATTCGCGGGTCGCGCTCGCCCGCCTGGCCTCGGAGCTGTGGCGCGAGGCCGCGCACGTGCAAGCCGCGGCGGCCCTCGCGCTCGACGACACGCATCTGCCGCAGACCTCGGCGGCGCTCGCACCGCTGCGGCGGCGCATCGACGCGATCGTCCGCCGGGGACAGGAGGCGGGGGAACTGCGCACCGACCTCCCCGCGCCGACACTCTCGCGCCTGCTCGAAGAGACCGGCCGCATGGTCATCGCCCGGGTCGACGCGGAGTCGGCGAGCGCGCGCGGCATCGCGGTCACGGCGGTCCTCGGCATCGCCGGGCTGTCCTGGACCGAGGCCCGCGAGCTTCTGACGCAACACCCCGACCTGGAGGCGGAATGAGGATCGTCCTGGATGCCGTCGCGAAAGGACGCGCGCACGGCGCGCTCCCCGAGACCTCCACGGCCTTCGAGACCGGGCGGGCGACCCTCGTCGTCGCCGAGACGGAGCAGCGTCCCACGGTGCTCGGGCTCGTGGCATCCGGTCGCATGAAGATCGACGTGGGGTCGGTCACGATCGACGGGCGCACCGACGCCGGGGCGATCCGTCGCCGCGTGGCTCTTGTCGACGCCCCCGTCGTGTCGGAGCCGGAGCCGAACGTCACCGTCGTCGGCGTGGTCGCCGAGGAGCTCATGTTCGCCGGTCACGCGCCGACGCCGTTCGCCGCACGCCGTTGGCTCGACGGGTTGGGCCTCGCGTCGCTGGCATCCCTGCCGATCGGCAACGTGGACGCGGCGGAACGGGTTCGGTTGCTCCTCGAGCTGGCCGTGCTGCGCCCGGGCGTGGAGGGCCTCGTCCTCGTGGCGCCCGACCGGCACGGTGGCGAGCCCACCGCATGGTGGCGCATCGCCGAGGAGTTCGCCGAGCGCGGTTACGCCGTCCTGGTCGTCGCGGGGCACGCCTCGCGCACGGCTCTCGCCGATCGCGTGCCGGCCGAAGCCGCCGCGAGCCGGGGGGACATTCGATGAAGGTCCCGCAGATGATCGCGGCGGAGCTCCGCCGCCTCACCTCCACGCGGATGTCGGTCCTCGCGCTCGTCGCGCTGCTGGTCGTGCCGATCCTCTACGGCGGACTGTATCTCTGGGCGAACCAGGACCCTTACGGCAACCTCTCCCACGTGCCCGTCGCGCTCGTCGTCGACGACACCGGCGCGCAGATCAACGGCACGCCGCGCAACCTCGGGGACGAAGCGGCCGATGAGCTGCTGGACAGCGACACGTTCGAGTGGCACCGGGTCAGCGCCGACCAGGCCGCGAGCGGACTCGAGCGCGGTGATTTCGACTTCATCGTCACGGTTCCCGCCGACTTCAGCGACGCCGTCGCCTCCCTCGCGAGCGACTCGCCGCGCCAAGCCTCGATCGAGCTGCGCACGAACGACGCCAACAACTACCTCGCGTCCACGATCGGCTCACAGGCCGTCGCGCGCATCCAGACCTCGGTCGCGCAGAAGGTCGTCGACGAAGCGGGGCGCAGTCTGCTCGACGCGCTCCATACGATCCGGGTGAATCTCGTGGATGCCACGAGCGGGGCGACGCAGCTCGTCGACGGCCTCGGCACCGCCCGGTCGGGGTCGTCGCAGCTGGCATCCGGATCCGCTCAGCTGGCGGACGGCACCGCGCAGCTCTCGGACGGGGCCGCGCAGTTGCGTGACGGCACCGCGCAGCTGCGCGACGGGTCGGCGCGCGTCGCCGACGGAGCGCAGCAGGTCGCGGGCGGCGTGGACCGCATCGACGCGGCGGCCCGTCAGGTCGGCACGATCGCGGGGGATGCCGCGGCCCAGCTGCCGCAAGCGAGGTCCGACATCGCCCGGGCCTTGGCGGACGCGGGCCTCGATCAGCAGCGCATCGACGAGATCCTGGCGCGGCTGGATCCCGTCGGCGAGCGCCTGGAGGCGGCGAACGCGCGCGTGCAGGACACCGTGGCACAGATCGACCGCCTCGATGACGGCGCGCGACAGGTGGCCGACGGGAGCGCGGCTCTCGCCTCCGGCGCGGCGACCGCGGCCGGTGGAGCGTCGACCCTGGCGGACGGCGCGGCATCGGCGGCATCCGGTGCGGCGCAGCTGCGGGACGGTGCGAGCCAGCTCGACAGCGGGATCGGGCAGCTCTCCGACGGCGCGACGCAGCTGCGCGACGGACTGTCATCGGGTGCGGACCAGATCCCCGACTCGGACGAACAGACCCGGCAGGCTCAGGCCGACACGATCGCCGACCCCGTGAGCGTGGGCACGTCGTCGGTGACCAAGGCGCAGAACTACGGCGCGGGGCTTGCGCCCTTCTTCGCGGCGCTGGCCGGGTGGATCGGGATCTATGCGCTCTTCCTCATCGTCAAGCCCGTCTCCAAGCGGGCGGTGACCGCCCTCCGCTCCCCCGTCCGCATCACCCTCGCGGGCTGGCTCACGCCCGCAGGGCTCGGCGCGGTGCAGATGGTCGGACTCTTCACGGTCCTCGCCGTCGCTCTGCAGTTCTCGTTCGCCAACCCGCTGGCCGCTCTCGGCATCCTGCTCTTCGCCTCCGCGACCTACGCGGCCATCGTGCTCGCGCTCAACGTGTGGCTCGGGTCGGTGGGACAGTTCCTCGGCCTCGTGCTGATGGTGCTGCAGCTCGTGACCGCGGGCGGGACGTTCCCATGGCAGACCCTCCCCGGACCCCTCGCGGCCCTGCACCACGTGCTGCCGATGGGGTACGTCGTGGATGCCATGCGGCAGGTCATGTACGGAGGAGACCTGGGCCGGGTGGGCCCCGATCTGCTCGTGCTCGGCGCATGGCTCGTGGGGGGCGTGCTCATCGCGGCGCTCGGCGTGACACGCATGACGCACCACCGCACCCTTCGCGATCTCCAGCCGAGTCTCATCGGGTGACGCGGCGCGCGCGGTCATCCAGGGCGCGCACACGGCCGCGGCGTCATAGGGTCGGAACACGACGACCGCGAAGGGATGCCATGGCCGCCCGCAACACTCGCCTGATGCGCTGCACGCCCGACGACCTGTTCGCCGTGCTCTCCGACGGCTGGCTGTACCCGGTGTGGGTGGTGGGAGCAGCGCGGATGCGGGACGTCGACCCGGAGTGGCCGCAGGAAGGCGCCCGTATCCATCACTCCCTCGGCATATGGCCGGTCATGGTGCACGACACCACCGAGATGGTCGAGTGGGATCCGCCACGGTGCGTCCGTCTGCGCCCGAAAGCGGGGCCCCTGGGTCGCGGCATCATCCGCTTCGACGTGCGGGCGCACGGCGACGGGATCGCGGTGACCATCGTCGAGGAACCGGTGACGGGGCTGCCGGCCGCGCTTCCCGGCATCCTGTGGCGACCGGTGCTCACGCTCCGCAATCACGAGTGCCTCAACCGGCTCGCCTTCCTCGCCGAGGGGCGTCGTGAGGAACGCGAGCGCGGCGAACTCGAGGCACGGCCCGAGACGCCGGATCCCGCAGAGGGGGCGCCGTCGCCGCAGGCGGAGAGCGATGCGCGGGAGTCCGACATCTGACGCCGCGGGACTGCCCCTCCACGGTCAGTTCTCGGGGCGCGAGGGGGCGGCGATCGAGCCGCCTTCCTCGGTGCGGTGCTGCAGCTCGTCGACGTAGAGACCCGCCTCGTCCATCGTGCGGTTGCGGTACGCGGCGCGTCCCACCATGTGCGCGGCCAGCGGCGCGGTGGCGAACTGGATGAGCACGATCGGGATGCCGAAGGCCACGGCCTCCCAGGTGCGCAGCGACAGGGCCACCGCGATCACGATGAGCAGCACACCGAGCACCTGCGGCTTCGTGGCGGCGTGCAGCCGCGAGGGGACATCGGGCCAGCGCACCAACCCGAGCGTGGCGGTCAGGCACAGCACCGCACCGATCAGCACGAGCACGAGCGCGACGACGTCGAGCACGGATTCCAGGGTCACCGGGGGTTCTCCTTCCGCGCGACGAAACGGGCCACGGCGATCGAACCGAAGACGCCGACCGCGGCGATGGCGAGCATCACCGGAAGCGACCGGGTGTGGTGGTTGATCACCATGTCGGCCCCGAGGATGCAGAGCACCTCGGTGAGCAGCACGTCGGCCGCGACCGCGCGGTCGAGGATCGACGGGCCGATGACGAGCCGGATCAGCGCGAACACCGCGGCGACGGCGAACACGACGAGGATGACAATGACGAGGGCGGTCATAGCGGGGTCCGTCCGTCGCGGGGCGAGGCCGCCCCGAGGTGGGCGTGGTCGTCGGTTTCCGCGATCTGCCGACGCAGGTCGGCGAGCTGGGCACGGGACCCGACGGCCCGGGTGATGCGCGCCTCCCAGCCGAGCACGACGCGCCGCTGGTGCTCGGCGTCCTCGTCGCTGCGGATGCCGATCGTGTGGAGAAACAGTGTGCGCCCCTCGCGGTCGACGTCGACGATGAGCGAGCCCGGGATGAGCGAGGCGGTGACGGCGGTGTGCGCCATGATGACGTCGTCGTCGACGCGCAGCGGGACCGCGATGATCGCCGCGCCCGGCGCGCGACGGAAGTCGAGAACCTGCCACGCGACGACGAGCGAACCGCGCACCACCGCGGCGAGGAACGTCACGACGAACACGAAGCCGTACCAGATGTTCAGCCGCCCCGACAGGTCGACGGGGGGCAGCCGGAACACGCGTGTGACGAAGACCGCAGCCGCGAGCCCCGTGATCAGGGCGAGCCAGGTCAGCTGACCCCACAGGAGCATCCACAGGGCGACGAGGATGATGAAGAAAGGGAGTTGGTGCAGGAAGAAGCGGACCTGTGACCGCCGTGACGGGCTCATTGCTCGCCTCCCTCGTCTTGCAGCTGCACCAGCGTGATGCCCTCGGCGATGCGCTCACCGGCGCGAAGGCACACGTCGATCAGGGGTCCGGCGAAGACGGTCAGCGCGAGGGTGACGGCCACCATCCCCGCCGTCGCGGCCGTCATGATGCGCGGGATGGTGCGCCGCTCAGTCGAGATGGCCGCGGCGGGCGCGTTGCCGAGGTAGGCGATCCGCTCCATCGTCTCCGTCGAGTCGTTCTCCTCGCGCCAGAACGACAGATTCCATGCGCGCATGAGCGCGTACAGCGTCAGGATCGAGGTCGCGATTCCGCCGACGATCATCACCATCATCACCGGTGTTCCCACTTCGGCCGCGGCGTCGAACAGGGCGTACTTGCCGATGAAGCCGGAGAAGGGCGGCAGACCGCCGAGGTTCACGGCCGGGATGAAGTAGAGCACCGCCAGGACGGGTGCCGCACGCATGAGCCCCTTGACCTTGAGGATCGACGTGCTGCCGGCCCGACGCTCGATCAGCCCCACCGCGAGGAACAGCGTCGTCTGCACGATGATGTGGTGGACGATGTAGTAGATCGTCGCGCCCACCGCCAGCGGGGTGTTGATCGCCAGGCCGAACACCATGTAACCGACGTGGCTGACCAGCGTGAACGACAGGATGCGCTTGAGCTCCGCCTGCGCGACGGCGCCCAGGATGCCGACGATCATGGTCGCCAGCGCCACCATCATCAGCACGAAGTTCAGGTCATTGTCGACGAAGAGCTGTGTCTCGGTGCGGATGATCGCGTACACGCCGACCTTGGTCAGCAGGCCCGCGAAGACAGCCGTGACCGGTGCCGGTGCCGTGGGGTAGGAGTCGGGCAACCAGAACGACAGCGGGAAGACGGCCGCCTTGATCGCGAAGGCGAGCAGCAGCAGGAGGTGCAGGATCGTCTGGGTGTCCTGCGGCAGCAGCGCCATCCGCTCGCTGATCTGGACCATGTTCACGGTGCCGAGCGCGCCGTACACCATCGCGATCGCCGCGAGGAAAAGGATCGACGACACCAGCGACACGACGATGTAGACGACCCCCGTGCGGATCCGCGACTCGGTGCTCCCGAGCGTGATCAGGACGTAGGAGGCGACGAGGAGGATCTCGAAGCCCACGTAGAGGTTGAACAGGTCGCCCGCGATGAAGGCGTTGAAGATGCCCGCGCCCAGGATCAGGTACGCCGGGTAGAAGATCGACACCGGGGTGTCCTCGTCGTTGTCGGCGGCGCCCTGGCCGATCGAGAACAACAGGACCGCCAGCAGCACGACGCTCGTGACCACGACGAGGAGAGCGGCGAGCACGTCGACATAGAGGACGATGCCGAGCGGAATGTCCCAGCCCGCAATCGCGACAGCGATGGGGCCGGTGGTGTCGACCGCGACGAGCAGGATGGCCGCGAGCACCGTCACAGTGGTCAGAGACACCACCGAGACAGCGATCTGGAGCTTCTTCCGCCGTCCGAAGATGAGGTTGACGGCCGCCCCGATCAGTGGGATGCCGACGAGCAGGGGAACCAGGGCGCTCACGAGCGATCACCGTCCTCGGGGTCGCGGGCGTCGCCGTCGGCGCCGAGTTCACCGTCGTCCGAGCGGCGTTCGTCGCCCTCGGGGCGGCGCGTGTCGCCCTGCGGGCGGTCGCGTCCGACGGCCACCCGGTCGACGGGTGCGTCGTTCACGAGCCGGGACATGTCGCCCTGCTGGAGGATGCGGATGGGAGAGACCATGTCGCCGACGAAGTCGGTGGTCACGTCCTCGTCGTCGGAGCGCGACTCGTCGTCGATGGCATCCTCGGGCTCGGCCGCCGTCCGTGTACGGATGGCGACGTCTTCGGCGTCGTCGATGACGGTGTCGGCCTGGCCGAGCTGCCAGGAGCGGTAGATGAGCGCGAGGAGGAACGCCGAGATACCGAAGGTGATGACGATCGCGGTGAGCGCGAGGGCCTGGGGGAGCGCATCGGACATGTCGGCGGAATCGGTCTCGCCGTCGTAGAACGGCGCGACCCCCGGCTGCCCCATGACGATCAGCAGCAGCAGGTTGGCGGCGTTGCCCAGCAGCAGGAACCCGATCAGCACACGGGTGAGGCTCCGCTCGAGCATGGCGTACACGCCGCATGCGAAGAGCACCGCCATGACGACGATGAGGACGAAGGAGACGCTCACGGTGTCGTCACCGCCCCGGTGTCGGCGGAGTCCTTGGACTGGCGGTCGACCTCGGCACCGAGGCTGCGGAGCACGTCGAGCACGAGGCCGATGACCACGAGGTAGACGCCGATGTCGAAGATCGTGCTGGTGACGAACTCCCAGTGTCCGATGAGCGGGAGATCACCCTCGAACGTGAAGCTCTGCAGGGGCGCGTAGCCGAAGAGGAGCGGGACGATCGCGCACAGCACCGCGATGGCCATCCCGGCACCGAGCAGGCGTCCGGCGTCGGTGGGCGCGGCGGCACCCAGTTCCCACCGTCCGCCGGCGATGTAGCGCATGACGAGGGCCATGCCCGCGACGAGACCCCCGGCGAATCCGCCGCCGGGCAGGTTGTGGCCCGCGAACAGCAGGTACAGCGACACGATCATGATCGCGTGGAACAGCACCCGGATGATGATCTCCATCATGATCGAGCGGTTCTCGGGCTGGACCTTCGCACCCGAGACCAGCCAGGCGCGCGGGGCGTCGGTCTCTCCGGCGCGCTGCGCGCGCACGCCGCTGTCGGTCTCCACCAGGGGGCGACGGCGCCCGAGGCCGACGCGGCTGCGGGAGGTCCCGGACGGGCGGGCGAGGTTGTCGCTGCGGTCGGTGATGAAGACGAGGGATGCCACGCCCGTGGCCGCCAGGATGAGGACCGAAAGCTCTCCCATCGTGTCCCACCCGCGCAGGTCGACGAGGGCGACGTTGACGACGTTGCGTCCGTGACCGATCTCGTACGCCAACGGAGGCCACTCAAGCGAGATGGGCAGCTCTTGTCGCGCACCCGTAGCGACGATGGCCACGAGCGCCATCGTCAGCCCCACTCCGACGCCGAGCGCAGCGCGTGCGAGGGGCGCCACCGACGCGTTGTGCTCACCCATGCGAGCGGGCAGGCGCCGCAGCACGAGAGCGAAGGCGACGAGCGTGATGGTTTCGATGAGCACCTGCGTCAGCGCCAGGTCGGGCGCACCGCTCGTGCCGAACAGGACGACCATCCCGAGCCCGGTCACCGAGACGAGCGCGACGCCGGTGAAGCGCTTGGGCGCCCGCACGGCGAGGATGCCCGCGGCGATCATGATGGGCGCCGAGATGAGCTGGGCGGGCGACTGCCAGGCATCCAGCTGCGCACGCCACTCGTCGGAGGCGAGGAGCGCGGTGCCCTCCGCGACGACCAGCACGATGAAGATGGTGCCGACGTAGAAGGGCAGCGATCCGCGCTGGAACCGCGCCGTCGTCCACTCGGACGTCCGGTCCACGCCCCGCACGGACAGGTTGTACACGTCGTTGGCGGTGAAGGGCAGCAGCCGCCGGCGGCGGTGGAGCTGGGTGCGGCGCACGAGCCAGAAGATGCCGGCACCCAGAGCGAGCGTTCCCAGCGACAGGAACAGAGCCGGCTCGAGACCGTGCCAGAGGGCCAGGTGGTACGGGTACTCCGGGGCGGGCACCCCCGCCGTGGCCTCGGGCAGGCCGTCGGCGTACGGCGTCAGCCACACGTCGACCACGGGTGCGAGGAAACCGAGCGCGAGCGAGGCGCCCGCCAGCAGGACCGGCGAAGCGAGGAAGCCGATGGGCGGGTCGGGCCAGTCGGTGCGCGGCGTCGAGCGCTTGGTCCAGAACGCGCCCCAGAGGAACCGGATGCCGTAGGCCGCCGTCAGGGCCGACCCGGCGACGACGCCCACCAGAGCCACGATCCCCCACCCCGCACCGCCGGTGGCCTCGTGCCACAGCGCGGTCAGCGCGGTCTCTTTCGCCACGAAGCCGAGGGTCGGGATGACACCCGCCATGGAGGCGATGGCGATGAAGGACGCGGTCGCCATGACCGGCGCCTGACGCCCGAGCCCCGAGAGTTCGCCGATATCGCGCGTCGACAGCTGACGGTCGATGACGCCGACGACGAGGAACAGGCACGACTTGAATAGCGCGTGACTGAGGACCAGGGCGACGCCGGCGAGAGCGGCATCCCTCGTGCCGTAGCCGAGCATCACGGTCAGGAAGCCGAGCTGGCTCACGGTGCCGAATGCCAGGATGCGCTTGAGGTCGCGCTCGCGCAGGGCCTGGAACCCGCCGAGCAGCATCGTGAAGACCCCGAGCGCGATCAGCGTCGGTCGCCAGAAGGGGGTGTCGGCGAATCCCGGAGCGAGGCGCGCGACGAGGTAGATTCCGGCCTTCACCATGGCCGCCGCGTGCAGATACGCGCTCACGGGTGTCGGTGCCGCCATGGCTCCGGGGAGCCAGAAATGGAACGGGAAGATGGCCGACTTGCTGAGGGCGCCGACCAGCAGCAGCAGCACCGCGGAATCGACGACGGGACCGACCGGGGGATCGGCGAGGATCTCCGACAGGCTCGTCGTCCCGGCCTGCACCACGATCAGCACGACACCGATCAGCATGACCAGGCCACCGAGCGTGGTGACCAGGAGAGCCTGCAGCGCCGCACGCCGGCTCGCGGCGCGGCCGTGGTAGTAGCCGATGAGCAGGTACGACAGAACGCTCGTGACCTCCCACAGCATGATGAGCACGACGATGTCGTCCGTGAGGACGAGGCCGTACATCGCGCCGGCGAAGGCCAGCAGCACGGCCGAGAACTGCCCCACGCCGTGGGTCTTGCCGCGGAAGTACCAGCGGCAATACAGCATGACCAGGGCCCCGACGCCGGTCACGATGAGCGTGAGCAGCCACCCGAGGACGTCCATGCGCATGGACAGCGAGACGTCGAGTCCGGGGATCCAGGTGTATTCCTCGAACGGAATGTCGCCGGCGAAGATCCCGGGCGCGAGGACGATCGCGTGAGCGAAGGCGAGCGTGGGGAGGAGAGCCGCGACGTAGAAGGCTCGCGGTCCGATCCGCGCGACAAGGATCGGCAGGATCAGGGGAACGACGACGAAGGCGCCGAGGAATGCCAGCACGGTGGGGCCTCCTCGGGGTCGACGGGCGAATGCCCGGGGTCTCGGGGTGTCCGGTTCATTCTACCCGGAGCATCTTCCCCGTCAGCCCGCAGACCTCATGTGGTACGCGGTGGCGCGGTCGTCGTCCCCGCGCGGAAGGCGCACGTGAGGTCGAGCCCGGCCGGCCGCGACCCCTCGAGCATCGAGGCGACCGCCTCACCGGCGGCGCGCCCTTTCGCCGTCGCCGGCTGCACGAGGGTGGTGAGCACGTGCGGCGCCAGTCCGTCCACGACGATCCCGTCGAAACCCGTCACGCTCACGTCACGCGGCACTTCGAGGCCGGCCTCCTCCGCCGCGCGGATGACCCCCGCGGCCAGGAGGTCGCTCTGTGCGATGACGGCGGTGGGCCGGCGTTCGGGGTCCGCGAAGATGGTTCGACCCGCGATGGCCCCCTCGTCGATCGAGCTGCCGGCCGCCGCGAGCGCCGGTGCGTGGGGGAAGACCTGCCGCGCCCCCGAGAGACGGTCGACGGTCACGTCGACTCGGGCCTCGTCGTCGCTTCCGAGCCAGCCCCGACGTCTCTGCGCGTCGAGGGGGAGCGTCACGATGACGACATCGCGATGTCCGAGATCGGCGAGGTGACGTGCCGCCTCTCGCTGCGCCTCGACGTTGTCGAGCAGCACGCGGGGGATGTCGCTGCCCGCGTCCCCCTCGACCACGACGACCGGGATGCCGCGAGCACGCACGATCTCCAGCGAGTCGCGCAGGCGCGTGTTGCAGCCGATCAAGACGGCGGCGTCGATGGGGGCGGTGTGCAGCGAGGGCTCGCTGATCGTCTCGCCGTCGTCGCGCAGGAGGAGGAGCGCGGCGCCGAGCCGCGAAACGCCCTCGGCGAGGCCGTCCATCATGTGGGTGGTGACGGGATCCTGGAACGCCGTTCCCAGATGCTGGTCGAAGACGACGCCCACGATGCCCGATCGTCCGCGCCGGAGTGACGCGGCTCGGGGGTCCGGTCCGGTGTAGCCGAGCTTCTCGGCCGCCGTGATCACGCGTGCCCGCGTCGCTTCCGACGTGGGTGTCTTCCCGCTGAAGACGACGGATGCCGTCGACACGGAGACGCCCGCCTCGCGGGCGACGTCGCTGATGGTGGCGCGGCGCGTGCTCACCGCCCGATCGTACCGCGCCCTCGCGAACATCTCTCGAATCGATTCGATTCCTGTGCGTCCTGTCGATATCGTGGCGGTATGGACTCGACCCTCACCCGCTCGCGCCTCGTGCGCTGGTACATCGCGATCTGCGCGATCTTCCTCGCGAGCGGGCTGAGCATCGCGACGTGGGCCTCTCGCGTCCCCGCCATCCGCGAATCGCTCGGCATCGAGAACTCGGGGGTGGGCCTTCTGCTGCTCGGGATGGGCGTGGCATCCATCAGCGGACTGACGGTCGCACCGGCCGTCATGGCGCGGCTGGGAGCCCGGCGGGGCATGCTCGCGGCCCTGCTGTGCGTGGCGGTGGGCGTCGCCGTCATCGGGTTCGGGTCGGACGTCCTGCAGCTGTTCGGCGTGGCTCTCGTGGGGCTGGCCCTGTTCGGGTTCGGCAACGGCGCTGTCGACGTGATGATGAACGTCGAGGGCGCGGCCCTCGAGAAGGCGACGGGGCGCACCGTCATGCCGCTCCTGCACGCGTTCTTCAGCTTCGGCACCGTCATCGGTGCGGGCATCGGCTATCTCGCCGTCCTGGGCGGTGTGTCGGTGGTCGCGCACGCGGCCGCGATGGGCATCGTCATCGCCGTCGTCGCGTTCGCCGCGATCGCCAACGTGCCCCCGCGCGAGAGTGCCAAGGACGCCCCGGCCGACGAACAGCGCGCCCACTGGCGGGAACGGCTCGCCACCTCGCTGTCGGCCTGGCGCGAGCCGCGCACCTACACTCTGGGCGTCATCATGCTCGGCATGGCCTTCGCCGAGGGCAGCGCGAACGACTGGCTCCCCTCCGCGGTCGTCTTCGGGCACGGCGCCCCCGAAGAGGCGGGACCTGCCGTTCTGGCGGTGTTCTCCGTCGCGATGACGGCGGGGCGCCTCGCCGGCGGCCCGGTCGTCGACCGCTTCGGGCGCGTGTGGGTGCTCCGCATCCTCGCGGTCACCGCGGCCGCGGGCCTGCTGCTGTTCATCATCGCCCCCTTCGGACCGCTCGTATACATTGGTGCGGCGCTGTGGGGTCTGGGCGCCTCGCTCGGCTTCCCCATCGGCATGTCGGCCGCCGCCGACGACCCCGCCAAGGCGGCTTCCCGCGTGGCCGCCGCCGCGACGATCGGCTATGTCGCGTTCCTGTGCGGACCCCCGATCCTCGGCTGGATCGGAGACCACATCGGCCTGCTGAACACGTTGTTCATCGTGGTCGGGCTGATCGTGGCATCCGGGCTCTTCTCCGGGGCGGCCAAGCCCCTCACGGTTCCGGAGAGCGAGAACGAGACGGTCGGCCGGCGCGATTAGGCTCGTCGGGTGCGTCTCGTCATCGCTCGTTGCTCCGTCGACTACACCGGTCGCCTCAACGCCCACCTGCCCCTGGCCACGCGTCTGCTCGTGCACAAGGGCGACGGATCGCTGCTCGTGCACTCCGACGGCGGGTCGTACAAGCCGCTGAACTGGATGAGCCCCCCGTGCACCCTCGCGATCGAGGAGCCGGACGAGGATGCCGCGAGCGTGGGCGTCACGCAGCAGTGGCGCGTGACGCACAAGAAGTCGGGCGACGCCCTGGTGGTCAAGATCTACGAAGTGCTGCACGACACCGCGCACGATCTCGGGGTCGACCCCGGACTGATCAAGGACGGCGTCGAAGCCGACCTGCAGAGACTGCTCGCCGAGCAGGTCTCGGTCGTCGGCGAAGGGCTCACACTCGTGCGCCGCGAGTACCCCACCGCGATCGGCCCCGTCGACCTGCTGCTGCGGGACGACAACGGCGGCACGGTCGCGATCGAGGTCAAGCGCCGCGGCGACATCGACGGCGTAGAGCAGCTCACCCGCTACCTCGAGCTGCTCAACCGCGATCCCCTGCTCGCGCCGGTCAGCGGGGTGTTCGCGGCTCAGGAGATCAAGCCCCAGGCTCGCGTGCTCGCCACCGACCGCGGCATCCGCTGCCTCACCCTCGATTACGACGAGATGAAGGGCATCGAGTCCGGAGCACCGCGCCTGTTCTGACCGCCCGGGGCTGCGTTCCGGGCTCGCACCGGCCGGTAGCGTGGAGGCATGCCCCTGCGCTCTCCCTGGTCCTGTGTCTTGTGGGACGTCGACGGGACTCTCGTCGACGCGTCCGAGGGGATCCTCCGCCGTCTCACCATCACCCTCGAACACTTCGGCTTGAAGCCGCCCACGCGGGGGGAGCTGTCGCACTGGATCGGCCCGCCGATGTTCGAGTCGTTCCAGGTCAACGTCGGCATGACGCCCGACCAGGCGACCGAGGCGGTCACCTTCTATCGCGGTCTGAACAAGAGCGAGGGCTACACCGTCAGCGCCCGGCTGTACCCGGGAGTCGCCGACATCATCCGCGACCTCCACGCCGCCGGCATCCCGCAGTCGACCGCCAGCTCGAAGCCCGAGGTGCAGGTCGTCGCGCTCATGGATCACTTCGGATTGGCGCCCGACCTCGAGGCCACCGTCGGCGCGTCGCCGGACGAGCGCACGCTGAGCGCCAAATCCGACATCGTGCGCGAAGCGTTGCGTCGCCTCGAGGTCCGTGGGTATGACACGTCGCGCCCCGTGCTGATCGGGGACCGTCATCACGATGTCGAGGGCGGCGCGGATGCCGGCGTGCCGGTGATCTTCGTCCGCTGGGGGTTCAGCTGGCCGCACGAAGCCGACGGCGCTCAGGCCGCCGTCGACAGTGCCGACGAGCTGCGCGCCCTTCTGCTGGTCCCTGACGAGGCCCCGGGCGCGCCCGACGGTGTCTGACGCGCCCTGGACTCTCCCCGCCGCGATCGCGCTGCTCGCGGCGCTGATCATCGTCGGGGTCGTGGCGGTCGTCGTCCGCGTCCGACGTCGATCCCCTCGCGCCGCCGCGGCGGCAGCCGATGCGCGCGCGGCCGCGGAGGCGGTGCTGCTGCGGCTCGACGACGCAGCGAACGCGCTCGACGTCGCATTAGAGGCGGCGGCGGCCGACGATGCGCCCGCGGAGCTCCGCCGCGCCCGCGCCGCTGCCCTGCGGGGCCGGGACCGTGGCTTCGAGGAGGTGGCCGCGCTCGCGACCTCGACACGATTGCCCGCCCAGCGTCGAGTGGACGCCGTCCGGCTGCGCGACGACCTCGAGCGGCGGATCACCGACATCGACGCCACCCGCGCCCGCCTGTCGGAGTGGACCCGTGCGTACGGCAGCCCCGCTTCTCGCACCGCCGCCGCGCGTGCGCGACGGGAGAACATCGCGCGGACGTCCGGCGATCCCGCCCGCCTCGTGACAGAGGCCCGTGCGCGGTTCGACGACGGGGAGTGGACGGATGCCGACCGCGCCGACCGCGAGGCCCGAGCGGCGCTCGTTCGAGCCGACGCGGCACTGGGGACCCCGGACGCCGCGGACGCGGAGGTCGTCGAGGCGACCATGCTGCTGCGCCGGGCGGAGCGCCTGTTCCGGGCGGTCGAGGACGCCCACCGCTTCCTGCTGCAGGCGGCGGAGAACGCGGCGGGAGAAGTGTCGGCCGCGGAAGCCGAGATCGCGACCGCGGTGGAGATCGCGCAGACCCGACCCGACGAGTGCCTGCCCGATGCCGTCGAACGGCTTCGCGAGGCGGGCGCCGAGCTCCGGGCGGCGTCGGCGGGGCTCCCGCGCCGCCCGCGCACCGCCATCGAGGTCGTGGCTCGCGCGCGCGAGACACGCGACGAGGTGCTTCGCCAGGCCCCGAGCGCACGCCGGCGACTCGAGGCCGCCCGCGCCGCCTTGCCGGGAACCCTTGCGTGCGCACGGTCGGCCGTCGCCGCCGCGGAGGCTTTCGCGAACGCGCCGTCGATCGAGCAGCGGCTGCGGCTCGAGCTCGCCCGGCGCGAGCTCGCGGCGGCCCGCTCCGCCGCCGACCCCTTCCAGGCGCTCGCGTCGGCCCGCACCGCGTGGCACGCGGTCACGGACGCCTGAACCCCGGATCGCCGATACCGGGTACCGACGAATCGGTTACCGCAGCGCCGCGCGCGATGCGTACCTTCGCTGTTCGACCCCCACGAACAAGGAGAGAAGATGACCGCCAAGACCGTCCTGATCGTCCTCACCAGCCACGACTCGTTGAACGGGAAGCGCCCCACCGGGTACTACATCGGCGAAGCGGCGCACCCCTGGAAGGAGTTCGTCTCGGCAGGCATCGACGTCGAGATCGCGTCCATCGCCGGAGGCGAGCCCCCGCAGGACGGCCGCGATGAGACGGATGCCGTCCAGAACGCCTTCCTCACCGATCCGAAGGTCGCGGCGGCGTTGGCGGACACCCCCGCCCTGGCCGACGTCGACACCTCACGGTTCGACGCGATCCTCTTCGTGGGCGGACACGGCACGATGTGGGACTTCCCCACGACCGAGGCCGTGGGGCTCGCGGGACGCGACATCTATGAGCGCGGCGGCGTCGTCGCGGCCGTCTGCCATGGCCCCGCCGCCCTGGTGAACATGACTCTCAGCGACGGGACGCCGCTGATCGCCGGCAAGCGCGTGGCGGGATTCACCAACGCCGAGGAAGAGGCCGCGGGCGTGACGGAGGACGTGCCTTTCCTCCTGGCTGACGCCCTCACCGCGCGCGGCGCCGAGCACGTCCCGGCACCGAACTTCACGGCCAACGTGATCGTGGACGGTCGTCTCGTCACGGGCCAGAACCCGCAGTCCGCCACGGGCGTGGGTCGCGAGATCGTGGCTCTCCTCGCCGCGTGACCCCCGGGCCCGGCCACACAAGTCCGTGGCCGGGCCGTATCCGCAGTGGGAGGATTTGCCATGACCTTCATCTGTTCCGCTCGATGGACCACCACACCCGACGCCCGTGATCGTGTGCTCGACGCGCTGATGTCGCTCGCGGCGGCATCCCGACAAGAGCCGGGCAACCTCGCGTACGTGGTCCACGTCTCCGACGAGGATCCCGGCGTGCTGCAGATCTTCGAGAACTACGTCGACGAAGCGGCGTTCGACGCCCACGTGGCGAGCGAGCACTTCCAGCGCTGGGCGGTCCGAGAGGCGATTCCCCTCCTCGTCACGCGCGAGCGGGCATTCTCCCGCTCAGTCGACGCGGTCTGAGAACACCCGTGCCGCCTCGTCGACCAGTTCGGCGAGGCGGTCGGTGCGGGGCGCCCTCCCCGGTCGCGCACGTCGACGCGCCACGTACAACGTGTTCAGCGGTGGCTCCGGCGGCTGAACGGGGTCGACGAGTCGTCCCGAGCGCAGGTACGGCTCGGCGAGATAGTGCGGCAACACCGTCATCCCCCTCCCCTGCGCGGCGAGGGCCCCCAGCACCCGGAGGTCGGGCACGACGGCGGCGACGGTGAGGTCCGTCGGACGGCGTCGGAACACCGTCCGCCAGTACCGCCGGATGATCGGGAGCTCTTCCGCGTAGGCCAGCAGGGGGACCATTTCCGGGCGCGTGGCGAAGTCCTCGGCACGGTCCGGCGTCATCAGCAGGACGAACTGCTCGTCGAAGAACGGCCGGAACTCGACGCCCGCCACCCGCGGCTGGATCGCGCTGATCATCACGTCCAACCCTCCCGTCGTCAGCGTTTCGAGGAGTGGTTCGGCTTCGCCGAACTCGACGCGCAAAGTCAAGTCCGGCGCAACACGGGTGACGTGCGGCAGGACGACCTCCGAGACGAACTCCGCCGGGCCACCGAGCAGAATGGTCTCCCGCGCGGCGGGTTCTCCCCGTGTCGCTTCCACCGCGCTCACCGCGGCGTCGATCTGTGCCCCCACCCGCGCCATCAGCTGCCGCCCCCGAGTAGTGAGGACGACTCCGCGCGACGAGCGCTCGAACAGCCGGTATCCCAACGACCGTTCGAGCGAGGAGATCTGGTCGGACACCGTCGACTGCGTCGACCCGAGATCGGCCGCGGCGGCACTGATCGACCCCGCGCGCGCGACGGACACGAAGGTCACCAACGAATCGAGCGACGTCCGTCCCATCTTTTCCCTCCGCGCGGTGGCCGGTCCCCACAAGACTGCCAGGCGCGCGCGGAGGGCGCCGCGATCCTCAGCCGCGGTCTCCGGCGAGAACACCGGCGGGCACCGTGCTGATGGCCGCGCGCACCGCACCCTCGGGCACCCCCGCCCGCAGGCACACCTCGACAGCGCGGTCCAGGGTGAGCGTCGACCCCGCCAGCGTGTCGGTTCCGCGCAGAACGGGCCGCCCGTCCGTCACCTCGACGGCGCGACCGCCCAGCGTGAAGGTGCCGTCGCCGAGGCCGGTCGCCGACATGGCATCCGTGACCAACGCCACCCGACCCGGCGCAGCGTCGAAGAGGGTGCGGATGAGCGTCGGGTGCACGTGCACCCCGTCCGCGATGAGCTCGAGCACGACGTCCTCGCGATCGAGGGCGGCGCCCACCGGCCCCGGATGCCGATGGTGCAGGCCGGCCATCGCGTTGAAGGCGTGCGTGAGGAGGCGCGCGCCGCTGTCGAACGCGGCCAGCGCCTCCGCGTAGCTCGCCTCCGTATGCCCGACGGCCACGACGACCCCCGCGTCGGTGAACGCACGGACGGCCGCGAGCGCCCCCGGGAGTTCCGGAGCGATCGTGACCTGGCGCAGGATGCCGTCCCCGGCCGCCAGCAGGCTGTGCACCGCTTCCGTGGTCGGCGGAGTCAACGCCCGGGGATCATGCGCACCGCATCGGTCGGTGGCGAGGAGGGGTCCTTCGAGGTGCACACCGACCGCGCCCGGAACGTCGGGCAGGATTCGGCGGAGCTCGGCAAGTCGGTGCACCAGCCGCTCGATGGGCGCGCTGACCAGGCTGAGCATGACGCCGTCGCTGCCGTGCTCGCGGTGGAACGCCACCGCGGCCGTCACCCCGGTGACGTCCGCGTCGTCGAACGAGTGCCCGAGGGCACCGTGGCAGTGCAGGTCCATCGCCCCATTGTTCTCCCGTACGGCCGCTCGTCCCAGACTCGGTCTGCGTGGCACGTGCCCTATCGTGAGCGGCATGGGGGAGAGAGACACCTTCCGTCGCCTCACCGTCACCGTCCGACGCCTCCCGGCCACGGTGGCGCTCGCGCTCGTGCTTCTCGGCGTCGGCGTGGCATCCGCGGGCCTGTGGTCGCCGTTCGCGTCGTCGCCGTTGCACGACGCCGTGGCGTACGGTCTTCCGGCCCTCGTGGACGGGCGCTGGTGGACTCCCGTGACGGGGACGTTCTTCGTATCGCTGCCCTGGCTGTACGCACCAATCCTGGTGGGCTTGGCCGGCATGGGGTACCTCGAGTTCCGTCGCGGCTGGCGCGTGGCGCTCGCGTACTTCGCGGGAGGGCAGCTCGGCGCCGTCCTGTTCGCGTCGGGGGTTTTGTGGCTGGCGGCTCTGCTGCCGTGGCCGTGGGCGCAGGAGCAGGCGGCGGCGGTTGACGTCGGGCCCTCCGCCGGGGTGATCGCGTGCCTGGCGGGGGCGGTGTCGACGCTCCCCTCCCCCTGGCGTCTGCGCGCGTGGACCGTGCTGGTCGCCGCGGTCTCGGTCACCTTCCTGTACTGGGGGTCGCTCAACGACCTCGAGCACGTGATCGCGGTGGTGCTCGTGCTCGCCGTGGACCGGTCGCTGCGCCCCCAGCGCGTGTCGGTGCGCGAGCAGCGGCTCATCGCGTTCGTGCTGGTGTGCGGGCTCGGGGCGATCGATGTCCTGACCTACGTCAGCCCCACGACGGGCCCCTTCGGCAGCTCCGCCCCGATCTCGGGGTCGTGGGCGGATGTCGCCCTGAACACCGTCATCGTGCTCGCGGTCGCCACCGGCGTTCGGCGGGGCCGGCGGTGGGCATGGGTGCTGGTGGTGGGATACGGCATCCTGAACGCTCTCCTTCTCGTCGTCGTCGTTGCGCTCGTGCTGATCGTCGGTGTCGTCGACGTCGAGGGAACGGTCGATGTCGACCTGACGATCACGCTCGCCTCCTCGACGACCTGGGTCGTCGCCCTCGTGTACCTCGTGCTCGTGCGCGCCGCGTTCCGGGCGCGTCCTCGCGCCGCCCTGGGCGACACTCCCGCACCGAGCGTCGACGACGTGAAGGCCGAGCTCCGCGCCACGGGCGGCGGCACGCTGTCGTGGATGACGACGTGGGACGGCATGTCGTACGCACGGTTCGGACGCGGGATCGTCGCCTTCCAGCGACGGTCGGGCGTCGCTCTCGCCCTCGGCGACCCGCTGGGTCCGCCGGACACCCGGGCGGCGACCGTTCAGGCGTTCGTCGCGCACGCGGAGAACGCCGGCCTCGCGCCCTGCTTCTTCAGTGCCGGGGAGGCGACGCGCGCGGCCGTCCCCGCGGGATGGCGGAGCATCGTGGTCGCCGACGACACGATCGTGGATCTGCCGGGACTGCAGTTCAGCGGCAAGGCGTGGGGTGCGGTGCGGACGTCGTTGAACCGCGCGGAACGCGAGGGCATGACGTTCCGTCTCTCGCGCCTCGCCGACGAGTCGTGGGGGGTCCGGCAGCAGCTGCGCGCGATCTCGGAAAGCTGGGTGGGCGACAAAGGGCTGCCCGAGATGGGCTTCACCCTCGGCACGCTGCACGAGGCCGGCGACCCGGAGGTGCGAGTGGCGTTGGCCGTGTCACCCACCGGTGACGTCGACGGCTTCCTGTCGTGGTTGCCCGTGTATGGTGACGGACGCGTGCGCGGATGGACGCTGGATCTCATGCGGCGCCGCGACGGCGGCTTCGGACCCGTGATGGAGTATCTGATCGGGTCGTCGGCACAGCGCTTCTCGACCGAGGGCGCGGAGATCATGTCGCTCTCGGGTGCCCCGCTCGCGCACGAGTACCCGCCGGATGCCGGGGCGATCGCCGCTCTGCAGGAGCGCATGGCCGCACTGCTCGAGCCTGTCTACGGGTTCGCGTCGTTGCACCGGTTCAAGCAGAAGTTCCACCCGCGCTACGAGACGTTGTACCTGCTGTACCGCGACGAGGCTGACCTTGCCCGCATCGGCGCAGCGCTCACCCGAGCCTTCCTGCCGCACGCGTCCCTGCGTCAGTTCGCCGCGGCCGGAAGAGACCTCGTCCGACCGGAGCGGTGAGCAGGGGTGCAGGGCTCAGAGCGGGCGGATGTTCTCCGCCTGCAGGCCCTTCGGGCCCTGCGCGATGTCGAACTCGACGCGCTGGTTCTCCTCGAGGGAACGGTAGCCGCCGGACTGGATCGCGCTGTAGTGGGCGAAGACGTCCTGCCCGCCCTCATCCGGCGCGATGAAGCCGAACCCCTTCTCCGAGTTGAACCACTTGACCGTGCCCTGCGTGCTCATGGACGTGCCGTTTTCCCTTGCGCCGGCGCCGAGCGCGCCGGTCAGTGCCCACGCTAACGCGTGGCCCCGCGGGCGCGCATCGGCTCGTGACAGAAACGTTGCACGACAGCCGTGTGGAGGAAGCGTCCTGAAGCCCATACGACGCCCGGGCTGAGCTGATGCTCGAAGCCCGGGCGTCGACGGATCCCCCCGGATATGTCACGCGAGGCGTGACGGCGATCACTTTACAGCCGCGACCACGCCCAGCGCGACACGAAAGCGGAGAATTCTTCGCGGATTACGCAGATGTGTGATATCCGGACGTCATAGAATCCGCGTGTGGACGCGCGGCGACAGCCTTCCGCCCTCGTCGACGAGGCGTACGCCGCCCTCGGCGAGGCGATCGTCGACGGGCGGCTGCGGCCCGGCGACCGCCTGCGCGACGTCGAGCTCGCCGCTCACATGGGAATCTCCCGCACGCCCGTGCGCGAGGCTTTGCAGCGCCTCGCCGCGATCCGGCTCGTCGAGATCTCGCCCCACCGTTTCACCCGCGTCACCACCCCCACAGCGCAGGAAATGTCGGACATGCGCGACTACGCGGTGCACATGATCGCGATGACGATGCACCTTGCACTACCCCGGTGCTCGGATGAGGACATCGCGGAGGGGGCCCGCCTCTTCGGCGACGTGGCCCGCGCCGCACGCGAGAAGTCATCGCCCGCGTACGTCGACGCGGGGTTCGCCTTGCTGGCGCACTTCACTCGCGCGGCTGACAACATCGTCCTCCGCGAGACGCTGAAGCAGACGGAGTTCGTCGTGCGACGCAATCTGCGGGGCTGGATGTGCGCCGGAGAGGGCGATTGCGAGGAGTTGTTCGCCTCGCTCGGCGCGGCGATTCGCGACCGCGACACCGCCCGCTCCGCCCATCTCTGGCTCACGATGCACGGGCTCTACTGACGCGCACGCGGCGAGCGCAAGGCATCCCTCTTCTGAATCGAAGCCCGTTACCGTGACGTCATGACCCGCATCGAGCTCCGCGACCTCCGTGACGACGACCGGGATACCGCCTACGCGGCGCTGCGCGCGAGCGCGTCCACGTGGCCACGCGGCCAGGTGGAGGATCGCACCGCGTTCGACGCCTGGGTGAACGACGATCGCGTCACGGCCCGTGCCATCGTCGATGGCGCGACCGTGGTCGGTCTGGCCGCGACGCTCGACGTCAACGGAGATCGCGAGGCTCTTCTGGCGATCTCGCCCGAGACGCCGCGCGAGGCGGCGACGGAGGCCCTGCGGCTGCTCACGCTGGCCGAGGCCGAGCGCCCCCTGTACGCGTGCGTCGCGGCCGACGACGATCCCGCGCACGAAACCCTCGCGCGACTCGGTTTCGTCGAGCATGCGCGCGACGGGGCCGACATCGTGTACGTGCTGCCGCCGACGCTCGAGTGACGCTCACCGCTTTTTTCCTGCTCTCGGCCCTCCTGCATACCCTAGGGGGGTATAGTATCCAGCATGAACGGGTACGACGGCAACAAGGACGACCTGCAGAAGCGTCTGCGACGCATCGAAGGTCAGGTCCGCGGAATCGCGCGGATGGTCGACGAAGACAAGTACTGCATCGACATCCTCACCCAGGTGTCCGCCGCGACGAAGGCGCTCGAGACGGTCGCGCTGTCGCTCCTGTCCGATCACCTCAGCCACTGCGTCGCCGAGGCCAGCGCGGAGGGCGGCCAGGTCGCCGCCGAGAAGATCCGTGAGGCCAACGACGCCATCGCCCGGCTCGTCCGGTCCTGACCCCCCAAGGAGACACCATGAACGACCGCATCGATCTCGGCCTGCGCGACGCCCGTTCCTCGCTCGGCGACGGCGTGGCATCCCCCTCCCTGCCCGAAGGCGCGGTCCTTCGCGAGGTCGGCGTCAGCGGCATGACGTGCGCCCACTGCGTCCGGAGCGTGACCGAGGAGATCTCGGAGATCCCCGGAGTGCAGGGCGTTTCGGTCGACCTCCGCGTCGGGGGCGTCTCGCGCGTCACGGTCGCCAGCGAGGCCCCTCTCGACTCCGCGCTCGTCCGCAACGCCGTCGAGGAAGCCGGATACTCCGTCGCGGACGACCCGTCATGACGACCACCGACGTCGAGCTCGACATCACCGGGATGACGTGCGCCTCGTGCGCCACCCGGATCGAGCGCAAGCTGAACAAGCTCCCCGGCGTCGAGGCATCCGTCAACTACGCCACCGAGAAGGCCCGCGTCCGCGGCGCCGACCTCGACCCCGCGGACCTCATCGCCGTCGTCGAGGCCGCGGGGTATGCCGCCGCGGTCCCGGCGCCGCCCGCGCCCGACGAGGTCGAGACCGACCCCGAGACCGACGCGCTACGGCGCCGGCTGCTCGTCAGCGCGGCGCTGGCGCTGCCCGTGGCGGTGCTGTCGATGGTCCCGGCGCTGCAGTTCGAGTACTGGCAGTGGCTCGCGCTCACCCTGACCGCCCCGGTCGCGGTGTGGGGCGCGTGGCCGTTCCACCGCGCGGCCGCCGTCAACGCGCGGCACGGGGCCGTCACCATGGACACGCTCATCAGCCTGGGCGTGGTCGCCGCGTTCGGATGGTCGCTGTACGCGCTGTTCTTCGGAGGCGCCGGCATGCCGGGCATGACGATGAGCTTCACGCTCTTCGGCGCCCCGGCCACGGGGGCTCACGAGATCTACCTCGAGGTCGCCGCACTCGTGACGGTGTTCCTCCTCGCGGGCCGGTACGCCGAGGCGCGTGCGCGGACGGCCTCCGCCAGCGCCCTCAAGGCCCTGCTGAACCTCGGCGCGACGTCCGCGACGAAGCTCGAGGACGGCAGCGAGCGGAGTGTCGCCGTGTCGAGCCTCACGGTCGGCGACGTCGTGGTCGTGCGCCCCGGCGAGAAGATCCCCTCGGATGGCCTGGTCCTGGAGGGCAGTTCCGCGGTGGATGCCAGCATGCTCACGGGCGAGTCCGTTCCGGTCGAAGTGGGTCCCGGCGCGCGCGTCATCGGCGCCACGCTCAACGTCGGCGGGCGACTCGTCGTCGAGATCTCGCGGGTGGGCGCCGACACAGAGCTCGCGCGCATGGGACGCCTGATCGAGGAGGCGCAGACCGGAAAGGCCCAGGTACAGCGCCTCGCCGATCGGGTCTCGGCGGTCTTCGTCCCCGTGGTGATCCTGCTCGCGATCGCCGCCTTCGTCGGGTGGCTCGTGGCGGGCGGGTCGGTGGAGCTCGCCTTCACAGCCGCGGTCGCCACGCTGATCATCGCGTGCCCCTGCGCCCTGGGACTCGCCACCCCCACCGCGCTCCTGGTCGGGACCGGGCGTGGTTCGCAGCTCGGCATCCTGATCCGCGGACCTCAGGTGCTGGAGCAGACCCGACGGGTCGACACGATCGTGCTCGACAAGACGGGCACGGTGACCACGGGCCTCATGGCGGTGACCGAGGTGCTGCCCGCCGACGGCGTGGACCGCGATGAGCTCCTCACGGTCGCAGCGGCGGTCGAGAGCGGGTCCGAGCATCCGGTGGGGCGGGCGATCGCCGCGAATGCGGGGGCGGTCGCCCCCGTCGAGTCGTTCGCCGCGCACGCGGGGTACGGCGTCCAGGGAGTGGTGGACGGCTCTGCGGTCGTCGCCGGTCGACTGTCGTGGCTCCGCGATCAGTGGAGCGTGGGGCCGTCGGCATCCGTCCTCGCCTCGCTCGACGCGCTGGCCGAGCGGGCCACGATCGTCGCCGTCGCGCGCGACGGGGAGTACCTCGGCGCGATCGCCGTCGCCGACACGATCAAGCCGACGAGCGCCGAGGCGGTCGCGCGGTTCCGCCGCCTCGGGCTTCGGCCGGTGCTGCTCACGGGAGACAACGCCGCGACCGCCGCCCGCGTCGCCGCCGAGGTCGGGATCGACGACGTCCGGGCCGAGGTCACGCCCGCGCAGAAGCTCGAGGTCGTGCGCACCCTGCAGGCCGAGGGTCGAGTCGTCGCGATGGTCGGTGACGGCGTCAACGACGCCGCCGCCCTGGCCGCCGCCGACCTCGGCATCGCGATGGGCGGAGGGACGGATGCCGCGATCGCGGCGAGCGACGTCACCGTCGTCTCGGGCGATCTGCTCGTCGTCGCCGACGCCGTCCGGCTCGCCCGCCGCACGCTCGGCACCATCAAGGGCAACCTCTTCTGGGCCTTCGCCTACAACGTCGCCGCGATCCCGATCGCGATGGCGGGCCTGCTCAACCCCGTCGTCGCGGCCGCCGCGATGGCGCTGTCGTCGGTGTTCGTCGTGACCAACAGCCTGCGTCTGCGGCGGTTCCGCCCGGAGCCCGCCGCGCGCTGACATCGATTCGAGAGAGGGATGCCATGACCTCGCACGATCATCACGCTTCTGCTGCTACCGCGCCGGCGGGGCTCGCCGATCACGCGCACGCCGCGCAGGACGCCTCGGCGGCGCCCGACCCGCGCGCGGGCCACTCAGGCCACGCGGGCCACTCAGGCCACGCGGGCCACGGCGACCACGTCGCGCGTTTCCGCCGGCTCTTCTGGGTCATGCTCGTCCTCGCGATCCCCGTCGTGGGGTTCTCGGCGATGTTCTCCGACCTCATCGGCTACCGCCTCCCGGATGCCGCGTGGGTGGCGTGGGTGTCGCCGATCCTCGGCACCGTTCTCTACGTGTGGGGCGGTGCGCCGTTCCTCACCGGGGCCGTCTCGGAGATCCGGGGCCGCGCCCCGGGCATGATGCTCCTGATCGCCCTCGCGATCACCGTCGCCTTCCTGGCTTCCTGGGGCGCGAGCCTCGGCCTGCTGCACCACGAGCTCGACTTCTGGTGGGAGCTCGCCCTGCTGGTCGTCATCATGCTGCTCGGGCACTGGATCGAAATGCGATCGCTCGCTCAGACGACCTCGGCCCTGGATTCGCTCGCGGCGCTGCTTCCCGACGAGGCCGAGCGCGTCGAGGGCGATACGACCGTGTCGGTCTCCCCCGCGGAGCTGAGCGTCGGCGACGTCGTCGTTGTGCGGCCGGGCGGCCGAGTCCCGGCCGACGGCCGGATCGTGCAGGGATCCGCCCGCTTCGACGAATCGATGATCACCGGAGAGTCGCGCGCCGTGCACCGCGACGAGGGCGACGCCGTGGTCGCGGGCACCGTGGCCACCGACTCCGGCGTGCGGGTCGAGATCACCGCCGTCGGCGACGACACGGCCCTCGCCGGCATCCAGAAGCTGGTCACCGACGCGCAGGCCTCGACATCGCGCGCGCAGCGACTCGCCGATCGCGCCGCCGCGTGGCTGTTCTGGTTCGCGCTCGGCGCCGCCGTGGTCACGGCAGCGGTCTGGACGCTGGTCGGGATGCCGGACGCCGCCGTCGTACGCACGATCACGGTGCTCGTCATCGCCTGCCCGCACGCCCTGGGCCTCGCGATCCCGCTCGTCGTGTCAATCGCGACCGAACGCGCCGCCCGCGGCGGTGTCCTCGTCAAGGATCGTCTCGCGCTGGAGAGCATGCGCTCCGTCGACACGGTGCTCTTCGACAAGACCGGGACGCTCACTCGCGGGGAGCCCGCCGTGATCGCCGTCGAGGCCGAGCCGGGTACGGACTCCGACACCGTCCTGGCGTGGGCGGCCGCCGCCGAGGCGGACTCCGAGCACCCGCTCGCCCGGGCCATCGTGCGTGCCGCCCGGAGACGCGATCTCGCCGTTCCGGCATCCACCGACTTCTCGTCGTCCCCCGCCGTCGGTGTGCGCGCGATCGTGGACGGACGCGTCGTGCGCGTGGGCGGCCCGGCGCTGCTCGACGAGGAAGGGGCCGACGAGCTCCCCGTCGCAGAGGAATGGCGCCGGGACGGCTCGATCATCCTTCACGTCGTGGTCGACGGGCGGGCGGTCGGGGCGCTGCGCCTGGCCGACGAGATCCGGCCGGAGTCCGTAACGGCGGTGCGCGCGCTGACCGAGCGCGGCATCGAGGTCGTCATGATCACCGGCGACGCCGAACCGGTCGCCGCCGCGGTCGCGAACGAGGTCGGCATCCGCCGGTTCTTCGCCGGGGTGCGTCCCGAGGACAAGGAGTCGACGGTCGCGCAGCTGCAGAGCGAGGGCCGCAGGGTGGCGATGGTCGGTGACGGCGTCAACGACGCTCCCGCCCTCGCCCGGGCGGACGTGGGCCTGGCGATCGGGGCGGGAACCGATGTCGCGATCGCCTCCGCCGGCGTCGTGCTCGCCAGCGACGACCCGCGGTCGGTGCTCTCCGTGATCGAGCTGTCCCGCGCGAGCTACCGCAAGATGCGCCAGAACCTCTGGTGGGCGGCGGGATACAACCTGCTCTCCGTGCCGCTGGCTGCGGGGATCCTGGCCCCGATCGGTTTCGTGCTGCCCATGTCGGTCGGCGCGATCCTCATGTCGCTGTCGACGATCGTCGTCGCCCTCAACGCCCAGCTCCTGCGCCGCCTCGATCTGCGGCCGGACGCGGTGGCGGCGATCGAGGAGACTCGCTGACGCGGGGGCGCAGGTCGGACTCCGTCGTCGCCGTACCCGCGGCGCCGCGTGATCCGATCGGGGGCGTCCATCGTCCTTTCGGATGAGATTCGACCGCGAATGCCCACCGCGCGACATCGGAGCGGGGAGCCGATCGCCGCGAGAACACGCGGGTCTTCGCTGTTCGCGCTCGAGATGTGGGCGGCGATCGATCGCGATCGACCGGGATACCGTCTGGGCACTCGGGTCGTCCGCGGGAGCGTCGATGGTTCGATGCACGCGGTGTCCGTTCGGGTCGGACACCGACGTCGGGCGGGGGCCGCATTGGGGGCGGCCCCCGCCCCCTCTTCTTCTCGCGCACACGGGGGGCGGGCGCGCGGTCCGAAGACCCCGCGCCCGCACCGTTGGCATCCGGCGGCTCAGCAGAGGCCGGTCGACGTGCTGCTGTAGCAGATCGACGTGCTCCAGGAGCTGGCGAAGACCTCGCTGCGCTCGGTCTCACCGCGCTCGAGCGTCTGCAAGGAGAGCAGGTATCCCATTCGTGTCACCTCCCCCCGGACCTCGTGCCCCCGAGGGGGCAGCGGCGACCGGGGGGAGGTCGAGGAACGGCAACGACAGGCGTCGACCGTCACGCAGGCTCGCGAGAGTCCACAGGACGCCCGCGGATCCGGTGGCCAGGTCGCACGACAGACGCAGCAGCGCGCGACCCGGGTACCCGACACCGACGGGCCGGGGGATGGAGTGCAGCCCGAGGAGACGCTCGTGACGGCCGAGCGCGTCGCCCGCGGAGGGCGTCGCCGCGCCACGCGCGTTCACCGTCAGTGCAGCGAGGGCCAGCATCAGTCCGGCCCGGCCCTGGAACAGTCCTGATTCCAGAACGAACTCGGGCTGCGCGGCCAGGGTGAGGGCCTCGAGGTGCGAAGCCAACGCGGACGAAGGATGCCGGGCGACCAACGCCGCGAGCGCGTACGCCACCCCGGCCGAGCCCGAGCCGAGGTAGGGCAGGAGCCGCCACCCCTCGTTCATCTGCAGCGAACCGTCCGGCGTCGGCACGCAACGCGCCAGATCGGCGGCGATCGACGCCTCGGCGAGATCGAGAAGCGCTCGGTCGCCCTGGAGGTCGAAGAGAGTGAGCGCCAGGAGGGCGGCCCCGCTCGGGCCGCGCAGCAGTCCTCCCGCGCCGGTGGCCACGGGCCCCGAGGCGGTGACCGTCCACCCCCGCGCACGATCGGCGAGATCGTCGAAGATCCGGCGCGCCTCACCGACGAGCTCCGGATGCCGACCCGCCAGGCGAAGCGCCCCCAGGGCGGTGCCCGCGGGACCGCCGTACACCCCGGCGGCGTCGGCCCGCGCCGGGGCGTCCAGGCATCGTGCGAGCGCCTCGTCGGCGAGTTCGGGTCGGCCGAGCGTCTCCCAGGCTGCCGCAGCGCCGGCGAGCCCGTCGAAGAGCCCCGAGCGCGGCGGAGCCGCGCGCACGGCGTCGGCGCACCACCGTTCGAGTTCCTCCGGCACGCCCCCGGTCGCCGCGTGGAGAGCGAGAAGCGTTCCGAGCGCGCCGTGCGCGACCGCGTAGGCGGGCTCGTCGAATTGCGCGGGGTCGCCGGGCCACAATCGGTCGGTTCGTTCCGGAGTCGCGTCGGCGAGGAGATGCCGGACGAGCGCGTCGATTCTCTGCTCACGCGGCTCGTCGTCCGCCGGTCGCGCCCGACGGGCGGTTTCGGCGAAGCGCAGGTCTCGGCGATCGACGTCCGAGAGGACGAATCGTTCGGTCACCCACTGCTGCAGTCGTGACTCCACCTGCGAGTGCAGGTCGAGCAGCGGAGTGAGGGGCGCGAAGAGGAACAGCAGGAGGCGTCGCAGCGCGAACAGATCGGCCGCCGTGCCCGCGCGCGCGGCGGGGTCGGCGAAGTCGGGCGCGACGAATCCCGGCGCGCCGATGGCGACGGGGGCGTTCTCGGGTGCGGGTCGTGCCATCTCGAAGTCGATGAGGGTGACCGCGCCGGTGTCGTCGACCAGGAAGTTCCCCGGATGAACATCGCCGTGGGCGAATCCACCGGCATGCACCTGCTCGACGATGCGTACGAGCCGTTGAGCGAGACCCAGCGCCCATTCCCGATAGTCGGCGACCGCCGCCGCGTCCGCACCGGCCGAGACGAGGGGATGCCGCGCGACCACCGCCTGGTGCAGCGGAACGCCCCGCGCGCGTTCGAGCACGAGGTAGCGGTGACCCAGCGCCGAAAAGTCCCGAACCAGCGCGACGATGCCCGGTTCCCTGAGACGCCGGAGGGTGACGGCCTCGCGCTCCGCGCGCGCCACCGCGTCGAGTCCGTCGGCGGTCACTCCCGCGTGCGGCCGTGCCTCCTTCAGCACGACCTCACGACCGTCGTCTTCGGCGGTGTAGACACCACCGGCGTTGGAGTGGTGCAGCACCCCCGTGACGCGCGGGAAGCCCTCGGGAGGGCGCACCTCGCCGAGCTCCTCCACCAGCGGAAGGAGGTACGAGGGGATGTCGACCCACTCCGGCGGTGCGAATCCGGGCCGGCGCATATCGGCGACGAGATGACCCTCGGGGTGACGGATCGCCGGCGTCGGGATGCCGTCGATCTCGACGAACATGCGGTGGAAGCCGCCGAACCGGACGAAGACCGGCCCCTCGCTCCACCGCAGATCGGACAGGATGTGCGGACCGCGGTAGTCGGCGGTCACCCGGCCCAGCTCCGTCAGCGTGCGGTGCAGCGCGCTCGTCGGCGGGTAGATCGTGACGAACTTCCCGGACCCCTCCCGGCTGGCATCCTTCCCGTTGGAGGCGGCGAGAACGCTCGCGCGAGAGAGGTGCTTGAACGGCAGTCTCTCTCGGACGCAGTAACGGGACACGACCCGCAGCAGGGGTTCGGCGGCGTCGTGGGTGACGCTGAGATGAACCTTCCAGCCCTGCTCGGGGAGCGACGCGCCCTCGGGCTCGTAGTAGGTCCAGATGCCGTCATCGGCGCGACGCCAGGATGCCGGGACGTCCACGGAGAAGGGCACATCGCCCTCCGGCGCGGGACCACGGCCGGGGTGCTCGTAGAAGTGCCGGTCCGCGCGCGCGAACGCCGGGTAGATCGCGTCCATGCCCCCGCCCACCGCCGTCGTCGCGCCGTCGGGACGCGGCGCGAGGCCATGGTGTGCGGGGGACGCGGCCCGGCCGGACGGAGGACGGGCACGCCCACGAGCGACGAACTGCCGCGATTCGGCCGATCAACCGGCCATTCTTCGCCGTCGGCCCATGGGCGCGGCGAGCGAGAGGATCCCGCTCAGATTCGTCCATTCGGATGAGACGCGAGCTCGGCGCGCACGCGCACACCCCACAGCGCGAGCTGCGTCCGGTCGGCAGCACCCACCTTGCGCATGGACGACTGAATGTGGCTGCGAACCGTGTTCACGGACACCACGAGCGCATCCGCGAGCTGCTCGTTGGAGGTGATGCCGTCGCTCAGGAAATGCACGACGCGGGCCTCGGAGGGACTGAGGGATGCCACCTTCGCGCGGTCGTCGTCGGACAGGCGACGTTGCGCGATATCGGTGAGCACCGACCGCGTCACGCGGGAGGACATGAGCGCGTCGCCGCGGTGCGCGGCGCGGATCGCCTCGACGAGCTGGGAGCTGTCGTGGGTCTTCAGAAGGTATCCGGACGCTCCGTTCCCCAGGGCGCTCATGACCAGCTGATCCTCACCATGACTGGTGAGGGCGATGACGCGCGTCGCTCCGCCGGACTCTCCGACGACGGCGCGCGTGGCATCGATGCCGTTCATCTCCGGCATCTCGAGATCCATCAGCACGACGTCGGCGTGCTCCGCGAGCGCGCCTCGGACGGCGTCGCGCCCGGTCGCAGCCTCGCCGACGACGGTGATGCCGTCCGCGTGCTCCAACCGCAGTCGGACGCCGCGCCGGAACGGACGGTTGTCGTCGGCGATGAGCACCCGGATGGGATCACTGTCAGTCACGTACGGCCTCCGTCGTCCTCGGGAGCGGGATGTCCACCCCCACTCGCCATCCGTCTGCGTCGTCGGAGGCGGCGTGGAGCGCTCCGTCGACGAGGGCGAGCCTCTGGCGCAGGTTATCCAACCCCCAGCCCAATCCGAGACCACTCTCGGAGTCACGCGCACGGCGGGAAGCACCGTTCTCGACGGTCGCATGCACGCGTCCCGGATCGATCTCGAGGTGCACGCGGACGGGAGCGCCCGGGGCATGCTTGGCGGCGTTCGAGAGCGCCTCCTGGATCGCGCGGTACGCGGTCGTCGAGACCACGGCCGGCGGGAGCTCGGCATCCCCTTCGGTCGTCGCGACGACATCCATGCCTCGCTCCCGCCAGAAGGAGAGGAGTTCGTCGAGGTTGCGCAGGTCGGGCGTCGGCGCGTGCGCCGTGGCTTCGACCGCGCGGAGGTCGCCGAGGGCGCCGTAGAGGCTGGCCGCGGCGTACCGCCCCTCGGCGCGGACCTCGTCGATGAGGTGGAGCGCCTGCTGAGGGTGCGCGGGCGCGAGATCGGCGGACGCGTCGCACAGCGAGACCAGTCCGGCCAGGTGCTGACCGGCGACGTCGTGGAGCTCCTGCGCGATCCGGCCGCGTTCGGCCGTGCGCGACGCCTCGATCGCTTCCGCCTGTTGCGCCTGCAGGTCCAGCGCGTGCTGCCGCGCCCTCTCCGTGCGTCGTTCGAGCGCAGCCCACAGCAGACCGAGCGCCACACCGGCGAAGGACAGGGATGCCAGCGACACGCCCTCGGTCAGGAGGAAGCCGATGATCGCTCCGGGCGGGACGCCGAGACCGGCCGCCCACGCCCCCAGGGACGCCCATCCGGCGCCGACCCCGACGGCCGCCCATGTCGCGGCGACCGGGATCGTGTGCGCGCTCCCCACGGCGAACATCGCGATCGCGACGACGAGCTGCATGGGCGTCGCCCACGTCGGCACGCCGAGGACGACGGCGACCGCGAGGTAGCAGCCGAGCGCACCGAGCATCGCGAACACCGGCCGCGGTGCCAGGGCGGAGACGCAGACCGCCTGCGCGAGACAGATCAGCGCCACGAGCGTGATGACCACCTGGGGTGACAGGCTATGCGCCCACTCGCCCGCGCCGCTCGTGACGGCCAGCACGGGATCGCTGCACACCTGCACCACGGTGGCGATGAAGACGACCACGGCGAACAGCGGCGAGCGCATGATCGTGACGACGCTCGGGCGGGCGACCTTGTCCATCTGACCTTCCTACCGTGGAAGGCCGGAACCGCGCGTATCCCGATCAAGATGGTTGGCGGCAGGCTCTGCGCGAAACCACCCGACGAATAGAAGGCAAGGCGTTCTATGAACACCCCCCTCCTCACTTCCATCAACTGGCCTGATCTGTCCGCCGAGCAGGCAGCGTCCGTTGAAGCGGCAATGGTCGTGCTATCTCGCGACAAAGACTTCGTCGGGGCTTCAGCGCGTGTGCTGTCGTCTCGGTCCGGCTTCGTCATCCGCCTGACATGCGTCGACGGCATGCATACGCTCATCAAGGTCTCCCCCACTGGTGAAACTCGGGAGGTGGCGACCGAGTTCGCCTCGCTCAACAGGCTCGGCCGTCGGTACACGCAGCGTGTGAAGGCATTCGTCTACACCGATCTGAACGCCGTGCTCGCGCTGGAGTGGCAGAACGGACCCAGCCTCAGTAGCCGATGGGCCGACGCCGACGCCACAGACGTTGGCCGCCGAGACGATCTGAGGCTCATTGCGCTCGAGCTCGACAGGCTGCACGCACGCGGCCTCGTGCACGGAGACCTGCAGCCGACCCACATTCGCTTCGCAGAAGAGGGGCCGACTCTCATCGACTTTGGCGTCTCCGGCGCCCCCGCCACCCCCTTCGGTGGCGGGCTCGTGCATTACATCGCCCCCGAGTACGCGACCGATATCGTGCACGGGCGTACGCCCGAGCGAACCTTCGAAGGCGATTGGTACGCACTTCTCGCCAGCGCCTATGCGGCGATAACGGGTACCGCACCAGTGGTGTACCCCGACGAAGCTGATCGGGACGTCCGCCTCGCGGCGATCGCTGAGCGCAAGTTCGATTTCAGTGGGTCGCAGGACACACTTGCTCTCGAGCTCGGCGCTGCCTTGGAAGGTGAAGCGAGCAAGCGGCGTAGTTGGTTCCTGGAATGACCGCGGCCGCCGTCACGGTCGGCGTCAACGCGTTCACCCCAAATGGCAGTTGCGCGCACGGCGAGGACAGAAACGACGAAGCCGGTCAGGATTTTCGGTCCTGACCGGCTTCATGTGTTGTCTCTTGAAGAACGGGCCTGAGAAAAGATCAAGACCGCCATCTGTGCGCGAGGGGGGACTTGAACCCCCACGCCCTTGCGGGCACTGGCACCTGAAGCCAGCGCGTCTACCTATTCCGCCACTCGCGCGAGTCATGGCATCCAAGGATGCCGCGCACTCAACTTCCCGAGAATATCACGCCCGCGGTTGCCCCACGAACCGTGTTCGGGCCGAACTTCCATGACCTGTCCAGGCGTGCTGACTACGATGTGGCTACTGGTCTGCCTGCCTGAAGGAGTCTCGTGGGACTACTCGACAGTTTCGAGAAGGGTCTCGAACGCGCCGTCAACGGTGCGTTCGCGAAGACCTTCCGCAGTGGCATCCAGCCGGTGGAGATCGCCTCGGCGCTGCGGAGTGAGCTCGACAAGAAGGCCGTCGTGGTCACGCGCGACCGCATCCTGGCGCCCAACTCGTTCGCGGTGCGCCTGTCACCGTCCGACGACGAGAAGATGAGCGCGCTGGGTTCGACCCTCGTGTCCGAGCTCGACACGCTCGTGAAGAAGCACGCTCGCACGCAGGGGTACTCCTTCGCAGGACCGGTCACGATCTCGATCGAACGCGACGCATCCCTGTCGACGGGCACCCTGCGCGTGGACTCGCAGACGAGCGAGGGTCAGGTGTCGTGGCGCGGAGTCGTCGACATCAACGGCACGCGGCATCCCCTCACGAAAGCGCGGACTGTGATCGGTCGCGGCAGCGACGCCGACATCACGATCCCCGACGCCGGAACCAGCCGCAAGCACGTCGAGATCCTGTGGGACGGCGAGCGCGCGATGGTCCGCGACCTCGGCTCGACGAACGGCACCGCGCTGAACGGGCGCAAGGTCTCCGAGGCCGCGCTGCCGCCCGATTCGACCATTTCCATCGGACGCACCGATATCGTCTTCCGTGTCGTCGCTCAGGCGCAGGCTCCGCGGCGGGCCGCGCCGTCCGACGCGACACAGCTTTTCGACGCTCGGGAGCGGGGGACCCGGTCATGAGTCCACTGACTCTTCTTCTTCTGCAGGGCGGGTTCCTCGTGCTGCTGTGGTTCTTCGTGTTCGGTGTCGTGTATTCGCTGCGCGCCGACCTCTTCGGCGTGAAGGTGCGGAAGCTCCCCGAGCCCTCGGCATCCGCTCCCGCTGCCGCGGCCCCCACGGCATCGCCCAACGCGGTGACGACGCAGGTCAAGCGACCCGCCCCGCCCGCGCCGTCTCCGGCGGGGGGTCTGGCCACGACCGCGTCCGTGTCGCGCATCGTCATCACCAGTGGACCGAAGGCGGGCCTGGAGCTTCCGCTCGGCACTGAGCCACTCACGATCGGCCGCTCGAGCGAATCGGGTCTGGTCATCCGCGACGACTACACCTCCAGCCACCACGCCCGCCTCGTGCTGTGGGGCGACCAGTGGATGCTGCAAGACCTCGATTCCACGAACGGCACGTCGCACGACGGGGTGCGGGTGGCATCCCCGGTCCAGGTGAAGGTCGGGGCGCCCATCAAGGTGGGCGCTACCACCTTCGAGTTGCGGAAGTAACCCCTCTCCATGGTCTTCCAGGGCTCGAGCGCGGCCATCTCCCACACGGGGAAGGTGCGCTCCAACAACCAGGATTCCGGCTACGCCGGGTCCAACCTCTTCGTGGTCGCCGACGGTATGGGCGGTCACGCCGGAGGTGACGTCGCCTCGAGCCTGGCGATCTCACGCCTCACCGAACTCGACCAGCCCTTCACGAGCACCTCGGCGGCCGAACACGCGCTGCGCGACGCCCTCGCCGACACCGCGGCCGAGCTCATCGACACCGTGGCGCAGCGCCCCGAGCTCGCCGGCATGGGCACGACCGTCAGTGCCGTGATCATGGTCGACGAGTACGCCGTCATCGGCCACATCGGCGACTCGCGCGTCTACCTGTACCGCGACGACACCCTGACCCAGATCACGACCGACCACACCTTCGTGCAGCGTCTGGTCGACTCGGGCCGGATCACCCCCGAAGAAGCCCGGTACCACCCCCGGCGCTCCGTGCTCATGCGCGTCCTCGGCGACATGGACCCCGACCCCGAAGTCGACACGTTCATCATGCCGACGCAGGACGGCGACCGCTGGCTGCTCTGCTCTGACGGGCTGTCCGGGGTCGTCGACGACGCGCACACCACCAAGGCCCTCGCGCTCGGGATGCCGCCCGCCCGCACCGCGGATGCGCTGCTGAAGCAAGCGCTCGACGGGGGTGCGCCCGACAACGTCACGGTCGTCATCGTCGACGTGGGCGGTCAGCACCCGGTGTTCATCGGCACACCGACGATCGTCGGATCGGCCTCGAACCCGACCGGTGTCGTCGTCCCCGCCGCGCGCCCCACGCGATCGTCGTGGCTGCACAGCGCCCGCCAGGCGGCCAACGAGCCGACGCATTTCGAACCCGCCGCGGAGTTCCTGGAAGAGCTCATCGAAGAAGACCGTCGGCGCGCCCGACGTCGGCGTCTGGGCTGGCTCGCCGCACTCATCCTCGTGCTCGCGGCGATCGGCGCCGGCCTGTTCGCCGGCTACACCTGGACGCAGACCCGGTACTACGTCGGGGCCGACGACGACTCGGTCGTCATCTACCGCGGCATCCAGCAATCGATCGGCCCGCTGACGCTGTCGTCGGTGTACGAGGACACCGACATCGTGCTCGCCGACCTGTCGGACTTCGACCGGCAGACCGTCGAGGCCACCATCACGGCCCGCTCGCTCACGGATGCCGAACTGATCGTGGATCGTCTGCGTCCCACCCCGGAGGCCACCGGATGACCGATCAGAAGCTGACCCGATCCGACGCGGTCTCCACCGACACGGCGGTGATGCGTGCGCTGAAGAAGATCCGCGTGCCCGCGACGCAGCGCAACCGCGAGCTCGGCCTGCTGCTGTTCGCGATCGCCGTCTACGGCTCGGCGATCGTGCTCGTGCAGCTCGGCGTCAACGGCGTCGTGGAGTCCGGCTACCTCGCGCTCGCGAGCGTCCCGGCGGTCCTCGCCCTCGTGATGCACGTCGTGCTCCGGCTGCGCGCCCGCGACGCGGACCCGTTCGTGCTCCCCATCGCCACGGTGCTCACCGGCCTGGGCATCGCGATGATCTACCGCATCGACCTCGCGGTGGGTCTGCAGGGCTGGGATGCCACCTCCATCCGCCAGATCGCGTGGGCGGCGATCGCTCTGGTCGCGGCGTTGGCCGTGGTGATCTTCGTCCGCAACTACCGCGTGCTGTTCCGCTACACGTACCTGTCGGGTCTCGTCGGCATCCTGCTGCTTCTGCTGCCGTTCGTGCCCGGGCTCGGCACCGAGCAGAACGCCGACGTGTGGGTGTCGCTCGGCTTCGTGTCCTTCCAGCCGGGTGAGCTCGCGAAGATCTGCCTGGCGATCTTCTTCGCCGGCTACCTCGTGCGCACACGCGAGAGCCTGACCTCCACGGGCACCCGCTTCCTGTTCATGACGTGGCCCCGCGCACGCGAGCTCGGTCCGGTGCTGATCATCTGGCTCGTCTCGCTCGGCATCATCGTGCTGCAGCGCGACCTCGGGACGGGTTTGCTGATCTTCGGCATGTTCGTCGCGATGCTGTACGTCGCCACGGGAAAGACCAGCTGGGTGCTCATCGGCCTCGTCCTGGTCGCGACCGGGGCTTTCCTGGCATCCCGTGTCCTGCCGTACGTCAACGGCCGCTTCACCAACTGGCTCGACGCCTTCAATCCGGCCGTCATCGACGCCGACGGTGGCAGCTACCAGCTCACGCAGGGGATCTTTGGCCTCGCGCACGGCGGGCTGTTCGGCACGGGCCTGGGGCAGGGTCGTCCCTACATCACCCCGCTGTCGCAGAGCGACTACATCGTCCCGAGCCTCGGCGAAGAGCTGGGCCTCGTGGGGCTGTTCGCGATCCTCGCGCTGTACATGGTGTTCACCAGCCGTGGCATCCGCATCGGCCTGGCCGGTCAGGACGACTTCGGCAAGCTCCTCGCGACCGGGTTCTCGTTCACCATCGCGCTGCAGGTGTTCATCATGGTCGGCGGCGTGACCCGCGTCATCCCCCTCACCGGACTGACCACACCGTTCCTCGCGGCCGGTGGATCCTCGCTCGTGGCGAACTGGATCATCGTCGCCTTCCTCCTGCGCATCTCGGATGCCGTGCGCAGCCGCCCCCGGGTGGTGATCGGCTGATGCCCACCACCGCATCCACCCGCACGCTCATCCTGGAGGAGGCACCGTGACCAAAGAGCTCCGACGCCTCAGCATCGTCATGCTGGCGATGTTCCTCGCCCTGTTCGTCTCGACCAGCGTCATCCAGGTGGGGCAGGCCGCCAACCTCGCCAACACGCCGGGCAATCGCCGCGCGCTGTACGACTCGTACGAGATCCAGCGCGGGTCGATCATCGTCAGCGGCACCCCGATCGCACAGTCGGTCCCCTCGGACGACGTGTACAGCTGGCAGCGCGAATACGTGGATGCCGCCATGTGGGCGCCCGTCACCGGCTACATGAACCCGGTGCTCGACGCCAAGACCCGGATCGAATCGACCGAGAACAGCGTGCTCAGCGGCTCGGACGAGAACCAGTTCTTCTCGCGCATCGACCGCGCCCTGACCGGTCAGGTACCCCGCGGATCGAACGTCGAGCTGTCGTTGGATGCCGACGTGCAGCGCGCCGCGTGGGACGCCCTCGGCGACCAGCAGGGCGCCGTCGTGGCGATCGAGCCGTCGACGGGTCGGATCCTCGCCATGGTCTCCAAGCCCAGCTTCGACACCAACACGCTGGCCGCTCACGACCCCGACGCCGTGAACGCCGCCTACGACCAGCTCGCCGCTGACCCCACACAGCCGCTCACCAACCGCGCGATCGAGGGCAACCTCAACCCCCCGGGCTCGACGTTCAAGCTGGTCGTGGCCTCGGCCGCGTTGGCATCCGGTCGGTACACCCCCGACTCGACGTTCCCGAACCCGGCGTCGTACACGCTCCCGCAGTCCTCGAGCGTCGTCAGCAACGCGGGCGGCGGGGCGTGCGGCGGCGGTGACACGGTGACACTCGCGACGGCTCTGCGGCTCAGCTGCAACATCCCCTTCGCCGAGCTCGCGGTGGAGCTGGGCGACGATGCGATCCGCGAAGAGGCCGAGAAGTACGGCTTCAACTCCGCATTCACGATGCCGCTGACCTCGACCCCGTCGACCTACCCGTCCACGCTCGACGCGCCGCAGACGGCGCTGAGCGGATTCGGCCAGGGCCAGGTGCGGGCGACTCCGCTGCAGATGGCGATGGTGTCGGCCGGGATCGCCAACGGCGGTGTGGTGATGAACCCCCGCATGATCGATCGGGTGATCGAACCCAACCTGTCGGTCGGTCAAGAGGGCTCGAACAGCGAGTACGGCCGAGCGCTGGAGTCGAACATCGCGGCACAGATGGTCACGATGATGACGGCGAACGTCCAGGACGGCGCAGCGTCGAATGCAAGAATAGACGGGGTCCAGGTGGCGGGTAAGACCGGCACCGCAGAGAACGACGCTCGTCCCTACACTCTCTGGTTCACCGGCTTCGCGCCAGCGGACGACCCGAAGGTCGCCGTCGCTGTTGTGGTGGAGAACGGTGGCGGCCAGGGGCAGAACGGAAGCGGCAACGAGATCGCCGCTCCGATAGCGAAGAAGGTCATGGAGGCGGTGCTGGGCAAATGAGACCGACGCAAGGAGTGACCTTCGGAGGACGCTACGAGCTGGATTCGCGGATCGCGATCGGCGGGATGGGCGAGGTCTGGGAAGCGACCGACCACGTCATCGGACGTACCGTCGCGATCAAGATCCTCAAAGACGAGTACATGGGCGACCCCGGGTTCCTCGAGCGCTTCCGTGCCGAGGCCCGGCACGCTGCGCTCGTCAACCACGAGGGCATCGCGAGCGTGTTCGACTACGGCGAGGAGGACGGCAGCGCGTTCCTCGTGATGGAGCTCGTTCCCGGTGAGGCGCTTTCGACCATCCTCGAGCGCGAGGGCTCACTGTCGACCGACAAGACGCTCGACATCGTCGCCCAGACGGCCGCCGCCCTGCAGGCCGCGCACGCCGCCGGGCTCGTCCACCGCGACATCAAGCCCGGCAACCTGCTCATCACGCCCGACGGGCGGGTGAAGATCACCGACTTCGGTATCGCCCGCATCGCCGACCAGGTGCCGCTCACGGCGACCGGTCAGGTCATGGGCACGGTGCAGTACCTGTCGCCCGAGCAGGCGTCGGGTCACCCGGCCTCGCCCGCGACCGACACCTACTCGCTCGGCATCGTCGCGTACGAGTGCCTCGCCGGCAAGCGACCGTTCACCGGCGAGTCGCAGGTGGCCATTGCCATGGCACAGATCAACGAGCAGCCCGCACCGTTGCCGCCGACGGTGGCCGTGCCGGTGCAGAACCTCGTCATGGCCATGATCGCCAAGAAGCCCGAGGACCGCCCGGCCTCGGCCGCGGCCGTCTCGCGCGCCGCGACGGCGCTGCGTCGTGGCGACCTCACCGCGGCGGCCGCCGCCGTCCCCGCGATCGCGGCGGGCGTCGCGATCGCCGACGAGGCGACGCAGCTCCTCACCGCGGGTCAGACATCGGCCGCGACGCGCCTGATGCCGGCACCCGCGACGTCGCTCCTGACGGAGGAGCACACCGAGGAGGACCCGCAGCCTCAGAAGAAGAAGCGCAGTCCCTGGACGTGGCCGCTCGTCGCGCTCATTGCCCTCCTTCTCCTCGTGCTCGGCGGAACGCTGTTCGCCGTTCTGAGCAACCAGAACGATCCGGATGCCGGGCCGACCAGCGCCGCACCCAGTTCGACCGCTCCGTCGCGAAGCGCGAGCCCCTCGTCCTCGCCGACGCCGACCTCCCAGCTCGTCGACGTCAACGCGCTGGGCCTCCCAGGCAAGACGTGCGACGAGGCGAGCGCGATCCTGAGCGACAACGACCTGGGCGCGCAGTGTGAAACCGGTAACGCCGCGACCACCCCGGACCAGGTGGGCCGTGTCGACACGGTCAACCCGACCGGCCGCGTTCCCGCCGGCACGATCATCACGCTCCGTGTGTTCGGGGAAGAAACGCCGCTTCCGACCCCCGGCACGCCCACCCTCCCCGGGTCCTCCGTGACGGCGGGCGACACCGTCCAGGTGTCGTGGCAGCAGTACACGTGCCCCTCGGGCACCGGGAACGTCTCGTCGTACAACTTCACGGCCACCAACGGCACGTTCACCGAGAACGGGCAGTCGACGGCATCGTTCGCGCCCGACGCGCGCAACGCCGAGCTGCAGGTGAACAACTCCGTCGGCCAGAGCCTCCGTGTGACGTACACGGTCAGCTGCTCGGGAACCGACCGCACGGCCGGCCCCTCGGGTGAGGCATCCGCGTCGATCACGGGAGGAAACACCCCGTCGCCCAACCCCAGCGCCAGCAACTGATCGCCGCATCAGATCCCCCCGACATCCGCAGGAGCTTTCACCGTGACCACTGAGACGCGCGTCCTTTCCGGGCGCTATCGCGTCGACGATCTCATCGGTCGCGGCGGCATGGCCAGCGTCTACCGCGGCTATGACCAGACCCTCGGGCGCACGGTGGCGATCAAGATCCTCAAGGCCGACCTCGCCGGCGATGCGGCATTCCGCACGCGCTTCCGTCTCGAGGCGCAGGCCGCGTCCCGCATGGCGCACCCCACGATCGTGAGGGTGTTCGACGCGGGCGAAGACGTCGAGGTCGGCGTCGACGGACACGAGCGCCCCGTCCCGTACATCGTGATGGAGCTCGTCCACGGCAAGCTCCTGAAGGACGTCATCGCGGGCGGCCCCGTGCCCATCGATGACGCCCTGCGCTACGTCGACGGCATCCTGGAGGCCCTGGAGTACTCGCACCGCGCAGGAGTCGTGCACCGCGACATCAAGCCGGGCAACGTCATGATCACCGACTCCGGTCGGGTGAAGGTGATGGATTTCGGCATCGCCCGCGCCGTGTCGGACTCGTCGTCGACGGTGGCCGAGACGACCGCAATCGTCGGCACCGCCGCGTACTTCTCGCCCGAACAGGCAAAGGGTGAGTCCGTCGACGCGCGCGCCGACCTCTACTCCACCGGCGTCGTCCTGTACGAGCTCCTGACCGGCCGTCCGCCCTTCCGCGGCGACACCCCGGTCGCCGTCGCCTACCAGCACGTCAGCGAGGCTCCGCTTCCCCCGAGCGAGCTCAACGAGAGCGTCCCCCGCGCCCTCGACGCGGTCGTCCTCCGTGCTCTCGCGAAGGATCCGTTCCAGCGTCCCCAGGACGCCGCCGGCTTCCGGGAAGACCTGGATGCCACGGTCTCGGGGAAGGAGCCGACCAAGCGCCAGATGTCGGCCCTGTCGAACGAGCTGTACGGACCGAATCCCCGCCAGGCCGCCGAGACGGCGCGTTCGCTGCGGCAGCTCAGCACGGACACCACCATGCGGCGCACCCAGCCGGGTCCGCCGGTCGCGTGGATCTGGGCGGGTGTCGCCATCCTCGCGGTGCTCCTCGTCTCGGTGCTGCTTTGGGTCGTGCAGATCCAACCGTCGAGCACGGTTCCCACGGCCGGTCGCACCGTGCCGGATGTGGTCGACATGTCGTACGACGACGCCGTCACCGCCCTGGAGGAACAGGATCTCTTCGCCAAGCGTGTCGACGAGGCGAACGACTCGATCGCGGCCGGGAACGTCGTGCGCACCACGCCGAGTGCCGACACGACCGTGGCGGCCGGGCAAGAGGTCACGGTGTACGTCTCCACCGGCGCGGACACCGCCGAAGTACCGAACCTCGAGGGAATCACCGAGTCCGAGGCGCGGTCCGCGCTCGAGGAGGCGGGTCTCTCGCTCGGGTTCGTGCAGCGTAAACCCGACCCCGCACTCGCCTCGGGCGTGGTGATGTCGGCGAGCGTGGCATCCGGAACCGAGGTCGCCAAGGGCACCACCGTCAACCTCGTCGTCGCCAGCGGCACCGTCGTGATCGTCAACTATGCGGACTATCCCGTCGAGGTCGCTCAGCGTGAACTCGAGGCCGAGGACAAGCAGCTCACGGTGCGGACGCAGGAAGACCCCGGGTGCCCTGCGACCACCCCCGCGCTCGTGACCACGCAGTCGCTCGCCCCGGGCGAGGTGCCCATCCACAGCGAGATCACGCTGACCTACTGCAGCGGTTCCTGACCTCGGCGCGGACGAAACGTCCTTCCCGCAGCCGCCGCGCCGGGCAGGCCGGCATCCTCAAGCCAGGTGCCGAGCAGCGCGTGACCGGCGTCGGTGAGGACGCTTTCCGGATGGAACTGCACGCCGGTCAGCGGCGCGGTGCGGTGAGCGATGCCCATGATCACACCGGACTCGCTGCGCGCGGTCACGACGAGCTCGTCGGGCAGGGAGTCGGGGTCAACGGCGAGAGAGTGGTAGCGCGTCGCGGTGAAACCGTCCGCGAGACCGGCGAAGACTCCGCGCCCGTCGTGGTGGATGCGGCTGGTGATGCCGTGCAACAGCTCGGGGGCGCGGGACACGCGGGCGCCGAAAGCGACCGCGAGGGCTTGGTGACCGAGACACACCCCGAGCAGGGGGATGCCACGTTCCCCGGCCGCGCGGACCATCGCGATCGATGCACCGGCATCGACGGGATGGCCCGGGCCGGGCGAGACGAGCACGGCGTCGGCATCCGCGAGGATCCCGGTGACATCGAGGCCCTGCGCCGGTCGTTGAACGACCTCGGCGCCGAGATCGGCGAGGTATCCGGCGAGGATGTGGACGAAGCTGTCGCGGTTGTCGACGACGGCGACGCGGAAGCTCACTCGACGGTGACTTCCTGTGGATAAAGCACGCCGCTGACCCACGGGAACACGAAGAAGAAGAGACCGTAGAGCACGGCCGCGACCAGCACGAGCACGATGAAGAGCCGAACCCACCAGGGTCCGGGCAGCACGCGCCACAGGGCTCCGTACATCAGGCGGCTCCGAGGGTCAGGGACGCGGGCGGACCGTCCGCGCGGGGAGTATAGGACTCGAACACACCGTACGCGATGGCGCGTTCGGTGTTCCCGTAGCGGGGACTGCACGTGGTCATCGTGATGACCCGGTCGGTCGCCTGGACATCCGGGACCTGCGGGACGGGCAGCAGCACACCGACACCATCCGGGCGGACGTACTCGAGGTTGCGGAAGCGGTAGGTGTACCACCCGTCGGAGGTTTCCACCACGACGGCGTCTCCGATGCGCAGCGCCGGGAGGTCGGCGAAAGGCGCGCCATGTCCGCCGCGGTGCCCGGCGATGGCGAAGTTGCCCTGCTGACCGGGCATCGCCGTATCGGGGTAGTGGCCGATTCCGATCGGGTCGAGCGTGACGGAGGCGCTGACCCCACCGGCCACACGGAACTGGTAATCGGGTCCGAGACGAGGAATGTGCACGACGCCGAAAACCTCACCGTTCCCTGGCTGCGCAAGGATCGGCGGCTCAGACGGTGTCGTCTCGACGGCATCCGGAGTGGGGACGGATGGCGCCGGCGCCTCCGCCCATTCGCGGGTGAGGGCGTCGGCTTCGCTCTTGAACTGCGCGCCGATGATGGCGTCGCCGATCCAGAGCTGCCACCCCACGAACAGAAGCACGACGACACCCCCGGTGAGCAGCAGATCACCGAGCACACCGAGCACCGTCACGCGTGGGCGACGGGAAACACGTCGCCGGGAGCTGCGGCGCGTGGGGGGAAGCTCAACCGTCGACACGAGCCGATTCTACTTCCGTGGGCGCACGGCGACCTGGCCGTTAGACTGACCGGCATGGCACGTACTGGCAACGGCGAAGACCCGATCGCTGAGCGCAACGAGAACGGATCCGCGCCGAACCCCGTGTGGTTCCTGCCGATCATGATCGGTCTCATGCTCGTCGGCTTGGTGTGGGTGCTCGTCTTCTACCTGAGCAGCTCGCAGTTCCCGATTCCGGGCATCGGTGCCTGGAACCTCGTGATCGGTTTTGGCATCGCCTTCGTGGGCTTCCTCATGACCACGCGCTGGCGCTGAGGTCCACCGACTTACACACGTGTAATTCATCCCCACCTGTGGATGATCCTGTGGATAACTTCTAGAAGTAGACAACCGCGGGTACGACGAGCAGAGCGATCAGCGCCACGGTGAGCGCGATCAGCAGTGCCGTTTGAAGCCCCCGCTGGCGGGTGGACCGCGTCCGGGCGTAGATCAGCCCCACGACGGCGCCGACCACGAGGCCGCCCAGGTGCGCCTGCCATGAGACGCCGATGTTGTTCAGCGCGGTGACGAACGACCCGCTCCCCAGCGACGTGATGAAGGCCACGACGAACGGCCACGCGAAGTTGATGCCGATGAGGACCGCGATGACCCGGATGTCCGCACCGATGTGCCGGCCGATCACCAGCAGCGCGCCGAACAGCGCGAAGATCGCCCCCGAAGCTCCGACCACGAAAGTGGTCGGCGCGAGAAGGGCGACCGCGACGGATCCGCCGAGGGCGCCCAAGAGGTAAAGGACGACGAATCGTCCGCGCCCCAGCAGGGGCTCGAGGTTCCGGCCTAGGAACCACAGGACGAGCATGTTCAGGCCGACGTGGAAGAAGCCGGAGTGCACGAGCGCCGCGGTGAACAGGCGCCAGGGTTCGATGGGGCCGAACTGCGGGACGAGATACAGCGGCGAGAACGCCAGAGCGTTCGTGAGAAGGCCGCCGACGCCCGGGATGAGTCCGATGATGTACGCCAGGCCCGTGATCGCGATGATCGCCAGGGTGGCCGTGGGTCGACCGTCGGCGACCACGGCGACGGGACGGGACCGCGCCCAGCGCCGCTGCGCCTTCTTCTGCGCGGGTGTGGCAGCAGCCCGTTGCTGGGCCATGCACTCGGGGCAGATGACGCCGACGGCGGCGGGGGTCCGACACTCGGGGCATACCGTGCGCAGGCACCTCTGGCACAGCACGAAGCTCTGCCGGTCGGGATGCCGGTAGCAGAAGTTGTCGCTGTTGCGACGGAACTCCTCGGTCGTAGACACCCGCCGCCGCCGAGGGTCAGACGGTGACGACGTCGACCGACTCGAGCACGACGGGCTCGACGGGGCGGTCTCCGGCGGCGGTGGGCACCTTGCTGATCGCGTCGACGACCTTCTTCGAGGCGTCGTCGGCGACCTCGCCGAAGATCGTGTGCTTGCCCTGCAGCCACGGGGTGGGGTCGGTGGTGATGAAGAACTGCGAGCCGTTGGTGCCCTCGGGCTGCCCGGTGATGGCGTTGCGGCGCAGACCGGCGTTCGCCATCGCGAGCTTGTAGGGAGCCGAGAAGTCGAGCTCGGGGTGGATCTCGTCGTTGAACGTGTAGCCGGGTCCGCCGATGCCCTGGCCGAGCGGGTCGCCGCCCTGGATCATGAAGCCGGGGATGATGCGGTGGAACACGACGTTCGAGTAGAGCGGACCCTCACCCTTGGCGCCCGTGGCCGGGTTGGTCCATTCCTGGGTGCCGTCGGCGAGACCGACGAAGTTACGGACGGTTCGGGGCGCGTGGTCGCCGAACAGGTTGACGACGATGTCGCCGTGGTTAGTGTGCAGAGTCGCAACGGCGGTGTGGGAAGCCATGGCTACATTCTCTCAGAGTTATCTGCAAGGGTCCGCGGACCCCGAGCCCCGTTCTGGCAAGATGAATCGCGTACATCCCATCGACAGGGAGGATGAAGCCGTGGGCCTCAGCCGCAAGAGCAAGAAGGAACTGCGCAAGCTCCAGAAGCACGCCGCGAAGGTGTGGGAGTCTCAGCAGGTTCTGCTGGGCGAGAGCGGAAAGGTGGCCCGCGAAGCCGGTCGCCAGCTCGGTCGCTTCAGCCGCGAAGACCTCGTGCCCGCCGTGCACGACGGATATGACAAGTACGCCGCACCGTACGTCGGCAAGAGCGTGACCTACGCCAACCGCTTCCTCAGCGGCAAGGTCATCCCGGCGGCCGGTGCCGTCGTGGGTGGCGCGATGTCCGTATGGGATGCCGCGGGCGACACGCGTGATCGACTGGCGAAGGGGCGCGGGTTCGAGCTCGACACCCACAAGTACGCCAAGCGCGCCGAGAAGTACGGCAAGAAGGCGACGAAGAACCTCGCCGCCAAGCTGCCGAAGCAGAAGAGCGGCATGGGCGCCGGTGGTGTCATCGCCATCCTCCTCGGCGTCGTGGCCGCTGCCGGTGTCGCCTACGCCGCGTGGCAGACGCTTCGCGCCGACGATGAGCTGTGGGTGGCCGACGACCCGCTCCGTGCTCCCGACGCGTGAGCGACCCCACCAGGAGAGTTCGAGAGGCCGCGCGAGAGCGCGGCCTCTCTGTCGATGTGCGGGAACGGCCCGCCGCGACCTCGCTGGAAGAGGCGGCCGAGCTACTCGGCATCCTTCCCGACGACATCGTCAAAACGCTCGTGGTGAAGAGGGCGGACGACACGTTCCTGTTCGCGCTCGTCCCCGGTGATCGCGTGATCTCGTGGCCCAAGCTCCGTGCGCTGGTCGGCGTGAACAAGCTGCGTCTGCCCGAGCCGGAGCTGGCTCTGGCGGCCACCGGCTACGAGCGCGGCACGATCGTCCCGATCGGCAGCACCACCGCGTGGCCCGTGTACGCCGACGAGAGCATCGTGGGGCGCCGCATCGCGATGGGCGCGGGTGCGCACGGCTACAGCCTGTTCGTCGACGCCGACGACCTCATCCGGGCGTACGACGCCACCGTGGCCGACATCACCGCTCCGCGCGACTGAGCGGTCATCGGGGCCCGTGCAGGCCCGCCATGCGGAATGCGATGTCGACGAGTTGCACACGCCGCAGCGTGCGGGTCTTCGCAAGACTGAACCACTCCGCGCGGTCGGTCGATCCGTCGATCTCGTTCCGGAGGCGTCCGCCGACGACGCGCGCGCGATAGACGATACGCAGCGCGTGCAGAGGTTCGGTGGCATCCTCCGCCAGACGCGCGTGCGCGGGAATCACACGGGAATGGATGCCGAGGAGCCCGTCGACGGTGACACGGAACCCGGTCTCTTCCCGCACCTCTCGGCGAACCGCGTGCTCGGGGTCCTCCCCCTCTTCGAGACCGCCGCCGGGCAGCGTCCACGCGGCACGCCGACCCTCGACCCAGTGGGCGAGCAGGACACGGTCGTCGGCGTCGGTGATGACGGCGTAGGCGGCGACTCGCATGTCCATTGCGATCACCCTAGCCAGCGCGACGCGACATCGGAGGGAGAAAAGAGAAAGAGCCGGCCGGGGCCGACTCTTTCGGAATGTGGAGCCTAGGAGATTCGAACTCCTGACATCCTGCTTGCAAAGCAGGCGCTCTACCAGCTGAGCTAAGGCCCCGAGAGGGAACGGGTGGGGCTACCAGGACTTGAACCTGGGACCTCTTCATTATCAGTGAAGCGCTCTAACCGCCTGAGCTATAGCCCCGTCTCGCTGACGTAACGTCGTCAACCTCGAAGACTTTACCTGAATCCCGAGGTTTTTCCGAATCGACGTCAGTTCGAGGTGAAGCCCACGAGCAGACCGCCCGTGACCTTGACCGCGAGGTTGTAGATGCCCGCGACGACGGCTCCCATCACGGTCACGACGACCAGGTTGAGGATGGCGACGATCGCCGCGAACGCCATCACCTGCGGGAGCCCCACGTACTGCGAGAGCGTGGCGCTGCCGTCGGTGAAGCTCGCGAAGAACTCGTCAGCCTTGCCGATGAGGCCCGTCGCGCTCACGACGAGGTACACCAGGAAGTAGGACACGACGGTCACGATGGCGATGGCCACCGCCGCCAGGAAGGACAGCTTCACGGCCGACCAGAAGTCGATGTACACCAGGCGCAGGCGCACCTGCTTGGCAGGGGCCTTATGAGTCGACTTCTTGGCGAGCTTGTCGGCTACCGTGCTCATGCGTCAGTACTTTCCTCGGGGGTCTCGGAAGCGGAGGCGATCTCGGCTGCATCGGGCACCGCCGGATCGGGCGTTTCCGCCGTCTCAGCCAGGTTCCGCTCGGTGTTCCTCGCGATGGCGATGATCCGGTCATCGCCTCCAGCGCGGGCGAACACGACACCCATCGTGTCGCGTCCCTTGGCCGGCACCTCGGCCACGGAGGAGCGTACCACCTTGCCGCTGGCAAGAACCACAAGGACCTCGTCGCCCTCCGACACCATCAGCCCGCCCGCGAGAACCCCGCGATCCTCGGTCAGGCGCGCCACCTTGATGCCCAATCCGCCGCGGTTCTGCATGCGGTACTCGGTCACGGAGGTGCGTTTGGCGTAGCCGCCCTCGGTGACGATGAAGACGAACTCGTCGTCCTTGGCGACGGATGCCGAGAGCAGGCTGTCGCCGGCGCGGAAGTCCATGCCCTTCACACCCGACGTCGAGCGGCCCATCGGGCGCAGCGCGCTATCGGTGGCGGAGAAGCGCAGGGACATACCCAGCCGGCTGATCAGGAGGATGTCGTCGCCCTCGTCGACCAGCAGCGCGCTGACGAGCTCGTCGGCGGCGCCCTGCTCGGCCTCGCCCTCGTCGTCGGAGGCCTGGCCGCGGAGCTTGATCGCAATGACACCGCCCTGGCGGTTGGTGTCGTACTCGGTGAGACGCGTCTTCTTCACCAGGCCCGCTCGCGTCGCGAGCACGAGGTAGGTCGCCACGTTGTAGTCGCGGATGTCGAGGATCTGCGCGATCTCTTCATCGGGCTGCAGAGCGAGGAGGTTCGCGACGTGCTGGCCCTTGGCATCCCGTCCCGCCTCGGGGACCTCGTAGGCCTTCGAGCGATAGACACGACCCTTGTTCGTGAAGAACAGCAGCCAGTGATGCGTCGTGGTGACGAAGAAGTGCTCGACGACGTCGTCGGCGCGCAGCTGCGCGCCCTTGACCCCCTTGCCGCCGCGGTGCTGCGAGCGGTAATTGTCGCTGCGCGTGCGCTTGATGTAGCCGTCGCGCGTGACGGTGACGACCATCTCTTCCTCGGCGATGAGGTCTTCCACCGAGACGTCGCCGTCGAAGCCGTGCAGGATCTCGGTGCGACGGTCGTCGCCGAAACGGTCGACGATGGCGGTGAGCTCGTCGCGGATGATCGTGCGCTGACGTCCCGGCGTGGCGAGGATGTCGTTGTAGTCCGCGATGCGCGCCTCGAGCTCGGTGGCCTCGTCGACGATCTTCTGTCGTTCGAGAGCGGCGAGCCGGCGCAGCTGCATGTCGAGGATGGCCTGCGCCTGGATGTCGTCGATGTCGAGGAGCTTCTGCAGACCCTCGTTGGCATCCTGGGCCGTCGGGGAACGGCGGATGAGCGCGATGACCTCGTCGAGCGCGTCGAGCGCCTTGAGGTACCCGCGCAGGATGTGCATGCGCTCTTCGGCCTTGCGCAGGCGGTACCGCGTGCGGCGGACGATGACCTCGATCTGGTGATCGATCCATAGGCTGATGAAACCGTCGAGCGACAGGGTGCGCGGCACGCCGTCGACGATCGCCAGCATGTTGGCGCCGAAGTTCTCCTGCAGCTGCGTGTGCTTGTACAGGTTGTTCAGCACGACCTTGGCGACGGCGTCGCGCTTGAGCACGATCACCAGACGCTGACCGGTACGCCCAGAGGTCTCGTCGCGGATGTCGGCGATACCGGTGATCTTGCCCTCGCGAGCGAGGTCACCGATCTTCACGGCCACGTTGTCGGGGTTGACCTGGTACGGCAGCTCGGTGATCACGAGGCACGTGCGGCCCTGGATCTCTTCGATGTTGACCACCGCGCGCATCGTGATCGAGCCACGACCGGTGCGGTACGCGTCCTTGATGCCGCGCGTGCCGAGGATCTGCGCGTGCGTGGGGAAGTCGGGGCCGGGGATGCGCTCCATGAGCGCCTCGAGGAGCTCCTCGCGGCTGGCATCCGGGTGCTCGAGCGCCCACAGCGCACCGGCAGCGACCTCGCGAAGGTTGTGCGGCGGGATGTTGGTCGCCATGCCGACGGCGATACCGACCGAACCGTTGACGAGCAGATTCGGGAATCGCGCCGGCAGGACCGTCGGCTCCTGCGTCTGACCGTCGTAGTTGTCCTCGAAGTCGACGGTCTCCTCTTCGATGTCGCGCACCATCTCGAGCGCGAGCGGAGCCATCTTGGTCTCGGTGTATCGCGGTGCCGCCGCACCCTGGTTGCCCGGCGAACCGAAGTTGCCCTGACCGAGCGCGAGCGGGTACCGCAGCGACCACGGCTGCACCAGACGCACCAGGGCGTCGTAGATGGGCGCGTCACCGTGCGGGTGGTAGTGCCCCATGACCTCGCCGACGACGCGGGCACACTTCGAGAACGACTTGTCGGGACGGAATCCGCCGTCGTACATGCCGTAGATGACGCGGCGGTGCACGGGCTTGAGGCCGTCGCGCACGTCGGGCAGCGCACGCCCGACGATGACGCTCATCGCGTAGTCGAGGTAGCTCCGCTGCATCTCGAGCTGCAGGTCGACCTGGTCGATCTTGCCGTGGTTGTGGGCGGCTTCCTCGCGCGCGTCAGCGGGCTCGGGAGTGATGTCGTCAGCCATGGAGTCTCAGTTTCGTATCGAGTCGACCGGATCAGATGTCGAGGAAGCGGACGTCTTTGGCGTTGCGCTGGATGAAGCTGCGACGCGATTCGACGTCTTCTCCCATCAACACGGAGAAGATCTCGTCGGCCGAGGCGGCGTCGTCGATGGTGACCTGCCGGAGCGTGCGGGTCTGGGGGTCCATCGTGGTCTCCCAGAGCTCGTGGTCGTTCATCTCGCCCAGACCCTTGTAGCGCTGAATGCCGTTGTCCTTGGGAATGCGACGGCCGGCGGCCTGCCCCTCGACCAGGAGCGCATCCCGCTCGCGGTCGCTGTAGGCGTACTCGTGCGGGTGGTTCGACCACTTCAAGCGGTACAGCGGCGGCTGCGCGAGGTAGACGAAACCCGCCTCGATGAGACCACGCATGTAGCGGAAGAGCAGGGTCAGCAGGAGGGTCGTGATGTGCTGACCGTCGACATCGGCATCCGCCATCAGGACGATCTTGTGGTAGCGGGCCTTGGCCATGTCGAAGTCCTCGCCGATGCCCGTGCCGAACGCCTGGATCATCGCCTGGACTTCTTTGTTGCCGAGCGCGCGGTCGAGGCGTGCGCGCTCGACGTTCAGGATTTTGCCGCGCAGCGCCAGGATCGCCTGCGTGTGCGGGTCGCGCCCCTGCACCGCCGAGCCGCCGGCCGAGTCACCCTCGACGAGGAAGATCTCACTGATCGACGGGTCTTTCGACGTGCAGTCCTTGAGCTTGTCGGGCATCGCTGCGGACTCGAAGACGCTCTTCCGGCGCGCGGTCTCGCGGGCCTTGCGCGCGGCGAGACGAGCGGTGGCGGCATCGATCGCCTTGCGGATGATGTTCTTCGCCTGCGCCGGGTTGCGGTCGAACCAGTCGCCGAGCTTGTCGCCGACGACCTTCTGCACGAACGCGCGCGCTTCGGTGTTGCCAAGCTTGGTCTTGGTCTGACCCTCGAACTGCGGCTCCGAGAGCTTGACGGAGATGACGGCGGTGAGGCCCTCGCGGATGTCCTCACCGGTGAGGTTGTCGTCCTTCTCCTTCAGGAGGTTGTTGGCCCGCGCGTAGCGGTTGACCAGCGTGGTCAGCGCCGCGCGGAACCCTTCTTCGTGAGTCCCGCCCTCGTGGGTGTTGATGGTGTTGGCGTAGGTGAAGACGTTCTCGGTGTAGGCCGTGGTCCACTGCATCGCCAGCTCGAGGGCGATCTTGCGGTCGGTGTCCTCGGATTCGACCTCGATGACCTCGTCGTTGACGACGTCCGCCTTCCGGACACGGTTCAGGTGCTCGACGTAGTCGACGAGACCGCGCTCGTAGAGGAACGTGTCGTGGCGCCCCGCGGTGACCTCTTCACCGGGCTCGCCCTCGGTCACCACGGCCTGCGGACGCTCGTCACGGAGGCTGATGCGCAGGCCCTTGTTGAGGAACGCCATCTGCTGGAAGCGGGTACGCAGCGTGTCGTAATCGAAGTCGACGGTGTCGAAGATCGTGGCATCCGGCCAGAACGTGATCGACGTACCGGTCTCGTCGCTGGCCTCGCCCTTTTCCAGGGGGGCCAGCGGAACACCGCCGTTGCGGAACGACTGACGCCACACATGACCCTGGCGCTTGACCTCGACCTCGAGGCGCGTCGACAGAGCGTTGACGACCGACGAACCGACGCCGTGCAGACCGCCCGAGACGGCGTATCCGCCGCCGCCGAACTTTCCGCCCGCGTGCAGAACGGTGAGAACGACCTCGACGGTCGACTTGCCCTCGGTCCGGTGCATGTCGACAGGGATGCCGCGACCGTTGTCGATCACGCGCACCGCGCCGTCGGAGAGGATCGTGACATCGATGGTGTCGCAGTAGCCGGCGAGGGCCTCGTCGACGGAGTTGTCGACGATCTCTTGCACGAGGTGGTGAAGGCCCCGCTCGCCGGTCGAACCGATGTACATGCCGGGACGCTTGCGTACGGCCTCGAGACCTTCGAGCACCTGGATGGCGTCTGCCCCGTACTCGTTGGGAACCTTCGTGCTGGTCGTTTCAGGTTCCTCGGAAACGTTGTCGGGGTTTTCGGACGTCATGACTTCGCGAGCTCCAGATCGATTCGTCGGAACCTCCATCTTACCGCGTGGGGTCTCCCAACACGGTGTGTACGCCCCTAGGAGGGGAGAAATCGGAGCGAACCGACCCCGACCATGGCCTAGCCGTAGGTATCGCGCGGGCCGCGGCCTGGAACGGCTCTCGTCCCCCATTTCCACGAGGGGACGTCCGGCCCGATGAAGCGGATCGATTCGACCCCCGCCTCCGGGAAGCGACGAATGATCTCCGACAGGATGTGCGCGCGCATCAGTTGCAGCTGTTTCGCCCACGCCGTCGAGTCGGCCTGGACCGTCAGCATCCCCGCATCCAGGGCCACCGGACGCGTGTGCGCAGCGGTGTCGGCGCCGGCGACGTCGTGCCACGTGCGGACGAGGTCTTCGCGCGCGAGCTGCGGCTCCCACCCCGCGGAATGGGTGAGCGCCGACAGGACGTCGCCCAGCCCGCGGGGGTCGCGTCCGGGAGCGAAGGGGGCGTTGTCGCCGTCATCGGCCCGGCGCCGGCGCTTCTTCTTGCGGTAGGGCGACGGCTCGAGCCCGCGCAGACGCAGATACGTCGCCATCGTCTCGGGCAGTTCGGACTCGTCACTCATCGGCATCCTTGATGCGTCCGGCCTCGACGCGAACGACGTGCGCACGGAGCCCCTCGGGCACGTCCTCCTCGACCGCGGACGTGACGATGACCTGTTCGTATCCGGCCGCGAGCTCGGCCAGGCGCGTGCGACGGCCGGCATCGAGCTCGGCGAAGACGTCATCCAGGATCAGGACGGGGTCGCCGAGCCGCGACTCGGCGCGAAGCAGCTCGGCGGATGCCAGCCGCAGCGCCAGCGCGACCGACCACGACTCACCGTGCGAGGCGTACCCCTTGACCGGCAGCCCGCGGACCTCGAGCACGAGGTCGTCGCGGTGCGGACCGACGAGGGTCAGCCCGCGCTCGAGCTCCATCGACCGCCGCGCGGCCAGTGCCGAACGGAACTGCTCCGCCAGCGAACCGGCAGCTCCCGCCCCCGCGATCGCGTCGCCCTCCTCGGGGTCGCCCCCGACCACCGACAGCGCCCAGCGCAGACGGGGGTCGTGGTCGGCTCCGGCGATAGCCGTGTACGCCTCGGCCACGGGAGAGGACAGATCGGATGCCAGCGCCAGACGCGCCTCGATCACCTCGGTGCCGAGGGCGACGAGCTTGTCGTCCCACACGTCGAGGGTGCCGAGGGCGTCGCCCCGGACCCCGCGGGCCCGCGCGGACTTCAGCAGAGCCGTGCGTTGGCGGAGCACCCGGTCGTAATCGGCGAGAACGCCCGCGAGACGCGGCGACCGCTGAACGATCAGCTGATCGGCGAAGCGTCGTCGCGCGGAGGGATCGCCACGCACGATCTGCAGGTCCTCAGGCGCGAAGAGCACCACCTGGGCGTACCGCGGCAGCTCTGCCGTGCGCACATTGACGCCGTTGACACGCGCCTTGTTCGACCCCTGCCGGTTCAGCTGCAGTTCGAGCAGCACACTGCGGTCACCGTGTGCCAGCCGCGCACGGACGATCGCGGCATCCGCACCGTCGCGCACCATGGGGGCGTCGCTCGAGACACGATGCGACCCCAGTGTCGCGAGGTAGGCGACCGCCTCGACGAGGTTCGTCTTGCCCTGTCCGTTCCGCCCGACGAAGAGGTTGGCCCCCGTGGAGAGGGAGACGTCGGCGGCCGCGTAATTGCGGAAGTCCGTTAGTCCCAGCTGCTCCACGATCACCGGGTCAGACTACCCGCCGGCCCCGACATCCGCCGGGTCGGACCCCGCTCAGCGCAGCAGCAGGTTCGGCTGCAGCAGGTACTTGAACGAGCCCTCGCCACCCTTGTCGACCGAGGTCTGCGGGGTGATGAGCACGGGGCTGAGCTTGTTGGCGTTGTCGCTCGACGTGAACGTGATGCGGGTGAACTCGCTCCGCACCGCGCCGAGCGACTCGAGCAGGTACTGCGGGTTCAGACCCAGGGTCACCTCGTCGCCAGCGAGCGTCGCGTCGACCGACTCGGTGGCGCGTGCCTGCTCGGTGCCGGAGGCATCCATCGACACCCCGTCGGGACCGAAAGTGAACCGCAGCGGTGCGGACCGGTCGAGCACGAGCGCGACGCGGCGGACCGCTTCGGCGAGCTCGGCCGTGTTGACGACGCTGTGGTGCTCGGTCTGCGCGGGGAACAGACGGCGGACCGGCGGGAAGTTGCCCTTGATGAGCAGCGACGTCACCGTCTTGTTGCCGGACGAGAACGCGATGATCTCGCGGTCGCCCGACCCCGAGAACGCGATCGAGATGTCGCCGCCGTGGGCGAAGGTCTTGCCGACTTCCTGCAGCGTGCGGGCCGGAACCAGCGCGGATGTGGGCTCGTCGGATGCCGCGGCTCCGCCGTCCCACGGGATCTCACGCAGCGCGACGCGGTAGCGGTCGGTGGCGACGAGGCTCAGCTGGGTGCCGGTGACCTCGAGCTGAACACCGGTCAGCACCGGTGTGACGTCGTCGCGCGACGCAGCGAACGCCACCTGAGCGATCGCGGTGGCGAAGTCGTCGGCCGGGACGAGACCGGATTCTCCGCTGACCTCGGGAATCGCGGGGTACTCCTGCACCGGCATCGACGCCAGCGTGAACCGTGCGGAGCCGCACGTGAGCAGGATGCCGCCATCGTCATCGACCGTGATCTGGATGGGGGCGTTCGGCAGCCGGCTGGCGATGTCGGAGAGAAGACGGCCGTGGACGAGGATCGTGCCCGGTTCGTCGACCGTGGCCTCGATGGTCGTGCGCGCCGACGCCTCGTAGTCGAAGGCGGCGAGGGTCAGACCCTGCTCGCCCGCTTCGATGAGGACCCCGGCGAGGATCGGCTGCGGGTTGCGCTGTGGCAGGAGCTTGACCACGAACGAAACGGCTTCGCTGAAGACATCGCGATTGACGTGAAACTTCACGGGCGCTCCCTTGACGGCGGTATGGCTTACCCATGCTAGTGCCCGACCGTGTCGGCACATGTCGCCCCACCTCGACCCCTCGAGGTCATCGGATCTCTGTTAACTCATCAATGGGATCTTCATCTTGTTAACCGCTGTGGAGAGTGTGGATAACTCTTGCGATGCGTGTTAACAGAAGGGAACCACACGTCTGTGACCTGTGGACGTGTTGCGGAGAGCTTGGGCAGTTAACAGACGACAGCGGTCGTCGGTTCGAGGCTTCCTCCACAGGGAGAGGCGTGTCGTTCACAACTCCTCCGCAGAGATTTCGAGTTATCCACAGGTTGTCCACACTGTGTAGAACCGGGTGAAAACATCCCCGTGAGGGGCGATGTCCGCCCCGTAGAGCCGCGAAAACGACGAAGGGGTTCGTCCGCGGATACGGACGAACCCCTCTGTTGACGCGGCTGCTCAGCGCATGCGGCCCAGCTGCGTGGTGATCTCGGAGACCTGGTTGTAGATGGATCGACGCTCCTTCATCAGGTCGCTGATCTTCTTGTAGGCGTACATCACCGTGGTGTGGTCGCGATTGCCGAACAGCTGCCCGATCTTCGGCAGTGACAGGCTCGTCCGCTCGCGGCACAGGTACATCGCGATCTGCCGCGCCGTGGCGACGGCCTGTGATCGGCTCGAACCGTAGAGATCGTCGACGGACAGCTTGAAGTACTGCGCCGTCGCCGTGATGATGTCGGTCGGCGACACGACGTTCGCGTCGTCCTGGTCGATGATGTCGCGCAGAACGGTTTGAGCCAGGGACATGTCGAGCGTCGAGCGGTTGAGGCTCGCGAACGCCGAGACGCGGATGAGAGCGCCCTCGAGTTCGCGGATGTTCGACGACACGACCGTCGCGATGTACTCCAATACGTCGTCGGGGATCAGCAGACGCTCGCTCTGCGCCTTCTTCCTGAGGATCGCGATACGCGTCTCGAGGTCGGGAGCCTGCACATCCGTGATCAGGCCCCACTCGAACCGGCTGCGCATGCGGTCCTCGAAGCCCGTGAGCTGCTTGGGCGGCAGGTCGCTGGTGATCACGACCTGCTTGTCGTGGTCGTGGAGCGTGTTGAAGGTGTGGAAGAACGCCTCTTGCGTCTCGGCTCGTCCCTGCAGGAACTGGATGTCGTCGATGAGGAGGATGTCGACATCCCGATACCGCGCCTGGAACGCCGAACCACGGTTGTTCGCGATGGAGTTGATGAAGTCGTTCGTGAACTCTTCGCTCGAGACGTACCGGATGCGGATACCGGCGTACATGCTCGCGGCGTAGTCACCGATGGCGTGCAGAAGGTGCGTCTTGCCCAGACCCGAGTCGCCGTAGATGAACAGCGGGTTGTAGGCCTTCGCGGGTGCCTCGGCGACCGCGACCGCGGCGGCGTGGGCGAAGCGGTTGGACTGGCCGATGACGAAGTTGTCGAACGTGTACTTCGGGTTCAGTCGGGTGTCGTTCCGGGATGCCGGGACGATGGGCTCGGGCGCCTGCTCGGGCATCGGCGAGTTCGTCGCGGGAGCAGCGGGTGCGGGACGCTCCTCGGATGCCGGCGCGGACCGGTGCGATTCGATCAGGTCGGGATTCACCACGACGCGGAAGTTGCTGACCTCGGGGTCGACACCCTGCACCTGCGTGAGTGCTTCGAGGATAGGTGCGCGCATGCGCTTGTTCATCTGCGCTGCCGTGAGATCGTTGGGCACGTCGAGATAGAGCGTGCCGCCCATGACACCCTGGGGAACGGCGAGGTTCAGGAATCCGTGGAGCTGCGGAGTGACGCGGTCATCGGTGAGGAGATGGTCGAGCACGGCGGACCAGACGGGAACATCCGGTACTTGGTGCAGTGACATATCCCCTCCGGGATCTCGGCGCGCGGCTATCGACGTACATCGCGCCGAACCTGTGGATAACTTCCGGGGACACGCTAGTTCGCGGTCCGCACGGAGCAAAATCAACTGTAGAACGCGCTCGCGTGTCTTTGCCACGGGTGTGGACGACGCTTGGGGATAATGAGCGGTCGCGCTCTCGGTTTGAGTTAACGTCGTGCGCGACGTAGCCTTAGTCGGTTGACTTATGCCTACACGGCAGTCCCGACCACGTCCCCCGGCAGAAGAGCATCGGGCGACATCACCTCCGGAGTGACCCATGAGCAAGCGCACCTTCCAGCCCAACAACCGCCGCCGCGCCAAGAAGCACGGTTTCCGCGCCCGCATGCGCACCCGCGCCGGCCGCGCGATCCTGTCGGCGCGTCGCGCCAAGGGCCGCACCGAGCTCTCGGCCTGACCCACCTAGTGCTCGCGAAGCCGAACCGACTCACCCGCGGATCGGATTACAAAGCCACCGTCCGTCGGGGTTCTCGGTGTGCCGGTGCGCACACCGTGACCTATGTGGGCCGCGTGCCGGACGAGGGTCCCGCGCGCTTCGGTTTCATCGTGAGCCGCCAGGTCGGCTCGGCCGTCACACGCAACACCGTTCGCCGCCGCCTCAAGGCGGTGTGCGCCGAGGCGCTCCCGCTCGTTCGCGGGGGCGCCTCGGTCGTCATCCGCGCCCTTCCGTCCGCCGCCACCGTCGACTACGCCGATCTCCGGGCGGATGTCGTTCGCTGCCTGGAACGCAGGGCTGCCGCGTGAGCGCCTCGACCCTCCCCACGTCGTCCACGGGCGCTGGCCACCTCGAGTGGGACACCGTCATGGCATCCCTCCCCCTCCTCCCCCGGAACGCCGGTCTTGCGCTTCTGCACGCGTACCGGGCCACGATTTCGCACGTCTACGGCGACGTCTGCAAGTACTACCCGTCCTGCTCCGCCTATTCGGTGGGCGCCGTGCAGCAGCACGGACTCGTCAAAGGAGCCGCGATGACCGTGGCCCGCCTCGCCCGCTGCCACCCCTGGGCCCAGGGAGGCATCGACGATGTCCGTCCGCACCGCGCCTTCCGCCACGAACTCACTCCGCACGGCTTCGTCGTGCCCTCCCGAAAGGACTGATCCGTGCCGGATCTCATTGGAATCGTCCTCTGGCCCCTGAAATGGGCCGTGGAGCTCGTGCTGGTCGGCTGGCACGCGCTCTTCACCGCCGTGGGCATGGCGCCGGCCGCTGGTCTCACGTGGGTGCTGTCCATCATCGGCCTCGTGCTGGTCGTGCGTGCCGCCCTCATCCCCCTCTTCGTGCGGCAGATCAAGAGCCAGCGCAAGATGATGGAGATCGCTCCTGAGCTGCGGAAGGTGCAGGAGAAGTACCGCGGCAAGAAGGACCAGCTCTCTCGCGAGGCCATGAGCCGCGAGACGATGGCGCTCTACAAGAAGCACGGAACCACCCCGGTTTCGAGCTGCCTCCCGCTTCTCGTGCAGATGCCGATCTTCTTCGCGCTCTTCAGCGTGCTGAACGACGTGTCCAAGCACGCCAACAGCGGTCAGGGCGGCGTGGGCCTGCTCACCCCGGAGCTCACCCGTGAGTTCTATGATGCACGCCTGTTCGACGTGGCATCCATGCACGTGAACCTCGTGACCGCGTGGGGACAGCCCGACGGTCAGGTCACCGTCGCGATTCTGCTGACCCTGGTGGTCCTGATGATCGCGTCGCAGTTCTTCACGCAGCTGCAGATCATCTCGAAGAACCTGTCGCCGGAGGCCAAGACCGGTCAGGCCTACCAGATGCAGAAGATCATGCTCTACGTTCTTCCGCTGGCGTTCATCTTCTCGGGTGTCTTCTTCCCGCTCGGTGTCGTCATCTACTGGTTCGTCAGCAACCTGTGGACGATGGTGCAGCAGTTCGTCGTCATCCGGGAGATGCCGACTCCCGGCTCGGATGCCGCGAAGGCCCGCGAGGAGCGCCTCGCGCGCAAGGGCAAGGCGATCGACGCCAACGGCAAGGTCGTTCCGCTCGAGAAGTACCAGGCCGAGCAGCAGCGCCTGTTCGAGGAAGCCGAGCGTGCACGCGCCGCACAGCCCAAGCGCCAGCAGCCCGTGGGCAAGCAGCGGGCGAAGAAGCAGCAGCAGTCCGGCAAGGGCTCGAGCCCGGCACCGCGCACGTCGGCGAAACCCGGCACCGAAACCCCCTCCTGACGACCCGGAGACCATAATGACGACGTCCGAGCAGATCGCGACCGATCAGAACCCCGCCACTGACGAGCAGCTCGAGCAGGAAGGCGATATCGCGGCCGACTTCCTCGAAGGTCTTCTCGACATCGCTGACATCGACGGCGATCTCGCCCTCGATGTCCGTGCCGGGCGCGCGTACGTGTCAGTGGAGGCGGACGACTCCTCCGCGCTGTCGACGCTGTCGCACCCCGACACCGTTCAGGCGTTGCAAGAACTGACCCGACTGGCGGTACAGAACTCGACGGGTCGGTTCTCCCGCTTGATCCTCGACATCGGCGGATCCCGCGATGCGCGCCAGCGACAGCTCGAGAACCTCGTCGATCGTGCGATCCAGCGGCTCGATGAGGGCGCTTCGCAGGCGTCGCTCCCCGCGATGTCGAGCTACGAACGCAAGCTCGTGCACGACATCGCGGCAGATCGTGGGTACGCCTCCGAGTCGTTCGGCGAGGGCGCCGACCGGCACACCGTGCTGCGGCGCGGCTGACCTTCGTGATCGACGAACTCGAGACGGAACCGGATGCCGCCGCGCCGGTGTTCGGCGACCGTATCGATCTGGCTCGTCGCTTCACGGCGGCGCTTGCGGCGCATGGCGAGGAGCGTGGGCTGATCGGACCACTCGAGGTCCCTCGCCTGTGGTCACGGCATATCCTCAACAGCGCGGTGGCTGCCCCCTTCTTCACCGGTCGGGTCGCCGACGTCGGTTCCGGGGCCGGCCTGCCGGGCCTTGTCCTGGCCATCGCGCGCCCCGATGTGGAGTTCACGCTCATCGAGCCGATGGAGCGGCGCACGGTATGGCTCACCGAGCAGGTGGAAGCTCTCGGCCTCGACAACGTCATCGTGGAACGCCTGCGCGCGGAAGAGTGGGCGAAGGGGCGTGTCTTCGACGTCGTCACGGCGAGGGCCGTGAGTGCGTTGCGCACCCTCATTCCGTGGACTGCGCCGCTCGCCCGGGTCGGGGGCCGGCTTGCCTACCTCAAGGGTGCGAACGTTGCGGCCGAGGTGGATGCCGCCGAGAAGCAGATCCGTCGATTCGGTGTCGCGAACGTGGAGATCCACGTCGTCGGCGAGGGGGTCGTCGCGGAACCCACGCGTGTTCTGACCGCGACGGTGACACGCTAGCCGCGTCGGGGGATCCCTCGATCTCCTCCGAGTCATCGCTCGATGGTGAGTACAGTGCTCACGCTGTGCCGCGGGAGGCGTACTCCTCGATCACCACGCCCGATTCGAAGGAGCGAGTCCGGGTCGCGGTGAACGAACGCGGTTCGTACGGTGCGCGGCCGAACAGCGGGATGCCGGAGCCGAAGACGACCGGATTCCGCTTGAGGACCAGGTGGTCGATCTCGGGCAGGAGTGTGCCCGCGAGCGAGCCGCCACCGCAGAGCCAGATGTCGAGACCGTCCTCTCGCTTCAGGCTCCGGACCATGGCAACCGGGTTGTCGGTGAGGGTGATGTTCGAATCGACGTCACGCGGGCTGCGGCTGGCGACCACCTGACGCAGATGGGCGTACGGGCTGGAAATCCCCGCATTCAGCGCCGGGGTGAGCGTGTTCCACCCCATCAGCACGGTGTCGAATCGCGTTCCGGGCGGTGCGATTCCCAGCGCCCTGTGGGCGTGCGTGGGCAGCGCATCCGCGTACTCACCGAAGACGACCTGTGCATGATCGCCGTCGACGAGGAACGCATCGAACCCACCGCTCGGGTCGGCGATGTATCCGTCGATGCTGACAGCGACGTAGTACACGAGCTTTCTCATACCGATCCCCCCATCACGACACCTGTCGTGGTTAAAGCACTACACCCGTCGTGGTTTGGCTAGCATGGGGGCATGGCTCGCAATGACCAGCGCCGCGTCGCTCTTGCCGACGCCGGCATTATCGTGCTGGCGAAGGAAGGCGCGCGCGGCCTCACCCACCGGGCTGTCGACACTGCCGCCGGAACACCGCGTGGCACGGCCTCGAACTACTTCCCGACTCGTGACGACCTGATCTCCGCCCTCGTGGACCGCATCGGCGAGCGACTCATTCCTGACCCCGAGGCGGTGTCATCCCGCGCCTCGCGGGTCGCCGACCGTGAGCTCTTCGCCGAGTATGTGCACGATGTCGTTCGGCGACTTCGTGCGGATCCTCACGTATCGCGCGCGCTCTTCGAGCTGCGTCTGGAGGCTGCGCGGCGTCCTGCCGTTGCCGAGGCGCTCGGGGCGTGGAGACGGCGGGCCTTCCACGAGGACGTCGCCTTCACTGAACGTTCTGACCTTCCGGGCGGACGGACCGAGATCGCACTCCTTCACTACGCCATCGACGGACTGATGCTCGATCACCTCACCGTGCCCCTCGATACCGGACTGACCGTCGACCTGGCTGTCGACGAGTTCATCGACCGCCTTCTGCGGTGAGGTTCCGGGGTCGCGATCATTCGTAGGGGACGGGCACTGCGGGCTCATCGCGAACAGCAGCGCGCGAGCGATGCTCTGCCCTGGAAGAGGACGCGATCGTCGCTTTGTCGGGTTTCACGTGAAACGTGCACCCTGTCGGGAGGATGGATGGCGGAGCTCCATCGCTCCCCCGCGGGACGCCGGTGCGATGACTGAGGCGGCGTCGTCGAGAATGTCGAGAGATGGTCGACCTTCTCGGGAGGAGGAGAGCCGCGTGAGCACAAAAGTCTCACGGAACCACGTGTCCTCGACGTCGACGGCCGGCGTTCAGAGCATGCTCTTCCGCGCCGAAGGAGGCTTGGGGCGCGAGGCCTGAGCGACGCTGACTGCGATCGTCGATGCTCCAGCGTGGCATCCGTTGCCCGCGCCGCGTTACACGTTCTGTCGATTGGCGCCGGGTGGCAGCTTTCGCGATCACGGCGCAGGTGCGCGCGGCGGTGTGGGTTCGATGCAATGGGGATGACACGTGTGACCTGGAGTGAGGTTCCCGGTGATGGGCGGGGCTGTGTCGCACCGGGACGACCGGGCAATCGCTGAGGGAGTTTACAGCTTGCCGGTGGGGGCCTTCAGGTGCGCCCCCCATGTCACACGGTGCGGGGAACACCCGCCCCACGGCTCGCTCGGCACGAAGGGGGAGATGGCCTGGACCGGTGTACGTATGACATGCGGTGTCCCCCCGCGGGCACGGTGGACGGTCACTTCCGTTCGTCTGCATCTCGACGGGCACGCGAGATCATCCGCGGTGGGCGGTTTTGCCAAGGAAGGCTCGACCGAACCTCCGATCTCCGCCGGCGATCGCGAACCCCGCTCCCCCGCGGATCTGTTGCGTCGGTGGATGACGAGTCCTCGATCGGAAGCGACGCATGGGCGTCGTCCTCGGTTGATGGTGAGGGCGCCTATGGGGCGAGGGTACGAGGCGGGTAGCTCCGCCGAGTGGATGTGCCGCCGTAACCGCTGTACGTGCGGGGCACCTCGCGTCGCGGGGGGGGGGGCGCGTCATGTGAACTATCCGGAAGCGGGGCGCCCCGCACCCATGAGAGTCGAGCGTTTCACGGGAAACCCCGGAAGTGAGCGGACCGGACCGCCCTCCACGCGAGTCGTCCGTTTCACGTGGAACATCCGGAGGTAACGGACCGGACCGCCATCCACGCGAGTCGTCCGTTTCACGTGGAACATCCGGAAGAGGGGCGAACCGCTCGGGCATTCGCGCCAGGCACCTGTTCCACGGCCAACATCCGGAAGTAGGGCGGACCGGGCCAGCACCCCGCCGATCACCGGCTTTACGTCGAACATCCGGAAGCGGGGCGGACCGGGCCACAGCCCACGCCGATCACCCGTTTCACGGGAAACATGCGGCGGGGCTGCGCCAGAAGAGCACTGTGCGGCCACGACTCGCGCCCACCCGGTGAGAAACACATCGCCCGCATCCCGCGACGACGCAGCGCGCGAACGGCGGGCGGGCACCGGCCGAGCCGAGCGAGGATCCCGCGGGGGTCTCGACGTGGAACCTTTCGTCGCAGTGCAACTCCCCGCAGAGGTGCACTGTCAGCCGCCGCGATCTGAGCTCGCTGAGGCGAAGGTCTAGTCGCGGCGTGATGTGATGCTTTACGCGGTGTCGGAGGGACCCGCGCATCATCGTCACCTTCGCGGGCGTGTCCGTGAGTCAGGCCGAACGGGGTCCGCCGCGGGCGAGTCGGATGGACCGCGGGCGCAGCGATAGCGCGGCAGAATCATGGAACCGGCGACTTCACGGTCTGCGGGGCCGATTCGCGGGCGGCGCTGCTCACCCCCACGGTGCGGGCCGCGGCTGTGATCAGCATCGCGGAGTGCCGGATCGCGACCGCCGGTCCGTGAGGCGGTGTTGTGCGCCCCCCTCTTGTCAGGCGTGAGAGGTGCATTCCCCGCGCAAAGTGGCGCCGTCGTGCCGCGACGGAATGCCCCGCTCCCCCATACGCATCAGGCAGTGCAATACAGCGGTCCGTCCCCGCCTCTCGAACGGCGGCGCTCGGCCGAGCTGAGCGTCTGGCGGCCTGTGGCATCCCGTAGTCGGATTCGACTCCCCCCGGCGTGGAGCGTGGGCGCAGTTCCCGAGATGAGGAAAGCGAGCTGAAGGTGCGGGGAGATGCATGGGTCGGACACCGTGATGGTGTGTTTCACGTGAAACATCACGCGCGCGGTGCGCCCATTTCTGGGCAGAGCGTGGGAGCCGGGGCCCTGCCCGGAGGCAAGCGGCGCGGCGAGAGATGCATCCCCGCCGCCGCTCGGTCGGATACGCGAGATGCATCGCCGAGGTGCGGCGGAGACCGTCGCGTGTGTCAGGAGCAGGCGCGTCGGGGAACCAGCGGCGCCACCCCTGTCAGTTCGGGTTCCGCTCCTGGATACCCCGCGAAAGGCGAGCGTTGCGGAGCAGGCGCAGTGAACAGGTGGCGCACGCCCCTCCAGCGAGGTTTCACGTGAAACAGAGCTGCCGATACAGAAGTCCGGGCGTGCGTCGCTACGAGAGCCAGGTGGTGTGCGCCTCGGGGAACACCCCGCCCCTCGCCCTCGACCGCCCGGGACACGCCTACCCCCGCGTGGTCGGAACCGTCGCCATTCCCGCTCAGTATGGGTCTCGTGGCGCTCCTGCCCGCGGCGGCGTGAGAGCGTCCGTGCGGCACGTCGGCACTGCGTAACGGGCGTCGTTCTGGCCCAGCGGACGGAGGCCGCATGCGCGCGGTGTTTCACGTGAAACACTCGCCGGTGCGGGGCGACGGGGGCGTGCCATCGCGCCACAGGGGCCTTGAGGCTGTCGCAGGAGTGCGGTGTTGAGGCGGTCGCGAGGGGCGGCGGTCGTGCGTGACGCGCTACACGCACGCCCGGAGCGGGGTGCACTATCCGTATTTCCCGGGTGCTGAGAAACGTGTCGAGTCGGACGACGAGCCGTGATCGGTGCAGTGCACGGGGACGTTTTCGTGAGCCCCACCGGCGGCGACCATCCCGCGGGGGAAGAACGCCTCCCACGATCCCCACGAAGGAAGGGGTGACACGTAGACTGGGAACGTTGTCCCCGGAGATGAAGGAGCGCGTTTCACGTGAAACAGTCCGGTGCGTCGTCCGGCTCCCCCTCCTTCGAGGACTCCCCCATTGCACGAGAGCTCGCCGATCTTTCGGCCAGGCGCCGAGCACTGGAGGCTGTGGAGGTGACCTTGTCGGGGCGTACCCGCGTGTTCACGGTGTCGAACCAGAAGGGTGGCGTCGGGAAGACCACGACGGCCGTCAACATCTCTGCCGCTCTCGCCTCGCTGGGGGCGAAGGTCCTGGTCATCGACTTGGATCCGCAGGGCAACGCTTCGACGGCGCTCGGCGTTCCTCACAACGCGGACACCGCCAGCATCTATGACGTCCTGATTGACGAGTTCCCCCTCTCGGACATCATCCAGACGAGCCCGGAGTCCCCCAACCTCCTGTGCGCTCCGAGCACCATCCATCTCGCGGGAGCGGAGATCGAGCTCGTCTCACAGGTGGCCCGCGAGCACCGTCTCCGGGGCGCGCTGCGAGACTACCTCGCGGACGAGGCGAACCATCTGGATTTCGTCATCATTGACTGCCCGCCGTCGCTGGGGTTGCTCACCATCAACGCGTTTACGGCCGCCGACGAGGTGCTCATCCCTATCCAGTGCGAGTACTACGCGCTCGAAGGCCTGAGTCAACTGCTCGGAAGCGTACAGATGATCCAGAAGCACCTGAATCCGGCGCTGCATGTCTCGACGATTCTGCTCACGATGTATGACGGGCGCACGCGCCTCGCTCAGCAGGTCGCCGATGAGGTGCGAGAGCACTTCTCCGACGAGGTGCTGCGCACGGTGATCCCGCGTTCTGTGCGCGTGTCGGAGGCGCCGAGCTTTGGACAGACGGTCATCGCCTACGATGGCCACTCAGCGGGAGCGATCGCCTATCGCGAGGCAGCGGTCGAGATCGTGGGCCGAGACACCACCATGAAGGAAGACTGATGGCCAAGAGAACCGGACTGGGCCGCGGCATCGGTGCCCTTATCCCCACCGCGGAATCGACCGAGGCACGCCCCGTCGATGTCTTCTTCCCGGGCGCCGCAGCATCCGAGGGGTCGACCAAGATGTCGCGCTCGAAAGCCCGCGCTTCTGCAACGGAGACGGAAGACGTCGAGGCGACGGAGCTCGTTTCGGTTCCGGGCGCACGTCTCGTGCATATCGACCCGGCGTCGATCGTGCCGAACCCACGTCAGCCGCGCACGCACTTCGATCCGGAAGATCTCGCCGAACTGGTGCACTCGGTGCGCGAATTCGGTGTGCTCCAGCCCGTGGTCGTGCGAGACAAGGGCGATGGCACCTATGAGCTCATCATGGGCGAGCGACGCACGCGCGCATCGCGCGAGGCGGGCCTGACGTCGATCCCCGCGGTGGTTCGCGAGACGGAGGACGAGTACCTCCTTCGCGACGCTCTTCTCGAGAACCTGCATCGGTCGCAGCTCAACCCTCTCGAAGAGGCTTCGGCCTACCAGCAGCTTCTCGAGGATTTCGGAATCACGCAGGAGGAGCTCGCGACGCGGATCGGACGTTCCCGTCCGCAGATCAGCAACACCATCCGTCTGCTGAAACTCCCGGTTCCCGTGCAGCAACGTGTGGCGGCGGGGGTGCTCAGCGCCGGCCACGCCCGTGCCATCCTTTCTCTCGACGACCCGCGTGAGATGCAGAAGCTCGCGGACAAGATCGTCAACGAAGACCTGTCGGTGCGCGCTGCCGAGGCCGCGGCGAAGATGCCCGGCGTGGCGCCGGTTCGTCAGAAGCCGAAGGCCGGGTCGCGGCGTTCGGGTCTGGACGACATCGCCGACCGCCTCGGCGATCGGTTTGATACCAAGGTGCGAGTCTCTTTGACCGCGAGAAAAGGCCAGATCAGCATAGATTTCGCAACTATCCAGGATCTCAATCGGATCCTCGCGGTGCTCGGAGAAGAGGGCTACACCGGCTGACGGCCGGACTTTCTCCGGTCGGCAGACACGGCCGGGTCTCCCCGGCCGTGCCGGTGTCGGAAGGCCGACGTAGGCTTGATTGGTGACCGCGAACGACCAGAGCCCTCGCCGCCGCGCCAGTCTCGAGCTGTTGCGAGCGGAAGCCTCCGATGAACTCGCCGTCCTCATTCATGAGCGCCTTCGTGGCGGAGAAGACCCGTGGGAGTTCATGGACGACCTGCCGAGCGTCGACGAACTGGTGGTCCTCACGCTTCGGGCGGAGAACATCGCCGAGAACGGTGGTGTCCGTCCCAACCGTTCACGCAACTACCGCGTCCTACGCCAGATCGCTCTCGACTACCCGGCTCTCACGCGCGCCGTGTGGCGCATTCTCGGTGACGACGAGCCTCACCGTCGGTGGGACGCTTCCGTGCGCCTGGACGCCTCCTAGGGCCCTCACACAGGCATGTGGCCGGCGGGGTGCAGCAACACACGTCGGCGCCGTCAGGGCAGCAAGATGCATGACAACCACGTCTCGTTGACGCACGGAGCGCGGACGATCGGGGCGGCTCGAGCCCCTGCCGCTCGCATCCCCTCCCGAGCGATTCAGCAACGGCCGTTTCGCGTAGGGCGATGGCATCCACACACAGCGAAAGCCCCCGACATCGTGAGGATGCCGGGGGCTTTCAGCGAAGCGATCGTCAGCCGAGGAACGGCTTGAGGTCGGCCTCGAGGGCGTACTTGGGCTTGGCGCCGATGATGGTCGTCTTGACCTCACCACCCTGGAAGACCTTCATCGCGGGGATCGAGGTGATCTGGTACTTCATCGCGAGGTCGGGGTTCTCGTCCACGTTGAGCTTGAGGACGGTGATCTTGTCCGCGTTCTCGGACTGGATCTCGTCGAGGACGGGGGCGACCATACGACACGGTCCGCACCACTCGGCCCAGAAGTCCACGAGGACGGGTCCTTCGGCCTGCAGGACGTCCTGCTCGAAGGTCGCGCTGGTCGTCGCCTTGGCGGTCATGTGCATTTCTCCTTAGGTGAAAGCGTCACCGGGTGAAACCCCGATGGGCGCAGGTCTATTCCTTAGACGACAGCAGCGTCGGGCAGTCCCTCGATGGGGCTGTCGGCAACGGCGGGCTCGCCCGCTTCTCCGCGTCCGGCGAGGAAGTGTTCCACGTCGAGCGCAGCCACGGTGCCGCTGCCGGCTGCCGTGATGGCCTGGCGGTAGGTGGGGTCGATCACGTCGCCAGCGGCGAAGACACCCTCGACCGACGTGCGCGAGGAGCGACCGTCGACCCAGATCGTGCCCTGGGAGGTGAGTTCGAGCTTGTCGTGCACGAGATGCGTGCGCGGGTCGTTGCCGATCGCGACGAACAGGCCCTCGATCTCGAGGTCGCGCTCGGAGCCGTCGACGGTCGAGCGCAGGCGCAGGCCGTTCACGGCCTCGTCGCCCAGGATGTCGGCGACCTCGCTGTTCCAGATGAACTCGATCTTCGGGTTGGCGAAGGCGCGCTCCTGCATGATCTTCGAGGCGCGCAGCGAGTCCTTGCGGTGGATGACGTAGACCTTGGAGGCGAACTTGGTGAGGAAGTTCGCCTCTTCCATGGCCGAGTCGCCGCCGCCCACGACAGCGATCGTGCGCTCACGGAAGAAGAAGCCGTCGCACGTGGCGCACCAGGAGACGCCACGGCCCGAAAGACGCTCTTCGCCCTCGAGGCCGAGCTTGCGGTAGGCCGACCCCGTCGCGTAGATGATCGACGCAGCCTCGTGGACCTTCCCGCTTCCCAGCGTGACCTTCTTGACGGGCCCGTCGAGCTCGAGCGACACGACGTCGTCGTACAGCACTTCGGCGCCGAAACGCTCGGCCTGGGCCTGCATCTTGGCCATGAGGTCAGGACCCTGGATGCCTTCGGGGAAGCCGGGGAAGTTCTCGACCTCGGTGGTGTTCATGAGCTCGCCGCCGGCTTCGACGGAACTCGCGACGACGAGGGGTTCGAGGTTCGCTCGGGCGGCGTAGATGGCGGCCGTGTACCCGGCCGGGCCCGATCCGATGATGATGACGTGACGCACGGTGGCGCGTTCCCTTCGTTGATTCCGTCGGATGAAACCCATGCTAGCCCCGGGGTATTCCGTTGAGCGGGGTCTAGCGCTTGGGGAGGAGGCGTCGAGCCAGGGCCAGCGCGGGCGCGAGCTCGGGCGTTCGGAACAGGGCGAGGATGCCGACGTACACCGCCAGCACGACAGAGCCGATGATCCCGGCTCCGACGGCGCCCGCGAGGGCACTGTCCGAAGTCCATCCACCGGGACCCCCGAGAAGGAGGAGGACGCCGAATCCGGCGGCGGCGGCCGGGAGGGCGGCGAGCGTGAACATCACGAGGGCGCGCATCCACGAGGCCGTTCCGATGCCGGACAGTCGACGGTGCAGCAGCGCGGTGGCCACCACGACCTGCACGATGCTGGCGATCGACTGCGTGAGCGCGACCCCCGCGGCCAGCTCTCCGCGTTCGAGGACGACCCCCGCGCCGAGCGCGCCGCCGGCGACGAGCACGCACTGCAGCAGCGTGAAGAAGAACGGCGTGCGGGTGTCGTTGTAGGCGTAGAACGTGCGCTGCACGACGAACAGCACCGCGAGGGGCACGAGGCACACCAGGAAGCACAGGAGCACCGGAGCGGCGGCCGCGGCCTGCTCGGGACCGTTGGTGAAGATGCGGCTCGCGGGCACGGCGGCGACGGCGAGGGCCGCGGTGGCCGCGACGATGAAGAACCCCAGGGTGCGGATGCTGCGCGAGATGTCGGCGCGGACGTCGTCGTCTCGGCCGGCAGCGGCGTGCTCGCTGAGTTGCGTGAAGTAGGGCGTCCCGATCGAGAGCACGATGATCGAGTACGGCAGCATGAACAGCAGCCACGCGTTCTGCGACGCGAAGATCGCGGGGTCCTCCCCCGACGCTCCGGAGAGCACGTTCGACTGCACCACGCCCGCGAGCTGACCCGCGACCACCATGAGAAACGTCCACCCGGCGAGCCGACCGATGTGCCGCAGGCCCACGCCCCTCCACTGGAAGTCCGGACGCAGGGCGAGGCCCGCCCGGCGCCAGAAGAACAGCAGCACCAGCGTTTGCACGATGATTCCGCCGGTCGCGGTTCCGGCGAGCACGGCGATCATCCCCGGGGTCCAGGCATCCACCAGGGTCTGCGGGCCCCCGAACAGCAGGATGAACAGGCCGAAGCCCGCGATCGAGACGATGTTGTTCACGATCGGTGCCCACGTGTAGGGCCCGAAGACGCGCCGCGCGTTGAGGATCTCGCCGAGCAGCGCGTAGAGGCCGTAGAAGAACACCTGCGGGAGGCACCAGTACGCGAACGCCGTCGACAGGGCGAGCTGGTCGGGGGTGAACCGGCTGGCGTACACCTGCACGAGCAGCGGCGCGGCGATCATCGCCAGTGCGGTCGCCCCCAGCAAGCCGACCGTTCCGAGGGTGAAGAGCTTCGAAATGAAGGCCTGGCCGCCGTCGGCGTGTGCCGCGGCTTTGACGATCTGCGGCACGACGACCGCGGTGAGCAGACCGGTCGAGATGATCGCGTAGATGTTGTTCGGCAGCTGGTTCGCGACAGCGAACGCGTCGCCCGCACCGCTGATCGAGCCGATCGCCGCGACCAGCACGATCGTGCGCACCAGACCGCTCACGCGCGAGACGATGGTCCCCGCCCCGATGAGCACGCTGGCCCGCCCGATACTGCTCACGTCCTGATCTCCTGATCCGTCTCGGGGGCCGATTCCTCCGCGTGCGCGCGCCGACGATGCGCGATCGTGCGCACTACGCCGACGCTGAGGAACACCACCACGAGCCCGATGATGACGAAGAGCCCGATGCTCTCCCACTCGGCGCGCACCTCGACCTGCACGCTCTGGCGCGCGCCGATCGGCTCGCCCGTGGGGCTGTAGAGCTGCATGGCGACGCCGACCTCCCCGTTGGCGATACGCGCCTCGACGGGCACCTCGGCGCGCGTGTTCGCCGAGGCCTGGGCATCGATCTCGGTGTTCGCCTGCACGCGCAGTCGCGCATCGTCGGGCTGAGCACGCAGCACGACCGAGATCGGCCAGGGAAGATCGTTGCGCACCCATGGCCTCAGCGGAGCGCTCGAACTCACGAGCCGGAAGTCGGAGGACAGGATGCCGACGGAGTCCAACGTCGTCTGGGTGTCCGCGCGATGGTCTGCGATGGCCGTGCGGGCGGCATCCCCCGTCCACGACACGCTCAGCACCTGCAGCACCTCGGCGCGCTCACGCCCGGTGAGCAGCTCCGGCTCGTCGAGCACGGTCGCGAAGCGGTCGATCACCTGCTCGTCGGCGAGGAGATTCGTGACGTCTGCGGCGCGCGCGTCGTCGGTCGCGGCCTCACCGAGCGTCACCTCCGCGGCGGGCGCGTCCGCCAGGGCGGCAAGGGTCGACGGCGTGAATCCGGGGGTGGATGCCACCAGCCCCAGGGCCGCGCGCAGGCTCACGCGAGAGCGATCCGTGCCGCGATCGAGCACCGCGAGGACCGGACGGTCGGCGTCTCCCGTGCGGGCGAAGGCAAGATGACCCGACGCCGCGGCGAGGGCCGCTCCCCGTCGTGCGCTGTCGTTCTCGCCGGCGGCACGAGTGAGGGCGGCCGACACCTCGGCGTCGTAGACCGTCGTCGCAACCCCTGCCACCGTGGACGCGGCGCTCGCGGGAGGGGAGGTGAGGTTGCTCGAGGCCACGAGGACGCGGGCGGGGTCGCCGTCGCTGCTCAGAGCGCCCAGAGCGGCCACGGTCCCGGCATCCACCGAGTCCGTCGCGGGCCAGAACACGTTTGCGTCTGCGGGGCCGATGTCGAGCAGCGTGGCGAGGTCGGGGAAGGACGGCGCACCGGGGGACGGCGACGGTGCCGGGGTGGGGAGTGTGGCCGTGGCCTGCGCTTGAGTGAAGTCGGCCGCGGACATGTAGGCCCGCAGGGAGGTGGGCGTGAGCGGCGTCGTCACTCCGGAGCGGATCTGAGCGGCGAGGTCGGCGTCGCCGAACTGCAGCGCGAAGCGGTCGTTGGGGAGGGCGAGCAGCCGTTGCAGCCACGCGACCGCCGTCGGAGGTGCCGCAGAGCCGAGGACGCGGATCGCGGCGGGAATAGCGGGATCGATCGCGAGGGTCGCGAGGGAGCCGTCGACGGCGTCCAGCTGCGCCGACAGCGCGCCGTCCACGGCGGTGAGGTCGGCCAGTTCGTCGGCCGTGAGCAGACCGCTCGTTCGCGGAGCCGTCGTGATGGGCACGATCAACGCGAGTGCCGTGGCGGCCCCGTCCGCGGGGATCACGACGACGGTCCGCGCAGCGAGCGGTACCCCCCCGTTCGTCTGCGCGAGCACGGGGTAGACGCCGGGACCGCGGCCGGCGAGCGAGGCGTCGGTCCCGGGGACCGTGAACGACAGCGACGTCTGCGCGCCCGAGGCCGTGGCATCCACCGTCCCCGTCGCGATCTGCTGCAACGCGATCCCGGACGCGTCTCCCTCGAGCCAGCGCGAGAGGTCGGCGTCATCGGCGAGGGGGGCGGTGCCGATCGACAGGGTCGCCGACACGGGCGGGACGGGCGCCGCGGCGGGGTTGGCGAGTGTGGCCAGGACGGTGAGGGGCTCACCGGGGCGAAGGATGCCATTGCCCGCCGGTGCCGCGGACAGCGTGGGCGGCGTCGTGCTCGCGGAAGGCGACGGCGTCGAGGGGGCGGCGTGGGAAGCGCCCGGGATGGCCAGCCCGATGGCGAGCGCGGCCGCCGCGAGGGTCGCCAGCAACCGGCGCGTGAGGGGGCGCCGCGGCACGGGTGAGCCCGAGGGCAGAGAGGTCACGGTCATACGAGCGTCGGTCGGGCGAGGGGGCCTCGCACCGCGACGAGTCTAGGCCCGCGCACCTTCGAGCCCCCCGATAGCCTCGCGCAGACGGTTGAATGGACCGGTGCTCCCCGAACCCGACCCCACCCTGTGCCGAGCCCTCGCCGACGATCTGCGCTCCGCCGGATTCACGGGTGCCGCGCTGCGTGACGCCTGGGGCGTCCAGGCCGACGACGCCGTGGCCCGCGGGCTCCGAGGGCCCGCGGAGAGAGTTCTCGACGGTCGCCGCGACGCTCTTGCGGTTCTGGGTCGGCTGTGGGGCCTGGGGGTCGCTGTTCCCCGGCCGGACGCGGAGGCTGCTTTGCCGTCACTCGGCGTCCAGGGTGCCGTCGCGCTCGGACTGGCCCGGGTGGACGACGACCGCGTCGCCCCGACGGTGCTCGTGCGCCCGCAGCCGTTCGCCGACGCCGAGGGCGAGGTGGAGTGGTGGATCGCGAGCGACCTCGACGAGGCCGCGCTCGGCGGGCCGCTGCCCGAAGACCACGTCCTCGGCGTGGGCGGCGCTTCGCAGACCCTCGCCCGGCTGCAGGTGACCTGGCGGGGCGGAACCGCACTCGACCTCGGCACGGGTTGTGGCATCCAGGCCCTCCGTCTGCGACGGCTGGTTCCCCGTGTGATCGCGACCGACATCTCCGAGCGCGCGCTGCGCTTCACCCGGTTGAATGCGCTGCTCAACGACGTTGACGGGATCGAGACGCGGCTCGGTTCGCTCTTCGAGCCCGTTGACGGCGAGGTGTTCGACCGGGTGGCATCCAATCCCCCGTTCGTGATCACCCCGCGCGTCGCGGGCGTGCCGGCATACGAATACCGCGACGGCGGTCTCGAGGGCGACGCGCTCGTTGCCTCGGTCATCGCGGGCGTCGGCGCGCACCTCGCGCCGGGCGGGGTCGCGCAGTCCCTGGGTAACTGGGAGTACCGCGACGGCGAGTCGGGGCTGGACCGGGTGCGCGAATGGGTCGGACCGTCGTGGGATGCGTGGGTCATCGAACGCGAAGTGCTCGACCCCCTCGCGTACGCCGAGCTGTGGGTGCGCGACGGGGGCACCGTCCCGGGAACCCCCGCGTACGCGCGTCTCATCGACGCGTGGCTCGATGACTTCTCGGCGCGCGGGGTCACCGGCATCGGCTTCGGCTACGTCTTGCTACGGCGTCCTCTCGCCGGTGCCCCGACGCTCGCGCGGTACGAACGCGTGGCCGGTGGCGGCGAATCGGTGTTCGGACCGCACCTCGCGGCGTGCCTCGAGAACCACGACCGCGCCGCGATGCTCGACGACGAGGGGCTGGCATCCGCCATTCTGCGTGTCGCGCCCGACGTGACCGAGGCACGGCACCACCGCCCCGGCGAGGAGTCGCCCTCGGTGATCGAGCTGCGCCAGGGCGGCGGCTTCGCCCGCACAATCGAGGTGGACTCCGCGCTCGCCGCGCTCGTCGGGGCCTGCGACGGCGACCTGCCGGTGGGCGCTCTCGTCGGCGCGATCGCACAGTTGCTCGAGGTGGATGCCGACGAGCTCCGCGCCGACATCCTCCCGCGGGTGCGCGAGCTCATCGTCACCGGGTTCCTGACGTTCGCCGACGCCTGAGGGGTGAGGCGCGCATCCGGGCTTTCGCGCTGGGTTCGGGCCGGGTTCGAGCCGGGGCGCGGGGGCCGGGTTCGGCCCGGGGCGGCGCGGGGCGTTGAGTGTCCAAGACACGCGGATGCGTTGGCGGGCTGTCCGCGTGTTCTGGACACTGAAGCGGGTGGGGTGCCGGGGCGCGGGCGCCGCGGGGGGCGCGGGCGCGCGTGGGGCGCGGGCGCGCGTGGGGCGCGGGCGCGCGTGGGGGGTTGAGTGTCCAAGACACGCGGATGCGTCGGGGGGCTGTCCGCGTGTTCTGGACACTGAAGCGGGAGGGGTGCCGGGGAGCGGTGCTGGGGCGGCCGGGGAGCGGCGCCGGGACCGCGGGCGCGCGTGGGGGCGCGGGGCGTCCGGGGGTTGAGTGTCCAAGACACGCGGAGGCAGCGGCGCACGCTCCGCGTGTTCTGGACACTGAACCGGGGGGATGCCGGGGGAGACACCTCGCCGCGCGGGCGAGGTCGCCCCGGTTAGGCTCGGAGGCATGCTGAACATGGCCGACGGTGTCGCGCGCCTCGGCGAGCTCGCCGAGCATCCCGTCGTGGCGACTCTGGCTCGCGTGTTCGCCGATGCCGGGCGCGACCTCGCGATCGTCGGGGGTCCGGTGCGCGACGCGCTGCTCGGACGCACCACCCACGACTTCGACTTCACCACTGACGCACGCCCCGACGAGATCCTGGCGCTGGTCAAGCCCGTCTCCTCCGTGCAGTGGGATGTCGGTCGCGCCTTCGGCACCATCGGCGCCAGAGTGCAGGGCGAGCAGGTCGAGATCACGACCTACCGCGCCGACAGCTACGACGGAGTGACCCGCAAGCCCACGGTCGAGTTCGGCGACACCCTCGAGGCCGACCTCAGCCGCCGCGACTTCACCGTCAACGCCATGGCGCTCCGCGTCCCCGCGCGCACGCTCGTCGACCCCACAGGAGGGGTTGAAGATCTCCTGGCGCAGCGCCTGCGCACCCCGATCGACCCGGCGGTGAGCTTCGGCGACGACCCGCTGCGCATGCTCCGCGCCGCCCGGTTCTCGTCGCAGCTCGATTTCGCGGTCGACCCCGACACCGTGGATGCCATCGCCGAACTCCGCGGCACGCTCGAGATCGTGAGCCCCGAGCGCGTGCAGGCCGAGCTCGTGCGGCTGCTGCAGACCGACGACCCGGTGCGCGGCATCCGCGTTCTCGTCGAGACGGGGTTGATCGACGAGTTCCTGCCCGAGATCCCGGCGCTGCGGCTCGAGGTCGACGAGCACCACCACCACAAGGACGTCTACGAGCACTCGCTCACGGTGCTGCGCCAGGCCATCGCGCTCGAGAAGCAGCGGCACCCGGGGGCGGCGCCCGACGTGCCGCTGCGTCTGGCCGCGCTGCTGCACGACATCGGTAAGCCCGCCACCCGCCGCCTGGAGCCGGGTGGGGGCGTGACCTTCCACCACCACGACGTCAAGGGCGCCCGCATGGCGCGTAAACGCCTGCAGGCGCTGCGATTCGACGCCGCGACCACGAACGTCGTGTCGCGGCTCGTCGAGCTGCACCTGCGGTTCTTCGGCTACGCCGAAGGGGCGTGGACGGATGCCGCCGTCCGCCGCTACGTCCGCGACGCCGGTGACGAGCTCGAACGTCTCCACATCCTCACCCGTGCCGACGTGACCACCCGAAACAAGCGCAAGGCCCAGCGCCTGGCATCCGCCTACGACGACATCGAGGCCCGGATCGTCGCGCTGCGCGAGCAGGAGGAGATCGACGCGATCCGCCCCGAGCTCGACGGCAACCAGATCCAGGCGCTGCTGGGGCTGAAGCCCGGGCGTGAGGTCGGTGAGGCGTACCGCTTCCTGCTCGACCTGCGCCTCGACGAGGGCATGCTCGGCGAGGCCGAGGCCGAGAAGCGCCTGCGGGAGTGGTGGGCGGCGCGCAGCTGACGCTGCCGCGCCCGCGCGCGACTCCTCCGGGGCGCGGAACGTGCACCGGGGCGGATGTTGATCGCCCCCGTGCACGCATCGCGCCCCGAACAGGCGAGGTCCGGCCTCGACGTCCTGGGCGCTGGTGGGGCGCGAATCGGCCTATGGGGCGGCCATTGTGCGCCCCGCCGCACGGATCGCGCCCCGAAGGCCCCGGCGCGACGCCCCGCTTACGGAACGACGACCGCGCGCCCGCGCACCTCGCCGTGGTGGAGGCGTTGGTACGCCTCCACGGCGGAGTCGAAGCCGTAGCGCTCGACGTGCACACCGACGGCGCCGCTGCGGGCGAGGTCGAGCACCTCGATGAGCTCGCTGCGTGTGCCCCAGTACGGCGCACGGACGGCGGCGCCCATCGGCGTGGAGAAGAAGCCGGCGGGAAGGATGCCACCGCCGATACCGACGATGTGGATGAAGCTGTCGATCGCGGCGACCTCCCGGGCCAGGTCGATCGTGGGCTGCACGCCGACGAAGTCGAACACCGCCGCCGCCCCGAGACCGTTCGTCAGCTCGCGGATGCGCTCAGCGGCGTGCTCGTCGGAGGTCACCGTGTGGTGAGCGCCGACCTCGCGGGCGAGGGCGAGCTTGTCCTCGCCGAGGTCGACCGCGATGACCGTGACCTGCGAGATGGCCCGCAGGATCTGCACGCCGACGTGGCCCAGTCCGCCGACGCCGATCACGACAGCCGTCGCACCGGGGTACAGCTTCTCCTTCGCCGAGACGATCGCGTGGTACGGCGTGAGTCCGGCATCCGTCAGCGACACCGTCTCGACCGGGTCAAGGTCGCCGAGCGGAACGAGGTGCCGCGGGTCGTCGACGATGACGTACTCGGCCATCGCGCCCGGGCTGCCGAGACCGGGAGGGGTGATGCCCATCTCGGCGGCATGGGGGCAGTAGTTCTCCGCACCCTTCGCGCACGCGTGGCAGCGGCCGCAGCCCCACGGGCCGTAGATGGCGTACGGGGCACCGATCTCGACGCCCTCGACTCCTTCGCCGAGCTCGTCGACGACGCCGGCGCCCTCATGTCCGAGGGTCAGGGGCAGGCCGTACGTGTACTGCTCCTCCGGGAGGTCCATGACGAACCAGTCCGAGTGGCACAGGCCCGCCGCGGTCACCTTCAGACGTACCTGGCCGGGGCCGGGATGGGGTTCTTCGATCTCGACAACCTCGGGTCCCTTGCCGATCTCGCGGTACTGAACAGCCTTCATGGCATCCCTTTCTGTCGGTGGGTGGGTGCTTCCACCGTGCCTCCGAGCTCCCGCGTCGCAGGCGGGGGTTGACGGCATTTCCGGCGCTTTGAGAACGGGTCTCATCACCGCGGGCGCATGGATGTGGGGATGCCGCGAGCGCCGCCCGGTCAAGTCGTCCCGGGTGTACCGGGGCACGAAACGTGCACTGGGGCGTCCGAAAACCGCCCCGGTGCACCGAGAGGGCCCCGACGCTCGAGACCGCCCACCGAGAAGCCGCGGCCGAACCTGTGCCGCCCTGCCCGCCGCGCACCTACACTGGACCCACCTCCGTCACCGCCGATGGGAGTTTCGTGTCTTCACCGTGGTCGCGACCCGCCGTCTCCCCCGAGAACTCGGGGTTGCTCATCGCGCGCGCGCACGACGAACTCCTCGCGGGCAATGAGGATCGCCGGCTCAGTGACGTGCGTCCGCTCGTGCAGGAATCGTGGCGGCGGTCGTTGGCGTCCCTCGTCGGACCCGAAGGGCTGCCCTCGCTCGACCTCGCCTCGGAAGAGCTCGAGGCGTACCGCCGCGCGCACCCGCTCGCAAGCGTCATGGACATGGTGCGCGCCTTGCTGCTGCCCGGTTCGGCCGAGGATTCCGGTGTCGTCGTCGCCGTGGGCGATGCGGCCGGACGCCTGCTGTGGGTCGAGGGCGACCGCCACATCCGCACGCTCACGGGCGACATGGGTTTCGTCGCGGGGGCGAACTGGGCGGAGGATGCCGTGGGCACCTCCGCCCCGGGAACGGCCATCGCGCTGGACCGGTCGGTGCAGATCCGCGGCGCGGAGCACTTCAACCGGCTCGTGCAGCCGTGGTCGTGCACCGCGGCCCCGGTGCACGATCCCGAGACGCGACGCCTGCTCGGCGTGATCGACGTCACGGGAGGCCCCGAGGCCGTCACCCCGCAGGCGCAATTGCTGGTGGATGCCACGGCCCGGGCGATCGAGAGCGAGATCCTGGTGGGGCGCCTCCGCGCGCAGCAGAATCCGCCGCCGCGTCGACCGAAGCGCTCCCCCGGTACGCGCGCCGTGCTGCGGATCCTCGGTCGCGACCGGGCTCTTCTCGAAGTGACGGGCGAAGCGGGTGAGACGGTGGTCGAGCTCGGCGCCCGCCATGCCGAGATCCTGCTTTTGCTCGCCGTGCACCGGGAGGGAATGTCGGCCGAGGCGCTCAGCGAGGCCGTGTACGGCCACCCCGCCACCGAGACGCTGCGCCCGGAGATGGTGCGGCTGCGGAAGGTGCTCGAGCCCCTCGCACCCGGGCTCGTGCCGGCATCCCGTCCGTACCGGCTGCCCGACGGGCTCGAGACCGACGCCCAGCAGGTGCTGTCGCTGCTCGACCGCGGGGCGCACCGCGTCGCGCTCGCCGCGTACCGCGGGCCGGTGCTTCCGGACTCGGTGGCGCCGGGGGTGGTCGAAGTGCGTGAGTCGGTGCGGCAGGCGTTGCGCGAAGCCCTTGTCGAAGAGGCCGGCGTCGACGTCTTGCTGGCGTACGCCGACACGGCCGACGCGCGTGACGACGCTGATCTCCTGCGGCTGTGCCTCGAGATGCTGCCGCCGCGCTCGCCCAAACGCGCCGGGCTCGTCGCGCGGATCGAGCGCCTCGAACGGGACTGATGTCGGAGGCCCTGGTTACGCTGAATCCATGGACGAACAGACGCTCGACATCTTCTCGGCAGCTCGCGCCCGACGCGATGTGGGGCGTATCCGCGAGGCCGTCGCCGAGGTGAAGGCGGGCGACATCGCCCGCGTGCTCGTCCGGTCGCCGCGCTACGGCCTGTACGCGATCGAGGGAACGGTGCGCATCGGCGTGGGCGGGCAGCCGCTCGTCGGCGATGTAATTCTCGCGACCAGCGCCGAGATCCAGCGCATCGACCTCGGCATCCCCGCCCCGACGCCCGCGCTCTCGGCCGACGTGGTCGACCCCTCGACCCTCCCCCACGGCACGCCTGTGCGCGTCACGTTCGTCACGCCCACGCACCAGACCTTCGCCGTCACCGGGCCCATCACCGCCGGCAACGACCGCTTCCTCCTCGTCGGCAGCTGGATCGTCGCCGACGACCGCACGGTCGCCCCGCGCGTGGTGAGCATCGAGCGGCTCGACGACGTCGACCTGCACGAGGTCAACGTCCCGCCGCTGCGATCGGTGCTGGCCGACGCCGACGCGTAGGGGGTGCGGGGATGCCATGGCCTCGGCGCCGTGGCATCCCGTGTTGCGCGACCGTCTCGAACGGATGCCGCGGCCTGAGGGTCGTGGCATCCGTCGTTCTGGGGCCCCACGCACGTGGCGCGGCCGCGCCGGGGCCGTGGCCCGTCGAGATCACACCCGTTTGCCGACATCACCCGTCGTTGAGCGGAATCGGGGGTCATCTCGTACAAACCGGGTGATCTCAAGCACCGACCGCGCCCCACACCCCATGCAACCGGATGCAACCTCCCCCGGCGTACCGTCGGCGCATCGCCGCCCCAAAGGCCGTCGCGGCGTTCATGACCGTCGAAGGAGACACGCATGACTATCGTCGAAGAAGGCGTTTCCAGCGTCTACGCCGCCCCCGGACAGCGCGGGGCCGTCGCCCAGTACCGCGAACGGTATGGGCATTACATCGGCGGGGAGTGGGTCGAGCCGCACAGCGGCGAGTACTTCGAAGACATCACTCCCGTCACCGGAAAGCCGTTCTGCGAAGTCGCGCGCGGCGACGCCGCCGACATCGACCGGGCGGTGGATGCCGCGTGGAAGGCGTTCGCATCCTGGAAGAAGACCACGCCCGCCGAGCGCAGCGTCATCCTGAACAAGATCGCCGATCGCATCGAGCAGAACCTCGAGTCCATCGCCGTCGCCGAGACGTGGGAGAACGGCAAGCCGGTGCGTGAAACGCTCGCCGCCGACATTCCGCTGACCGTCGACCACTTCCGCTACTTCGCCGGGGTGCTCCGGGCGCAGGAGGGCTCGCTCAGCCAGCTCGACGAGAACACCGTCGCGTACCACTTCAATGAGCCGCTCGGTGTCGTCGGCCAGATCATCCCGTGGAACTTCCCGATCCTCATGGCCGCGTGGAAGCTCGCTCCGGCACTCGCCGCCGGCAACTGCGTCGTGATCAAGCCGGCGGAGCAGACCCCGGCATCCCTTCTCTTCCTGTTCGACATCATCGGTGACCTGCTGCCGGCCGGTGTGGTGAACATCGTCAACGGCTTCGGCATCGAGGCGGGGGCACCGCTCGCGCAGCACAAGCGGATCCGCAAGGTCGCCTTCACGGGTGAGACCACGACGGGTCGCCTGATCATGCAGTACGCGTCGCAGAACCTCATCCCGGTGACGCTCGAGCTCGGGGGCAAGAGCCCCAACCTCTTCTTCGAGGACGTGGCTCGCGCGACCGACGACGCCTACTACGACAAGGCGCTCGAGGGCTTCACGCTCTTCGCCCTCAACCAGGGTGAGGTGTGCACGTGCCCGTCGCGGGCGTTGATCCAGCGGTCGATTTACGACCAGTTCCTCGGTGACGGCCTGGCGCGCGTCGGCAAGGTGAAGCAGGGCAACCCGCTCGACCCCGAGACGATGATCGGCGCGCAGGCCTCGAACGACCAGCTCGAGAAGATCCTGTCGTACATCGAGATCGGCAAGGCCGGCGGCGCGAAGCTGCTCACCGGCGGTGAGCGGGTCGACCTCGGCGGCGAGCTGTCGGGCGGCTACTACGTGCAGCCGACGGTGTTCGAGGGCACGAACGACATGCGGATCTTCCAGGAGGAGATCTTCGGCCCGGTGCTCTCGGTCACGTCGTTCGACACCTTCGACGACGCGATCTCGATCGCGAACGACACGCTCTACGGCCTCGGCGCCGGCGTGTGGAGCCGCAACGGCGACACCGCGTACCGTGCCGGTCGCGCCATCGAGGCCGGACGCGTCTGGACCAACACCTACCACCAGTACCCGGCGCACGCCGCGTTCGGCGGGTACAAGCAGTCGGGCATCGGTCGCGAGAACCACCTCAAGATGCTCGACCACTACCAGCAGACGAAGAACCTGCTCGTGTCGTACGCCGAAGGCGCGATGGGCTTCTTCTGATCCGCGGAGCCGGGGTCGTGGCGGCGACCCCGGCCCTCGTGACCCCCGGATGCTGTCCGGGGGTCACACCCGTTTCCGGATTCGAAGGAGAAGAACGGATGCCAGACCTCTCACGCGTGGACGTGACGGATGCCGCGGCCGCGCTGCTGCGCGACCTGACGGCGAAGCACGGCCCGCTGATGTTCCACCAGTCGGGCGGCTGTTGCGACGGCAGCTCCCCCATGTGTTACCCGGTGGGGATGTTCCTCACCGGCCCCAGCGACGTGCACCTCGGCTCGATCGACGTCGGTCTCGACGACCCGATCGAGGTGTACATGTCGGAGTCGCAGTTCGAGTACTGGAAGTTCACGCACCTGACGATCGACGTCGTGCCGGGCCGCGGCGCCGGGTTCTCGGTCGAGGGTCCGACGGGGATGCGGTTCTTGATTCGGTCGCGGATGCTGACCGAGGAGGAGGCGGTGGCGTTCGGGGTGGCAGTTTAGGTGCCCCGATTCTCGTGATCTCTGATCTCGCGACTTTCGGTCGCGCGGAGAGAAGCAACGAATGACGAAGTCCCGCCCGTCGATCGCGGTGGGGCGGTGATCGATGCGGCCATGCCCTGATGCTGGCCCGGACGCGCGCGCTGCGCGCGCGGCGGGATCCTTAGGAGGACGACGTTCGTCGGGGTCGTGATAGATCAGGCCATCTTGATGAGCGAGATGGCGTAGATCGTGGGGTCACCGTCGAGGTCGAGGTCGATCGTCATCCCCGTGCCCGCGATCGACACGTCGAAGGCGATCGTCGAGTTGGTGCATGTGGTGGTGGCGGTCGCAGAATCGTCGTCGAGTTCTCCGGCGGACAGCGTGATCGTGCCGCTCCCCCGGCAGGCCAGCTGTGCCTGATACGTCCCGGCGGGCAGGGTTTCGAACGAGTTGCGTTGATGGGGCGACGTGTTCTGGCTCAGCCAGCCGGCGAGTCGACCGGTCAGCGCGGTGCCTTCGGACGGCGGCACGGCCGTCTCCGCCCAATCGCTGATCTCATCGACCGGGAGAGGGAGCGAAGCCTCGTCGCTCTGCGCGTCGGACGTGGGTGTCGCCGAGGCGGTCGAAACTGTCGGAGCCGGAGTGTTCGGCGCCGGCGTCTCGCCCGAGCAGCCCGCGAGACCTAGGGCCGCGAGGATGAGCACGCCCGCGATGGTGGGTGTTCTGGTCGATGTCATCCCTGCGCCCCTCGTCTCACACGGCACGATTGCGCCGCTTCTCGCGTTCCACCGTGCAGGTCGCGGGTGGCAGAGCCACCCCCCCCCGGCTCTGAGAGCGGGGGGGACTTGACTGCGGGGCCGGTCTTTGGCAGCGTTCGGCCGCGGTTTTTGCTGGTCACACCGGCCTCGATGCCCGAATCGTGTAGCTCAGCGGCATCACCGACGGCTGCTCGGTGAGAGCGTATTCGCCGTCGGGGCGCAGAGTCATGCGGCCGGGGAGGGCCTCCCACGGCACGCTGTCGTGCTCGATGAGCGCGTCGAGCCGGAGCCCGCGGTTGAGCAGGGCCGTGACGATCTCGCCGAGGCCGCGGTTCCACTCGTACGTCCGCGTGGACTGCAGCGGCGCCGACACCTCGACATAGGTGCTGTCGTCATCCCATTCCAGGGGCGCCGGCTGCTCGAAGTACGGGAATGCGAGGGTGAGCCCCGGCAGCGTCTCGTTCATCGACCACAGGATCGGGTGCACCTCGCGGATGTGCAGGGTTCCGCCCGGGGCCAGCAGCTCGGCCACGACGCCCGCCCACTCGGTGATCGAGGGGAGCCAGCAGAGCGCCCCGATCCCGGTGTAGACGAGGTCGAACTCCCCCGCCGGCAGCACATCGGTCGCGTGAAAAACGTCCGATTGGACGAAATCCACGTCGTCTTCGGTCTCCACGACGAGCCGGCGCGCCTCGGCGACGGCATTCTCCGAGAAGTCGAGGCCCGTCACGCGGGCACCCAGGCGCGAGAGTGACAGGGTGTCGGTGCCGATGTGACATTGCAGATGAACCGCACGCTTCCCCGTCAGGTCGCCGAGCAGCGGCTGGTCGAACCTAACGACGTCCGACAGGGCCTCCCGGTCGTCGACGTAGCGCAGCACGCCGTAGCCCGATCCGTCACGGGCGGCGTGCAGGGTGGCGCGCTCGTCCCAGTTGGCGCGGTTGGCCTCGATGTACTCGGTGGTCATGGCATCCCTCTCCGGTCGTACAGCCTTGCCACGATACAGACCCGGATGCCACTCCCCCGGGCCTGCACCCCGCGGAAGGCCGTGACGGCCCGTGACGCCGGCCCGTCCCGGTGTCGGGGGTCCGGGTTAGCGTGGAGAGCATGTCGGGCAGTGTGTACGTGATCCATGAGAACCCCCAGTGGCTTCCGCCGTTCCAGGCGGCGTTCGAGGCGGAAGGTGTTCGGTTGGAGGAATGGCTGCTGACCGACGGGTCCATCGACCTCTCGGTCGAGCCGCCCGAGGGCGTGTTCTGGTCGCGGCTCAGCGCGTCGGCGCACACGCGCGACCACGCGGCAAGCAAAGAGTACGGCCGCGCTGTCCTGCGCTGGCTCACATCATGGGGCCGCACGGTGGTCAACGGTGCCGACGTGCTCGAGCTCGAGGTGAGTAAGGTGGCGCAGCACGCCGCCCTGCGTCACGCGGGCATCGAGGTGCCACGCACGACGGCGGTCTTCGGCACCGCCCAGCTCGCGGCGAAGGCGGAAGAGTTCGGGGCGCCGTTCATCAGCAAGCACAACCAGGGCGGCAAGGGTCTGGGCGTACGCCGGTGGGACTCGCACGCCGAGTTCGCGGCGTGGGTCGGCGGCCCCGACTTCGAGCCGTCGCCCGACGGCATCACCCTGCTGCAGGAGCTGCTCGTGGCGCGCGCGCCGTTCGTGACGCGCGCCGAGTTCGTCGGCGGTGAGTTCGTCTACGCCGTGCGGGTCGACACGAGCGCGGGCAGCTTCGAGCTGTGCCCGGCCGAAGCGTGCGCGATCCCTGGAGCCGACGGCGTCGAGCCCGAGCCGATGTTCCGCCTGCGCGACGACGTCGACCCTGCGCTCATCGACCGATACCTGGCCTTCCTTGCCGCCGAGGGCATCGGCGTCGCCGGCATCGAGTTCATCGAAACGCTCGACGGCCGCACCGTCACCTACGACGTGAACACCAACACGAACTACAACCCCGAGGTCGAGGCATCCGCCCCCCGTTCCGGTCCGCGTCAGATCGCGCGCTGGCTCGGCGCGCTGCTCGAGCAGGACGCTCCGGTTCTCGCGCGCTGAGGCGGGCCGGGGCGTCGGGCTCCGCTCGGGGCGTCGGGCGGGCGCTGTCCGGGGCGTGGCGTCGTGTTCGGCGTTTGGGTGTCCAGGACACGCGGATGCAGTGGCACCCCGCCCGCGTGTTGTGGACACTGAAGCGCGGGTGGTGTGGGGGCGTCGCGTCAGCGCGCTGACGCGTGGCGTCGCGCCCCTCTTGAGTGTCCAAGACACGCGGATACCGAGGCCCGACACCCGCGTGTTCTGGACACTGAACGGCGGGCGATGATGCTGCCCTTCGTGGCGGGGTTCCGGTCTCTGCGTTGAGTGTCCAAGACACGCGGATGCCACGGCGGTCGGTCCGCGTGTCTTGGACACTCAACTCCGACCTCACGCGTCGCGCAACGCCTCCAGGCGCCGCACGCGCGGGATGACCTCGGCGGCGAAGCGCTGCAGCTCGGGCAGGTGCGGCGAGAACTGCAGCAGCAGCGTCGAGACGCCGACGTTCGCGAACGCCACGATGCGCTCGGCCACCTGGTCGGGCGTGCCGACGAGGTTTGGGCGTAGGCCCCGGTTCGAGACCGAGTACTCCTTGAGGTCGACCGGGGTGTCGAGCTTCGACTTGCTGACGAAGTCCTGGTACGAGCCGTAGGCCGCTCCCCCGCGCACGTCGGTGATGCGGTCGATCTCGGCCTGTGCCTCTTCCTCGGTGTCGCGGACGATCGCATACGCGGCCATACCGAACGCCTCGAACGGCTCGGCCCCCGCTTCCGCCCGGCGCCGCCGCATGTCGGCCACCTTCACCTCGAGTTCGTCGAGCGTGCCGCCGTGCGTGAGGTACGCGTCGGCGAAGCGCGTGATCGCCGTCCGGCCCGCTTCGCTCTCTCCCCCGGCGTACAGGCGCGGGATCACGCGCGGCTTCGGCTCGAGGTACGTGCCCTCGGTGCGGTAGTACTCCCCCTCGTACGCGAACGGCGTCTGCGTCCACAGCCCTCGGAGCACCTCGACCCACTCGATCGTGCGGGCATACCGGTCGTCGTGCGCGCTGAAAAGGCCGTCGTACTGCTTCGCCTCCTCGGCCCACCACGCGGACACCACGTTGAGGGTGAACCGGCCGCCGCTGATCTCGTCGATCGTCGCCGCCTGCTTCGCCGTGTGGAACGGGTTGTGGAACCCCGGCCGGACGGCCGCGAGCAGCTCGAGCTTGGATGTGACGGCAGCGAGCCCGGCGGTCACGGCCCACGCGTCGAGCGACGGCGCCTCGACGCCCTTGATGTCGTTGAGGTTCAGCTCGGGAATGAGCGTCAGGTCGAAGCCGCCCTCCTCGGCGGCGCGGGCGATCTCGGCGATGTGCGCGAACGACACCGGCGTGTGCTCGTCGTCGACGTTGCGGAGCCACCCGCCGAAGATCGGGGTCCAGTAACCAAAACGGACGCGCTGGGGGGAGGTCATGGCATCCATCCTCCCCGGGTGGAGGAAGTGTGTCGTCATGCAACGACACGGGCCGTCACACGGCGTTGACCGCCCGCGCGACCGGTGCGACGGTGGCTCGGAACCGATCAGCGAGGAGTCCCCATGAACGACATCGCCCCCACGCACGAGCCCCTGAAGTTCGCCTACTGGGTGCCGAACGTCAGCGGCGGCCTCGTCATCAGCTCGATCGAGCAGCGCACCGACTGGAGCCTCGAGTACAACGTGGAGCTCGCCCGGACCGCCGAGCGCGTCGGCTTCGAGTACGCGCTGAGCCAGGTGCGGTACGCCTCGAGTTACGGCGCCGCTCAGCAGCACGAGTCCACATCCATCAGCCTCGCGCTGCTGCTAGCCACCGAAAAGCTGAAGGTCATCGCGGCGATCCACCCCGGGATCTGGCATCCCGCGGTCCTCGCGAAGTTCATCAACACCGCCGACCAGTTCTCGCACGGACGCGCCGCGGTGAACGTCGTCAGCGGCTGGTTCAAGGACGAGTACACCGACCTCGGCCTCGAGTGGCTCGAACACGACGAACGGTACGAGCGCGCGGCGGAGTTCATCCAGGTGCTGCGCGGCCTGTGGACGCAGGAGAAGTTCTCGTTCCACGGCAAGTACTACGACATCACCAACTTCACGCTGCGCCCGTTCCCGTACGAGGTGCCGGGCCGCGCGCACCCCGACATCTTCCAGGGCGGGAACTCCACCGCGGCCCGCTTCAACGGCGGCGCTTTCGCCGACTGGTACTTCTCCAACGGCAAGGACTTCGACGGCTTCACCGAGCAGTACGACGACGTCACGCGGATCGCGGCCGAGCACGGTCGCCGCACGCGGTTCGGTCTCAACGGTTTCGTCATCCAGCGCGACAGCCGCGCCGAGGCGGAGCAGCAGCTGCGCGAGATCATCGCGCACGCCGACGGCGGTGCGGTCGAGGGGTTCCGCAAGAGCGTGCAGGAGGCCGGCAACGCCACGAAGGACAAGAAGGGCATGTGGGCCGACTCGTCGGTCGAAGACCTCGTGCAGTACAACGACGGTTTCCGCACGCAACTCTTCGGCGACGCGCAGCAGATCGCCGAGCGGATCATCGAGTACAAGAAGCGCGGCGTCGACCTCTTCCTTCTGGGGTTCCTGCATTTCCAGGAGGAGCTCGAACGCTTCGGCGAGACGGTCATTCCGATCGTGCGCGAACTCGAGGCCGACCTCGCGCGCACCGGCGACCCTATTGACGTCGCGCGGCGCTGACCCCCCGTCGCGTGTCCAAGACACGCGGATGCCGCCAGCGCCCGTCCGCGTGTCTTGGACACCGAAGCGGCAGACAGACGCCCACGCGTGTCTATGCCCCGTCGAGCATGGACTGCGAGAGAGCGGTCTGGGCGCGCAACGCCTCCGCCAGGGCGGCAACCGCGGGGATTCGCAGGGAATCCGCGCGCACGATCATCCAGTAGGGCAGACGCTCGGCGACCTGGTCGGGCAGCAGTCGCACGAGATTCGGATGCCGGTCGGCGGCGAAGCATGGAAGCATGCCGATTCCGGCACCTACCCGTGTCGCTTCCACGTGAACGAAAACGTTCGTCGATGTGACGCCGTCGCGCATGCGCGGGACTAGGCGCCGGGGAAGGTCCAGCGCCTCGACCTGCAGCATCGAGTCGACGAAGTACACGAGCCGGTGCTGCTCGAGTTCGGCGAGGTCGCACGGAGTGCCCTCCCGCTCCAGGTACGCCCGCGACGCGTACATGCCCAGCGTGTAGGTGCCGAGCCGGGTCGCCGTGCCGCGTGATGTCTGCGGCTCCCCCACCACCACTTCGAGGTCGAGGCCGGGGCGGTGCAGGGCCGCGCGTCGCTGCGTCGCCACGATCTCGACGGACAGCTCGGGATGCCGCTGCCGCAACGCCGCGATCGCGGGGGCGGCGACGTAGGCGCTGAACCCGTCGGTGGCCGACATCCGCACGACTCCCGACACGGGGTCGGGCTCCTCTCCCCCACCCGACAGGCGGGACAGGGCGGCCTCGATGCGTCCAGCGGTCTCGACGGCGTGCTGTCCGAGTGTCGTCAGCTCCCAGCCGCGGCCGGAGGCGGCGACGAGCCGTCCGCCGAGGGCGTCTTCGAGGGCGGCGATGCGCCGGGCGACGGTCGTGTGATCCACGCCCCGCACCTGCGCAGCGGCGGTGTAGCGGCCGGTACGTGCGACCGCGAGGAGCATCAGGAGGTCGTCGGCGCGGACGTTCGTGGCATCCATGTGTGCAATTCTGCACAATGGGTCCGCATGTCTGGGCATTGCCGCAGTACCCGCGGCGCCCCAGACTCGTCACCGGATGTCACCGTCGACACCGAAGGAGCAGCATGGAATCCCCCACCGCGCAACGCAGCGCCTCCCCCGAGATCTCGAACAGCAAGATTCGACGCGTCGTCGCCGCCTCCATGGCCGGAACGGTCGTGGAGTGGTACGAGTTCTTCCTCTACGCCACCGCCGCAAGCCTGGTCTTCGGCACGTTCTTCTTCCCGTCGTCGGGCTCGCCGCTCGACGGCATCATCGCCGCGTTCGTCACGTACGCCGTCGGCTTCGTCGCCCGCCCGCTCGGCGGCATCGTCTTCGGCCAGATCGGTGACCGGTTTGGCCGGAAGCCCACGCTGCAGGCGACGATCATCATCGTCGGTGCGGCGACGTTCTTGATGGGATGCCTCCCCGGCTTCGCGTCGGTCGGATACTGGGCGCCCGCGATGCTCGTCGCCCTGCGCTTCATCCAGGGCTTCGCCGTCGGTGGTGAGTGGGGCGGTGCCGTCCTGCTGGTCGCCGAGCAGAGCCCGAACCGCTCGCGCGCGTTCTGGGCGAGCTGGCCCCAGGCCGCCGTTCCGGTCGGGAACCTCCTGGCAACCCTCGTGCTGCTCGTGACGTCGTTCGTGCTCTCCCCCGCGGCGTTCCTCGACTGGGGTTGGCGCATCGCCTTCTGGCTGTCGGCGGTGATCGTGCTCGTCGGGTTCTACATCCGCACGCACGTGGAAGAGGCGCCGATCTTCCTCGAGGCCAAGAAGCAGGTCGAGCAGGAGAAGGCGACGTCGTTCGGCGTCGTCGAGGTGCTGCGCCGCTACCCCAAGGGCGTCATCCAGGCCATGGGCGTGCGGTTCGCGGAGAACATCGTCTACTACATCGTCGTCAGCTTCTCGATCGTGTACCTGAAGTTCGTCCACTCGTACGACACGAGCCAGCTTCTCCTCGCGCTGCTGATCGCGCACGTGATCCATTTCGCCGTGATCCCCCCGCTCGGCCGCCTCGCCGACCGCATCGGCCGCAAGCCCGTGTACCTCGCGGGCGCGGTCCTCAGCGCGACCTGGGCGTTCTTCGCCTTCCCGATGTTCGACACGCTCAACCCCGTCGTCATCGTCGCCGCCGTCTCGATCGGCCTGGTGTTCCACGCCGGCATGTACGCGCCGCAACCGGCCGTCATGGCGGAGCTCTTCCCGACGCGCATGCGCTACTCGGGCGTCTCGCTCGGAGCTCAGGTCACCGCGATCCTCGCCGGCTCGCTCGCACCGATCCTGGCGACGCAGTGGCTGCGTGATTTCGGTTCGTGGCTGCCCATCGCGATCTACATCGTGGTCGCCTGTGCGCTCACCTCGGTGGCCGTACTGTCGCTCAAGGAAACGCGCGGGATCTCGCTGCGCGACATCGACGCCGCCGACGCAGCGCGGGGGAAGTAGGACACATGAGCATCGACCTCAGCGGACGCCGCGCCCTCGTCACCGGCGGTGCCAGCGGCATCGGTGCCGCGATCGCGCGGACGTTCGCCGAGGCCGGGGCCACCGTGACGGTCGCCGATCTCAACGCCGAGGGTGCGGAAGCCCTCGCCGCCGAGATCGGCGGCCGCGCGTGGGCGGTCGACCTGTCCGATACGGCGGCGCTGGCCGACCTGCGTCTCGACGTCGACATCCTGGTCAACAATGCCGGCATCCAGCACGTCAGCCCGATCGAGGATTTCGCGCCCGAACGGTTCTCGTTCATGCTGCGCCTCATGCTCGAGGCGCCGTTCCTGCTCATCCGCGCGGCCCTCCCGGGAATGTACGAGCGGGGCTTCGGCCGAGTGCTGAACGTCTCGAGTGTGCACGGTATACGCGCGTCGGCATATAAGTCTGCGTATGTGACGGCCAAGCACGGCCTCGAGGGACTGTCCAAGACGACGGCCCTCGAGGGCGGCCCGCGAGGCGTCACCAGCGTCTGCATCGACCCGGGGTACGTGCGATCGCCGCTCGTGGAGAAGCAGATCGCTGATCAGGCGCGGGCGCACGGCATCCCGGAGTCCGAGGTGCTCGAGAAGGTGCTTCTGAAGGATGCCGCGATCAAGCGCCTCGTCGAGCCGAGCGAGGTGGCGTCGCTCGCGATGTGGCTCGCGGGCCCGGATGCCGCGATGGTCACCGGCACCAGCTACGTCATGGACGGCGGCTGGTCGGCGCACTGACCGGGCCAAGAGCGGCGTGAGGCGCCAAGAATTGTCGCCTGAGCGAAGCGCCAGGCGACAATTCTTGGCACCTCACGCGCCCAACGCGGATCACCGGGCGAATGCGTCCCACACGATCGTCAGCAGCCACCACCCGACGCCGAGGACGACGAACACCGCGGTGATCCACGAGAAGCCGCGGCGCAGGCGGCGTCCTTCGCGGGCGACTCCGGCGGGCGGGGGAGTGAGCAACGGAACACCGGATGCCACCGGGGCGGGCGCCGCGTCCACCGCGAGGCGCTCGTCGCGCCACCGTGCCCACTGCGCGAGCTTGTCGTCGATGGCATCCACCGTGCCGAGAATCCACTCCCACACCGCCGGATCGGTGGTCGACAGCTCACGCCGCGCATAGAGGAACAGGCGGTCGTCGACGATCTCGACGTCGAGGGCCGCGGCGTTGTCGATGAACCGCGCCATCACGTCGGGCGTGAAGAGGTACAGCGCGTCGCGCTCGTAGCCCTTCGGGCAGTACAGCGCGAAGTACCGGTCGAAGTCGCCCTCGAGGCTCAGGCGCTGATCGCGGCCAAAGGTCGCGGGCAGATTCGACGCGCCGAGCAGGCCGTTGTTGCCGACGGCATCCAGCACGATGTGGGGGAGGGGCGTGTCCAGGCGCATCTCGACGTACGCCCACTTGTGGGTCTGCTCGCTCTTTCCGGAACCGGTCTTGTACGTGTAGTTGCCGACCTCGACCCAGCGCGGCCGCGGCCCGCGGACGACGTCGGTCGCCTCTCGGTTGCGTCCCTCCCCGAAGATCATCCCCGGAAGTGCGGGATTCGGAACGGCCGGCGTCCACGTCATGCCGTTCGCCTCCGCGAAGCGCGCCAGCCGGTACCGCCGTTCCGCGCGACCGTGGAACAGCTTCACGAGCGCGTACCCGATCATCGCGACCACGGCGGCGAAGAACAGGAGGAAGCCGATACCGATCGGGCTCGGTCGCCCATCCGGTGACGCGAGCAGCCCGAAGCTCACGACCGAGGCGAGCAGGGTGGCCGACGAAAGCAGGATGCCGCCGACGAGAACGATCCCGATCGCGGTGACGACGGCGCTGGTCAGTTGCCCCTCGCGGCGGAGGCGGGCGGTGAACGCGCGAACCTCGGCGCGGTCGACCGGACCGGTCAGGGCCGAAGTGTCGATCGCCATGCATTCCGCCTTCCGTCGTCGCCCCACGCTACCGAGGGCGATGCTGCCGGCGCCGGGTCGGGACTCAGAACGCGGATTCCCGCCGACCCCCGGCATCCGTTAGACTACGAAGGTTGTCTGGCGACGCCCATGCGCGTGTAAGCCCGAGACGACGTGCAACACACCCTCCTGCTGCCGGGAAATGCCCGTCAGCCGTTCTAGTCCGAAGGAGGTGGGTTAGTGACGCACCAGTACGAACTCATGGTCATCTTCGACCCCGAGGTCGACGAGCGCCAGGTCGCTCCGAAGCTCGACGGGTTCCTCAAGGTCATCACCAACGATGGGGGAACCATCGACAAGGTGGATGTCTGGGGACGCCGCCGTCTGGCCTACGAGATCAAGAAGAAGAACGAGGGCATCTACGCCGTCGTCGACTTCACCGCCACGAGCGAGGCCACGCAGGAGCTCGACCGCCAGCTGAAGCTGAGCGAGCAGATCATGCGCACCAAGGTCCTCCGCGCCGAGGAGGCCATCGCGCAGGTCGCCGCCGAGGCGAAGCGCTCCGAGGAGAAGGCCGCCCGCAAGGCTGCCGCTCCCCGCAAGGTCGAGTCCGCCGAGAAGGCTGCGAAGTAACGACGATGGCCGGCGAAACCGTCATCACCGTCGTGGGGAACCTCACGGCCGACCCCGAGCTGCGGTACACGCAGAACGGGCTGCCGGTGGCGAACTTCACCATCGCGTCGACCCCCCGCACGTTCGACCGTCAGGCGAACGAGTGGAAGGACGGCGAGGCGCTCTTCCTGCGCGCCTCGGTGTGGCGCGAATTCGCCGAGCACGTCGCCGGATCGCTGACGAAGGGGTCCCGTGTCATCGCGACCGGTCGCCTGAAGCAGCGCTCGTACCAGGACCGCGAGGGCAACAACCGCACCTCCATCGAGCTGGAGGTCGACGAGATCGGCCCCTCGCTCCGCTACGCGACCGCGCAGGTCACCCGTGCCGCCTCTTCGGGCGGCGGCGGTGGCGGCGGACGCCCGCAGGTGCAGCAGTCGAACGACGAGCCGTGGTCGACCCCCGGGTCGAACCAGGGCGGCGGCGCCGACGCGTGGAGCACTCCCGGTTCCTACGGAGACGACACCCCGTTCTGATCTCGCTACGCCTCACGGCGTGACGACCCCCGAAATTCCGGATGCCGAGCCCGGGCGCCGCATGTGCCCCCGGCATCCGAAACCACACGAAAGAAGGAAGCATGGCTGGAAAGGCCACTGGCGACCGCCGCAAGCCGCGGAAGGGCGCGAAGAACGCAGCCCCCGCGAAGGCGATCCGCGTCGGCGTCATCGACTACAAGGACGTCGCGACCCTCCGCAAGTTCATCTCGGAGCGCGGCAAGATCCGCGCCCGTCGTATCACCGGTGTCTCCGTGCAGGAGCAGCGCCTGATCGCCCGCGCCATCAAGAACGCGCGCGAGATGGCTCTCCTGCCCTACGCCGGCGCCGGCCGCTAAGGAGCACCCGATGGCAAAGCTGATTCTCACGAATGAGGTCACCGGGCTCGGTAGCGCCGGTGACGTTGTCGAGGTCAAGAACGGGTACGCCCGCAACTACCTCATCCCCCAGGGCTTCGCTGTCGCGTGGACGCGCGGTGGCGAGAAGCAGGTCTCGTCGATCCGTGCCGCTCGCGAGAGCCGTGCGATCCACGACCACGAAGAGGCCGTGGCCCTGAAGAACACGCTCGAGTCCAACACCGTCAAGCTGGCCGTCAAGGCCGGTGCCGAGGGCCGTCTGTTCGGTTCGGTCAAGACGGGCGATGTGGCCGACGCGGTCAAGGCCGCCGGTCTCGGTGAGCTCGACAAGCGCAAGATCCAGATCACCTCGGCGATCAAGTCGGTGGGCGAGCACGAGGCGACCGTTCGCCTGCGTGACGACGTCACCGCCGTGATCACCCTCCAGGTGGTCGCCGCGAAGTAATTCGCTGCAGCAACGGCCCCGGTCCCGCTTCGGCGGACCGGGGCCGTTTCGCGTCTCCCTCACGGTTGGCGGCACGGGTTCGGCCTCGGGGCGCGATCTGTGCACCGGGGCGTCCATTGCGCGCCCCAACGCACGGAATCCGCCCCACACGGCCGGAGCGACGTCACCGACACATGCCCGTCACAACGCGCCCCTAGTCTGAGCGACGTGCAAGAACGGGCGGGGCGTGTCGTGCTGTATTCGGCATCCCTCGTCGTCCCGATGACCGCGCCTCCCATCGTCGACGGCGCGATCGCCGTGGCGGGCGGACGGATCCGGCACGTCGGCGACCGCGAATGGGTGCGGCACGAGCTGCGTCAGCGCGGCGTGGTCTTCGACGAGGTCCACTGGCCCGGCGTGCTCACCCCGGGTCTGGTCAACGCCCACACCCACCTGCAGTACACCGGGATGGCCGAGGTCGGGCGCGGTTCGTACACGGGGTTCGAGGATTGGGCCGCGGCTTTCCAGCCGGTCTACGAGTCGGGCCTCGATTGGGCGGCGGATGCCAGGAGGGGCGCCGCGCAGCTGATCGCCGCCGGCACGACCGCGGTGGCCGACATCGTCACCGATGTCGAGGCGGCGTCGGCGCTGCACGATGCGCGGCTGCACGGCATCACCTACTGGGAGGTGATGAGCTGGACGAACGCCGCGTGGGCCGAGCGGGGGAGGGCCGAGGTGGAGGCGCGGCTCGATTCGCTGCCGTCGCCCCCGGGCACGGGTCTCTCGCCGCACGCGCCGTACTCGCTCGACGTGGAGCCGCTGCTCGAGATCCCCGACATCGTGCGCGAGCGGGGGAGTCGGCTGCACATCCACCTGGGGGAGGCGGCGTTCGAACGCGAGCACGGCGAGGCGCTGCCGTGGCGCGAGCGTCGCCCCGCGAGCTTCCAGGCGCTGCGCGATGAAGGTTTCGGTACGGGTGCGACGGAGTTCGTCGATGAGCTCGGGGTGCTCGGACCCGACTGCCACATCGCCCATGGCGTCTACATGACCGCCCGCGATCGCGCGACGCTTCGGCTGCGCGGCACGACCGTGGCCCTGTGCCCACGGTCGAACGCCGTGATCGGGCTCGCCGAACCGCCCGTGGCCGCGTACCTCGTCGAGGGCAACGCGATCGCGGTGGGCACCGACTCGCTGTCGTCGTCCCCCTCGCTCGACCTTCTCGCCGATGTCGCGGCGCTGCACCGGCTGGCGCGCGCGCAGGGCTACGTGCACCGCGACCTGGCATCCCTCTTGCTGCGTGCGGCGACGCTGGGCGGGGCGCACGCGATGGGGCTCGACACGGGTCCCGATCGGACGGGCTACCTGTCGGTCGGTGCGGTGGCCGATCTGGCGTTCTTCGACGTCGCTCGCGGCGCCGTCGACGACATGATCGAGCATCTCGTGGTCGACGGCGCAGGGCGCGCGGCCGCGACGTTCATCGACGGCGAGGTGCGTTTCGCATCCGCCGCGTTCACACGAGAGACCGGAGTGCACGGTGACTGACGATCGCCCCACCACCGCCCGACTGCTCGACCTCGAGGAGCACCCGGAGGGCGGGTGGTTCCGTCGCATGTGGACGGGGACGTACGCGGTCGACACCCCCGCGGGCGAACGTCCGGCCGCGACGTGCATCCACTACCTGCTGACGCCCGGGGAGCACAGCGCGTGGCACGTGGTCACGAGCGACGAGGTGTGGTTGTGGCACGGCCCCGGCCGCCTCGAGCTGTCCTTCGGCGGAGACGCCACCGAACCGCACCTGTCCCAGACCGTGGTGCTCGGCTCCGACCTGGCGGCGGGGGAGCGGCTGCAGGCTACGGTCCCGGCGGGAGTGTGGCAGGCGGCGAGGCTCGTCGACGACACCGAGTGCGTGGTCAGCTGCCTCGTCTCGCCCGGCTTCAGCTTCGAGGATTGGCGCCTGGCCGACTGAACCCGAACACGCCAACACCGGATGCCATGCCCCCAATGAACAATGGCATCCGGTGCCCGGTCGGGAGAGGCCGAAGCCCCTCCCGACGCGGTGTCAGGCGGTGGCGCGGCGGCGGGCGATCACCGCTCCTCCGAGCCCGAGCATGATCAGCGCGACATTGAGCAGGCCCCAGGCCACGCCGGTCTCGACGCCGGTGGCGGCCAGAGCACGGTCACCGGATGCCATGGGGGCCATGGCCGAGACGGACGAGACGGAGGCGACCGACCCGGTCACGACCGAGGTGCCGGGGGTGCCAGGCTCGCCGGGGGTTCCCGGGGTGCCGGGGGTTCCCGGGGTGCCGGGGGTGCCGGGGGTGCCGGGGGTTCCGGGGGTGCCGGGGGTGCCGGGGGTTCCGGGGGTTCCGGGGGTGCCGGGGGTGCCGGGGGTTCCGGGGGTGCCGGGCGTTCCGGGGGTTCCGGGGGTGCCGGGCGTTCCGGGGGTTCCGGGGGTGCCGGGCGTTCCGGTCTCGGAGCCGACCGTGGTGCTGTCGCCGATCACCGACACGGCGTTGCCGCCGATCGTGATGGGCAGGTTGATCGGGGTGATCAGCTGGTTGCCGCCGAGGAGGCTGTCGCCACCGTCGGTGGTGATGTCGCCGAGGAGGCCGCCCGAGGTGCCGCCGGTGGTGGTGGCGTCCTCGGTGGTGCTGTCGCCGATCACCGAGATGGCGTTGCCGCCGACGGTGACGGGCACCGAGATGGGCAGCAGGGCCTGGTTGCCGCCGAGGAGGCTGTCGCCACCGTCGGTGGTGATGTCACCGAGGAGGCCGCCCGAGGTGCCGCCGGTGGTGGTGGCGTCCTCCGTGGTGCTGTCGCCGATACCGGAGACGGCGTTGCCGCCGACGGTCACGGGCACCGAGATCGGCAGGAGGGCCTGGTTGCCGCCGAGGAGGCTGTCGGTGCCGTCGGTGTCGACGTCTCCGGTGTGGCCGCCCGAGGTGCCGCCGGTGGTGGTGGCATCTTCGGTGGTGCTGTCGCCGATGACGGAGATGGCGTTGCCGCCGACGGTCACGGGGACCGAGATGGGCAGGTGGGCCTGGTTGCCGCCGAGGAGGCTGTCGCCCCCGTCGGTGTCGACGTCGCCGGTGTGGCCGCCCGAGGTGCTGCCACCGGTGGTGTCGGCGCCTTCGGTGTGGCTGTCGCCGATGACGGAGACGGCGTTGCCGCCGACGGTCACGGGCACCTCGACCGGGGCGACGACCTGGTTGCCGCCGCCGACGCTGTCGGTGCCGTCGGTCTCGACGTCACCGGCCGGTGCCGGCGCCGTCTCTTCCGCGGGCGCCGAAGTGCTGGCATCCTCGCTGTGGCTGTCGCCGATCACCGAGACGGCGTTGCCGCCGACGGTCACGGGTACGTCCACCGAGACGAGGCCCTGGTTGCCCGAGCCGATGCCGTCGCCGCCGTCGGTGGTGGCTTCCGGTGCGGGCTCGGACGCGGGCGCCGAAGTGCTGGCATCCTCGCTGTGGCTGTCACCGATGATCGAGACGGCGTTGCCTCCGACGGTGATGGGGAGGTCGACCGAGACGATCGCCAGGTCTCCCGAGAGGAGGCCGTCGGTGCCCGACGTCTCCGCGGCATGTGCCATGCCGGCCCCGACGACGGCCAAGCCGCCGCCGATCAACGCGCCCAGAATGGCGCGCGAGTAGATCTTGCGCATGAGAGTTCTCTCCTGAGGTGTGAATGAGGGTGCGCGGGAACGCGCGGGACCGTCTGCCGTGCCGGAGCACGACGCGGCCCGCCTCAGTCAGGGGAGACGTCGGTGGCGAAGGTGGGTGCGCCGGGGAGATCGTCGTCGACGAGGGCGCTGCGGAAGAGAAGGACGAAGGTCGCGGAGCCTGCGCGGTCGTCCAGGCGCGCTGCCGCGGGAGACCCGGAACCGGATGCCGCTGCCGCCGACGCCGATCCCGGAACAGCCTCGCCGAGGCCGTACACGACCGGCGCGGGGGCGGGCGGCGCCTCGGGGTGGGCGGACTTCTCGCCCGTGACGGTCGTCGACGATGCGGCGAACGCTTCGGCAGCGGCACGGATGCGCTCGGCCGGCGCGCGGTCGGCCGTCGGCGTGGCCACGGCGGGTACGGCGGCCTCCGCGGGCGATGTCACGTCGTGCGCCTCGGGGTGCGCGGGAACCGCGGGTCCGACCAGCGGCGGGATGCCGGGAGCGGGCGTCGCGGGAACCGAAGGGGTCACCGTGTCGACGACCTCGTCCACGACGTCGCCGGGGATGCCGGGAAGCAGCGGCCCCGTGGGATTCGGCGATCCGACCACGCCGGGAACGACCTCATCGACGGTGTCTGCGACACCCGTCAGCACGTCGTCCAGTCCCGTCTCCGCGACGATTCCGCCGACGACGGGCACCGAGACCACGGTCTCGACGACGGGGTCGACGATGGTTCCGACGACCTCCGCCTCGGCCACCTCCGACACCGTCTCGGTGACGGCGTCGATGGCTCGTCCGGCGGTGTCGTCGACGTGGTGGACCGTGGTGTCCACGGCATCCACCGTCGACTGGAAGACCTCGGTCACGGGTTCGGGAACGACCGCGGTGACGGGAGCCGCCACGGGTTCGACCACCTGGACGACGGATGCCACGGTCTCATCGACCCGTTCGACGACACCGTTGACCTTGCCCGTCGCGCCGCTCACCGTGTCGGTGACGGCGCCGAGCAGACCCGATCCCGAGTCGTCGTTCGCCGATGCCGAGGAGGTCGTCAACGACAGCGACAGGACCACCCAGGCGAGGGCGGCGAGGAAGGCCAAGCCGAGCAGGCGGAGCGCAGAGATCGCGCGGCGCCGGGCCGTGGCATCCATCTCAACTCCCCAAAGTCGATCGGCGGTGACCTATGCCGGGTGACTTTACGCGTCATCGAGGAGGCAGGGAAGAGTCACAGCGAATGCCCAGTTACCGGATGGTGTCGTCCGCGGAACCGGCCGACACGCCGCATGTGAACGTGACTTGACAGCACGCGGGGTTGTCAGTAGCTCGCGATGCGAGTTATCCCCGGAGTTGTACACACCTTTCTGTCAAGTCCGAGAACCTTCAACGTGTGGTTCAAACAGGATTCGCACAGGTTTCCTGTGGAGAGATAAAGTCCAGATCAGTGGGCTGATTACGATCCTGATTCCACATCATCCACGGAGTTCTCCACAGGAGTTGTGCACAGCTATCGCGGCGTTTCTCGCAAGCTGTCCACAAAGTTATCCACAGGTCTGTTTGCGTGGAGAAAGGGTCGTCCTTACCGTGGGTGCATCCCATCGGGCACACCCGTCACCACTCGCGCGTCGATGTCGGAGGTCGGTGACAGGATGCTGCCCGAGGTCGTCATCCCGAAGCGTCCGTTGCGTTCTGTGTGCGCGAATCGGCCGGTGGGGGAGTGCGTCCCAAACGAGAAGGAGAGCCTGTGTCGATTGCCGACATCGCCGAAGAGCGTCTCGGGGGGTCCCAGCGTCCGGAGCGCACGCCGCCGCACGACATGCTGGCCGAGCAGAGCGCCCTGGGCGGCATGCTGCTGTCGAAAGACGCCGTGGCCGACGTCATCGAGACCCTGCGCGGGCCCGACTTCTACGTGCCGAAGCACGAGCTGATCTTCGAGGCAATCCTCACGCTCTACTCGCACGGCGAGCCGACCGACGTCGTCGCGGTCACCGACGAGCTCATCAAGACCGGTGAGCTGCAGCGCGCCGGCGGTGCCGACTACCTGCACACGCTGACCTCGATCGTCCCCACGGCGGCGAACGCCGGGTACTACGCGTCGATCGTCGCCGAGCGGGCGCTGCTGCGACGTCTGGTCGAGGCGGGCACGCGCATCGTGCAGATGGGGTACGCCGGCGAGGGCGACCCGACCGAGCTCGTCAACAGCGCGCAGGCCGAGATCTACAACGTCTCGGGCGACGACAGCGCCGAAGACTACGTGCCGCTGACGGTGGCGGTGGATGCCGCGGTCGACGAGATCGAGGCCGCTCGCGGTCGTGACGGGTCGATGACCGGCATCCCGACCGGCTTCGCCGGGCTCGACCAGTTGACGAACGGTCTGCACCCGGGCCAGATGATCGTCATCGCCGCGCGTCCCGCCATGGGTAAGTCGACGCTCGCGCTCGACTTCGCGCGCGCCGCCGCCGTCAAGGCGAACTCGCCCACGATCTTCTTCTCGCTCGAGATGGGGCGCAGCGAGATCGCGATGCGTCTGCTCAGCGCCGAGGGCGCGATCCCGCTGCAGAGCATGCGCAAGGGAACCCTCGACTCTCGCGACTGGACGACGGTCGCGGCCACGCGCGGTCGCATCAATGACGCGCCGCTCTTCATCGACGACAGCCCCAACATGACGCTCGTCGAGATCCGGGCGAAGTGCCGTCGCCTGAAGCAGCGCGAGGGTTTAAAGATGGTCGTCATCGACTACCTGCAGCTGCTCACGAGCGGTAAGCGCGTCGAGTCGCGTCAGCAGGAGGTCAGTGAATTCTCGCGTGCGCTGAAGCTGATGGCGAAGGAGCTGCAGGTTCCCGTGATCGCGCTGTCGCAGCTGAACCGTGGTGCCGAGCAGCGTGCCGACAAGAAGCCGGCGCTGTCCGACCTGCGTGAGTCGGGCTCGATCGAGCAGGATGCCGACATGGTGGTGCTCTTGCACCGCGAGGCCGCGTACGAGAAGGACAGCCCCCGCGCCGGTGAGGCCGACCTGATCGTGGCGAAGCACCGTAACGGTCCGACCGACACGATCACCGTGGCGTTCCAGGGGCACTATTCGCGGTTCGCGGACATGGCGCCGGGGATGTGACACCTGATGTAGGTTCTCGGCGAAGATGGCGGATTCTCAGATGAAGTGGCGGACAAATGGCGGATCCGCCATGTTCCTGAGAACGCTGCATGTAGTCGGACGTGAGGGCGCCGAGTATGCGGGACGAGAGACGGCGACTCTTCCGCAAGATGTCCGAGGTCGGCCGTACGCTGAATCAGCGCCCGCACCCGGGCCGCTGGGGAGAGGTGCTCCATGACGGTTCTCGAGTCTTTCGCTACCCTGCAGTCGGTTGTCGACGCGGATGTGAAGGTCGTGCAGATTGCCCGTGACCGTCGCGACACCTTCACGTCCGCGTTGCTGACCGCGCCGGATGTGAAGGTGGTGTGGGGGTCGGGTTCGCTCGCCCGCAGCACCCAGCTGCAGCCGGTGCATGATGTGGATCTCGTGGTCGAGTTCGATCAGGACGAGCACCCGGACTGGGGCGAGGACGGGGGCTCTGCCGAAGAGGCGATCGAGCGTTGCCATGATCTGGTGAACGATCTCCTCTCCGTGTCCCACGGATCGCGCGCGCAGCTGGTGCGCCTGATCCGCACCGCCGACCGCAATCGCGCCGCGAAGTGTTTCGTCGATCCGCCGGAGCAGGACAACGCGTTCACTGTCGATGTGATGCCAGCGTTGCGACGTCCGGACGGGATCCTGATCCCGTTCAAGAAGGAGGAGCGCTGGTCGCTCGCAGACCCTGAGTACCTCATCAACGAGGTCGCACGGCGGCAGCAGGACTGGTCGTTGTTTCGCCCGCTGGTCCGGGTCCTCAAGTACTGGTCGCGTCAGCATGAAGATGTGACCGGCACGGTCAAGTCGCTCGTGATGGAGGTTCTCGCGTTGGACTGCCTGTCGGTGAGCAACAACCGACCCGAGGCGTTGAAGAACTTCTTCGTCAACGCCTCGACGCACTCCTTGCGCGTTGAAGATCCCGCGGAGCTCTCCGGGTTGATCCAGCCGAGTCTGGACGTGGCCGGTCTGCGCAGGTCCCTAGAGGATGCAGCAGCTGACGCCGTCGCGGCGCTTCGGGCCGTCGCCTCCAATGATCAGCCGGCCGCGACACGTCACTGGCAGTCCGTCTTCGGGACTGCGTTCCCGCTCGTACTGCCTCCCGGTGGAGCGGGAGAGACTGGGCCGCGTCCGGTTCGCGATTCCCCGCAGGGCTGACCTTGATCCTCCGCAGCTGGTGGGAGGATGACCCGGGTCGTCTCGCGCAGGAGATCGACGACATCGGTTCGGTGGCCCCCGCCCTCGAGTGGACGCCCGAAGGTGCCGGTCACTTCAGCGGCGCACTCCCGGTATGGCCATTCACACGACCCGAACCAGCCGGGCTGTCAAACCTCGTCGACCAGCCGCTGCGCGCGCGGGTCGCGTACGGGCACGGCTTCCCCGCGGTCCCACCAATCCTCTACCCTTTGGAACCGCAGCCCGACGTCACCCTGCGAAGCTTCACCCAGTACCACGTGCTCCCCAATGGCGGCCTCTGCCTGCTCCGTGATGCCGACCAGTGGGACCTCTTCTCGCGGACCAGCGATCTGATCCTGAAAGCGTCGGGATGGATGATCGAGTTCGCCCTGTTTCAGCGCGGCAAGATCCCGAACATGACAGTCAACGGCATCGTCACCGACGAGCAACTCGATCACTTGATCACCGCGACCGCGGAAGAGACAGCGTGACCGAGCACAGCGCATGAGTGGCGAGAACTGGCTGGTGCTGTTGCCCACCGAAGCGATGGAGGTCATCGACAAGTCGTACGCGTGGGGCAATCTCACCTGCCGTCTGTCCGCACCGGACAAGGCCGCCATAGTCGTCGCCCTCTCGAACGAAGACTCGGACCTCGTCCATCTCACGGAGGATCCCGACCACTTCCTCACGGTCGCCGACTTCAATCGCGTCGGCCACTGGTACCGAGTGCCGGCGGACGCCGCGTTTTGCGCGTACCTTCTCACCCACCAACACGCGACAATGCCCTTCGACGCCTTCCAGACCCTCGTCCCGCAGGCGATCGCACCGCTTCCCGGCCAATGGCACATCGCCGTGACCTTCTGTCCCGACCCTCCGGAGATCCGCGATGGGGAACGGCTTCCGGCCTGGTCGGCGTGGACGATCTCGAACGACACCGTCCGCCCCATTTCTTTGGACATCCAGGACGGAACCCAGCATGTGACCGCCCTTGGAAGCCTCTGGCCAACCAGCCTCCTCTCGACCTCGCGGGCGCTCCTGCTAGGCGCCGGCAGCATCGGAGGAGCCGCAGCCGAAGCACTCGCAAGCTACGGAGTTGGCCACATCGACCTGGTCGATCCTGACAAGATCCTCTTCCACAACGTTCCCCGGCACGTCCTCGCTGCCGCGAGCGTTGGAATGTCCAAAGTGGATGGATTAAAGGCATCCCTGAACAGGCAGTGGCCGGAAAGCAACATCAGCCCATGGCCCATCGACCTCACCGCCAACGCCAACATCACCCGACCCCTGATTGACGCCGCCGACATCATCATCTGCACCGTCGACGGAGTCGAACCCCGACGCGTCGCAAACTACCTTGCACGCCGTGCGGGCAAACCGATTGTGTTCGCCTGCGTCCTCGCCGACGGCAGATACGGAGAGATTCTGCGCATCCGTGCACTGCCCGAGGTCGGATGCCTCGACTGTCAGCGTCGATACATGCGCGACAACGGAATGATCGATCCCGAACCGAGCCTGGACCGAGGCTACGGGGACGGCACCCGACACAACCCGATGACCGCAATAGGTGGAGACCTTCACCTCGTTGGGAGCATCGCAGCGAAAGTCGCCGTCGCGACTCTCTTGCAAAACGCCGGTGAAGTCGATCAGACCCTCACCGATGACAACCTCGTCATCGCCCTCCGCCCATCACCCGGCTACGCCGCCCCCTTCGATGCGCGACGAGCACTCCACCCGCACTGGTCCTCCGCGACGCCCCCTTACCCGGACTGCCCCGCATGCCATCGCCACCCGTGAGCTGGACCGTCGGTATCACCCAGGGTGCGCTCACATCGATCAGAACGATCATCGCGAGAAGCGACCCCACGCTCGAAACCGGCGGTGCACTCTTCGGACACGAAAACGCCCTCGTCATTACATCCGCCTCCGCACCCGGTCCGAACGCCGTCCACCAACCCGGCTACTTCCTCCGTGACCTCGAATACACCCAACTCGCCGCGGACCGCGCCCACAAGGTCGACCGCTCACAATGGATCGGAGAATGGCACACCCATCCCAACGGTCCGCCAGAACCCAGCCCGCTGGATCTCAACACCTACATCTCCCACCTCGTCGACTTGGAACTTCGCTTCCATCGATTCATCGCGCTTATTGGGTCACCGAATCCCCGCCCGCACCTGAGCGTATGGGTGCTCGCGCAATCGCCAGACGGCATCGAACTCCACCGTGCCGCGCTCGCACTCACAGCAACCGATCAGGGCTCGCGGAACCAGATGCCACCCGGCGAAGCCACTGAAGTCCAACATCGAAGTTGAGGTTTCACCAGTACCGGCCGCTGCCCACATCATTGCTGACCGCTATGCGCGACGGGTAGAACTACGTCGTGGACCTACACAAAGCGCGTGGCGTCCGAACACGAACATTCGACACCATCCCCGCGGGCGATCTCCCAGCCGCGTCCATTGAAAGCGAGACCACCCATGTCCGAACCGTTCGACCTTGCCAAGGCATATACGGCGAAGCAGGACCACATGCTCACAGGGCTGGGGCTCATGCCGCAGTTCACAGATCATCCCGGCACCAAGGGTGACGCCACCGAGGAGCAATGGGTCAGCGTGCTCCGGGAGTTTCTTCCCCAGCGATACGGGGTCGGGCCAATCTTCGCAATCGACTCCCTCGGGCAACAGAGCGGACAGATCGACATTGCGATCTTCGATCGACAGTACTCGCCCCTTTTTTTCGAGCAGGGCGACGTCCGCTTCGTGCCGGTCGAGAGCTTGTACGCCGTTTGTGAGGTGAAGCCCAGAATGAACAAGGAGAACCTCGACTACGCCCGGGACAAGGTCGCCAGCGTTCGCCGACTTCACCGCACCTCAGCGGAGATCCGGCATGCAGGCGGTACGTATCCAGCTCAGGATCCGGAAGCCAAGCCGATCCTGGGTGTCTTTCTCAGCACGGATCTTGATTGGGGAGATATCCGCGGTGCTGCAGCTGTGGGCTCGATCACCGAGCCTCAGCCCACGGGGCTCGATCTCGGCATTGCTGTCCGAGGAGGCGCCTTCGATCAGACTGACGGGGTCGCGTACTCCCCAGGAGGACAGGAACTGATCTGGTTCGCGACGCGTCTGTATCGCGCACTTTCCCGGCTGGGAACAGCTCTAGCAATCGATCTGGATGCCTATTACGTTCCGCTGCAGTCCCCAGGCAGTTAGGAAGCCGTGCGCTCGGCCGATGCGGCTTCCCGGTCGGCGGCGTAGCGTCGCGCGGCTTCCCACCAGTAGTTGTCACGGATCCGGTAGAGCAGGGTCCGCTCTCCGGGCACGCGTCCGACGAACTCAAGGAAGTGTGCGTCGCGGAGCTTGTGGATCAGTGGGTGGACGATGCTCCCCAACAGTCCAGTCGCTTCGACGATCTGCTTGGGAGAGAAGGTGTCGCCTTCGAGGGCGGCGATCTCTATGACGACAGCGTTCATGTAGCTGTTGCCGAAGAACAGCCGCGACTCCGCTGGTGCGATCGGCTCCACTATCGTCATGCCCCGAGTTTCGCATACGTCACCGACGTCCGGCACGTGCGCGAGGTGATTCCGAGGCGACTTCCTTCCCGGTGTTGTCTATCTGACGTACACAACTTGATTCTGGTCGTTTCGAGAGTACAGTGAATGTGACATTCACTAGAACGTACGTCACGTAGTACGTAATTGACCGATTCGCAAGAGCAACTCGGTATGACGTGTGTTACGTATTCGTGGTGGTTTCGTGCATGGATGCACGCGTGTGTGGGCGCCCATGATGGCGACATGTTCACAAACCGCCGGACCGCAGGGGCTGGTTCGTTTCCGTTGTCGTACCAGGGAGCGTCGGGGCTGTGACCGGGCTGGCGTCGACGGTTCAGATTCGCAGGTCAGACGATCACGTCGATGTCATCGCCTTGAATGATGTTCGTCTTCGTCAGTTCGATACCGCGGTGCCGTGGCGGGAGTTTCGTTGGTACCGCAAGCAGCGACACTTCTCCGGCTCGTACTGGTCGGCGACGATGGAGGCCCCGGTGGGGTACGAGTCGCGGTTGGAGTATGTGAACCTGCTGCTGGCCGACTTCGACCCGCGGGTGGTGTGGATCCTCTCGCAGCCGTTTCTGCTCGACGGCGATGATCGCGGCACGCGCCGCAAGCACGTCCCGGATTACCTGTTCGTCCACGCCGATGAGTCGGGGTGCGTGGTTGATGTGAAGCCGGCTGAGAAGTTGTCACGCCCGAAAGTGCGCGATTCTCTGGGATGGTCGCGGCGCGTGATCGAGGGGCACGGCTGGGAGTACCGGGTGCAATCCGAGCCCGATCCTGTCGTGCTGGCGAACGTGCGGTTCCTCGCCGGGTATAGGCGGCGCTTCCAGTTCCTCGAGTCCGAAGTCGATGGCGCAGCAGAGTTGCTATCCACTCCGGTCACATTCGGCGAAGCGGTGCGAGCTGTCACGGCGATCACTGCCGATCCGCGATTGGCTCGGTCCGTTGTGTTGCACCTGATGTGGACGCGGCGCCTGCACACGGACCTCACCCGCGTGCTCGACATCACCAGCCTCCTGGAGACATGAGTGTCGAGCGCGACGATCCACACACCCGCAGATCAACGAGAAGGGAAACGCGTCCGATGAAGAACACCTGGAAGGTCAGCCCGGGGGCCCAGATTGCCTACGACGGAAAGATGTGCACGGTCGCGGAGATCGGTGATGGCGCCGTCATCGTCCGCACCGCGGATGGGCGCACTCGCCGTCTCCGCATGATCGATGTGCTGCAACCGGAGTCGGAAGGCGGCAGAGTGCACGTGCCAGGCAGGGTGGGCGACGACGAGCAGACGCAACCTTTGATGCTTGTCTGGTCGGACGCAACCCAGTCCGCTCAGGCGGGTGCTCACCATCGGGCGGATCACGTCCGTGAGGTGCTCACGGGATACCGGTCGGGCAGTCGTGAGGTCGCCCGAGAGGGCGAGCCACGACTGGAGTACCACCCGCAACGGCCGCTCCGAGAGCGACAGAAGGCCAAGGCCAAAGAGCTCGACATAGGCCTACGGACCCTGGAGCGATGGGTCTCCCGGTATCGAGACACCGGGGAAGCGGGTCTCATCGATACCCGGATGTCACGGACGGGTGCGGCACTGACAAACTTCGACCCGCGGTGGGTTGACGCCGCGCGAACGATACTCGATGAGCAGGACGATCAGTCCAAGGTGCAGAAGAAGATCATCCTCGCCCGGATCCGCGCACGCATCGAGAGACTTCACGGCCCCGACGTCGTCACATTCCCGTCCACCGCCAGCGCATACCGGGGCTTGGACGAGCTCACCCGCGGACGAGGCACTTTCGCGGGTTCCACGAAGGCAAAGAGATCGATCGCGAACCGGCCCGCCGCTCCCTACGGACGGTTGACCGCGTCACGTCCCGGTGAGTTCGTACTTCTTGACACCACCCCACTGAATGTGTTCGCCGTCGCTCCGGTGACGGGCAAGTGGGTCTGCGCGGACCTCACGGTCGCGATCGATCTCTACTCACGGTGCATTCTCGGGCTGCGCTTGACGCCAGGATCGACCAAGTCCATCGACGTGTCCGGTGTTCTCGTCGAAGCGATGCTGCCGTTCGACCTACCGGGCAGTTGGGATACCGCCGCTCGTGTCCCGTATCACGGCGTGCCTGACACGGTGCTCGTCGACCCCACCCGAACCGATGTCGCCCGTTTCACACGCGCCGGCATCTTGCCCGAGACGATCGTCGTGGACCACGGTCGCCCTTTCCTCTCCGAGCATGTCACCACCGCGTGCGCCCGACTGGGCATATCAATCCAGCCAGCCCGTATCTACCAGCCCACCGACAAGAGCCCGGTGGAGCGCTTCTTTCGCACTCTCGACTCTCTCCTGCAGGAGCTCCCCGGCTACAAGGGTGCGGACGTGTCGGGTCGTGGGGACGATGTTGAGGGTGAGGCGGTGTATACGGTTCCGCAGTTGGAGCAGATCATCCGCGAGTGGATCGCGACGGTCTATCACCTCCGCCCGCATGAGTCGCTCGCCGATCCCAGCCTCCCGGGTGTGAAGTTGAGTCCGGCGCAGAAGTATGACCAGGGGCTCGCTGTCGCGGGTTCGCTGCGGATGCCGACGGACCGGAATGTGCTGTTGGAGCTGCTGCCGGTGGTGAAGCGTCAGTTCAACCACTATGGGGTGGAGATTCACAATCTTCGCTACACGGGGGATTCGGTGGCGAAGTACCGCAACCGGGCCCGGTCGATCCACCGGGACACGGGCACGGAGTGGCCGTTCGTGGTGAACCCGGACGACCTGACGAAGATCTACTTCCACGACCCGGAGGATCACACCTGGCACACCCTGGAGTGGGAGCACAAGGACGCGTTCGACACCCCGTTCAGTTTGGACGCGTTGGAGTATGCGAAGAAGATTGCGATCCGGCAGGGCCGCCCCTCGCAGGTCGATGATGTTGCCGCGCAGTTGCTCGAGGACTGGGGCGCGGGCCGAGGGTTGACACCGTCGGAGCGGCGGATGAGCGCCCGGATGGCGGCCCGCCTGGATGAGAAGAACCCCGATCCGGAAGGGGTGTGGTCGTTGCGGACGGTGCAACGGATGCTGGACGCAGAACTCACGGCCGGGTCGGACCTGGCGACGGAGCTGACCGGCGGGGTGAGGGATCCGAGGACACGGGTCGATGTGCCGGAGACCGGAGATGATGACGACGAGGACGACATCGACGAGCCCACCATCCGTGGCGACTACCGCTTCGAGCCGATGGAGATGCTCCGATGACAACCACCCAGCCCCAGCCGCAGGCGGGAGCACGGCAGCGGAGCCTGTCCACCTACGAGGGGTGGAACGACTTCGCAGAACGCCCAGCCCGGACCCGTCCGGACACCCTCACGCTGAAGCGGCTGGCGGCGCTATCCACGCAGGAGCGTGTCGGGTATGACTTGGCGCGGCGTCAGTGGCACGCGAACATCCTGCTGCGCACCCGACAGGTGCAGGAGATCGAGTTGCAACTCGGCGACATCCTGGACTCGAACCTGCAAGACGCCGACCGGGTGAAGTCAGCGGCGGCGATCGACGCGCCGCCGGCGCTCGGGAAGTCCACGGTGGTGAACAACTTCGGTCGAGTGTTCCACCAGCAGCGGATCGCGGAGGCCGGGGAGTGGCTGGATCAGGACCGGGACGTGCGGCACCTGCCGGTGTGTCATGTGACGTTGACGGGCCGGCCGACGATCAAGGGTCTGCACATGATGATCCTCGGGTTCTACGCCCACCCCGCCACCGCCGGGATCCTGCACCGCTCGATGGCGGGTAGAGATCTTGCCCGGGCAGCCGCGGAGTGCATCGAACGCCACGACACGCGCCTGGTGATCGTTGATGATCTCCACTTCCTGCGGATGAATACCCGTGACGGGGTAGAGGTCGCGAACCAGTTGAAGTGGCTCTCGAATGAATACAACGCCACGTTCCTGTTCGCCGGTGTCGCCCTCCGCAAGCGGGGACTCGTCGGGGAGGGCCAGACCGGCGAAGGCGCAGCAATGGCGCAGACCTTCCGACGGTGGACAGTCCTCAGCCTGGAACCTTTCACCCTCGCCCACAAACGCGGCCGCGATGAATGGGACCGGCTGCTGTTCGGCATCGACCAGGCCCTCGTGCTGACCGACGGGAGAGACGGGATGCTCGTCGACCTCTCGCGGTACCTGTTCGCCCGCACGACCGGGAACATCGGGTCGCTGATGGACCTGATCCGCCGCGGCGCATCGCGCGCAATCCGCACCGGCAGGGAACGCATCGATCGGGAGCTGCTCGATGATATTCGCATCGACGAGGGCGCCGAGACGGAACGTCGTGAGCTGGAGGCGAAGCTGGAACGGCAGCTTCGAAGCCAGAGAGCGGGCCGCCGCCGAAAGACCCAGGGTGGCGAGGTGGCAGCCGCATGACCGGCAAGGCCGCGACGCGTTCCGACGAGGTGCGGGTGCTGCCGTTTCGGGTGCGGCCACTGCCGGATGAGCCGTTCGATTCCTGGCTGGAGAAGATGGCGGCCACCTATGGGGCGACGATGAACGAGATGGCATGCGCGCTCGGTCTCATCGAGCAGGAGAAAGGTTTGGCTGTATCGGCGACCGCGTGGATGGCGGACAAGTGGGCCACAACCCTCACCGAGGAGCAGGCTGCCCGGCTTGAGGCTTCCACGGGCATCCCTGCCGATCAGTTTCACGAGATGACGAGGATGCGCTTCGCCCGTCACGCGATCCGCTATACCCGGCAGGGTCGGATCAGCGCGCAATGCCCGGCTGCAGGGACCGCGGGACGATACTGCCCGGAATGCCTGGTCGATTCGGGTGGACGGTGGCGGATGTCGTGGCAGTTCCCGTTCGGGTTCGCCTGTGCCCGCCACCGCCGCCTTCTCGTGGATCGGTGCCAGACCTGTGATCTTCCTGCCCGACACCGCGCTCACCCGCTCGCACTTGTTCCCGTTCCCGGGCGTTGCCACAATCCCGTGCGGGGTCCGGGGAGGGGTCCGCAGGCCAACCGGTGTCGCGCGGACCTCACCGAGGACCGGACCCGCACGCCGGTGCCGCAGGCGGTGCTGGATGCGCAACGGGCGATGATGCGCATCGTCTCCACCGGTCAGGCGCAGTTCGGGATCTATGCTGATGCACCGCAGCCGGCCGTGCCTGTGTTGGAAGACATTCGGCTACTGTCCCGCACCGCGCGGGACGCAATCGTCGGCGGTCACAGCATCGACGCGAGCCCGCTGGGCCGGGAGCTCATTGGGCTGTTCGAGATGAGCGAGGACTGGACGAGGGCGATCCGGGCGCGACCAGACTCTGCCGTCGGGGCCGCTGTCGGCACCACCCTCGGTCACCGCGCACTGACCAATCCGGCCGCGATCATCTCCCTGCTGCAGGGGCGGCTGGCGCACAGCACGTCGTACACCGCGCACACACCACAACTACAGACCCTGATCGCGGCCGCGCTGGGTCGCCGCCGCCGCCCCACCGTGTTTCTGCAGTCCGCACCGCCGTCGGGCGTCAGCCCGGAAGAGCGAGCACGGAAAGTGCCGGCACAGTTGTGGGGGGACTGGATCGCCCAGTACGCCCCACTGCGGGTCGACAACGAGATCGCCGCGTCCGCGCTGGCAGCAGCGGTCGTGTTTACCGGCACGAGGCTCACACACTCCGCCGCGCTCGCGCTGCTCGATCCGCACGCACCGTCACGGCAGGTGACGCACGTGATGCGTGAGCTGGGCCGCAGCACTCACCACGTGACGACCCTGCACGCGGTCCTCCGCCTGGCAGCTCTATTGGACACGCAAGACGTGCCCATCGACTACGCCCGCCGCCGCCACCTCGACTACACCGATCTCCTGCCCGAATCACAGTGGGGGCAGCTCTGCCGGGACGCGGGCGTGTCCCCAGGGAGCGGACGACGCTGGGAGTTGGCGCGCGCAGCCCTGTACCAAGAACTCTCCGGGAACCCGCTGCGTGCGATGCCTACGGCGTGGCACACGACCAGGGCGAGCCCGCCCGCCGTAGCCCGCTTCGTAGAGGAGCTCCCGCCGGCGGTGCGGGCGGCGCTCGATCAGATCGCCGCAGAGTTCCTCGTCGCCAACGGCATTCAGGAGCCCGTCACCTGGACACCCGAACCCACCCCTCAGCTCCCGGAAGTCGGACCCCAGATCGCGCCGTCGTGGCCGCCCATCCGGCCGGCACGAGCGACAGCGACAGAAGCCATGCCACCAGACCGGCTGACGCAGGTGTACGCGGCGGGAGCTTCCACCTACACGATCGCCGCAGACACGAGGGTGTCTCGGCAGACAGTGGGTCGCATTCTCGCCGACGCGGGCACCCGGACTCGAAGGGGACGACCCCGCACCTTCGACCTCGACCCCCGTTGGCTCCGCGATCACTATGAAACGAAGCACTGGACCATCGCACAGATCGCGCAGCTCGCCGGCTGTAGCGAGATGACCATCAACCGGCATTTGCATAGCGCCGGCATCCCGGTCCGCCCACGCGGGGCGCGCATCAACGGGTCTACCTCGGACGCAGGCAGGCAACGATCTGACCCGCCCGCCCCGCGGGGCCCATCACAGGCTCACGGACTCCGTCGCAGCACTCCCGTCGAGCCATCGACGAATACTCGAATTCCAGACACGCGAAGGACGTCGGCATGACGCAGAAGAAACGAACTTCCAGTCGGCTGCGGCACGACGCGCGGGAACGCGTGAAGGTGACAGGAGAGAAGTACACCACGGCGCTGAAGGCAGTCATGGATGCGGGTTCATCCAGCAGCCGAGCTGGAGGACGAGATCAGGGCGAGGAGCCTGCGGGTCCCGCCGACACGCAACGCGCACCCGACGACACCCGTGACCGGAGCTGAGTCCGGGGTGGGATCTCTGCGATGACGGTCGAGGGCAAGGAATGCGTGGTGTCGGCCGACTCAGGCCGGGAGGACAAGCCGTGGTCGGCACCTCACCTCGCGCCGCTGTTCATTGAACTCACCGCTGACGAGACGGCGCCGGTGTGGGCGCGTCGCGCTGTGACATTCCTCCATCGCTACGCCCGCGAACACGGCCAATCCCCGACCTTCCGGGAAGTATTCCCGGAGCTCGCGTCGCACGATCTCAGCGCCGCGGAGCATCAGGCTGCCTGGACGTCGTCGTCGCCGCGGTACCTGACGATGGTGCACTGGCAGCGTTGTGGATGGATCCGCTTCCGACGAGAACCGCGGACCCTCCGATCCGGCCCCGCGGCAGGCGAACTGTTCATACCGTCGCCCGCGCCGAAAGCGCGTCCGAGGCAGTCCTAAGCCTTGGCGGTGTTCCCGGGGGAGTCGGGGTGGGAAGAGTAGAGCGCGCCGAGGAGTTCCTCCAGCGCGACGCGCAGTTCGTTGTAGCCCATCGTGTAGAACATCGCGTCGGAGTTCGAGGTTTCGGTGGCGTCGAGGTTGGCGAGGAGTTGACGGGCTTCACGGACCGCCACATCGAGCCACGGCTCGACATCCGGTAGGCCCCGGACCCACTCGTCGATGACGGTGAACGGGATGGGCGCGTATGCGTGGGCGTCGACGCCGACGTGGAACTGGTGCCCATTCGGGCCGTGGTCGCGTGCGTGCGTGTGACCGTGCAACAGCGGGATCCCATCGTCCCAGCGGGGCCGGTGCGACGTGTGTCGGTCCGACTCCTGCGAGTCGCCCTTGTACGGGTAGTGGGATGCGAGGATCCGGTAGCCGTGCCGGGTGCCTTCGATGACCTCCGGCAGAATCGTCCACCCGGCCGCCTCGTAGAGCGGCGCGAACCGTTCGATCGCCTTCCTGGACTGTGTCGCTGGTGAGACCCGGTCATGGTTCCCGGGGACGAGGTACCGGTGACCGTTCAGCTGCGCGGTGAGGGTGATCGATTCCTCGATCGGCCCGAGCGCGACATCCCCGAGATGTAGCACCACATCTGTCGGGGCGACCGTCTCGTTCCAGCGGCGGATGAGCTCGGTGTTCATCTCGTTGACGGTGGTGAATGGACGGTCCGCGAGTTCGCTGATCCGGGCGTGGCTGAAGTGGGTGTCCGCGGTGACGTAGTCGACTCGGTCGAAGTCGAACCACGGATACTCACTCACGGCTAACGCTCCTCGCATGTGACGGATGTCTAGCAGAATCTAGCGGTGTCTAGCGTTTCGGTAGACACCGCTAGATGTTCCTAGAGTTCGTCGAGATCGATCCCGAATTTCCGGGCGAGATCGGAGCGCGCCACCTCCGCACTGTCGGCGGGACGCTCCCGGGCGATACGGGCGATTTCCTCGTCTTCCGCCGCATCCTCCGTGGCGGCGACCGCTGCCAGCTCATCGATCAGGACAAGAACGGGTGTGCCGTCGGCGGTCGCGCGGCGGCGGATCTCGGCGGCGGCATGGCCGAGGGTGTACATCCGCTCCCACGGGTGCTCGCCGTGGCGAGCGATGGCCACGGTGTCGCGGGTGTAGCTGCGCTCATCGCCTGGGACGAGCCACCGTTCGGTGCCGTCCGAGGCGAGGAAGAAGTCGACGTAGCAGTTCCCACACGGCATCCGGTAGACCCCGGGCTCGGTGGGGGCAGAGTCGGTGCTACGCGCGATCATGTCGCGGATGATCCGCCCCCAGTCCGTGTTGCCGTCAGAGTGTGACATCGGCCAGACCCTTCGTTTGGCGAACGGAGTAGTCTCTCACACCGGTGAATTTGTGTCCACTGATTGGGTCAGAGCCTGTTCGAGTCGAGTGGTTGCTCTCGCTCAGGAAGTCTCGCCCGTCGTGAGATGCTCGCCTCATGGCATCGCACACTTCAAGCGGCTGAAAGCGGCCCCAGAAGACCTCATCGACATCCAGCGCTGCGTGACGTTCGTCGCGGGCATGGGCCTGGACCCCGTTTGGCCCGAGGCCCAGCAAGGCCTAGCAGCCGGTGGAAGGCCATTTCACTCGACGCGCTGGACCGATCACAACTCAATGGGTAGCCCACCCGAGGCACATGAACGTGCTGCTCAAGGCGCGCCGCCTCGGTGGGACGGCGGACGGCGACTGATATATCGAGCCGTGTCATCGCAGCCGGTGTCTGCAGCATGCAACAGACTGATCTGGCAACCCGGCTTCGCCGGTAATGCACAGCCCCTGGCAGACACAGCGGGCCAAGTGACCACGAGCGGAGAACAGATGGCGAAGATGCGAGTGCACGAGCTCGCCGCCGAACTGGGAGTCGACGCAAAGGCCGTCTTGGTCCGTCTGCGAGAACTTGGTGAGTTCGTCAAGAGCCCGTCTTCATCGATAGAAGCTCCAGTTGCTCGCAAGGTGAGGGCGTCGTTCGGTGCCCGACCCCCTCGACCCGGTTCGCCTCGGCCATCGCCGATGCGACGTGAGCACGTAGACCCGCATGTCGATCGGCCGGGATTCGATCCGACCGCACCATCCACTCGACAGTTCGGCTGGCGATCGGGCGCTGTGGCGGCGCCCCAGCACCCAGACCTGCTGGCAAACGTCGAGCGCGTTCGATACAAGTACCCGGTCCTGCGTGACCACATCGACGCTCTGCGAAGTCTTGGCTCCCAGGTGGTCTACGCGGGGTTCTGCCGTCAGGATGGCTTCAGGGACTGCGCGATCGTCCATGTGCGATTCAGTGGAGCGATCGAGGCCGGGTTTGGGTTTACCCGCGAGGTGATGATCTTCTACAGTCCGCATGAGGATCTCCAGGGCCGGACCTTCCAGGCTGCGGCCCGCGAGCTCGGTGGCGCCGATCGTTCCATCACTCCGGACATCTTCTTCATGTGGTCGCCCGATCGGCGTCTACAGATCAAACTGAACGACTGGTCGCGCCCCGCGAAACTAGCGATCCCGCTCTTGATTGACGACGAAGACGAACTCTCGCTAATTACCCTTCTTCGCGACTACATCTATGCCCGAGACCTCTTCTACATGACGACTCCCGTGTATGGCGCGAGCTTCTTCGGCCGCAGGACACTGCTGCAGTCGATGCGTGACGACGTGTTCAACCAGCGAGTCACAGGCGTCTTCGGACTGCGGAAGTCGGGCAAGACGAGCATCCTCATGCAGCTTAAGGAGGAGTTGCAAGAGGACAAAGTGGTGACCGTCCTCATGGACCTGGAGGCCTTCCCCTCTCCGCCGGAAGACCCCACCGACGACATCGTCAGCGATCTGCGTCGACGACTGATTGCTGAACTCAAAGCTCACAAGCTGCGCACCCAAGAGCTTTCGCAGCTGCAGGAACGCCCGAGCATCCTCGACCTGAAGAACGCTCTCCAGGCGATACTCAAGCATCTCCACAAAGACGGGCATAGGATCCTGCTCCTCCTGGACGAGATCGAGTACTTGACCCCAGCGGATCGCATCGATATCGCTGAAGGCGACATGCCACGCATTGCGCAGCTGCTATCGGCCCTCAGGAGCATCGTGCAGGAGTCTGAGAACTTCACCTTCGTGCTGTCCGGCCTTACAAGCGCCATCGTTGAAGGTGGACGACTGTATGGTCGACCGAATCCCCTCTTCTCTTGGGCGAAGGCCGTGTACGTGAAGCCGCTGGAGCGAGAAGAGGCGGACGATCTCGCGAGCACCGTCGGCGGCAAGATGGGCATCCAGATCGAACCTGGTGCGCTCGAGGCACTCCACGAGGCGTCCGGTGGTCACGCCTATCTGTATCGAAATCTGAGCTCAGCCGTCGTGCAGCACCTTCCGACCGACGTCTTCCAACGTACGATGACTCGCGCTTCCGTGCTCACAGAACTTGATGATTGGAAGAGTCGCGTCCAAGGCAACATTGAGGAGATGGTCCAACACGTCAAGCGCTACTACGCGAACGAGGCCGTCATGCTGGACGTGCTGATGGACAGTGCAGCCGACTTCAAGGAACTCGCATCCAGCGAGCACGTCGCAGTTCGTCGACTGAAGGACCTGGGTCTGATTCACGAACAGGACGGCGAGTTCGAAGTCAGCGTGATCCTGGAGCTCGTATGAGCGCGACCGACTACTCCGACTGGATACTGGGCGTTCACCGAAAAGCGGAGCAACTCCGCGTCGTGTTCCTGCAGCTGGGCTCGAGCAACGAGCCAGCCCGCCGCGCTCTGGGGGCTTCGCAGGTGAACGTGACGCGCGTCCGGGACTACTTGCAGCCAGATGGCCCACTTACCACCGGAACAGTCGTGATCGACGGGATGGAGTCGCTCACGATGCAGAGTGAGGCCACTCAGATGGGTGCGCTACGCGAGCGCGTCTTCAGCGACGTCGAGGCCGGCGGCAGGGTCATCCTCCTCTCCCGGGCGCCTCGGATTGCTTTCCCTCCAGTGGTCGGGAGTTCGCTCCTTGACGACGCCAGCCTGGCGCATGCTCCGGTCGTCAAGAGCACAGGCGCTCACGAGTGGCCAACGTGCGTTGAAGACGGCGCCTCCCCGGCCGACGTACTGTGCCGGGCGCTGACAGAACTCGGTATGGACCTGGCTGCGTCTCTCGATCGTGTCGTGTACGAGAGCCTGCTGATTGGCCAGAGCGCGCTGGGCCTGCTCAACGCGAGGGAGCTTGAGGCGCTGGATGGTTCCAGCCTTACAGCGCCCGACGGTGCGACTCGGACATGGAATTTTCCGAAGCATCTCGGACCGCTCAAGAAGGCGCTCGACGAGGTTCTCGCGGATGCCCTCGATCCTCAGCAGCAGCTTGCCGAGGTGAGTTCGGGACTCTGGAAGATCGAGCGGATCATCCGACGCGAAGTGCGTCGGCGCGCAATCGCCGCATGGGCGGAGAACTGGCGCACGCAGTGCCTGAACGGCGACCTTCCGGAAAAAGTGCTCGAGCGAGCGAGCGAATCGGCATACATGGGCGCCACGTCGGTCAAGCAATTGCGCGACCCTCTCGAATGGCTCTCACTCGGGGAGTTGCTCCAACTAAAGGACCGTTCCCAGATCGGCGACTTGGGGTTGAGCGCCGCTCACTGGCGACAGTTCAGCGCGCAGATCATGCCGATTCGGAATCGTCTGGCACACATGCGCAGTCTTCGGCCCGAGGACGCCGCCGACGTCGTCAAATGGCAGCGAGTGCTCGAAATGCGATTCCCCACAAATTGAGACGAGCGCACTGCGAGGAGCGTACGCCCGATCAGTAGGCTCATCTCGGTAGCGGGTGAGGAGATTCGAATGGCGGAGAGCACCACTGCCGATCTGGACGTCAACAGGTCCGACCGGCGACTCGGGCGCGCTGTGACGCGGGTTCATCAAGCCTCGCGCACAATCGACCCGGCTCTGAGACCCAGACTCGAGTCACTACTTCACGCAGGCGAAGCGATGGACTTCGTCGCCCGCATCCATGGATTCTCCGACCCCTTGAGTGCATCCGCCCTCGAGTCTTTCGCCGTCCAGGCAGGAATTGGAAGGCAATCACTTCACTCGACCGTGCTGCCGGCGCTGAAGGCTGCCAATGTTGCAGACTTCGCGCTGGACACACAAGGCGTTGTAATCGAGGTGCAGGAGTTTCTGGGCGTAACCGGGAACCTCATCGAACAGTCCTACCGCGTTCTACAGCAGCTCAACCCGACCATCGATGAGATCGTAACGCTGCACTCGATCGAAGTCGCATCGTTCGCCCCGTTGACGACCACCCAACATCTCGACCAACTCCACCGACGAGGATTCAACGACCAAGTCAGCGAAACCGGTCTGAACCTTGCACTGGCGACAGGCCTTACAAAGCGCGTCAACTCCGTCGATCTCGCCGAGGACGTAATTTATAGCCCTTACGTGTGGGAGTCAGGACAGATTGAGATCGCGTCGTTCCTCCGTGGCCTTCCCCCGGGCGAGCGCGACGCGCTTCTCGGCATATGTGAACAGGCAGCGCAACACCCCGGCCTCGCACTTCCACTCCTCGCGCAACCGACCCCCGGCGTGTTCGGCGCAGCACAGAAGGTCGGACTCGTCCAGGCCGCCACCGTCAAGTCGACGGGAGGATCCGGAGCGCAGACATATGTCTTTTCACCTACTCTCGAGTCGGAGGACGACCGGCTCACAACCACCGAGGCGCTGAATCAGCGCAAGCTTTTTGTCGCCCACATGCTCTTCGGGCATGAACGAGCGGAACGTAGCGGCGGTCGAATACACGATCCTGTGGTCCTCGTGCGGGCGCTCCTAAACCGCGGGAGCGTTGGGCCTGCGAGCAACATCAGCACCGACTACCACCTGCTTGAGGCGCACGGCATCGTTCGCGTCCGTGAAACGGACCACGGCCGGGCATACCTCGAACTTGTGAAGGAGGAGATCGTCGAAGGCGGGCTCGCGTGGCTTCAGAACTCATCAACGTCCGCAGGAACGACGGACCCGACGGTGAACCTCCTCCGAGCTCCAGGCGAGTTCACCAACCCAGAGCAAACACGTGCGGGCGCGGGCGACCTCGGAGCCGCTGACGAGATCGCGAGATCAGCGATCCTCGAGCTGAGAAAGGAACTGCAACGTGCCACCCGTCAAGACCGACCCGCTAACCCCCGGTGATCGACTCGAATGCCGCGTAGGCCAAGTGTGGTTCTGGGAGGGGTACTTCACTCGGGTAGGCATCGACCTCATCAGCTACTACGGCGCGGAACTCATCCAAGTCACCGACCTGGATCTACTCGCCATCGGGCTTGGTCCCGGGCTCGAGAGTCACCGGACCATTGGCGAGTCCAAGAGCGGGACGGGGAAGAGCGCGCCGAAACCACTCGACCGTATTGTGTGGCTACGCGGACTGCAAGAGTTGGTAGGCGCAGAGCGAGCGGAACTGACTGTTGCCTCGAGCGTGACGCCCAGAACCCGGGAGCTGGGCCGCCATTCCCGCGTCAGCGTCGAATCGATCAACGACCTCCAGGCGCGAGAGGCCGCACTTAATCTCTCGAAACTCACAGATCTTGGGGCCCACGGACCCAACGCCCTGCTTCTGCGGCGCACAGTCAAAGTAGTCAGCAAGGACGATCCCACGCTCGGACCTGCGTTCAAGTTCCTCACTTCCACCGTGTGGTTTCTAGATCCGTTCGCTGCACTGAAGCAGAGCCTGGGTCTACTTGAGACGCTTTGCCAGCGCTGGACGCCCGGCGTCAAGGATGACGAACAGCTCGCGGTACGGTGGCTCATTTCAGAGACCCTCAGTATCTGGGTACTCAACCTCGTAACGATCGTGGGATTTGTCCGCCCGATGGATCCGAGTGCATTCACAAGTTTTCTTCGCGAACGCCTCGCAGACGGAGTTGTGCCCGCTCAGCGCATGCGCCAGTTGTCGCGCGACTTCGACAAGTTCATCAGTGGACTGCTCGCGGCGGCGAAGGCCTCGCCCGAGGTGCGGACTGAGGCCATGGGCGCGTTTGAGCCCTCACCGCCGGAGTGGGCTGACTCTGCTGCAGAACTCGCAATCCGGCTAGGCCGTCAGCCCGCGCTCCGAGACTTGCCTCGACAGTTTGATCTCGTCGTTCACGAGCGGCTAGCTCGTGGGCGAGACATCTCAGAAGCTGCGGGGGCTCAGCTTCGACTCAATGATCCGGCGGCAAGATCAAGCGTGAGCCTCATTGCAGCGTTCCTGCGAAGCTTTGGCTCTCTGAAGGACGACATCAGCGAGCTTCTAATCGCAGGGTTCGGTAAGCCGGCGCAGGCGCCGCCCGAGCCTGCACCCCAGCAAGAGATCGAAGCGACTGCTCTCACACTGCCCGGCCTCGACGCCGCTGACAGCGTTGCCGAGGACTGACTGGCGTGGGGCTGTAGGGATTCGCCATTCCCCACGGAATCCTGAGCCTTCGGCCACTGCCAACTACCGGGGATTCCCGGCATCCTCGGCCATTTCCAACGGGAACCTACACGTCGTCGAGGTCGTCGTTGCAGTGAGCTTCCGATGGTCGGCGACATGCGCGGGTTCGTCGCGGGGGCCTTCGATCTCGAACCCGCAGACACCGCAGCTATGCAGCCCGATGCCGTCGACGTCGTCCGAGGGGATGTACATCGTGGTGGGCTCTTCGCACATCAAGCAGCGCATGGTGTCTCCGTTCGTGATTGTCAGGTGATCGGTTGGACGGTGGCGGAGTATCCGCGGTGGGAGCCCCAGGCCGCGGCGATGCGGTCGGCAATGTCGCGGTCCTCGCCGAGGTATGGCCGGTATCTCTTGCCGCGAGGGTCGGTGATCACGACCTGGACGACGCCGGCGGGCTCGCGCACGGTGACCCTGGCGGCGGGGATCGGATATGCCTGGACGCGACCGGCGATGATGAAAGTCGGGTACAGGTCGCGTGCGAGCTCCGGGGCACGGAACACGTCGTGAACCCACGCCGTGATGGCGAGCGCGCCGGCGGGGCTGAACCCGATGAGGCGGGCGGGGAGTTGCTCGAGCCCGGCGCGGACGAAGTAGTGCTCGTCGACGAGGATCGGCGTCGGCGGGAGCAGGGTTTGCTCGTCGTGGGCGGGGTAGATGGTGAGGCTGGTGCGGCTGTTCATGAGGCGCTCGTTCATGCGGTGCGGCGGATGCCGGCGGCGATGATGTGGGCCTTGGTGGGCCGGGAGTAGAAGCCGAAGCTGTCGTCGTCGTCGGAAGCGGAGACGGTGGCGGTGAGTAGATCTTCGCCGTCCGGCGTGTGCTGCCGTCGCTCTCCGTGGAGATGGAATCCCGGCTGTCGGTCTCGTCCTGGCGACGGTCTTCACGCAGAGCGGCTGGGTCGGAGCAATGGCGGTGACCGCCGCGACTCTCGTCGTGGCGGCGCTGATCGTCTGGCACCGTGCCCGATCCGGTCTCGTTCGTGCGCTGGATCCTGATCATGCCGTGCGCCGGAGCCGATCTCTGTCGTGGTCACCGGGCAACCCGGGTGAGCTGTTCCAAATCGGCACAGCGCTGTGGCGGAATCCTCCCTGAGAGTAGAGCTCATCCACCGAGTGGTCGCCTAGTTCCTGCAGGCGCCGAGCATCAACGAAGGAGTTATGCGATGTCCTCGTCATCCACCGCGACCGCAGTCGTCCCGAGCGCCCTGCGTGATCTGTATCTGGGCTGGTCCGAGCTCATGGCCACCCACGAGCTGGACATGCGGCTGTTCCGCAGCATCTTCGATGAATGGCACCAGCCGACCATCGAACCGGAAAATGTCACCTACAAGGAGGAGACGGTCGGCGGCGTGCCCGGCATCTGGGCGTTCCCGGCCGGAGCCGATCGCTCCAAGGTCCTCCTCTACACGCACGGCGGCGGGTTCGCCGTCGGCTCTGCGGCCAGCCACCGGAAGCTCGCCGCGCACGTCGCGAAGGCGGCCGGGGTAACAGCGTTCGTGCTGGACTACCGTCGCGCGCCCGAGCACCCGCACCCCGCCCAGGTAGACGACGGGGTCGCGGCGTTCGAGGCCCTGCTGGAGCGGGGGGTCCACCCCGAGGACGTCACCACCATCGGCGACTCGGCGGGAGGCAATCTCGCCATCGCCATCCCGTTGGCGTTGAAGGCGAAGGGACGGCCGCTGCCCGGGCACGTCATCGCGTTCTCCCCGTGGCTGGACATGGAGAACCGCGGCGCGACGCTGGTCACCAACGATGCGACCGACGCGCTGATCTCCGTGCCGCTCCTGGAGGGCATGATCGCCGGCGTGCTGGGGGAGACCACCAGCCCGTCGGCGCCGCTCGCGAACCCGCTCTACGCGGATTTCACCGGGTTCCCCCCGCTGTACGTCAACGCCGGTTCGGTCGAGTCGTTGGTCGACAATGCCATCCGCGTGGCAGAGCGCGCCAAGGGCGCCGGCGTTGACGTCACCCTGCATGTCGCCGAAGGACAGCAGCACGTCTACCCGTTCCTGGCTGGCCGCGACGCGGACGTCGACGCGGAGCTTGCGGCGATCGGCCAGTGGCTTCGCCACTGACCTGCAGCACCCCACCCACCTCATTCACCGAAGGAGTTGCACCATGACATCCACACAGACCACGGACTTCGACGCGATCGTCGTCGGCGCCGGTTTCGGCGGCATCTACCAGCTACACACCCTGCGCGACAAGCTCGGCCTGCGCGTCCGCGGGTTCGAGAAGGGCGCCGGCATCGGAGGAACCTGGTACTGGAACCGGTACCCCGGCGCCATGTCCGACACGGAGAGCCCTTTCTACCGATACTCGTTCGATGACGAACTGCTGCAGGAGTGGGACTGGGCCCGCAAGTACATTGACCAGCCCGACATCCTCCGCTACCTTGAGACCGTCGTCGACCGGTACGACCTCCGCAAGGACTTCCGGCTGAACACCGAAGTCACGTCGATCGTCTTCGACGAAGCCACCAACACCTGGACGGTCGGCACCTCCGCCGGAGAATCCTTCACGGCCCGATACGTGGTGGCGGCGCTGGGACTGCTCGCAGCAACCAACATCCCCGACATCCCCGGGATCGACTCGTTCGAAGGCCGCCTCGTGCACACCGCGGAGTGGCCGGAGGACCTGTCGATCGAGGGCAAGCGGGTGGGGGTCATCGGCACTGGCTCGACCGGAACACAGTTCATCGTCGCCGCGGCCAAGCAGGTGTCGCACCTGACCGTGTTCCAGCGCTCGGCGCAGTACAGCGTCCCCTCCGGCAACGGACCGGTCGGCCCGGGGGAGGTGGACGGATACAAGTCCCGGTTCCCGGAGATCTGGGAGCAGGTCCGAAACTCCGGCGTCGCCTTCGGGTTCGAGGAGTCCACCGTCGCGGCCACCGATGTCGACGAGGCCGAGCGGGAGCGCGTGTTCCAGGCGGCATGGGACCGAGGCAACGGATTCTATTTCATGTTCGGCACGTTCAACGACATCGCTATCAACCCGGAGTCGAACGAGGCAGCCGCTGCGTTCATCCGCCGCAAGATCGCTGAGACGGTCAAGGACCCGGAGACGGCGCGATTGCTCACCCCGACCCAGCCGTATGCGAAGCGGCCCCTGTGCAACCAGGGCTACTACGACGTGTACAACCAGGACAACGTGAAGCTGGTGTCGATCAAGGAGAACCCAATCGTTGAGATCACCCCACGAGGGGTGAAGACCGCGGACGGTGTTGAGCACGAGCTGGATGTGCTCGTGCTGGCTACCGGGTTCGACGCGGTCGACGGCAACTACCGCCGCATCGACATCCGCGGGCGCGGAGGGGTGAGCGTCGACGAGCACTGGGCCGACGCCCCGACCAGCTTCCTCGGCATCATGACGGCCGGATTCCCGAACATGTTCATGATCCTCGGCCCCAACGGGCCGTTCACCAACCTGGTGCCCAGCATCGAGGCGCAGGTCGAGTTCATCACGACTCTGGTGACCGAGGCGGAGCGGAGAGGCGGGCTCATCGAGGTGTCGCAGCAGGTCGAGGACGAATGGACCGAGACCTGCACGACGATCGCAAACTACACGCTGTTCCCCAAGACCGACTCGTGGATCTTCGGGGCGAACATCCCCGGCAAGAAGCACGCCGTGATGTTCTACCTCGGCGGCCTAGGCGCCTACCGCGGCCTCCTCTCGGAGATCCAGGCGAAGGACTTCGAAGGATTCAGCATCGGACAGCCCATCCCGGCCTGATCGACGGTAACCGTAGGCCGGGAGTGTGCTTCCCGGCCTACGGTCGTCCTATGAGCGACAACATGTCAGAAGACGTCACCTTCCGATCACGCCGCTGGGTCCGTCCCGAGGACCTGAACGCGTACGGCACCCTGTTCGGCGGCAGCCTGCTGCGCTGGATCGATGAAGAGGCCGCGATTTACGCCATCATCCAGCTCGGAAACCCTCGGGCGGTCACCAAGTACATATCCGAGATCGACTTCGTCAGCTCCGCACGACAAGGTGACCTGATCGAGATGGGACTGCGCGCCACCGCGTTCGGGCGCACCTCCCTCACGATGCGCGCCGAGGTGCGCAACATGATCACCCGTGACCGCATTCTGACGATCGAGAAGATCGTCTTCGTCGGCCTCGACGACCACGGCCAGCCCATTCCTCACGGCTACACCGACATCACCTACGAACGCGACCGGCTTCCCCACCACCATGGACTCATGCGCACAGAGGATGGATCCACAGCGGACTAGGTATTGGCGGGTCCTAATAGGGAGGCGGATACTGGGTGGGACCACTTGCAGTGACGCGAGGTCCCAGCTATGTCCACCGATACCTATTCCGCCGCGAGCGCGCGGCAGGCTCGTGAACGCCTTCTCGAAGCTGGCGTCGGCGCGCACGGTCTCACTCCCCGAACACTGAACGTCCCCCCGGTGATCGAGCGCAGTTGGCGTCGCTCGTTCACCACCGGTGGCGGCTACGATCCGACGGCGACTCCTGCCTACCACCCGTTCTCCGAACCGGCGGGACGCTTTCAGGACACCGCTGAGATCGTCCTGGCGCGATGGGCGGAATCACTCGCGGACATGCGTGTCGCGCTGCTGGTCAGCGACCGATCCGGACGGATCCTCGCCCGAAAGGTGGGCGACCCGAGCCACGCGAGACGGCTCGACAAGGTGTCCGCGGCCGAAGGATTCGAATTCTCGGAGTCCGCGCTGGGCACGAACGGACTCGGAACGGCGATCGAGGAAAGATCCGCAGTGTTCGTGCGCGGCGCCGAGCACGTCAACGACCGGCTGCAGACCCTCGCCTGCGCTGGCGCCCCCATCCACGACCCTCTTTCGCGGCGGGTCATCGGCTCGCTCGCCCTCGCCTCTCCCGTCGGGGCGTCCCACCCCGCGATGCTCGCGATCGCGAAGCAGGCCGCTCGTGACCTCCAGGACGCGCTGCTTAACACCGCACCGCTGGAGCTGCAGGCGCTGCTGGCCCGGTTCGCGGACGGTACCGCCCGCCACCGTGTGCTGGCCATCGGCCGTGGCGGCGTGCTCGCCTCGACGGGCGCGTTGCCGATGCTCTCGGCCGAGCGGCACGTGACCCTGTGGGACGAGCTCCAGGCCCACCACTGGCAGGGGGATGTCGCATCCGTCTTGCTCGCGGATCGGCCGAGCACTGCCCGCCGCATCGTGAATCGGGCAGGGGAGAGCATCTACCTCGTGGAACTTGCCGAGTCCGAGCCGGCCGCAGCGCCGGAACCCACCCGGCTTTCCCGCCTTGCCGCGCACCTCGACGTGCTCGGCCGCAGCAGCGGGTGCATCGCGATCCACGGTCCGCGCGACAGTGGGAAGACGCTTCTCGCCCAGCTCTGGCTGCGCGAACGCGATCGCCACGACCCGGTCGTCATCGGCGCCCCGGCATTTCGGGAACCGGGGGCCGTGGCCACGGCGGTGCAGGCGCTGAGCACAGGTACATCGGTGGTCGTCTGCAGCGTCGAGTCTTTGACCGACGTTGACTTCCCGGTCCTGCAGCAATTGGCTGGCGCGGCAGATCCCGTCCGGTCCGCCCGGGTGGTGTTCTGTGTCGCAGACGACCTGACTGGCGTCGTCGTCGATTTCCTGGGCCGCCAAGGGCCGCGGCTCGATCTCCCTGCGCTGCGCGATGACCCAGACCGTGTCATCGGCCTGGCTGTGAGACTCGCTCAGGAGTACTCGGTGACACTGAGTCCTGCTGTGCTGCAGGCGCTTTCCCGGTGGGATTGGCGTGGTGGCGCCTCGGAGCTGCGGGTTCTGATTGCCGCGATGGTGGTGCAGCGTCCCGGCGGCACCGTCCTGGACGTCGACCTTCTGCCCGCCGAGATGCGCACACGTGCCCGCCAGCTGCGCGGCATCGCCGCATCCGAGTACCGGGCGATCGATGCGGCGCTGCGGGAGGCGGACGGAAACCGTTCGCGTGCAGCGGAGATCCTCGGTATCGGGCGCACGACGCTGTACCGGAAACTGCGCGCGTACGGTTTCGACGGGCAGAACACCCTGATCTCCTGAAAACAGCGCCCCCGCCTGCCGACCAGGGAGGCCTGGATTCGCAGTTGCGTACTCGGCGCGGCGGAGGCGTTACACGGGGATATCAGGCGGGGGTTCGGATGAGCTTCTTGTTCGCGAACTCGTCCATGCCGTACCGGGCGAGTTCGCGTCCGACGCCGGAGCGCTTCACGCCGCCGAAGGGGAGGTCCGGTGCGCTGCGGCTGGTGCTGTTGATCCACACCATCCCGACCTCCAGTTCGCGGGCGATCTGCGCGGCTGCCAGAGGATCCTGCGTGAAGACGCTGCTGGACAGCCCGAAGGGCGACTCGTTGGCCAGGGCGACCGCGGCCTGCGGGGAGGGCACCCGGTACACGACCGCGGTCGGTCCGAACAGCTCCTCCTCGTAGGCTCGCATCAGCGGGGTGACCCCGGTGAGCACGCTGGGCGGGTAGAAGGCGCCCTCTCGGCGTGCACCGGGGGCGATGTGCAGGGTGGCGCCCTTGGCGACCGCGTCCTCGACGAGCTCCTCGAGCTCATCTCCGGCATCCGCGGACGCCAACGGGCCGAGGAACGTGTCGGGGTCCGTGGGGTCGTCGGGGATGATCTTCGTGATCGCGTCGATGAACTTCCGAGAGAACTCGTCGTAGACGGCATCCACGACAATGAACCGCTTGGATGCCGTGCACGCCTGGCCGCCGTTGGCGATGCGGCCGCGTACGCCGGCTGCCACGGCCGCGTCGACGTCAGCATCCTCTAGGACGATGAACGGGTCCGAGCCGCCCAGCTCGAGGACGACCTTTTTCATGTGCCTGCCGGCCACCTCGCCGACAGCCGAGCCCGCCTTCTCGGAGCCGGTCAGCGACACCCCTTGCACGCGCGGGTCGGCGATGATGCCGGCAATCTGGCGGCTGTCTACGAACGCGTTGATGTACGCGTCGGCTGGAAGCGCGGCGTCGTGGAGCACGCGTTCGATGGCGAGGGCGGACTGCGGGCAGTTGCGGGCGTGTTTGAGGATGATCGTGTTGCCCAGTGCGAGGTTGGGGGCGACAAACCGGGCCACCTGGTAGTAGGGGAAGTTCCACGGCATGATCCCCAACAGCGGCCCGATCGGCTCGGTGCGGACGAGCGCTTCCCCTCCGCCGACGATGTCGAGGGTCTCGTCGGCGAGGAACGCTTCGGCGTGGTCGGCGTAGTACTGGTAGATCGAGGCGACCAGCTCGACTTCCCCGCGGGCCTGCGTGACGGGTTTGCCGACCTCGAGTGTCAGCAGCGCGCTCAGTTCATCAATGCGGTCCCGGTGCAGCTGCGCCGCGCGTGCCAGGATCCCCGTCCGTTCGGCGAGCGGCAGCTCCCGGTACTTGCGGTAGGCCGTGTGCGAGCGGGCGACGATGTCGGCCACGTCCGCATCGCCGATCACGGCGTACTCGGCGACCGTCTGACCGGTGGCTGGGTTGATGGTCCGGTATGCACCCATCGTGGTCTCCTCGCTTCATTGCTGTCGTGCGTCTCACGGGCCACGCCCGCCCAGATCGGCGGTCGTCTGGCGCGGTACTGCCCTCTCAGCCTGTCGCGCCGTGGCCGAGTTCGTCCAATACTGATCCCGGTCCAGATTGATGACGATGGCGCATCAGATGTACGTGGATCGGGTATTGGACGCGCATTGATCGGTGATGGGAGGCTGGGACGGTGACCACTCTGATACTCCGCGAGGGCGCGGACCGGCTTCACGTCGAACTGAACCGTCCTGACGTGCGAAACGCGATCAACGACGACATGGTCGACGAACTTCACGCGGTATGCACGAGCCTGGAGCGAGAGCCCCGCATCCTGATTCTCACCGGAACCTCTACGCCCGAACGGGGTGTGTTCGCGGCTGGCGCAGACATCCGGCAGCTGCTCGAGCGCGGCCGCGACGAAGCGCTGGCCGGCATCAACTCCGGGCTGTTCATCCGTATCGCGCGGCTGCCGATGCCGGTGATCGCTGCGGTCGACGGGTTCGCGATCGGGGGCGGTGCGGAACTCGCGTACGCGGCCGACATCCGGATCGCGTCCACCCGCGCCGTGTTCGGCAACCCCGAGACGGCGATCGGAATCCTGGCCGCGGCCGGGGCGACCTGGCGGCTCGCCGAGCTGGTGGGGGAGCCGCTGGCCAAGGAGATCCTGTTCACGGGGCGCCGGCTGGACGCCGAGGAGGCGCTGCGGTGTGGGTTGGTGGCCTCGGTGCATGAACCCGACCAGTTAGCGGCGGCGGCGGATACCGTCGCCGATCGGATCGCTGGCCAGGATCCGCTCGCCCTCCGCGTCTCGAAGCGCGTGCTCGCTGCGCCGCGGGACGCCCACCCCCTTGTCGACGAACTCGCGCAGGCGATCCTGTTCGAGTCGGACGCCAAGACGCAGCTGATGACCCGATTCCTCAACCGTTCTCAGGAGACCCGATGATCACTGTTCCCTCCACCGTCGGCGTGATCGGGGGCGGCCGCATGGGCGCCGGTATCGCGCAGGTATTCGCTCAGGCGGGCGCGCAGGTCACCGTGATCGAACGCGACCCGGCAGCGGCGGGCGCGGCCGCCGCGCGGTTGGCCGATGGGATCCGCAAGGCCGCGGAGCGGGATGCCTCGGTCGACGTCGACGCAATCGCCGGCCGCGTCGCGGCCAGCGCCGACTACGAGGCGCTGCGGAATGCCGAGCTCGTGATCGAAGCGGTCCCAGAGACATTCGCACTCAAGGTCGAGGCGATGCAGAGAGCAGAGGGGATCGTGGAGGAGTCGGCGTGGCTGGCCACGAATACCTCATCGTTGTCGGTGACAAGGCTCGCGGCGCAGCTCGCGAGGCCGGAGCGCGTGTGCGGACTGCACTTCTTCAATCCGGTGCCGCCCTCGTCACTCGTCGAGATCGTGCTGACGCCGTCGACCGACCCGGACCTGCGGCAACGGGCGGAGCAGTGGGTGACATCGCTGGGGAAGACCCCGATCGTCGTCAACGACGCGCCCGGCTTCGCGAGCTCCCGCCTGGGCGCGGCAATCGCGCTGGAAGCGATGCGGATGCTCGAAGAGGGGGTGGCCAGCGCTGAGGACATCGACACGGCGATGGTGCTGGGATACCGTCACGCGACAGGTCCGTTGCGCACCTCCGATCTTGTCGGGCTGGACGTGCGTCTCGGGATCGCCGAATACCTCTATGAGACGCTCGGCGAGCGGTTCGCCCCGCCGCAGATCCTCCGCGACAAGGTCGCGGCCGGGGAGCTGGGACGCAAGACGGGACGCGGCTTCTTCGACTACGCGTGAGTCGTGGCCGGCTGGACGCCCGGCGCGGTCACGCGCTGAGCACGATCCGGCCGGGCACGCCGCCCGCGGCGAGCCGGTCCAGCGCATCCTGCACCGCCGTCGCAGACAACTCCCCGTCGATGATCGGGAGATGCGGGAGCGCGCCGCGCCGCGCGAGCCCGACGAGCTCCTCGAGCTCGCCGAGGGACCCGACGAAGCTTCCGCGGATGGTGATGATCTTCAGAGTGAGCAACGCGGTGGGGATGACCAGCTCTCCGCCGAACAGCCCGACCTGAACCATCGTTCCGCCCTTGCGGAGCGCGGCGAACGCAGCGGGAGCTGTTGTGGAGTTGTTGACGAAGTCCACGATCGCCGCGACCGGCCCACCGGCGCCGGCGACGATGGCGGCGGCAAGGTCTTCCTGGCGGGCGGAGATCGTCGTGGTCGCTCCGAGCTGCCGCGCCAGTTCCAGATTGCGCTCCTGCAGGTCCACCGCGAGGACTGCTTCGTGGCCGAGCGCGCGCAGCGTGGCGATCGCCATCAACCCGACACCGCCGGCGCCTATCACCACGACCGGATCGGACGCGGTGGCCGGAAGGGCCTTGCGCGCGGCACTGTAGGCGGTCAGGCCGGAGCAGGCGAGAGTTGCGGCCCACCGCTCTTCGATCCCGGTGACGTCGAGGAGGTAACGGGGGTGCGGGACGAGGATAAACTCGGCATACCCGCCGTGGCGGGCGACGCCGAGGTTACGGGGCGAGGGGCACAGGTTCTCGTGACCTGCCTGGCATGCGTCGCAGGAGCCGTCGCCGATCCATGGGTAGACAAGGCGATGCTCACCCGGCGAGACCCCGTCGGCGTCGGGGCCGGCCGCTTCGACGACGCCGACGACCTCATGGCCGAGGACAAGCGGGTAGGTGACGCCCCGGTCGATCAGATTCAGACGCCCCCGGCTGCCGAGATCGTAGTACCCCTCACGCAGGTGCATGTCGGTGTGGCACACCCCGGAGCGAACAACGCGGAGGAGCACTTCGGTGCCCTCGGGCGTTGGTGTCGGCAGTTCCACATCGGTCACGGTGTGGTCGTCTTGGAAGATCGCGAACGCGTGCATGGTTGTCCTCGCCGTTGATATACGCACAGTGGACTCCACGCTTCCACTTCGTTCTGATTCTCTCCAATACCAAATGGCAGGCGGATTGATACCTGGCGACCCTTAGTCCTGCGGCGTCGGGAGGACGGATTCGGACAACCGGAGCACGGCGTGCAAGGCACGGTCGTCGCTGTCGCGCAGCCACGCCATCCGCAGCTCGACAGGTGCGACGTCGTCGGTCAGGCGCAGGAAGCGCAAGTGCGGGTCGGCGATGCTGTCGATCACCGAGGACAGGGTCAATGAGCAGCCGATCTCGGCGGAGACGAGGGACATCAGCGTCCACGAGTCCGGTGCGTGCTGGACGACATCGGCGTTGAACCCGGCGGCTCTACTCATCTGTCGCAGCCGCTCCAGCAGCAACGTGCCGGTCTGCGGTTGGAGCGACACGAACGGCTCACCCTCGAACTGCGCGATCGACACGGCACCGGCGTCGGCTAGACGGTGGGTCTCCGGGACGGCGATGACGAGTTCCTCGACAGCGATCACGCGGGTGCGCACGGCGGCGGGAATGTGGTCCCACCTGCCGAGGGCGATGTCGATGTCGCCGCGGGTGAGCAGCTGCATCGCCGGTTGGGCGAAGTGCTGGCTGAGCAGCTCGAGGTGGATGCCCGGGTGGTTCTGGTTGACCGCTCGGGCGAGCAATCCGACCATCACGTTGGAGGACGCACCCGCGTACGCCAGACGGACGTGACCGATCTCGCCCGTTCCGGCTGCGCGGGCGACCCTGCTCACCCTGTCCAGCGCGTCCAGGACCTCCTGGGCGGGGGCGACGAGGGCCTCGCCCACCGAGGTCAGCGTTACCTTGCGGGTGCTCCGCTCGAACAGCCGCGCACCCAACTCCCGCTCCAGCTGCTGGATGCCGCGGCTGATCGGCGGCTGCGCCATATGCAGGCGCTCGGCTGCCCGCCCGAAGTGCAGTTCCTCGGCGACGGCGAGGAAGGCGCGCAGCTGCTGCAGATCCATCCAGGGATTATTGCATAATCCGTACCGATGGAAGGTGGATTGGCATACAAGTCTGGATGAGTCGGCCGGGGTCGCGCAGACCCCGGCCGACCGAGATCACTGCGCGGTATAGCCGCCATCCACGACATACTCGGCGCCGGTGACGAAGGAAGCCTCGTCCGAGGCGAGGAAGAGCACGACGTTCGAGACCTCCTCGGGCTGGCCGGGCCGGTCGAGGATCGTCGTGGACAGCACGGCCTTCGTCGACTCCGGCGTCGCCAGCAGCCCCGTGGTCATGGGGGTGGCGATGACACCGGGATGCACAGAGTTCACCCGGATGCCGTACTTGGCCAGGTCCACCGCGCTGGCCTTGGTCAGCAGCCGGACGGCGCCCTTTGACGCCTCATACGCGGCGGCGCTCGGTGCGCCGACGATGCCGTAGATGGACGAGATGTTCACGATCGATCCGCCGCCTGAGCGGACCAGAGCAGGCGCCGCGGCCTTGGTGCCGAGGAAGACGCCCTTGGCATTGATGCGGAAGATGAGGTCCCACTCCTCCTCTGTGGTCTCCTCGACGGGCTTGAGGATGAGCACCCCCGCGTTGTTGACCAGGATGTCGAGCCGACCGAAACGCTGCTCGGCTTCTACCACGATCTCGTCCCACCTCGCCGCGATCGCGACGTCCTGCTCCAGCCCCACGGCCGTCCCGCCGTCACTGTTCGCTTCGGCGACGGTCTGCTCGAGCCCGGCGGAGTCGACGTCGGTGGCGAGGACGCTCGCCCCTTCCTGGGCGAGGCGGCGCACATGCGCGCGCCCCATCCCGTTCGCCGCGCCGGTGACGATCGCGACCTTGCCTGCAAGCCTGCTACCCATGGGTTCTCCTTAGCCTCATTGCTGATCACGCCCAGGCGCAGGCCGCTGTCGGCACCGTCGCCTCGACGCTCCCCAGGGTGATGTCCAAACGGGAGTCTCGAGTGTGCCGTTCTGGAACAGCCCCTCGTTTCATGAGATCACAGCATCAATACGTGTCCGATCAGGTATTGGACGGACATAAACGGCTGCTGGGAGTCTGGATGGACATGACGACGACTGAGGTGTTCCCGATGATGAAGAGCTCGCTCCCGGATGACCGGACGGTGCAGGACGTTCCCGGCGGCCCTTTCGACGGCCTCCTAGTCGCCGATTTCGGCCGGGTACTTGCCGGCCCTTACTGCACGATGCTGCTCGCGGACCTCGGCGCGACGGTCATCAAGGTGGAGAGCCCGCTGGGGGATGAGACACGCAGCTACCGGCCACCGGAGTACCGAGGCGAGTCGACCTACTTCCTCTCCATCAACAGGAACAAGCAGTCTGTGGTGCTGGACTTCCGCAACCCCGATGACCTTGTCCTCGCACAGCGTCTCGCGGCCAGAGCCGATGTGGTCACAGAGAACTTCAAACCCAGCGGGCTCCGGCGATTCGGCCTGGACTACGAGTCCGTCAAGCGGGAGAACCCCAATGTGATCTACGCGTCGATCACCGGCTTCGGCACCGCGGGAGGCGCAGGGCTCGCCGGCTACGACCTGCTCGCACAGGCACTGTCCGGACTGATGAGCGTGACCGGCGCGCCGGACGCGGAAGGATTCCGCGCGGGCGTTGCGGTGTTCGATGTGATCACCGGATTGCACACCTGCATCGCGATCACCTCCGCCCTTTACCACCGACAGCGTTCGGGAGAGGGACAGCACGTCGAACTGAACCTGCTGTCCTCCGCACTGTCGGGCATGGTCAACCAGACCGGCGGGTTCCTGCTCAGCGGGCAGTCTCCTACCCGGATGGCCAACGACCACCCCAGTATCTACCCCTACGCACCGTTCCCCACCCGTGACGGGGAACTGGTCCTCGCGATCGGCAACGATGTGCAGTTCGCCACGTTCTGCGACACCATCGGGCTGCCGCAGCTGGCCGCAGACACCCGCTTCGCGTCCAATGCGGACCGCAGCGCGCACCGAGACGCCCTGCGCCCGTTGCTGACAGCACGGCTGGCGTCCAAGACCGCATGGGAATGGTTCGACATCCTCAGCCCGTTGCAGGTCCCATGCGCGCCGGTCCTGGATGTTCGCGGAGGCGTCGAGTTCGCCGCCAAGATCGGGCTGGACCCGAGCGTTCCGGCCGGCACCGACGACCAGGCGGTGCCCACCATTCGCAACCCGATCACGTTCTCCCGCACCCCCGCGACCTACCGCACCGCGCCTCCTGCACTCGACCAGGATGGCGAGGCGGTCCGACGGTGGCTGCAAGACGCGGAAGGCGATGAAGACCACGTCGGCGGCCGGGTCACCGTCCCGGCGATTCGGGAAGAGGGACACTAAGATGACGATCACGACGACAGCACACCCGGTCGACACAGACTTCTACCAGATCGGCGATCTTCTCGGCGACGACGACCGCAACCTCATCACACGTGTGCGCGGATTCGTGGACTCCGAGGTCCTCCCTGTCATCAACGAACACTGGGAGTTGGCGGACTTCCCCTACCAGATCCTCCCCGCCCTGGGCGAGCTTGGGATCGTGGGCACCGCGATCCAGGGCTACGGCTGCCCGGGACTGACCCGACTGCAGACCGGCCTCGTCGCGATGGAACTGTCACGCGGCGACGGCAGTGTGAACACGCTCAATGCCGTGCACTCGGGACTCGCGATGGGCAGCATCGCACTGCTCGGCGACGACGAGCAGAAGCAGCGCTGGCTGCCCGAAATGGCAGCCCTCCGCAAGCTCGGCGCGTTCGCGCTGACCGAGCCCGAGCACGGATCAGACTCCGTTGCGCTGGAAACCACAGCCCGCCGCGAAGGAGACGTCTATGTGATCGACGGTGCCAAGCGGTGGATCGGCCTCGGCCATGTCGCCGACATCGTCATCATCTGGGCACGCGACACCGCAGACTCGAAGGTGAAGGCATTCGTCCTTGAGAAGAATGCCGATGGAGGATACCCCGACGGATATGAGGCCGAGGCGATCACCGGGAAGATCGCCAAACGCGCGATCCAGCAGGCGCACATCGAGATCTCCGGACTGCGGATCCCTGCCGGGAACAAGCTCGCGAAGTCGAGCTCCTTTCGGGACGTCTCCGCGATCCTCAATCGCACCCGCAGCACCGTCGCGTGGGAGGCGCTCGGGCACGCACTCGCCGCGTACGAGGCGGCAGCGGCCTACGTCCAGGAGCGCGTCCAGTTCGGCAAGCCCATCGCGAGCTACCAGCTGGTGCAGAACAAGCTGGCCAACATGCTCGCCGATCTCACCGCGATGCAGCTGCTCTGCTTCCGCACAGCCACCCTGCAGGATGAAGGCCGACTGACGAACGAACAGGCCTCGCTCGCGAAGATGTTCACCGGCGAGCACGCGCGTGCACTCTGCCGGGATGCCCGTGACCTCCTCGGCGGCAACGGACTCCTTCTGGAGAACCACGTCGCCCGCCACCTCACCGACATGGAAGTCGTCCACACGTATGAGGGAACCGACTTCATCCAGTCGCTCATCATCGGGCGCCAGATCACCGGAATATCGGCGTTCGCCTGACCCTCGGCCGACCACGGAAGGGAGCCCGCCATGACCGCGAGCTTTGTCTACGATGCTGTCCGCACCCCCTTCGGGCGGGCGGGTGGCGCGCTCAGCGGCATCCGGCCCGACGATCTCGCCGCAGTCGTCATGAAGGCGACCGTCGCGCGCATGGGCCTCGACCCCGCGCGCATCGATGACGTGATCTTCGGCGATGCGAACCAAGCAGGAGAGGACAACCGCGACGTCGCCCGTTTCGGGGCGCTGCTGGCAGGCTTCCCCACCAGTGTCACCGGCGTGACCGTCAACCGACTCTGCTCGTCGTCGCTGGAAGCGGTGATCCAGGCCGCCCGCGCTGTCGAGACCGGCGACGCCGGTCTCGTGCTCGCCGGCGGAGTGGAGTCGATGAGCCGGGCGCCGTTCATCGTGGAGAAGTCGCCGAGGCCGTGGCCGGCGGTCGGTAACCAGACACTGTGGAACACCTCCATCGGGTGGCGGATGACCAACCCGAAGCTGCCGAAGCAGTGGACCATCTCCAATGGAGAATCGGCGGAGAAGATCGCCCGAGAGTGGGGAATCTCCCGAGATGCCCAGGACGAGTTCGCCGTGCGCTCTCACCGGCTGGCAGCTAAAGCGTGGGCTGACGGGGTCTACGATGGCGAGATCGTGCACGTGCCAGGGGCCGACCTGGCACGCGACGAGGGCATCCGGGACGACACTTCCGTGGACAAGCTCGCCGGGCTTACTCCGCTGTTCGCGCGCGACGGCGAAGGCACCGTCACCGCCGGCAACTCCTCGCCGATCAACGACGGCGCTTCCGCCGTTCTGATCGCCGCGGAGGGTGCGCTGCCCGGCGAGCCACTCGCGCGGATTGCGGGACGCGGGGCGCATGGCGTCGATCCGCATCTGTTCCCGATCGCGCCGATCGAGGCGGCGAACAAGGCGCTCGCACGCGCCGGCCGGTCCTGGGCCGATGTCGACGTGGTCGAGCTCAACGAGGCGTTCGCTTCACAGTCGCTCGCATGCGTCGCCGGGTGGCCTGAACTTGATCCTGAGCGGGTCAACATCCACGGCGGAGCGCTGGCCATCGGCCATCCGCTGGGCGCTTCGGGGGGCCGCATTCTCGGGCATGCCGCGCATGAGCTTGCGCGACGCGGAGGCGGCGTCGCCGTCGTGGCGATCTGCATCGGCGTGGGTCAAGGCCTCGCCGTCGTGCTGGAACGGTGACAGTGAGACCGCGAGCATCCGTTCGTGGTGGGGTCATTGGCAGTCCCAGAGTCAACCGAAGCTTCAGCATTCCCCTCCGACGTTCTTCCTCGACGGTGAGATGCTCGAGCTCGGCCAGCTGCAGTGACCTCCAGCGCTCTCGCCGCCGTGACAGGCCGCTGACCAGACAGGGTCGGCGCGTCAGAGAGCGGTGTAGGAATCCGCCATTTCCCGTGGAATCCTGAGTCCGGGACCACCGCCAACTAGCGTGGAATCCCTGGGGTTATCCGCCATCTCGAGCGGGAACCTACACCTGATTGACCCTTCCCACCTTCGAAAGTGCGTCGTGAAGCAGCGTGCCGCGCACCGACCATGGGTGCAAGTCCCCGAGAAGTCACCGGCGACGTGACGTCGTGTTGGATGCCGACCGAGGACGGCTAAGCCGCAGGGCGGGTCGATGGGACCCATCGCTCAGCTCCCTCGGTGAGGGTGAGGTGAGGGACCAACCAGAAGTCGGGGGCCGCCATAGAAGCGGGTCGCGCCGGGTTCCGTTGCCCTCGTTACAAGACGTGCCCCATCGCGCCCGGGTCTGCTCAGGCACGGCTCACACCGCGCGGCGGCTTGTAGGCACGCGCGCTTAGCGTCTGAGCGGTCACCCGCGTTGCGTTCAGCCGGGGGTGATGCGAGAGAAACCCGCGGGAGATTAGCTTCGCCCTCGGGTCGCAGCCGAGGACTGGCTGCGGGTGTTCCACGATCTGAGGGGCAAGTATGGGCAGTCGTAATCGAGGCTGGAGGGCGCCTCTCGGCGCACCCAAGGGTGGGGTGGCGTCGCGGGCGACGGGCGCGGCCCCGCGGGTCATGCTCGCCGGTGCTGTTCTCGCGCTCGCTGGTGTGACCGTGAGCGGTTGCGCGGGGGCGCCCGAAGCGAATGCGGAAGCTAAGCTCGCGTCATCTTTCGAGGACCTTTTCTCGGAATGGCTCGCAGCGTCCGACGCGACGGCGTACGACAAGGTCGTGCTGCAGGAGGCGATCGAGACGGGAGCAATCACGGAAGATCAGTATCGGCAGGGTCTTGACCTGTACCTCGCTTGCATGTCTGAGGCCGGGTACCAGTTGCGGCAAACGCGGTACTCGACGGGAGTGGTCAACGTGCAGCCCCCGGCCGCGGTGAACGATGTCGCCAAGCTGATGGCAACGGATTCCCTTTGCCGAGAGAAGACGTCTGTCTTCGCTGTCATGGGCTACGAGACGCAGCAGGGGAATCCTGACCTGCTTGTGGATGCGGGAACCGTCGCCTACAGGTGCTTGAAGAAGGACGGTCTGATCGCCGACGACGTCACCGTCGAGCAGGTCGCCGCATTCCTCACGGAAAGCCACCGGAAGGTCTATCCCTTTGATGTCCATGATCTCGGCGTGGAGTCCTGTTTCTACGCCGCGGGGATGGCGTATCAAATCGACGTGACGGGGTAGTTCCAGGCGGTTGTGATCACACGCCTACGCCACCCAGTACCCCACCGCACACAGCATCCGCGTCTCCTCATCCGCTCCCGCGGGCGGCTCGATCGCTGGCGGGAACACGCCCCACTGGCGCCACGCGTCGGCGTGCGGCACGACGTGCTCGTTGAGCCCTTCGATCAGTTCGGGGGAGAGGTGGAACGGGATGCCGAAGTGCTTCGCGATCGAGTACGCCTGGAACGCGCGGTAGGTCGCCATGTGCGCGAAGCCTTCCGTCGCCGGGTATTCGCCGTACGTGAAGCGGAACGTTTCGGCGAACCCGCCCGAGCGCACGGCCGCCCCCGCGGCGTCGTTGAGCGCGTCGTACGAGGCGATCGGATCGTCGCCGAGCAGGTCGGCGTCGGCGAACGGGTCGCCGTCGGCCGCTGCGCGGCCGACGATCACGTCGGGGATCCACGCCTCGTCGTAGGCGTGGCGGCCCAGACTGCCGAGCAGCGTTAGCGACTCGAGCTCGCTCCACTCCTTCGGCACGGGGGCGGAGAAGTCGGCGGGATCGAGCTGGTCGATGACCTCGCGCAGCGCGGCGTCGGAGTGGAGGAAGAGTTCATCCGCTTTCATGGCGCCGACGGTACTCCCGGGCACCGACACGGACCAGGCGCGATGCGACGCAGCACGTACGGCGACCCGGCCATCGGCACGAGCCAGTCCCGAGACGCCCGAGGCCCCGCGACGACCTGGGCAACCGACACGGACGAGGCCCGAGGCGCCCGAGGCCGCACGGCGACCCCGGGCACCTCGCTGGCGTCAGGCAGCCGACGGGACGATGTCGGTCGTGACGGCCAGTTCGCGCGCGGCGTCGATCTCGCCCTGTAGCGTCTCGACGCGTGCGGTCGCGAACTGTACGGAGTCCGAGCCGAGCAGCTGGTGCAGGGGAGCGCTTTCCGTGCGGGCGACCGTGATGTTTGCGGCGGCGGCCTTGGCCGGGTCTCCGAGCTGAGTCCCGGGCATGTCTTGGTGCGCCCGGGTCATCTCGCGGATCGACGGATATGCGTCTACTTCGCGGGTGGGCAGCCCGAGGGAGTTGGACGTGAGGAAGTCGGTGCGCATGTAGCCGGGCTCGACCAGGTGCACCTTGATGTCGAACTCCGCGACCTCGGCCGCGAGCGATTCCGTCATCCCCTCGAGCGCGAACTTGCCGGCGCAGTAGAGCCCCCACCCCGGGAAGGACGTGAGGCCCAGGATCGACCAGACGTTGATGATGGTGCCGCTTCGCTGGGTGCGGAAGTCGGGGAGGACGGCACGCAACACGTTCCAGACGCCGAAGATCTGCACGTCGAACATCTCGCGCGCTTCGTGATCGGTGACCTCTTCGATGGCGGCGAGAAAGCCGTATCCGGCATTGTTCACCACGACGTCGAGGCCACCGAAGCGGGCCTTCGTGGCATCCACGGCCTGCGCCACCTGTGCCTCGTCGGCGAGGTCGACTTCGAGGACGAGGAGACGCGACGTATCGGCGTCGGCCAAGGCGCGCGTCACCCGCTCGGCGGAACGGGTCGTCGCGGCGACCATGTCACCGCGTGCGAGCAACTGGGTGACGAGGTCCCGTCCGAGTCCGCGAGAAGCACCCGTCACGAACCAGACGGCGGGGCGGTCAGTGGGTGAGGCATGATTTCCTCCGTTCAGGTGGGCCGGCGGCTGTCGTTCCGGCTGGTGAACTCAGGCTCTCGCTCGGGAGGTACCCGTGGGGGCTGATATAAGGGCGCGATACCGATGTCCTGGCGGCCAACGCGATGGCACGCGCTCTTTTCACCGATTTCGATCGGATGCCTCCCCGTGAGCGCAACTATGCGCGGTGGATTCTGTGCTCGGCGGAGGCACGCGAGCTGTTCGTGGATTGGGAAGAGCAGGCGCGCAACGCGGTCGCTTCACTTCGCCTCGAGGTGGGGCGCGATCCGCACGACCCCGACACCACCAAGCTGGTCGAGCATCTGACGGAGGCCAGCAGCGAGTTCCACACCTGGTGGGCGGAGCACCACGTGCACCAGCGGACATTCGGCAGCAAACGGCTGCGGCATCCCCTCGTCGGCGAACTCACCGTTCGGTACGAGTCGCTCACGCTTCCCGGCGACACCGAGCAGGCGCTCTACATCTATACGAGCGAGCGCGGGTCCGCCTCACGAGAGGCTCTCGCTCTCCTGTCCAGCTGGACCTCGCGCACGCTCGCCGTCTGACTCAGCGGCGGACCCGCGCTCCGCCAGCGAGCGCCCCGAAGATCCGCTCGTAACGCTGAGCCGGGTCAAGGCTGAGCCCGGCCTTGATGAACGCCGCCCAGTCGTCGGCGAGCACTTCTTGCGCGCCCGATTCGACGGCGTCGAGGGCGGCGCGTGCGACGTCGATCGGCGCGACCCTCGGACCCGGGATGCCATCGGACATGTCGGTGTCGACCAAGCCCATGTGGACGGCGACAACATGCGTGCCCTCAGCCGCCAGCTCCAGGCGCGCGCTATCTGCGAGTGACCAGGCCGCGGCCTTCGAGGCCGAATACGCGCCCGACAGGGGAGTCGTGAACCAGGAAAGCGCTGAAACGACATTGATGATCGCTCCTCCGCCATTGCGGGCGAGCGCGGGTGCGAACGCGCGGATCATTCGCAGAGGGCCGTAGAAATTGGTGTCCATCTCGCGGCGAATGTTCTCCTCGTCTCCGGTGGTCAACGGAGTGCTCGTCGAGATTCCCGCGTTGTTGACGAGGACGTGGACGTCGCCCGCGACGGCGGCGGCGGCAACGATCTGGGCGGGGTTGGTCACATCGAGCCGGATCCTCTCGACGCCGGTCGCGGTGATGCTGTCGATGTTACGCGCCGCGGCGTAGATGGTGGCAGCCCCGCGGCGCTTCGCCTCGTCGACGAATGCCGCTCCCGGACATGGGCCAGAGCTTCCTGACACCAACCTCGCTCTGTCGCAGCTCAACCGTGGTGCCGAGCAGCGTGCTGACAGGAAGTCGGCACTGAGCGACCTGCGTGAGTCGGGCTCGATCGAGCAGGATGCCGACAGGGTGGTGCTGCTGCACCGCGAGGCTGCATACAGGAGGGGCTCACCGCGTGCGGGTGAGGCCGACATGATAGTCGCGAAGCACCGTGGCGGGCCGACCGACACCATCACCGTGGTGTTCTAGGGGCGATACTCGCAGGTCACGGACACGGCGCCGGGGATACAGGCCTGAGGCGACATCCGTAGCACAGTAGGTTTCACGGAGTTGTCCATATCGAACTGATCGCCTTCGCCTGGGTCAGTGCTCGACTGCCACCACCGTGTCGTAAAGCCCGTAGTGTCGCAGTCCCGCGTGTGACTCGACTCCCGTGTATTTGAGTGATGCATCTTCGTAGCGTCGGAAGGCAAACACTGCTTGGTTCATGTGCCCGGCGTTGAAGACGCCAAGTGAAACCAGAAGATTGAAGTCTTCGACGGTGAGGCCGGTGACGGCCTGGAAGAGCTCCGGCTCGATCTTGGTGATGACGTCGTAAAGGGTGTTCTCGCGGAAGTCCGTCAAGTACATGAAGGCGGGGATTCGCGTCGCGAATTTGATGAGCTTCTCTTGGATCTGCTTGCGCTTGGACTTGTACTCCTTCTCTTCGGCCGTGAGCTCCTTCTTCTCGACCGGGGTGATGTCGTCGCCCTTCTCCTTCTTCGTCTTGCCGACGGACTCGCTCTTGTTCACCACGGTTTCAAAGATGCTGGCCCCAAGGGCCCTAAAACCCTCGATGTTCATGACCGCCTTCATCGCGGCATCCGACGCCATGATCTTCTTGAGGGTGAGGTTGTCGACGTTGACGAGCACCGCCGACTCCCACTTGCGGGCGAGGAGGGTGGCGGACGTGCCAGACATCGCGATGTCGAGGACGCCAGCCGCATCGACCTGCGTCATGTTCGAGCCGTCGTAGGCCAGCACGGGCAGGAACGACACGAGCTCCTCGACGGCGCGCTCGGGATTCGGGCTCTCGGGCGAAAGTCCGCGCCCGTACTCGCTGATCTGCCGTAGCGCCCGCGTCGGCGCGAAGTCAAAGACGAAGCAAACCGGCTTGAGGATTGCCTCTTCGTTCGGATCGTCGCCGTTGGGGTTGCGAATCGTCCACGGCGATTGCACTCGGAACGCGGCCTGGAAGTACGTTTCGGGCGCCCGCAGATTGCGAAGCATCAGGATCGACGACCACTGCGGCACGGTCACACCGGTAGTCAGCTTGCCGACCGTCAGCGTGATCGTCTTTGTATCGTGGCCGCCGCCGATCGCCTCGCGCACCGGCGGCAGCGCGTCGAGTCCGACCCCGACGCCGGGTGCAGATACATTCACGACGCGATAATCGTGCCAGAATGCGTTCTGCGGCTTGGCCAGCAGGTTCGCCATCGCCGCGCACGAAGCGGTGCGCGGCAGCATCCAGAGCGAGTGCTGCATGTACGGCAGCAGGCGCGCGTCAGAGTACGGGAACGGCGGTCGCGTGCCGGCCCTCATTGCATCGACCTGTGTCGGCAGATAGCCGCCTCGGATGATATCGAGCCACTTCTGCACATCGTCCTCGTGGACGAAGGATGCCTCGGCCCCGATCCCCTTCGCCTCGAAGAACGCGTTGAGATCGAACTCGTCGAACTCGCCCTGGCTCGCGATCGCAATGAGCTCGTCAGGCATCTGGTACGTAAGCAGACGCATCTCAGGCAACGGGGCGTACGGATTCGGCTGATCCGGATGCTGCGCCACGAAGTTTGCCTTCGCTCGCTGCTCGTCGGTGTACGTCCAGTTGAAGATCTGCTCTTCGATGAACCGCCCCTCGTTGAGCACCTTGAACGGTGTGCCCGAGAGGTAGAGGTAGGCGCGCGCCTTGATGGGTACGAACGCGTCCTCGTCGCTGCCGCGCTCTTCAAGCTCTTCGGCGAAAGTCTCTTCCGCAGCCGAGAACTCGAGCGCCTCCTCCTTCTGGCGGACGGTGTCATCCTCGCCTTCGAAGAGCTCTTTGGCCGTGTCTCGCCAGGCACCGAAGTGGTACTCGTCGAACACGACGAGGTCCCACATCACCTCAGTCAGCCATTTGTGCTTGGCCTTGAAGTTGCCGGCGGCGTCGCGGCCCAAGAGGTCCTGGAACGACCCGAAGAAGACGAGCGGCTGATCCGGGTCGACGGATGCCGGATCCCCGCCTGTCTTGCGCGACAGGTACTGCCACCCGTCGAAGTCGACGTGGGTCCTGAGGTCGGTGTCCCACGCGTCCTCGACCGCGGGTTTAAACGTGACGACGAGCACGCGCTTGGCGCCGAGCTTCTTCGCGAGCTGGTACGTCGCGAAGGTCTTGCCGAAGCGCATCTTCGCATTCCACAGGAACTCGGGGACGGCGTCTTCGTCCTCGGCCCAGATCGACTCGTAGTAGTCGTGGGTCTTGTCGACCGCCGCCTGCTGCTCGACGCGCATCGGGAAGTCGAGGGTGGGCGTGCCCTCGTACGCCTTGTTCGCGCGCAGCTCGGCGATCGCCAGCCGGACGTCTTCGACGGTGCAGCGCATCCACTCGAGCGTCGGGTTCGCGAACTTCTTCTTCTTGAGGCGCTCACGCACGTCGAAGTCGCGGAACACCGTGCCGTCGGGCCTATCGGCGGGTTCGTCGAGCACGATCTCGAAATTCTCAATCGCGGCGGTCTTGAGCTGCTGTGCGACGCGCTTTTTAACGTCCTGTGTCGTCTGCCCGACCTTGAGGAGCCCAGAGTGGGCATCGTCGGCGATCGAGTACGCGTAGATTCGCAGGCGGGCTTCGAGCTTCTCGGGGAGAAGCTCCTCGATCGACTTAGGCATAGTAGTCCGCTGCCCAGCTAACTGGCTTCACGAACCGAGCCATGAAGTCTCGATCTTCGTCGGAAAGTCCGTACTTTGCCGCGAGATCGTCGTCGTGCCACGCCCGTGAGAAGTCCTGCGTCGGCGCCAGCGTGTACACACCCTTGGTCACGTGCTGAGACACACGCTTGAGTGTGAGCATGAATCGGAAGAACTGGGTTCCCATGTAGGTCGCCACGTTGCGGGCTTCGGCGTCGTTGGAGAAGGGCCCGATGACGAGATACGTCTCAGTCGAGATCTCGCCGGGGCCCGCGATGATTGGCTTGGAGAGAACGAGATGCGGGTAGTCGTCACTCCCCGGGCTCGCGTAAGGCACGAGAAGTTTGGTCGCGTCCACGAACCCCACTCCAGAGGTCACAACCGCCCGAGGGGCGTACACGATGCCGCCGTTCCGGTATACGCGAACGCCGCCATCGACCGGCGTCTGACTTCCGGCGAAGGTCGTATCCAGACCAAACGGCTTTCGCGAGCTCACCAAGGAACTGAACCTCTTCGCGAGCGGCAGCATCAGTTGCCCGGGCTGGTCACTACCTTCAACAGCGAGGACCTTTCTCAGGATCGCGATGCCCTCGTTGTAGCGGACGAACGTTTCCAGCCCCGGCTCGACCAGAGGCCTCACTGCCGATGACGTAATTCCGCCGCGTTCGTGCGTGTACACCTCCGCATCGCCCGGATGATCCCGGTCCCACAGGAAATAGCAGATTCCCCCGCGATTGTTCACACCGGGAAACACGTCGCCGGTGTCAGGGAAGTCGTGGAGGACCCGCAGTCGGTCGTCACCGAGCATCGAGGTGCGGAACTCTGCCAACCCCTTGCCCCCGGCGTACCAACGCGCGGGAATCACAACCGAGAGAAGACGTGGCTCAAGCGCCTTCGCCTGTTCGACGAATCGGTGATAGATCGGCGCTGCGCTCGAGCCAAATCCACCGTCGTCGAGCTGGTACGGGGGGTTGCCAATGATGACATCGAACTGCACGTCTGCTCCAAACAGTTGCGCCATACGCGCCTTCGGGTTCTTCGTGTGGATAAAGGCGTAGGCGTGCGTCTCGAGCTCGTCAGATCGCTCATGGGCTGTTCTGCTTGCGCCACAGTAAGCACAGCGGTCCCCCGCCCACGTGTGCGCGGTGCGCTCGAACCAGATATTGCCCCAGTCGCGGTCGAAGGATTTCGCGATCGAGTGTTTGCCCGTGGCATCCTTCGAGCAGTAGAGGCTGCGGCGCGCGAGCATCGCGGTTAGCCGCGTGATCCCGATGCCGTAGATTTGCTTGGTCAGGATGTGATCAACGCGTTCGCTGAGTTCGGGAATCTGCGACTCGAGACCGCCTGTCAACCGCCGGGTAATCTCACGCAGGAATACGCCCGACTTCGTGAACGGGTCGAGGAACGTGACCGTGGGATCGGACCAGATGGAGTCGCCGTCGTTCGCCTCGGCCCACGCGACCTCGAGGGTGTCGAGCATCTGGTTGGCGAGCTCGGGCGGGGTGAAGACCTCGTCGTTCGAGAGGTTCGCGATGCACGTGAGCACGTCGGGGTTGTGGCCGCGAAGGGCGAATGACGCCTTTCCGTCGAGGACCGGCGCGCTCATGCCGCGATCTCCTGCACGGTCATCGAGGGGTAGGTGCGCACCGGGGTGAAGATCTCGTGCTCATGGAACGCCCCGAACAGACCCATCGAGGCCCCGGCGCGCTGAGTCAGGTCGTCGAAGCGGAAGTCGCGCCGCTGGTACTTGCCGCGCCCGAGGTAGCCCCACTCGGGAACCGTGATCGCTTTGCCGAAGGCATCCGACATCTTCAGGGCATCGCCCTGCACGATGTTCGCAGCGAGCACGGCCAACGCCGCGCGCTTCCACTCGTCGCCCGCGTCAGGACCCAGATATAGAACAAACGTTCTCGCGAGGTTCGCGCGGCATTCGGCAACGTTGTCGGCCAGTAGCTCGATGCCATAGACGCACATCAGTCCGAAGAGAGCGTAGTGGCGCTTTTCGAACTCGCTTCGGCCGTGCCGTGCCGACACCGCGGCGAGCTTGCGCTCGAGGATCGGTACCAGGAAGTTGCCTGATCCGCACGCGGGTTCGAGGAACCGGGAATCGATGCGTTCGGTCTCGGACCGGACCAATTCGAGCATGTCGTCAACGAGCCAGCGTGGCGTGAAGACCTCCCCGTGGTCGGCCACCCGCTGACGTGACCTGACCAGCTGCTCGTCAGCATTGGCGCCTATGCGCCGCGCCCCAAGTGTCGCCATCTCTGATCCTCGGCAAGACCTACTCGTTCTCTGGCGGATCCGCCTTGGCCCGCACAGCCGACTCTAGCTGCCCCGCCGGGCGCGCCGCGGACTTAGCTCACGGGACAGGCAATCTCCGGGGCCAGCACTCGTGTTCGCGGCCGGATTGTCGTCGGATTACGACGGGGGGCGAGTTCGGTCATGCGGGGTCGGTGGGATGTGTCGCGCCAGCTGGCCGTTCGACCCGGGCTGCCCCTGCCTCTCGAGGTCGACTACGACCAATTCAGTGAGGATGTGCCGGCAAACCGCATCCTGCATACCGCCATTCGAGCGCTTCGCTCAGTGAATCTCTCACGCGGCGTTGAGTTAATTCGCACGGAGCTCGAGATGAACTTCTTCGAGACGGGTCTGGTGCCGCGCGGGATGCCGCTGCCGACTGTCGTGATCACGAGATTGAACGAGCATCTCGGGCCCGCTCTCATGCTCGCCCGGCTGATCCTGGAGGCGGTGTCGTGGACGCACCGTGAAGGCGTCCGGCGGGGCGGCACGTTCCTGCTGAACATGGCGACCGTATTCGAGTCGTTCGTCGCCGAACGTCTCCGCGCGCTTCTGGAGCCGAAAGGTCTGCGCGTCACCCCGCAGGACAGAAGATGGTGGCTCGATACAGAGCGCGTCGTGGCGCTCCGCCCAGACGTGGTCGTCGAGGCCGGGGTGCCGACGAGCGTCGCGGACACCAAGTACAAGGTGCTCAACGACGGGAATGGTGGTCCGCCGAGCGGTGACGTCTACCAGATGGTGGCTTACGCACTCGCTTTGGATGTGCGGACGGCTCACCTCATCTACGTTTCGGGCGACGTGGTCTCTCAGATCATTCGCATTCCCTCGGCGCGGGTTGACGTTCACGTTCACGCCGTGAGCCTCGCCGGAGGTATCGACGATCTCGAAGCCGAGATGGCTCGGTTGGCTAGGGCTATCGCACCGCCTGCGTAGGCGGTGATCCGAGCAGGCGGGGCGCTGGACGGATGCCGGAGGTACGGGGACGATAGACCAGACGCGTGAGGGGGCGCGTCGCGTCGAGAGGATCGGACATGGCTCAGCCGTTGCGCTACGGCATCAACGTCTCCCTCGACGGCTGCGTCCACCACGAAGCGGGCCTGCCGCCGGATGCCGAAACGATGGCGTTCTGGACCGACGAGCTGCGCCGCTCCGACACGCTCCTCTACGGGCGCGTGACGTACGAGCTGATGGACGGCGCGTGGCGTAGGCCCGTATCGGGACAGTGGCCGGGTTGGATGGATGCCAGCGAGGTCGCGTTCGCGGAGGTGATGGATCCGATGCGGAAGGTCGTGGCCTCCACCACCCTCGACAGCGCGAACTGGAACGCCGAACTCCTTAGCGCCGACCTCCTCGACGGGGTGCGGCGGCTCAAGGAGCGGCCGGGGCGGGGAATCTCGCTCGGCGGAGTGCGGCTGCCGGTGGCGCTCGCTGCGGCGGGGCTCATCGACGAGTACACATTCGTCGTGCATCCGGTGATCGCCGGTCGCGGGCCGCGACTGCTCGACGGTGTGGAGCTGACGCTCGAGCTGGTCGAGCGGCGGGAGTTCCGTTCCGGGGTCACGGTGCAGCGGTACCGGCCGGCTCACACTCCCGGGATTAGCACTTCAGCGAGGTAGGCGCGCAGCCGGGGAACGTCGACAGTCAGCGTGCGCCAGACGCGGTGCGGGTCGAGGTCGTCGTACTGGTGCGCGGCGAAGTTCCGCATGTCGATGATCTGCCGCCACGGCTGCTCTGCGAACCGCTCGCGTATGGCGACCGGAATCTTCGCGACACCCTCACCGATACGGATCAGCCCCATCTCCGCCGCCCACTGCGCCTGGACGTCCGCGAGGAACGAGTCCTTGCCGCCGGTCACGATCTGCGCGATCACATCGCACACTGCGATGACCCGGGTCGCGGCATCCCGAGCTTTGTGCGTCTCGACGTTCACACCGGCACCGCTTCTCGCAGGATACGGTCGCGAAGATCCCCACGAAGGGCATCGGATGCCACGACGTCGACCTCCGCGTGCAGGAGATCTGCGAGGGCGAGGCGGAGCCCGATCTCGTCGAGCAGTCCGGCCTCGGGTGTGAAGTCGACGAGGAGGTCGATGTCGGAGGACTCGGTGGCCTCGTCGCGGGCCACGGATCCGAAGACGCGGGGGTCGGCGGCGTGATACTCCACGACGAGGCGACGGATCTCGTCGCGGTGGCGGAAGAGCCGGTCGCGAAGGCTGCCCGCGAGCGCTCGCCGGATGCGTTCGAGAACCTCGGCGCTCGGCTGGCGGCGACCGTTCTCGTACGCGGAGATGTTCGGTTGCGGCACCTGAGCGGCGCGGGCGAGTGCGGCCTGGCTCAGGCCGGCCGCTCGTCGTTCCGCGCGGATGTCCATATCGACAGAATACCGCAGGGGTTATCGCGGTCGATATGGCCGCGGGGCGGTGCCACCGTGGCGACCCCGCCCCGCGCGGTCTTCAGGGCCTAGCGCGCGAGGCGCGTGTGGTCGGTGCAGCGCACCGGGTCATTCCGCCACGACCGACACACTCCACGTCACGCCGAACCGGTCGGTCAGCATGCCGAACCCCGCGCTCCACGCCGACGCCGCGAGGGGCTCGACGATCGTGGCATCCACCGCCAGGGCATCCCAGTAGCCTCTCAGCTCGTCGAGCGTGGGCGAACTGATCGAGACGAACAGCGCCTGGTCGGTGATCGTCGTGTTGTTCTCGCGGTGAGTGGAGCCGCCGCCGGCGATGCCGCCCTCGGTCTGGCCGGGGATGTCGTATCCCATGATGCGGAACCCGTTCTCGGCGGCGACGAGGCCGAACACGACTTTGTCGGCACCGGGGATCTCGGCCGGCATCCCGAAATCGGCGTACGTGTTGATGACGAGGTGGCCGCCGAAGACGGACTGGTAGAACTCCAGCGCCTGGCGGGCGTCGCCGCGGAAGTTCAGGTGAGGGGTGGTCTGCACGGACATGTCTGCTCCTTAGGTCTCGGGCCGGATCGGCTCGTGACACCACCCTCGCAACCGTGTAGGTCGGTTTCTGTCCTAGACCGGAAATACCCTGGATGCCATGACCACGACCTCGCGGCTGCTCACCCTGCTGTCGCTGCTGCAGACGCGGCGCGACTGGCCGGGGTCGCTGCTCGCCTCGCGGCTCGGCATCACCGACCGCACGGTGCGCCGCGACATCGATCGCCTGCGCGAGATGGGCTACCGCATCGAGGCGACGATGGGTCCGGACGGCGGGTACCGTCTCGACTCCGGCGCCGAGATGCCCCCGCTGTTGTTCGACGACGACCAGGCGCTCGCGGTGGCGGTCGCGCTGCGCACCGCCCCGGCGCTCGGCGCAGGCATCGGCGAGGCCGCGATCCGCGCGCTCGCGACGATGCGCCAGGTCATGCCCTCGCGTCTGCGGCACCGCCTCGACACCCTCGAGGTCACGACGGTCGCGCGGCCGGGGGAGGTGGCATCCGATCCGATCTCACTCGACGTGCTTGTGACGCTCGCGCAGACGATCCGCGACCGGGTCACGCTGCGCTTCGACTATGGGACGGACTCCCCGCGGCGCGTCGAGCCCCACTACCTCGTCGTCTCGGACGGCCGGTGGTACCTCGTCGCGTGGGATCTCGACCGCGACGACTGGCGGGTCTACCGGGTCGATCGCATCCATCCCCGCATCCCGCACGGCGCCCCCTTCACCCCGCGCACGGTGCCGGGTGGCGACGTCGACGCGTTCGTCTCGGCCCGGTTCAAGGGCGCGGATGCCAACGCCTGGCCGTGCCGCGGAACGGTCCTGCTGCACCTCCCGGCGCGTGCCGTGTCGCCCTTCGCCGGCGACGGGACCGTCACCGCTATCGACGAGCACACCTGCACGCTCGAGGCGGGGTCGTGGTCGTGGGGAGCGCTCGCCGCGTCGTTCGGGCGGTTCGAGGCCGAGATGCAGGTCGTGGGTCCGCCGGAGTTAGCGGCGGCGTTCCGGGTGCAGGCCGAGCGGTTCGCGCGCGCGGTGTAGCGACGCCTCAGGCGCATCACCCCTCTGCCGATGCGCCGCCGTTTCGGCAGAGAACCGCGGCGACCGGACGCTGCCCCGGGTCGGCGCGCCGATGGACGTCCGCGATGGTGAACCCGGCGCGCTCCAGTACCGCCGCCACTTCTTCGACGGGCCATCGGTATGCGCGGACCACCGCGTGATCGAAGGGCTCGATCGCACCGTCCGAATCGAAGTGCCCCAGCAGCAACGTGCCGTCCACCCGGAGCGTGCGTCGGAACTCCGCGAGCGGCGCGGCGATGTCAGCCGGGCTGTAGTGGATGGTCGAGAACCACGACAGGATGCCGCCCAGCGAGCGGTCGGGCTCGTCGATCGCCTCGATGCTGCCTACGGCGAACGGCACGGCGGGGTAGGTCGAGCGTGCGTGCTCGATGAACTCGGGAACGCGGTCGATTCCGCGCACCTCGACGCCCAGGTCGAACAGGTGCCGTGTCCAATGGCCCGGGCCGCATCCCGCGTCGACGATGCGACCGGAGACCGAACGCGCCCACGACTCGACGATCTCGCGATCGACGGGATGGACGGCATCCATCGTTCCGATCCTCTGCGCGTACTCGGCGGCGCGGCTCGAATACGCGGCGGTCACATCGGTCACGACCCGAGGCTATCCATCCGCCCAGGACCCGTAGCCTGACGCCGCCGCCCGACGACAAGGCTCACGCCTCCGCGAACCACCCGTCCGCGCCGAGATCCGACCCCGCGCGCGGCATGTACTGGTCGAAGTACACGCGGGCGACCAGCTCGCGGCGGCTGGTGACGCCGGCCTTGTCGAAGATCGACTTGAGGTGATCCTGCACGGTGTACGGCGAGACGTGCATCGACGCGGCGATCTCCTTCGTGTCCGCGCCGCGGAGAACGGCGCCGACCACCTCGCGTTCGCGAAGAGTCAGCGCGAACGCCGCAGCCACGATGTCGATGACTTCCTGCGGGCGTGCTTCCTCGATGGTCACGACCACCTCGCCGGCGCGGTCGCCGAGGCCGCCGAGCGGCGCGGCGTGCAGCACCAGCCACACGCCGTCGGCCGTGCGAGTGCGGGTGCGCGGCATCCGGGGGAGTGTCCCCGCGGCGAAGCGGCGCGCGCCGCTCACGAGCGCCTGGATGTAGCTGAGGGGGTCCGCCCCGGGCGCGGACAGCTGTGCGAGACGTTCCTGCGCGCCGGGGCTCGACTGAACGACGCGATCCGAGGCGTCGATGATCAGGACCGCCGGGCCGGTCGGGTGCACGGCCTCGCGGCGGGCGAGCTGCGAGAGCAGACCCGTCCGGATGCCACGCGTCAATGCCGGCGCGATATCTGTCAGCAGCTGCAGCTCGCCCGCGTCGAAGACCGCGTCGTCGCTGCCCCGGAGGATCGACAGCGTCGCCCACACGCCGGCGCGATCGGCGAACACGACGCGTGCTTCGTCGACATAGCCGAACCGGGGGACGACGAGATCGGCCATGCGTTCGAGGCGGCCGACCTGACCCTCGGTGGCCGCGTGGATGCCGACGGCGACGTTCCCCGCCGACGCCATCTCGTCGTAGTGGGTGGGGTCGGGCTCGCCGCCGTACTCGATGCGTGCCCACGCCACGTCGGCGTCGTTCCGGCCGTGCAGGTCGCCGAGTTTGTGCGTGCTGGAGATCATCGACGTCGCCGGATCGGTGCTCGAGAAGCAGCCCGCGACGAAGGGGATGACGCTCAGCAGTGCGGCGGCGGACTCCTCCATGAAGTCCGCGAGCGGCAGGCCGGCGCGCGACAGCACATCGATGTCGCTGCGCGCGCGTCCGGCGGCCAGAGCGGTGACCATGCCAACAGTGTGCTCCGCTCCGGGCTTCGCCACCATCCCAGGATTCTGGGGGGGCCGGAAATCCCCTCTCGTCTGGGATGGATGCCGATGACGAAGGGGAGCAGAGTCGTGCCGTCACTCACCCGAAAGAACGGTTCTCACCATGTCATCCATCACCGAAACCGCCCTCGACGAGCGCGCCGCGAAACTGCGCGACGCGCTCGGTTCTCGCGTCATCCTCGCCGGCGACGCCGACTACGACGCCGTACGGTCGCTGTGGAACGTCGCCGTCGACCAGCGTCCGTTCGCGGTCGTCGTGCCCGCGTCGGCTGAGGAGGTCGTCGCCGTCGTCCGTGCGGCGACCGCCGCCGGCCTGCGCATCGCGGCACAGTCGACCGGGCACGCGGCGCCGGGCCTTTCCGAAACGGACCTCTCCGACGTCGTGCTCGTCCGCCTCAGCGCGCTGCGCGGGGTCACCGTGCACCCCGAGGCTCGCGCCGCGATCGTGCTCGGCGGTTCGCAGTGGAACGACGTCATCGCCGCCGCCGCACCCCACGGCCTCACGGCGCTCCACGGCAGCGCCGGTGACGTGTCGGTCGCCGGGTACTCGCTCAACGGCGGTGTCTCGTTCTACGCGCGAACCCACGGACTCGGCGTGAACGCCGTCCGCGCCGTGCAGATCGTCACGGCCGACGGTTCGCTGATCCGGGCGAGCGCCCGCGAGAACGCCGACCTGTTCTGGGCCGTCCGCGGCGGCTCCGGGTCTTTCGGCATCGTCGTCTCGCTCGAGATCGAACTGCTGCCGTACGCCGACGTGTTCGCCGGGATGCTGCTGTGGGGCGCTGCGCACACGCCCGCGGTCACTCGCGCATGGGCCGAGTGGACGGCATCCGTGCCCGAATCCGTCACCTCGACCCTGCGCGTGATGCACCTGCCGCCGCTGCCGGAACTGCCGCCGTTCCTGTCCGGCCGGTCGGTGGTCGTGATCGACGGAGCCGTGCTCGAGTCCGACGCGCGCGCCGACGAACTGCTGCGCCCCCTGCGCGACCTGGCGCCCGAGATCGACACGTTCGCGCGCATCCCGTCCGCCGCACTCGTGCAGGTGCACATGGACCCGCCGCAGCCGACCCCCGCCGTGACGCGCCACCGCGTACTCGACGCGCTGCCCGAAGGGGCTGTCGCGGCGTTCGTGGAGGCATCCGCCGATCCCGGGCTGTTCGTCGCAGAGATCCGTCACATCGGCGGTGCCGCCGCCCGGCCCCTGCCGGACGGAGGGGCCGTGTCGGCGGTCGACGGCGACTACATCGTGCATTCGATCGCGGTTCCGCCCGTGCCCGAGGCGGTGCCCGCGGCGTCGGCCTCGGCAACGGCGCTCGTCGACGCGTTCGAGCCGTGGGCCGGGGAGGCGCTGGCGCTGACGTTCCTCGACGGCGGGATGGACCGGTCGCCGGGCTTCGGAGCGTCGCTCGATCGCCTTCGCGCGCTGAAGGCGCACTGGGACCCAAGGAACGTGTTCGCAGCGGCGAACTCGGTGTAGGCGACCACGTCGGGCGGGGTCGGCGATCGCCGGCCCCGCCTCTGCGTCAGAGCGTGCGCCACTCCCCGGCTGCGTCCACGCAGCGCTCGATGAGCGTGGCATCCGCGGGTTTGCGTTCGATGGTCGCGCGGTAGTAGATCGGCCCGATCGTCATGGCCGCCGCCGCCGTGGCGTCTCCCCGGAGGGAGAGTTCCCCGTGTCGCGCTGCTTCGCCCAGGGCAGCCGTCAGACGCTCGGAGAGAACGCTTGCAAACCCCTCGCGACGGGTGTCCATGGCCGCGTCCCACAGGGCCGTGTTGACCAGCGTCGACGTGACGGCGCGCACGTCGTCCTGATCGAGTTGTCCGGCGATAGTCGTCAGTTCGCGGGTGAGCCACTCTCGGTAAGGCGATGCGGCGTTCTCGAAGAACGGCAGGGGAACGGTCGCCATGGCCTCGGCCAGCAGCTGATCGGTCCGTGGCCAGTGGCGGTAGACGGTCGCTCGCCCGATGCCGGCGTGTTCGGCGATCTGGTTGTGCGTGACCGCTGCCGGCCCGTGCAGAAGCAGCAGCTCGCGGGCGGCGTTCACGATCGCCTCGCGGCTGCGCCGGAAGCGGGGATCGGACTCGCTGCTCACGACTCGAGTCTATGAGATGTCTTGACTCATAAGTGAGCACATGCCAGAGTCGGCTCTATGAGACAAAACGTATCGCAAATGACCATCGCCGTCCTCGGCGCGACAGGCGCGACGGGGCGGCACGTCGTCGCTCGCGCGCTGGAGGACGGACACCACGTGCGCGCTTTCGTGCGCAAGCCCGGCTCGTTCCGGCCGTCGGAGCGTCTTCGCGAGGTCGACTGGACGGATATCGCCGATGCGGACACGCTCAGCGGTGCCCTGCGCGGAGCCGACGCCGTCATCAGTGCGTTGGGAGGAGCGAGCACCGGACCGACGACCGTCTGCACGGATGCCATGCGCACCGCGGTACCCGCCATGGAAGACGCGGGCGTCGACCGGCTGATCGCCGTCAGTGCCCACGGAGTGCTCGAAACCCGCGACCGGACTCTGTACTCGCGGGCGGTGTGGTCGGCCGTCGGGGAGCGGATGAAGGACAAGGAGGCGATGGAACATCTCATCGTCGCCTCCCCTCTGAAGTGGACGATCGTCCGCCCGCCGATGCTGCGGAACACCCCGGCATCCGGTTCCTACATGACGGGAGATCGGCTCCCCATCAGGCTCTGGCACTCCATCGGACGCGAAGATCTCGCCGACTTCCTCGTCCGCGAAGCGGAGGATCCCGCCTTCGTTCGCCGCTACCCCCGTCTCCACCGATGACCGCGGCGAAGAACGGCGTCGCCGTCGTGACCGGCGCGACCGGAGGGATGGGACGCGTCCTCGCGCTCGCGCTGGCGCGTCGGGGCATGCACGTCGTGACGGTCGCTCGGGCGCCGCAGCGCGCGCGAGAACTGCGCGACGAGATCGCGCGGGACGGCGCCGGTTCCCTCGAAGTCATCCCCGGGGACCTGTCGCACCGCGCCGGCATCCACGCGGCGACGGCCGCGATTCGTGAGCGCCACGACGTGATCGAGCTCCTCATCAACAACGCCGGAGCGCACTACGGCGAACACCGGCTCTCGGCCGACGGCATCGAGATGCACGTCGCTGTCGACTACCTCGCCGCCTACGGGATGACGGTCCTGCTGGCGTCGCAGTTGAGGAGTGGCCGAGCGCGCGTCGTCAACGTCGCCTCGGACACGCTCCGCGATACCCGGCGACTCAAAGGGGGAGGTCAGCCCCGTCCCGCGACTCTCGACATCGAGGCGCTGGGCGATCTCGCCCTTCTCAACCCGACTGCCGGCTTCGTGCCCTTCGAAGCGTACGCGCGGGCCAAGCTGCTGACGGTGATCGCGGGGTACGCGCTCGCACGTACCCTCGCGGGCGAGGTGACCGTCAACGCGGTGCACCCGGGCATCGTCGCCACCGACATCATCAGAGATGTCATGCCCGCGGCTCTCCGACCTTTCGGCGGGCTCCTCCGCCGGGCGATGCTGACGCCCGAGCAGGGGGCGGCCGCGGCACTCCGGCTCGCGACCGACCCCGACCTGGACGGCGTCACGGGACGCTATTTCGTTCGCGACACGGACACGCCCACGCCCCCCGTGTCGTACAGCGTCGATGTCCAGACGCGACTGCTCGCAACGACCGACAGGTTCCTCGAGTCCGGAACTCAGTCCTTCAGGAACGGATAGTCCGTGTACCCGCGCTCGTCGGGGCCGTAGACCGAGGGCTGGTGCACCTCGTTCTCGTCGGCGCCGCGCTCCCATCGCGTGACGAGGTCGGGGTTGGCGATCGCGGGGCGGCCCACCGCGACCAGGTCCGCGATGTCGTCGTCGATCGCGGCGATGGCCTCGTCGCGCGTGGTGACGAGGGAGAAGCCGGAGTTCACGATGAACGTGCCGCCGAAGGCGCGGCGGAGGTCCTGCACCAGCTCGCCCGCGGGGTCGCTGTGGAGCACGCTCACGTAGGCCAGGCCCAGGGGTGCGAGACCGGCGACGAGCGCCTCGTAGGTGGCGCGGGTCTCGGCGTCGTCCTTCTCCCACACGTCCTGGATGTTGTGCGCGGGGGAGATCCGGATGCCGACGCGCCCGGCGCCGACCTCCGCGACGACCGCTCGCGCGACCTCGATGACGAAACGGGCGCGGGCCTCGGGCGAGCCGCCGTATTCGTCGGTGCGCTGGTTGGAGGCGGGGGAGAGGAACTCGTGCAGCAAGTAGCCGTTGGCCGAGTGCAGCTCGACGCCGTCGATTCCGGCATCCACCGCTCGACGGGCGGCGGCGACGAACTCGTCGCGCACGGTGGCGAGCTCGTCGGTCTCGAGCGCGTGCGGCACCGGGTAGGCGACCTTCGTGCCGTCGGCGAGGCGGGTGTCGCCCTCGATCGCGATCGCGGAGGGCGCGACGATGCGGTCGGTGCCGGTGATGAGCGGGTGCGTGACACGTCCGCCGTTCATGAGCTGCATGAAGATCGTGCCGCCCTCGGCGTGCACGGCATCCGCCACCTTCGCCCACCCGGCCGCCTGCGCGTCGGTGACGATGCCCGGCTGCCCCGGGTACGCCCGCGACTCGGCGCTCGGGTAGACACCCTCGGTCACGAGTAGACCGATGCCCGCGCGCTGCGCGTAGTACTTCGCCACGATGGGGCCGGGAACGCCGTCGGCTCCGGAGCGGAGGCGGGTCATCGGGGCGAGCGAGACGCGGTTGCGGACGTCGACGTCGCCGACGGTGGTGGGGCTGAACAGGCTCACGGGTGTCCTTTCGAGGGGGAACAGGGCCGACCCTCCCCAACCGGGGGCGCGTGGCGACTATTCCCCGGGCACGCGAGACGCGGGGAGCCTCGGCGGCGTCCCCGCGTCCCTCCGATAGACCCCGCCATCACCCCCGGTTCCGCAGGTGACGCGCGATCTCCGCCTCGATCTCGCGGCTCGACGACACCCCGTACTGGCGCGCCAGACTCGCTGCGGCTTGTTGGATGTTCGCCTGAGCGACATTGACCGCCATTCCTGCGGCAAATGCGAGCGCCTTTGCGACTTCGATGATCTTGACTTCGGGTACCTTCGCCATGGGTTCCTCCCCTTTCCTGCACTCGGGCGAGTGCGGGTCCACTGTCCGAGAAACAGGGTCGAGGAATTTCCGGTACGACCGGAAATTCGTGCGCTCGCGGCGCCCGAAACTGGGCCACATGGATGCCATGGATAACGCCGTCTCACTACCGCAGCAGTCTCCGTCGGAGACCTTGCACGCACAGTCCTACACTGATGCCGAGACGCTGGCTGGGGGAGCCGAGGGGGATCGGATGCACGAGGAAGCATCGCCGATGACGCTCGTCGTCGAGATGATGAAAGACGGTATTGAGTTCCCGGTGCTTGACGCCGAGGAATTCGTGCTGGAAGAGGGTGAGAGCTTTGAACTCGGTTCCTTCGTCAATAAGGACCTCAGCCAGACGTATGCCCCATTCCTGGATGAGTTCGCCGCCATCACCGAACACATCCCACGGACGCTCGTCGTCATCAGTCCGCGCGGCCGCCTCATCCACGTCTTCGTCGATCTCGGTCGGTACCACCGAGGACAGTTCGAGGCCTGGGTGGATGACGAGAAACTCGAGGCCGCCCGGCCCGCCCGGGGCGCTGCGTATCACGTCGTCGACCGTCATGAGCAAGACGGCTTCATCCTGCGGTTGCGGCACAAGACCCAGGGCCGATGGCTGCGCGTGATCGCGCGGTTCGGGGTGCGTGGCATTCCCACCGCCACCACGCGCCACGAGGCGCTCGAGTTCTTGCGTTCGTACATCGTGCCTCAGATGGCCTCCGGTCAGGCGGGCGAAGCACTCGCCGCGGCTCTGGACGCGTACGGGGACGGTCGCCGGAGCTCCCGCGAAGACCTTGTACGTCGGACGTTGGAGACGGCGGCATCTCGGTTCGCGATGACCGAGGGGACGCTGAAGGACGCCACGAGGTACGCCTACCGGAAGGTGTTCGTCTGGATCGTCGGGCAGCAGGTGAGGGTCCGGCACCGTCCGGATCGAGAGAAGTGGCTGACCGCCCTGGCCGCACTCGAACTCGATCGGTTCACGGCGCCCGGGGAAACGGGAGAGTTCCGGGAGAGCAATCGGGTCGAGGGCCTTGTCGACCTCGCCGCGGCCCTCAGCGACGCCGGCGTCCTCACGCGTGACGACCTCGCCCACTTGCTCGACGACGCGACCGGGCGTCGATGATGCGCGTACGGACGAGCGGCCCGGTGTCGGTGAGCGGCTCCCGCTACGAGCAACAGGATGCCGCTGCCATCCACGCCACTCCGAGGTTTGCCGTGATCGTCGTCGCCGACGGGGTCAGCTCCTCGCCAGACGCGGGCGCCTGCGCCCAGGTCGCTGCGCGCTCCGCGTGCGACCATCTCGCAGTCTTCCCCGCCCACCGTCGGGACCCCGCGCCCTTCCTTCACTCCACGGCTGATGCGGTCACGCAGGATCTTCGCGCTGCCGTCACCGCGGGCCGGGTGCACGAGCGTTCACAGTCCACTCTGGCCGCGGCCGTGGTCTTCCGCGGTTTTTGTTGGGCGCTGAGCCTGGGTGACAGCCGGGTTGCTCTCGTCCGCGACGGCCAGCCGATCGAGTCGACGACGAGGCACAGCGCGGCATCGGCTCACGCGGGCGGACTCGGTCCGCGCAGCACTTCGCCCGCGTTGACGCGATGGGCATCCCCCGCCGGCGACGGTGGAGGCGTCACGGTGCAGTGCTGGCGGCTCGTTCCCGGTGATGCCGTCTTGGTGACCAGCGACGGTGTCGACGACGTTCTGCCGCCGTGGAGGGCGGCCCAGGTGATCGCCACGGCGCACCGCGACGAGTGTGATCCGGCAGACATGGTGTTGGCCGAGATCGACGCCGTCGGCGGCGCCGTGGACAACGCAACGATCGCCGTTCTTTCGATCCCGACCGAGAGGAGCCGTTGATGGCACGAAGGTCTCACACCGCCGCGAGAGGGCCTCACTCGGTGCGCCTGCGCTCCGGGGGCTGGGTGCATTTCGATGACTCGCCCGAGAACCGCATCGACGCGGGGCGGGCGCGAAGCGGTCGATCGTCGTCTCGGGTCGTGGAGGGTGCGTTCGAGGCGCCGTGGAGCGGCCCCGTCGCCGCGGCCGTCAAGATCGCCGACGGCGAAGACGGCGCACGGTCCCGGCTCCGAGCCGAGATCGCCACCTATCGGAACCTCCACGACCTCCCCGTGGTGAAAATGCTGGGCTACCGGAGACAGCGGCACCGGGACGTGCTGGTGCTGGAGCGCGGGATGTTCTCGCTCGACGACCTGCTCTCGGCGCGCCCCACCGACAGGAGTCACCTGCGCGACCCCCTCGTTCAAGAGGACGTCGAGAGTGTGATCGGCGAGATAGCGACCATGGCCGGTGCGTCCCTGGTCCGCGTCCTCCGCGCGCTCGCCGCCGCTTCGGAATCGCGTGATCCGTCCCGTCACGGTGACATTCGGTTGGAAAACCTCCTCATGGTCGACCGTGACGGAGTGCTGCAGGTCGTGGTCGGAGACTGGGGCTCACCCGCGCGCACCATCGATGTCGACGCCGACATCGAGGCGGCCGGTATCGCACTGTGGGAACTGCTCCACGACGGCCACACCCCCTTCACCCTGGGGAAGGGCACGCCCGCTCTGCGACGCGACGATCCGCGCCTCACCCAGCAGCGCCATGAGCTCGTCCTCGACACCGATGCGTGCAACGACGCGCGTGCATGCGCTCTGGACGGCGCCCACGATGCGGACGGTTCGGTGCATGGCGCCGCGCACCGACTTGCCGTGGCGATCCTCCACTCCGGACGGGGGGACGCTCCGCGCACACCCACGGAGATCATCGAAGGGCCGCTCGCCGACGCGGTCGTCGCCGCAGGGCTCGACCTCCAGCGGGCGCAGGTCGACGGCGAGTATCGCACCCGCCCCGCTCATTCGTTGGCCCGCTTGATGGCCTTCACCGACGTCGCCGTCGCCGACGCTCACGGCAGGGGATGGATGCCACCCGGTCCACCGCCACGCAGTCGCTTCGGGGTCGTCGAACGGGCTCCCCGCGACCGGCGCGCCCTCCCCGCGCTTCGACGTCTGACCGTGCCGGCGCGGCTGGCTGCATTGCTCACGGCCACCGCCGTAGGCGTCCTCGTCGGCTATGCCGCGAGCACCGCTACCGTCCTGCCGTCGGGCGGCCCGATCTCGTCTGCCGCGTTCGAGCGGGCTGCCTCGCTTGTCGTGGGGGCGGGGTTCGTGGTGCTCGGCCTCGTCACCTGTGCCGGGGCCTGGTTTCTGGCGCGGGGGGTGCCGCGTGGACACCGTGCGCCCCTCCTCGAACGTTGGTCACCCGTGTCGGCTGTCGCGGGCTTCGTGACCGCGTCGATCGTCGTGGGGACGTGGGCGGCGGCATCCTTGTGGAGTCCGCCGACGCCTGCGGGCGCGTCCACCGGTCCGTGGCCGGAGGTCGTCGCGCTCGGCGCGGCGGTGGCGGCGGTCGGGGTGAACGCGGTCGTCGTCGCCGTGGTCGAACGCACGCACTATGTCGCGCGTCTGCGCCGAGGCCGACGGGAGCGGTGGTGGATGCTGACGGCCGCGACGACGGGTCTCGCCGTCACCGTCGTCATCGTCGGGTCGCTGCTGGCGGGCTCCGCCGTCCCGCCGACCCTCGTCGCCTCGGCCGAGACGCTGTACACGGGGATGCCGGGCAGCGAGCCGGCGTTCTTCAACCCGGACGCCGTCGCCGTCGCCGAGGACGGTTCCACCGCCGTGTTGGAACGGTACGCCGACGAAGCGGACGTCGTGTGGATCAAGCGGCCCACCGCGCCCTGGGCTCCCGAGATCCGCATCCCCCACAAGCGAACCAGCTCGACGCCGGCCTCGGAGGTGGGCGGGTCACCCATCGACGCCCTCGCCGCGACGCTCCCCGGGCTGAGTCCCCCGCGGGGTGTCCCCGCGGGGGACCGGCTCACTTCCCTCAACGATCTCGGATTCCTGGACCCCCGTCACGTCGCGGTGATCGGTGCGGAGGGCGTGTCGGTCATCGACCTCACCGCCGAGGTTCCCGTGGCCCGAATCGTGGATGCCAGCGTGCGCGCCGACGCTTTCGATCGGGACGCCGCGCTGGCCGTCGTCGACGACGGCATCCTCGTCACCGACTTCGACCACGAGGCGTTCGAGCAGGGGCACCCCGAAGAGTTCGAGAAGTGGAAAGCGATGGCGACGTGCCCGGACGCGGCGCCATGGACGGCCACCCGGGCGGACGTGGTGAAGATGACCGATCCTCTCGGCGACGCCCGCGTGGCTCCCCCGACATGGAAAGACCCAGGGACGGGAGCGGACTGTCGCCGTAACGCGTGGACGATCGTCGCCGATGGATCGAAGGGGGCGGTCATCGAGCGCACGCGGGACGACTCATCCGCGTACCTTGCCTATCGACCGCTGGACGATCGTCCCAGTGTGCGGCTCACTGACACAGTGACGGAGTACGTCGGTCCCGGCGTCGAGCACGGCGGCCGTTTGCTCGTGGAGTTCGCGAACTGTCTGCAGGGGTTCGCACTGGATTCGTCGGTCATCCCTCTTCCTCGAGTCGCGGATCGTTCGTGGTACACGACGACCGTCGACGACGATGTGTGCCGCAAGCCCGAGGGGACGGCCGGTTTCATCGGAGCCGACGTGGACGTCGAAGGTGAGCCCGGGCAGCAACCGACGGGCGGGTCCGATAACTCCTCGACCCAAGCTCAGCCGGCGGACACGTGCGTTCCCCCTCGTGCGGGCGTGTCTGTTCTCGATCTCACGAAATGGGCGCAGAAGCCGCTGGCGGTGAGACCCGACGGGTCGATCCTGATCGCCGCACCCGCGGCTGCCGGCTGCAGTGCGGCCCTGTGGTCGCTGGATGCGAAGTCGTCTGACTGGATGCCGGAAGGCGGTGTTCTCACCGAGCGCAAAGGCGCTGAGGCGGCGACGATGCTCGTAGTTTCGCCCGAGTCAGTCAATGGCGGCGCCGCGTGGTTCGCTCCCGGGCATTGGGCTGTCCTCTCGGACGACGGGTCTTCGCGGTACCCGTGGTCGGGTGAGACGACGTCCTACCGTGCGCTCACCCCGCGCGTCATCACGACATCGGACGCGACCGTGGGCGCCTTCGGTGCCTATTCAGCCGACCTCGAACCGGACATCGACCGCACCAAGATCGTCATCGACGGCGACAACGTCGACCTCGGCGACTTCGAGGTCGATGTCCCCGGCATCCGGGATCTCGCCCCTCTTCGCACCTCGGAGAGCGGCACCACCAGCACGGTCGTGATGGCGCTGTGCGACGGAATCTTCTCCTTCGACCCCACCCAGCTGGGCGCCTCCCCGGAGACGACCGGATGGTTCGAGCCGTCGCCGGACGCGTTCCGGCGGGTCGCGGGCGACCCGGCTCGTGTCGTTCCCGGAGATCCTGCTGCTCCCGACTGCGGGCAGGTTCCCACCGAAGCCCGCGATGCGCACGGGGAGATCGCGTTCGCGCTGCGGCCGACCGCCGTGGACGCGGTGACGGTCGGCGATGCCGTTGTCGTGGCCTACGCGGAAGCGGGAACGTTCGCGGGACAACGGGTGTCACGTGTCCGCGTCATCGACCCCGATGCCCAGCTGGCCGACACCGTGAAGGGGGACGTGGCCTACACGCTGGGGTGCGACGAAGACACCACGTACGACGGCACCTGCCTCGGCGACCTCGATCGTCTCGGTCTCGAGGCATCCGACATCGCCATCTCCGACGACGGTTCCGTTGCCGTGAGCACCACGTCGGCCGTCGGATGGGGCCCGGTGCTGCTCTTCCGGAACGGAGAACGACGGGTGGTTCGACTCGACCCCGGGATGCTGGCATCCGGTGTCGCCTGGAGCGGTGATCGCCTCGTGGTCACCGACGCCGCGCGAGGCGATGTCGTGGCGCTTTCGTTCCCGGGCTGACTTTCCGACGGCGCCGGAAGATACGACCCCCCTCTGGCGAGACGCTGAGACCACTCCGAAGGACGCACGGTTCTTCGGGGGGCGACACCGACGCGGTGCCGTTTCAGCGGGGCGATGCCCCTCGTCGAAGGAGTCAGACGATGTCCACCACCACCGACTACGCCCCACCGGTCGATGCGCCCGTCAGCGCAGTTGTACCGGTGTGCTTGCTGGGCGACACGAGTAGCTCGATGGCCGCCGGCCCGGGGCCGGTCTCGCCGATCGCCGCGCTGAACGCGGGCTTGAGCTCACTCATCTCGACGCTACAGATCCACCCCGAGGCGGCGGATACCGCCGTTGTCGAGATCATCGAGTTCTCGTCGACCGCGTCCGTGGTCATGCCCTACACGCACGTCGACGCCGCCGCCACGCCCCCGGTGCTCTCGGCCAACGGCAGCACCGGCTACGGCGAGGCGTTCGCTCTGGCTCGTCGCGGCCTCGAGGCTCTCGTGGCCGCCCACCGCTCCACGCTCGTGTATCGCCCGACGGTCTACATGATCACGGACGGCGGGCCGACCGACACGGGGTGGGAGAGCGAGCTCGACACCCTCTGCAGCCTCCCGTTCGCTCCGAACATCTGCGTGTTCGGTGTTGCCGGTGCCGACGAGGCCGTCCTTCGTCGCATCGCTCGGCGCGACCGCGGCATGGTCTGGCTCGCTGATGAGGGCACCGATCCTGCGCAGGCGTTCGCGGCGCTCTTCCCCGCGCTGGTCCGCACCGTGCTGAACTCGGCCTCCGCCGCGGCGGCGGGAGCGCCGGTGCCCGCCCCCATCCCCACCAACGTGCCCGGGATGACGCAGCTGGATGTGGTCTCCGGTGCGCAGTAAGCAGACCCAGGACGTCGGGGGGTCGCGCACGGCGCGGCCCTCCGGCCCCATGCAGCGCCTGTTCGGGCGCCCGCACTCGATCTCGACGGAGGTCCTGCTGCCCGGACGATCGTCCGCGGCCACTCCCGCGTCCATCCAGGCCGACTACGGCAGGATCGTCGGGACCGATGTGGAACTGCGCGCCGCGAGTGTTCGCGGGCTGTCCCATCGAGCCGATCCGGGGCACGTTCGCCAGGACTCCTACGCCTGGGCCACGCGGGACGACCGTCTCTACGTGGCGGTCGCTGACGGAGTGGGGTCCGCCTCACACAGCCAGATCGGCGCCTGGACGGCGACGCGTGCGGCCATCGAACTGCTGTCGTCAGGGCTCGGTGACCCCCGCATGCTGGGTCGCGTCGTGGCGGCGAGGGTCACCGCCACGGCGCGGGAGCTGGGCGTTGATCCCGCCGCGCTCGCCACCACCCTCACCGTTGCCATGGTGCGGATCGGCGACGAGGACACTCCCTGGCGCGTGGCGGTCGCCGAGTGGGGGGACTCCCGCGCCAGCGTCTTCACCCCGGGCGAAGTCGTCGACGGTCACCCGGCGTGGCGGCGGATCACGGCGGAGACCGCTCCCGTCCTCGCCAACGACGTGCCGGCGCTTCCTCTGCACGCTGAGCCCACGGCCCGAGGCACGACGATGCTGGCGCCCGGAGACGTGCTCCTGGTCGCCACCGACGGCATCGACGCGCACCTCCGCGCCGAGAATTCGGTGGGTCACGGACTCGGCCATTCGTGGACGCGCCCGCCCTCGATCGCCCAGTTCCTGTGTGATGTCGACTTCGAGCGGGTGGGCGCGCGAGACGACCGTACCGCTGTGGCCCTGTTCCGCCCGGCACGCGTCGTTGACCCCGATGACGTCGGGGGTGCCCGATGATTCGGCTTCGAAAGGCGGCGGCGGTCCAAGTCGATGACCTCGGCCTGCTGCCGATGGATCCCACCGCCGCCGCCTCAGGATTCGAGGGGTCGGTCGTCCCGTGCGCCGAGGTGTTCTTTCTGGCCAAGATGTACACCCGGCCGCGCAGCGGGGCCGAGGCCGCAGCGATCCAGCGGCTCATCGACCTAAAGGAGTACGAGCTGTCGCCCGCGGATCGGGAGTTGGCCGCCCGCTCCTTCAGTTGGCCCGCGCACCGGATCATCGACGGACAGGGCGACACCGTGGGTGTGCTGATTCCGCGGGCGGAACCGAGGTTCTCGTTTCCGTTCCAGGGTGGATGGCATCTCCTCGAGGGGCAGCATGTGGCGCGGGCCACCAGCGTGGCCGGGACCTTCACCGCCGAGCAGCGCCTTCGATTCGCCCTCGACCTCGCCACCGCATGGGATGTTCTCGATCGGCACGGACTCGTCTACACCGACGCCAACTCGCGCAACATCCTCTTCGCAACCTCGGGCGACCCCTCGACGTACTTCCTCGACTGCGATGGTGTTCGTCATCACGACGATCCCACGCTCGAGTTCCGGACGCAGCCGAACTGGAGCGATCCGCACGTCACCGGGGCCTCGATACAGAACGACAGGTACCTACTCGCCGTGTGGGTGCTGCGCATCCTCTCCGCGCAGATGGTGAGACCGCAGCCGACACCGACGGATGCCGAGACGCTGCCCGCCATGACGCGACGTGCGAAGGTACGACGCCTCGTTGCCCACGGGCTCGGACCGGCGGGATCGCGTCCCGCTCCGGCGGACTACGTCGCGGCTCTGGGGGGTGAGTGAACGGTACGGCGCCGGCCCGGCCGCGGCCCGGCCGTACGATGGTGCCTCCCGAGACCGACCCGGAGGACCCCGCGATGACCGAGAACCCCCTCGCCCACCGGCTCGACTACGACCTCGACTCCCTCGATGACGGTGCGCTGTCGGCATCCCCTTTCGCGCTCTTCCAACGGTGGCTCGCGGATGCCGCTGACCTGCCCGAACCCAACGCGATGGTGGTGTCGACGGTGGATGCCACGGGCTCGCCGACGGCGCGCACGGTGCTGCTGCGCGGAATCGATGACGACGGCGCACTGTGGTTCTTCACGAACCGGCAGTCGCGCAAGGGGCGCGCGCTCGCGGAGAACCCGTCGGTGTCGGTGCTCTTTCCCTGGTACGCACTGCAGCGCCAGGTCATCGTGCTCGGTCGCGCCGAGCCGCTCCCGGCGGAGCGGGATGACGCGTACTTCGCGTCGCGCCCGCGCGGTTCGCAGCTGTCGGCGTGGGCGAGCCAGCAGTCGGAGCCCGTGGCATGCCGAGCCGCCCTCGAGGACGCCATGGATGCCGTCGAAGCGCGCTTTGCCGACGACACCGCCGTGCCGCGCCCACCGCATTGGGGCGGGTACCGGATCGAACCGCGAGAGATCGAGTTCTGGCAGGGCCGCCCGTCGCGGCTGCACGACCGGATCGTGTTCACGCGCGACGGCGCCGGGTGGGGGGCGATGCGGCGGCAGCCGTGAGTCCGGGACTCGGCATCCGTCGCTCGTGATGGTGCCGCAACGGACTGGCGTCGGCCCCGGGCCGCTCCAGCCACGGAGGCGTCGGGGCGCGAGCGTCGGGGCCTCGCTCCGGCACTCGACCGCGTCAGTTCGGTTGGGCCCCTACGATGCCGATCGCGAAACCTCGCACCACGTCGGCGAGCCGTGCGTCGTCGCGCGTCGCGAGCCACCACGCTGCCAGTCCTTCGGCAGACGCGTGGATGCCGTCGGTCAGAACGTCGACGTCGACGGGAGTGTGCGGGTGGGACGCCGCCCATTCGCTGACGTGCGCCCGTATACGGCTTCGAGCATGCCGCGCCTCGCTGGAGACGGCGTCGGCTAATTCGGGAGACAGACGCGCCGTCGCCGTGAGCGCGGCGAGACATTCGGAGTAGCGCGGGTCGCTGCGTACCGCGTCGGCGAAGGCGGTGAGTGAGCGGATGATGGCCTCCTGCGCGTCGCTGCCCTCCAGGGGCGCCCCCCACGCGGCGTCGATCGCGTCCGTCGTGTCGCGCACCAGCAACGCCCGCACCAGTTCCGTTTTCGAGCCGAAGGTGTAGGACACCAGTCTGTGGGCGACGCCGGCGCATTCGGCGACCGAGCGCAGCGACAGTGCGTCCGGACCACCTTCGCGCAGAACTTCGGCGGCGGCGTCGAGCAGCACGTCGCGCCGGTCCTCGCGCGCCATGTACGCGCGCGTTGAGCTCACAGCGGTCTCCGAGGCATAGCATCCATTCTACTTTTATCCACTTGGACCAAAGGAGATGTGAGATGACCGACCCGACGATCACCCCTGCCGTGGCCGATGACCTCGACGAGGCCGCCGCGGTGCTCGCCGAGGCGTTCCGCCTCGACCCCGTTCTCATGGCGATCGTCCCCGGCGGTGGGGATCGTGATCGACGGCTCTCGGCCCTGTTTCGTGCCACCCTCGAGGCCGGTCCATTCGTGACGGGAACGGTTGATCTCGCTCGCGACGACCGCGGACGCATCGTCGGCGTGGCCGCGTGGGAGGGTCCGCTCGGAGCGGGCGGCGAGGGAGCTCGTCATCTGCGCCATCTGCCGGCCCTGGTTCGCGCGCTCGGCCTGTCGGGCCTGCGTCGCGCCGCCCGCGTTTCGGCAGCGTGTCGGGCCTATCGGCCCCGTCAGCCGCATTGGTACCTGGCCGAGATCGGAGTGGCGTCGACGGCGCGGGGGCTCGGCGTCGGGGCGCGTTTGCTCGAGACGCACCTTGCCGCGCTTGACCGCATGAGGCAGCCGGCGTACCTCGAATCGTCGACGGTGGTCAATCGGCGACTCTATGCCCGACACGGCTTCGCTGAGCTCGGACCCATCCCGGGCATCGACGGCGCCGAGCCGATGGCCATGTTGCGTCTGCCCCGGTCTCTGTGAGCGGCGCTGCGGTGCCGTCTCGAGCCCGACGTGATCGGAGCCCGTGCCCTGACGGCGCGGCGAGCTCCCGCACGCGATTGCGGCGGGATCGTGTGCTCACCGTGGCACGCACACGCGGGTGAGGGTCCGGCCGGCGAGCAGGCACACGCGGGTGAGGGTCCGGCCGGCGAGCACGCATACGCGGAGGCGCGCGGAACACACGGGGGTGTCGACACCCCCGGTGCGGCCGTCAGAACGGCGCCGGCTCGCGGTCGTCGGGCGGCGGTGAAGCGAGTTCGTCGGGGAGGAACCGCACCGCCGGCGAGTACGGGAGCGGCTCATCGATGTAAACGCGTCCGGTCGGGGAGGTCCACTCGAGCGCCCCGCCGGGGAGCTGCCTGACCTTCCAGCGCGTGAACTGTTTCTGCGTGTGATGCCTCTGGCAGAGGTGCGCGAGGTTCGACACGTCCGTAGCGCCTCCGAGGGCGTGGTCATGCGTGTGATCCACCTCGCAGCGAACGGCGGGCGCGGTGCACCCCGGCCACCGGCAGTGGCGGTCGGGAGCCCGAAGGTGCCGATCGATGGCGGCCGTGCGCTGGTAGGTGTCGGTGCGCAGGACTGCGCCGGTCACGGGGTGCGTGATGACGCGGTCCCACGGCACCGCGGTCGCCTCTGCCAGCGCCCGGGCGGTCGCCGCGTCGATGGGCCCGTGTCCCACGAGCTCGGCGGGGTCCAGGTTCTCGTTCTCGGGTCGGAGCATCGTCAGGGCCGGAACGACGACCTGCACTCTCGCGCGTATCGCGCCGAGTGTGCCCGGGCCGTCGCCGACGCGAGTGGGGTCGGCGTCGGGCGCAGCCGTGAGAAGGAGATCGGCGAGGATGTCGGCGCGCACCTGATCGACCGTCCGCGTGTCGGTGGCGTGCTCACCGGCCTCGCCGCGGTGATCGCCGGAGTCACCGCCGTCCTCGCCTCCCGCTCGGGCGGAGCCGTGATCGCCGCGCGTGCCGCGCTCGCCGTCGGCGGCGACGCCGGTCGGCGCGGTGTCGCCATCCAGGTTCGGGAGGGAGGATCCCGCGCGCGCGTCGACGATCGCCGCGCTCTGCTGTACGAGTCGGTCGTAGATCCCCACCGCCAACACGGTCGGGAGCCTTGCGACGAGGTCGGACATCCCGTTCTCGCCGGGCACGACGCGAACGCACCGCGTCTCGCGGCCCTGTTGGTGACGCTCAACGAGTGTCGTCGGCTGCAGCGACTCGGCCAGCGCGGCGAGGCGGGTCTTCAACCGTCCAGGACTCAGCCCCTCGGCGGTCGCGACGGCGAGCACGTCGAACTCGCCACGCCGGTCGAGCGGCAGGGGCGTGCCGGCATCCACGATGACCTGCACGTGCGAACGGGACAGGGCGCCCGCCTCCCACGCGTCGAGCGTGACGGGGAAGTCGTCGGCGAGGGTCATCGCTCGGCCGATCTGCCGTTGCACGGTGCGATCCGACAGGCATTCGGCCGCGGCGATCTCAGACGCGATCTCCCGCAGCGCCATCTCGGACGCCTTCGCTGATGCCCGCAGACCCGCCGTCGCATCGAGGGCGAGGTGCCCCGCACGGGCGAGCGCGCGGACGCGTCGAGCTTCGGCGGAAGCAAGATCGGCATCCACTTCGCGGACCTCGGCCAGCACCGATGAGAGGGCGGCGGCCCCCGGATTCGGCCGGGTCGGCGGGGTCTCGGACATCATGTGTGCATGCTATTTGAGACCTCCGACATCGATCGGGGTCGAGGGGCCAGATGGGGACAGGGCGGAGAGCGTCCGTCCTGTGGAGGATGGCTGCGCTGCGCTCGCGGCGCGGGAAAAGCAACTTGACCTGGGATTCAGCGCGCATTCGAGGCGTCGGGTGAACTTTCGCAGACGCTCGCCAAACCCTCGTCAGGCCTACGCGGCAGCGAACCGGCAAGCCTCACAGCCAGCAGTTCCCCGGCGCGCACCCCGTCCGCGGAGCGCCTGCCACCCGCCCCCGCGCCCCCGTCGCAAAGGTCGCCGCAAACCGCCGCACCCGCCGGAACGCCCCCCGGCACGCCCCGGTTCCGCAGAGAACATCTCCGCCCCGTGGCATCCATCCGACACCACGGGGCGGGAGGGGCGTCAGAGGGTCCGCGCGAACGGGTCGAAGCCCTCGTCGAGCAGCGGTACCGGCGCCACGGTGCTGCCGATCTTGACGGTCTGTCCGGTGGTCGACGATTCCTCAGCCGACAGCATGACGTCGAGCACGTGGAAGCCAAGCTCTCCCGTAGCGATGTGCGGCCGCCCGGCGGCGATCGCGCGGGCCATGTCGAGCACGCCGAGGCCGCGGCCGACGACCTCGCCTTCGTTCGGGATCTCGATCCACTCCTGCTCGGGCTTCATGCCGTCGCGGAAGACGCCGAGCGGCTTCACGTAGGCGATGCGTCCTTCGAAGCGGTTCGGGTCGGGGAGCACCATCGTGCCCTCGGATCCGTGGATCTCGATGACCCCGTGACGCTCGAGCGCGGAGTCGAAGCTCAGCAGGTGGGTGCCGTGCTGTCCGGCCGCGAACGACGTGAGCACCTGCACCGTCGAGGGCACCTCGACGGGGAAGGTCTCGCCCGCGCGGGGGCCGGTGTGGATGGTCCGCTCGAGACGGGGGCGCGAGCCGCGTGCCGTCACGCCCGCGATGGGCCCGAGCAGGCTCACGAGCGCCGAGAAGTAGTACGGCCCCATGTCGAGCAGGGGCCCGGCTCCTCGAGCGAAGAGGAAGGCGGGGTCCGGATGCCACAGGTCGGGGCCCTGCGTCTGGAACGACGACTGCACGAACAACGGTTCGCCGATGACCCCGGTCTGCACGGCGCGCTTGGCCGTCTGGAAACCGGGACCCAGCAGGGTGTCGGGGGCCGACCCGATGCGGACGCCCGCGGCATCCGCCTGCGCGAGGAGCGACCGCGTCGCGTCGCGGTCGAGGCCGATCGGTTTCTCGGTCCACACGTGCTTGCCTGCCGCGATCGCGGCGGAGGACACCTCGACGTGCGCCTGCGGGATCGTCAGATTCACGACCAGGTCGACGTCGGGGTTCGCCAGCACGTCGTCGGGCGTGCCGGCGGCGCCGACGCCGTGCTCGTCCGCTTTTGCGCGGGCGCGGTCCGGGAGAAGGTCGCCGACGGCGACCACGCGGACATCCGGGAACGACGTCAGGTTCTCGAGGTACGTCTGGCTGATGACGCCGGCGCCGATGATGCCGACTCCGAGGGGCCCGGTCATGCGACGAAACCGCCCTCGCGCAGGAACGCCAGGCTCGCGGCGATGTCGGCGAACACTTCGCCCGGTGCGCGGTCGTACTCGATGACGGCGTACCGGATGCCGCTGCCCGCGCGCAGCGCCTCGGCGAGCGGCACTTCGCCGGTGCCGGCGTGCCGCTGGTCGAGAGTGGCCGACGACATCTCGCCCGCGCCGGGAGCCCAGGGGTTGGATGCCGGAGCCACGCCGTCCTTGACGTGCACCGCGGTCAGCCGGTCGCCGAGTGCCGCGACGAGCGCCGGGACGTCCTGTCCGCCGGTGAGCGCCCAGAACAGGTCGAGTTCGAGCTGGACGCGGTCGTCGGTGAGCGCGACGAAGCGCTCGTACGCGCTCTGTCCGTCGAAGTCGGCGAGGAACTCCTGCGCGTGGTTGTGGTAGCCGACCGACAGGCCGAACGTCGCCGCCATGTCGGCCGCGCGATTGAGGCGCTCGGCGATGTCGGCGACGCCCTCCTCGGTGAGCCACCGCTCGGGCGCGACGAACGGGTCGATCACGGTCTGGATGCCGATGGTCGCGGCCGCTTCGAACACCACCTCGGGCGCGGGGGTCGGAATCGACCCGTCGGGCGTCCACAGCTCGTCGCTGAGGAGTGGAGCGTGTCCGGTGGGGGAGGTCAGGCCGCTGGCGTCCAGGGCCGCCCGGATCTCGTCGGGGCGGTCGACGAACGCGAACGCCTCGACGTTGCGCAGACCGAGGGCGGCGAGCTTGTCGAGCGATCCGGACATGTCGGACGAGAACTCGGATGCCAGCGTGTACAGCTGCACCGAGGCTTCAGGGAGCGGGGAAGAGGTGCTCATGGGGTCCTTCGGAACGTCGTCGTCTGCGGCGGCCGCGTGGCCGCGCCCCCACTCTAACCTCCACCTGGAGGTTACGCTAGCCCGGGGGATGCGAGAGGGTGGGGCCATGAGTGAAGACACGACGATCGGTCGCCCGGGGCAGCGACGGCGCGGCGTCGAGCGGCGCCGCGAGATCCTCGACCGGGCGATCGAGGTCTTCCGCCAGCGCGGCGCCGACGGCACCTCGCTGCGCCGCATCGCCGAGAGCATCGGGATCTCGCACGCGGCACTGCTGCACTACTTCGACTCCCGCGAACAGCTGCTGGTCGCCGTGTACGACCACGCTGCCGCGAAGCGCGCCGAAGAGGAAGCCGCTCATCCCGTCGAACCCGGCACCGAGGAGATGATCGCGGCCGCCATCGCGAACGTCGAGGTGCCCGGCTTCGTGCAGCTGTACTCGACGCTCGTCGCCGCCGCGCTCGAGGTCGACAGCGGGGTCGGCAAGGAGTACTTCACCTCGCGATTCGAGCGGCTCCGTGCGGAACTGGGCGAGACGTTCCGCAGCCAGCAGGCGGAGGGGCGTATCCGCGACGACGTGTCGGCCGATCACCTCGCGGCGCTGCTCATTGCGGCATCCGACGGTCTGCAGATCCAGTGGCTGCTCGACGAGTCCGTGGGGCTCAGCGACACCCTCCGAACGTTCGGCCGGCTGCTGCAGGCTCCTCGCGCAAGCTGAATCGTCTCGGGCTGTGGTAGGGGGCGTTCGATGTCCCACTTCGTGCAGGTTTAGGGGGTTGAGGCTGCACGAAGTGGGACATGCCGTCGGGGATGGGGGAGTGGCGGTGGGTGGCTGGCATCCGGTGTCCCACTTTGTGCGGGTTCGGGGGGCTGAGGCTGCACCAAGGGGGACATGACCCCCGCCGGAGGAGGTGCGGACGCCTCGCGTCAAGGCCTCGTGGCTCTCAGGCTTCTCTGCATCACGAACGGGTAACGTTCCGGGGTCGCGCGGTCCGCGAACCGCCGGCGTGAGCGATGCGGGAGGCGATGACCATCAGTGCGACGATGACGCGTGCCGGCGCTCAGCATGTGGCATCCGGCCGTCCGCCCGCGGCTCGGCACCTGCCGTCGCTCACGGGACTGCGCTGGCTGACGGCGCTGCTCATCTTCGGGCACCACATCATGGCCGTGGAGTACTTCGGCGGCCGCGCCGGTGACCTGTGGGGCTTCGTGTTCGAGGCCGGGAAGACCGGCGTGACGCTGTTCTTCATCCTCTCGGGATTCGTGCTGGCCTGGGGGTACAAGCCGGCGCAGACCGCGCGATCGTTCTGGTTGCACCGCGTGGCCCGCATCTACCCACTGCACGTGGTCGGCGTGCTCCTCGCCCTCATGGCGGCGGCGACGCTCGTGCCGGCGATCCGCACCGACGGCATCGCGCCCCTCGGTGCGAACCTGCTGCTGATCAACGGGTGGAACCCCGACTGGTGGCAGGCCGGCAACCCCGCGAGCTGGTCGCTGGTGTGCGAGGCGTTCTTCTATCTGACGTTCCCGTTCGTGATCCGGCTCGTCGCCGGACGCTCCGCCCGCGCGCTCTGGACCGTCTCGGCGGGTGCGCTCGCGCTCGTCGCCCTGGCCCCCGCGATCGCCGCGGTCTCGCCGGTGCCGATGTCGGCGGCATCCACTCCTCTTCTTCGTCTGCCCGAGTTCGTGCTCGGCGTCGTGCTCGCGCTGCTCCTGGCGCGTACCCCGTGGCGTCCTGCTCCGCTGCGCTTCGCGGTGCCGCTCGCCGTGCTCGGTTACGCGCTGTCGGAGGCGCCCGCCCTTCCGGGCACCGAGATCCGCCCCGGCCTCGCGGTGACCGTCGGCGGCTTCGCGCTGCTGGTCGCGTCGCTCGCGGCGGCGGATGTGCACGGACGGTCGACCCTTCTCGCGGGTCCGCGGTGGCAGGAGCTCGGGCGCTTGTCGTTCGCGTTCTACCTCGTCCACCTGCTCGTCATCGCATCGGTGTCGTCGGCGTGGCCGGATGGACACCCCGAGTTGCACTGGCCCCGCGCGCTCGCGCTCGCCGCCGTCGCCTTCGTGATCTCGCTCGCTCTGGCGTGGCTGCTGCACCGCGGTGTCGAAACACGGATGCAACGGGTGCTGCTGCGGTTCGATCCCGACCGTCGCGCCGATTCGGTGTCCACAACACGCGGATGACCCGCCCTCGCGTCCGCGTGTCCTGGACACCGAGGCGCCGCGGGCCGGGCTCTCAGCCGCGTCTCGGTACACTCTCCCGTGCCCGAAACACTCCCGAGACCCGATCGAGAGGCCGGCCGCGTGGCATCCATCGATCCCGCCGAGCTCGAGGTCGCCCTGCGCGTGCTCGACGCCGCCTCCTCGCTCGACAAGAGCGACCCCGCCTACCTCGCGCTGCAGCGCCACACCGGGAAGCTGTACCGCGACGTCAAGCGACAGTCCCGGCGCGACAAGCGCCAGCGCATCGCCGCGGCGGACCGCGCCGTCGTCGCCGCCACCGCGACCGGCGCCCCCGATCGCATCGACGACGAGACACGCGGCATCCCGCTCGCGACTCGCGTCGAGACGCCGTACGCCGGTGAGCTGATCAAAGCCCGCAACTGCTACATCTGCAAAGAGCTGTACACGCTCGTCGACGCGTTCTACCACCAGCTGTGCCCGTCCTGCGCGGCGATGAGCCATGCCAAGCGCGACGCGCGCACCGACCTCACCGGCAAACGCGCGCTGCTCACCGGGGGCCGGGCCAAGATCGGCATGTACATCGCGCTGCGGCTGCTCCGCGACGGTGCACACACGACCATCACGACCCGCTTCCCGCGCGACGCGGTGCGACGGTTCGCATCGCTGCCCGACAGCGGCGACTGGCTGCACCGGCTGAAGATCGTCGGCATCGACCTGCGCGACCCCGCCCAGGTCATCGGGCTCGCCGAGTCGGTGGCATCCGAGGGTCCGCTCGACATCCTCATCAACAACGCCGCCCAGACCGTGCGGCGCTCGCCGGGGGCGTACAAACCCCTGGTGGATGCCGAGCTCGCACCGCTCCCGGACGGACCGCTGCCCGAGCTGGTCACCTTCGGCCACACCAACGACGCGCATCCCCTCGCGCTGGCGCAGTCGGTGACGGCGCACCCGATCCTGGCATCCGCCGCTCGCACCGCCGAGGAGCTCACCGCCGAGGCCATGGCCGCGGGGTCGTCGTCGCTCGAGCGTCTGGCCGCCGGCACCGCGATCGACGCGGGCGGTCTCGTGCCCGACGAGGACCGCATCAACAGCTGGACGCAGCACGTCGACCAAGTGGAGCCGCTCGAGATGCTCGAGGTGCAGCTGGCGAACATGACGGCGCCGTTCCTGCTCGTCAGTCGGCTGCGCGCCGCGATGGCCGCCTCGCCCGCGCGGCGCAAGTACGTCGTCAACGTCTCGGCGATGGAGGGCGTCTTCGGCCGCGGGTACAAAGGTCCCGGGCACCCGCACACCAACATGGCCAAGGCCGCGCTGAACATGCTGACGCGCACGAGCGCTCGGGAGATGTTCGAGTCCGACGGCATCCTCATGACCGCCGTCGACACCGGCTGGATCACCGACGAACGCCCGCACTTCACGAAGGTGCGCCTGGCGGAGGAGGGCTTCCACGCCCCGCTTGACCTCGTCGACGGAGCGGCCCGTGTCTACGACCCGATCGTGCGCGGCGAGGCCGGCGAAGACCTTTTCGGCATCTTCCTGAAGGACTACCGCAAGAGCTCGTGGTGACGTCCGCGGCGATATTCGGTGCGGACGGGTCGCCTGAGACGCGGGGATGCTAGCGGGCGTCGGCATGGGGCGCGGGTGGGGCGCGTCCGCCCCGGGGGTTGGGTGTGCGGGACGTGCGGGTGGGGCGTCGATCCGGGGGTTGAGTGTGCAGGACGGGCGGCTGGGACGTCGGTCTGCAGGGTGAGTGTCCAGGACACGCGGGCGGGGCGTCCGCCCGAAGGTTGAGTGTCCAGGACACGCGGATGCCGTGGGGCTGTGTCCGCGTGTTGTGGACACTGAACCGGGGTGGGGCGGGGCGGGCACGGGGTGGGGCGGGGCGGGCACGGGGTGGGGCGTCCGCTCAGAGGTTGAGTGTCCAGGACACGCGGATGCCGTGGGGTGGCGTCCGCGTGTTGTGGACACTGAACGGGGGTGGGGCGGTGCGGGCGCGGGGTGGGGCGTCCGCTCAGAGGTTGAGTGTCCAGGACACGCGGGTGCCGTGGGGCTGCGTCCGCGTGTTGTGGACACTCAACCGGGGGGCGGGGGTGACCCCAACGCCGCCCCGCCTCGCTGCCCCGCCCCGCCTCGCCCCGCCGCCCGCCACACCCCGGCGCCGGAACCGCACGGGGCCTCGACAGCTCGGTTATCGATCAGTAACCTGCATTGGGTTACCGTTCGATAACCCGATGGGGAGTTGTCATGGCACACGCGTATCGCGCTCTCGTCGACGACCTGCGCGAGCGGCGGGCGAGGGTGGCGGCGGGCGGGCCGGAGAAGGCGCGCGAACGCCACGTGGCCCGGGGCAAGATGCTCGCTCGCGATCGCATCGACGCGCTGCTCGACCGGGGGAGCCCGTTCCTCGAGGTCGGGCCGCTCGCGGCGTACGGGATGTACGGCGGTGACTGCGCGGCCGCGGGCGTCGTCGCGGGCATCGGCCTCGTCCACGATCGTCACGTGATGGTCGTCGCCAACGACGCCACCGTCAAGGGCGGCACCTACTACCCGATGACCGTGAAGAAGCACCTCCGGGCGCAGGAGATCGCGGCCGAGAACCGTCTGCCCTGCATCTCCCTCGTCGACTCGGGCGGCGCGTTCCTGCCGATGCAGGACGAGGTCTTCCCGGACCGCGAGCACTTCGGCCGCATCTTCTACAACCAGGCACGGATGTCGCGCGACGGCATCCCGCAGATCGCCGCCGTGCTCGGTTCGTCGACCGCGGGCGGCGCGTATGTCCCGGCGATGAGCGATGAGACGGTGATCGTCCGGAACCAGGGCACGATCTTCCTCGGCGGACCCCCGCTGGTGAAGGCCGCGATCGGAGAGGTCGTGAGTGCCGAAGACCTCGGCGGGGGCGCCGTTCACACGCGTGTCTCGGGGGTCACCGACCACCTCGCCGAGAACGATGCGCACGCGCTCGAGATCGTCCGCAACATCGTCGCGACCCTGGCCCCGACGCCCCCGCTCCGCGCAGAGCCGCAGCCCGCCGTCGCGCCGGAACTCCCGACGACCGAGCTCGAGGACGTCGTCCCGGTAGAGCTGACCACCCCCTATGACGCCCGTGAGATCCTCGTCCGCATCGTCGACGCCGGCAGCATCCACGAGTTCAAGCGCGAGTACGGCGAAACGCTCGTGACCGCATTCGCGCGCATCGAGGGACACCGCGTCGGCATCGTCGCGAACAACGGCGTGCTCTTCGCGGAGTCCGCGCTCAAGGGCGCCCACTTCATCGAGTTGTGCGACCAGCGCGGCATCCCCCTGGTGTTCCTGCAGAACATCACCGGGTTCATGGTGGGGCGCGAGTACGAGGCGGGCGGCATCGCGAAGCACGGGGCGAAGATGGTCAACGCCGTCGCGTGCGCCTCGGTGCCCAAGCTCACGGTCGTCGTGGGCGGGTCGTTCGGCGCCGGAACCTACTCGATGTGCGGGAGGGCGTACTCCCCGCGATTCCTGTGGTTGTGGCCGGGCGCCCGGGTCTCGGTCATGGGCGGACCGCAAGCGGCATCCGTGCTCTCCACGGTTCGGCGCGACCAGATCGAGGCCGCCGGCGGCGAGTGGTCGGCGGAGGACCAGGCCGCCTTCGAGGCGCCGATCCGTGCGCAGTACGAGGAGCAGGGGAGTCCGTACTACTCCACCGCGCGGCTGTGGGACGACGGCATCATCGAGCCGGCCCAGACCCGCGACGTGCTCGCCCTCGCGTTGGACGTCGTCTCCCGCACCCCCCTCGACGCGCCGGGTTACGGCGTCTTCCGGATGTGATCGCCGTGTTCGACACCGTCCTCATCGCCAACCGGGGCGAGATCGCGTGCCGTGTCATCCGCACGCTCCGCCGTCTCGGCATCCGCTCGGTCGCGGTGTACAGCGACGCCGACGCCGACGCGCGGCACGTGCACCTCGCGGATGTCGCGGTGCGTCTCGGCCCCGCCCCCGCCGCGCAGAGCTATCTCGACACGGATGCCGTTCTGCGTGCGGCCCGCGCGACGGGAGCCGAGGCCATCCACCCGGGGTACGGATTCCTCGCGGAGAACGCCGGGTTCGCTCGCGCGTGCGAGGACGCCGGCATCGTGTTCATCGGCCCGACCGCGGATGCCATCGCGGTCATGGGCGACAAGATCACCGCCAAGCACGCCGTCGAACGTCGAGCGGTGCCCACGGTTCCGGGCGTGGCTCGCGCGGGCATGAGGGACGACGAACTGATCGCCGCCGCCGACGGCGTCGGCTATCCGCTCCTGATCAAGCCGTCGGCCGGAGGCGGCGGCAAAGGCATGCATGTCGTCGAACGGGCTGCCGACCTCGGTGCGGCGGTCGCCGCCGCACGTCGCGAGGCCGCCGCGAGCTTCGGCGACGACACGCTGTTCCTCGAGCGGTACCTCCCTCGGCCGCGGCACATCGAGGTGCAGGTGCTCGCCGACGCCCACGGCTCCGTCGTGCACCTGGGCGAGCGGGAGTGCTCGCTGCAGCGCCGTCACCAGAAGGTCATCGAAGAGGCACCGTCGCCGCTGCTCGATGAGGCGACCCGGGCGCGGATCGGCGAGGCCGCGTGTGAGACGGCGCGCAGCGTGGGGTATCGCGGCGCCGGAACGGTAGAGTTCATCGTCTCGGCGGACGCCCCCGACGCCTTCTTCTTCATGGAGATGAACACGCGGCTGCAGGTCGAGCATCCCGTCACCGAGCAGATCACAGGGCTCGATCTGGTCGAGCAACAGCTGAGGATCGCCGCGGGCGAGCCCCTGGGCCTGACGCAGGATGCCGTGACCCTGACCGGTCACGCGTTCGAGGCGCGCGTGTACGCCGAGGACCCGGCATCCGGTTTCCTCCCCACGGGAGGGCGGGTGACGCGCGTCCGGCACCCCGGCGGGGAGGGGGTCCGCGTCGACACGGCGATCGAGGACGGTCTCGACGTCTCGGTCGACTACGACCCGATGCTCGCGAAAATCATCGCGTGGGGGCCCGACCGCGACTCCGCGCGGAAGCGGCTCGTCGCGGCGCTCGGCGACACGGCGGTGTTCGGCTTCCCGACGAACGTGGAGTTCTTGCGGACGCTGCTGGAGGTGCCGGACGTGGTGGCCGGCACGATGGACACCGGTCTCATCGCGCGCGAGGCCGCGGCTCTCGCGCCCGCGGCCGTCGACGAGCGGACGTTCCTCGAGGCGGCGCTGCTGCTCGACGGCGCTCACCCGGGCGCGCGCGGACCGTGGCAGCGAGGTGACGGCTGGCGGCTGGGCCCGGCCGCGCCGCGCCGGTTCCGCCTGCGCGTGGCGGGGGAGGAACGCGTCGTCGAGCTCGGCGGTTCGCCGCGGCATCCGGTGGTCCGCGACGGGCAGCGGCCCGCCCGCGTGCGTGGGGGCGCCGACGGCCGCGCGTCGATCGACATCGGCGGGGACGTGCGATCGGTCGTCGCGGACGTCGATGCGGACGGGGTCTGGCTCGCGCACGAGGGGACCACGCGGCGCGTCGAGATCGCGCGTGCCCGGCACGCGGCGGACGTCGCCGTCGACGCCGACCCGCGGGTGCTGTCGCCGATGCCCGGGAGCGTCGTGCTGGTGAGCGTCGCCGACGGCGATCGCGTCGCGATCGGCGATGCCGTCATGGTGGTCGAGGCCATGAAGATGGAGCACGTGGTCCGCTCGACCGTCGCGGGTCGCGTGGCGCTGCACGCGCGCGTCGGCGATGTGGTCTCGCGCGGCCAGACGCTCGCCGTGGTCGGTGCCGATGGGGACGACCCGTCGAATCTACGATGAGTGTCGTGACGGCGACGTGGCGCGCGACGCAGAAGGCGAACCGCCGGGCGTCGCTGATGACGGCGGCCGCGCGGCTCTTCGCCGAACGCGGTTTCGCGGCGGTGTCCACCGTCGACCTCGGTGAGGCCGTGGGCATGAGCGGTCCGGCGCTCTACAAGCACTTCCCGAGCAAGGACGCACTGCTGGCCGAGCTGCTGACCGACGCGAGCGAGCGGCTGCTCGAGGGCTGCCGCGAGATCCTCGCGGAGCGCATCTCGCCCGACGAGGCGCTCGCCCGGCTCGTGCGGTTCCATCTCGATTTCGCCACGGCGGATCCCGACATCATCCGGTTGCAGGACCGCGAGCTCGCGCACCTCGCGACCGATGTGAACCACGAGGTCCGACGCCTGCAACGCGCGTACGTGCAGGAGTGGGATGCCGTGCTCGAGCGGCGGCGTCCGGAACTCGACGCCGACGAGCGGCAGACGCGACTGCTCGCGACGTTCGGGTTGCTCAACTCCACGCCGCACAGCGCGGTCGCTGCGAACGCGCCGGACATCCTCGCGGGCATGGCGCTGCGCGCGCTGGCCGGCGCGGACGCCTGATCAGGCGGGAAGAAAGTACTCGCGCGCGAGCGGGGCGACCTCGATATCGGATGCCGTCGCCGCGGTGACCCAGCGGAGTTCCGCGATCTCGGCATCCGGGGTCGGTCGTTGGTCGCCGATGTCGACGCGGAACACGTCGGCGACCACGGCGAAGCCGGGCTCGTTCGCGGCCGTGGCGGTGAAGGAGCCGAGCGGCTCGAGCGTGCCGGGTTCGACCCGCAGCCCGACCTCTTCGGCGAGCTCCCGCGCGAGGGTCTCCGCGGGCGTCTCGCCGGGCTCGGGCTTGCCGCCGGGTTGCATGAACGCGGTGGTGCCGGCCTTGCGGACGAGCAGCAGGCGCCCTTCGGTGTCGGTGATCACCGCGGCCGAGACGCGAATGAGGCGCGGGGCGTCGGCATCCAACATCACCCTCCGCACGCTAGCACCGCCCCCGCCCCCGTCCCGTCCCGTCCCGCCCCGCCCTCGTCCCGTCCCGCCCCCGCCTCGACCGGGGTTGAGTGTCCAAGACGCGCGGACGCCGCGCCGAGCGTTCCGCGTGTTCTGGACACTCAACGCTTTCGGGCCCGCCGGAGCCCGAGGGATGCCAGGGGCGTAGGCTGTGGTCAGACCACACGAGAGCGAGACTTCATGGTTCAGCGTCATCTGCCCAAGGTCGGCGAGCTCATGGAGCTCATGCAGTTCAAGAAGCCCGAGCTCGACGCGCGCAAACGCCGCCTCGACGCCGCGCTCACGATCAGCGACCTGCGCACCATCGCCCGACGTCGTACGCCGAAGGCGGCGTTCGACTACACGGACGGTGCCGCCGAGGGGGAGATCTCGCTGGACCGCGCCCGGCGCGCGTTCGAGGACGTCGAGTTCCACCCCGACATCCTTCGTCCCGCCGCCGGGGTCGACACCTCGTGCCAGATCCTGGGTGGACCGTCCGCCCTGCCGTTCGGGATCGCGCCCACGGGCTTCACGCGCCTCATGCAGACCGAGGGGGAGAGCGCGGGCGCGTCCGCGGCGGCGGCGGCCGGCATCCCGTTCACGCTGTCGACTCTCGGCACGACGTCGATCGAGGGGGTGAAGGCGGCCAATCCGGTGGGGCGCAACTGGTTCCAGCTGTACGTCATGCGCCAGCGCGAAACTTCGTTCGGCCTCGTCGAACGCGCCGCCGCCGCGGGATTCGACACCCTCATGTTCACCGTGGACACGCCGATCGCGGGCGCGCGCCTGCGCGACAAGCGGAACGGCTTCTCGATCCCGCCGCAGCTGACCGTCGGCACGATCGTCAACGCGATCCCGCGTCCGTGGTGGTGGTTCGACTTCTTGACCACGCCGAAGCTCGAGTTCGCCTCCCTCAGCACGACAGGGGGCACCGTGGGGGAGCTCCTCAACGCCGCGATGGACCCGACGATCAGCTACGACGATCTCGATCTCATCCGGGGCATGTGGCCGGGGAAGCTCGTCGTCAAGGGCGTGCAGAACGTCACCGACGCCGCACGTCTGGTCGACCTCGGGGTGGATGGCATCGTGCTCTCCAACCACGGGGGGCGTCAGCTCGATCGCGCGCCCATCCCCTTCCGCTTGCTGCCGCAGGTCGTGCGGGAGGTCGGGAAGGACGCCACGATCATGATCGACACCGGGATCATGAACGGGGCCGACATCGTGGCATCCGTCGCCCTGGGGGCGAAGTTCACGCTGATCGGCCGCGCTTACCTGTACGGGCTGATGGCGGGCGGCCGGGCGGGCGTAGACCGCACGATCGCGATCCTGCGGAGCGAGATCGAACGCACCATGGCGCTGCTCGGCGTCTCGAGCCTCGACGAGCTCGAGCCCCGCCACGTCACGCAGCTCACCCGTCTGGTGCCCGTCACCTCCTGACGCGCATCGCGGGCGCGTACCGCGGGCGCTCGTCGCGGAAGCCCGGCGCACGGCGCTCGATGCGCGGAGTCGGCCTCAGGCCTCCGCCGGAGCGGGCCGCGGGGCGTACGACGCGACGACGCGTTCGAGGTAGCGGGCGATCACGTCCTGTTCCTCGTCGGTGAAGTCGTCGAGGACGGCATCCACGCCCGCGATCATCGGGGCGAGGTGACCCATGGCGCGCTGGACCGAGGACTCCGTCGGGACGACGAGCAGGCTGCGCCGATCCGTGGGGTGGGGAGCCCGCGTCACGTGCCCCAGCGCGACGAGGCGATCGATCGCCGCCGTCGTGGCGGCGGTGGTGAGGTCGAGGCGACGCGACAGCTCCCCGGGGGAGAGCGGTCCCGACATCACCAGGTGGCCCATGGCATCGAGCCCCGTGGGATTGACCGAGAGGTCGCGCTGCAGCGCCTTCTCGAACTCGGCGCCGGCGGTGAACAGGGCGCGCACCAGCGCCGTCGCGGGTCGCACGGGAGGGACACCGGCAACGGAGGGAGGAGTGGAAGATTCCGGCGCTTCCATGACTGGCATCCTATGTCCGTTTTGGGCTACCTTTCTCGTATCTCGATTTTCGAGATACTTCAGAATCTAGCGAAAGACGGCGATGAACGGCTTCCTGCGCTTCCTCACTTCGGCCCGCACCTCGTGGATCGTCCTCGTCGTGGCCTTCGCGGGCGTGGCCGCCCTGTTCACGCTCGGGTCGGGCGCCGAGTCCGAGACGGCGCCGGACTCGGGACTGCCCGATTCGGCCGAGTCCGTGCAGGTCGAGAAGATCCTCGAGAGCTTCCCGGATGCCGACACGACCTCCGCCCTGCTCGTCTTCGCGTCGGACGACGGCGAGGCGCTCCCGCCGGACACGGTGGGCGCCATCCAGCAGAAGGCGTTCGGCGACCTCGTCGACCTCACCCCCGACGGGTTCATCCCGCCGCCCCAGGTGTCGGAGGACGGCACGGTCGCGCTGCTGGTCGTCCCCCTCGCCCCGGAAGAGGACGTCGAGGCCCAGAGCGAGCGCGCCGACGAGATCCGCACGCTGGCCGCCGACGGTCTCACCGGGGTCGACACCTACCTCACCGGCCCCGAGGGCTTCGAGGTCGACATCGCCGCCGTGTTCGACGGAGCCGACTTCACCCTGCTGCTGACGACCGTGATCGTCGTGGCGGTGCTCCTGCTCATCACCTACCGCAGCCCCTGGCTGTGGCTGGTTCCGCTCGTGGTCATCGGCGTGGCCGACGCGTCGGCCGGCATCGTGGCGCGCCGCATCGCCGCCCTCGCGGGCGTCCAGCTGGATGCCTCGGTCACCGGCATCCTGTCCGTGCTCGTCTTCGGTGCGGGCACGAACTACGCGCTGCTGCTCATCGCGAGATACCGCGACGAACTGCGCCTCGCCGAGGATCGCCGCGAAGCCATGCGTCGCGCCGTGCGGGGGTCGGGGCCGGCGATCATCGCGAGCGGCTCGACCGTCGCCCTGGCGCTGGCCACCCTTCTGCTGGGTGAGCTGTCGGGCAACCGTGCGCTCGGTCTCGCGTGCGCCATCGGCATCGTCGTCGCCATGGCGTTCGCGCTCCTGGTCCTTCCTGCGGCGCTCGTCCTGTTCGGTCGCGGTCTGTTCTGGCCCTACATTCCGCGGTTCGGTTCTCCGGATGCCATCGCGCGCAGCCCGTGGGGCCGACTCGGTCGCGCCGTGTCGCGCCGACCGATCATCGTGGCCATCAGCGGGGCGGTCGTGCTCGGCGCGCTCGCGAGCGGCCTGTTCTTCGTGCAGACGGGCCTGTCGCAGAACGACCGGTTCCTGCAGAAGCCGGATGCCGTGCGCGGGCAGGAGGTGCTCGCCGAGGCGTTCTCCGCGGGCGCCACCTCGCCCGCGACCGTGATGGCGCCCGTCGCCGACGCCGCCGCCGTCGTCGAGGCGGCCACCGCGATCGACGGGGTGGACTCGGCCCGCCTCGTGGAGGAGACGACCGACTGGGCACGCATCGACGTCACGCTCAACGCCTCCGCCGAGACGCCGGAAGCGTTCGCCGCGATCGAGCGGATGCGGGCCGACTTCGACGGCATCGGGTCGGGAGAGGCGCTCGTGGGCGGACTCGACGCGCGCGCCCTCGACGTCGCCGGGGCGCAGGAGCGGGACCAGGCGCTCATCATCCCGCTCATCCTCGTCCTGGTGCTGATCGTGCTCGTGATCCTGCTGCGGGCCCTCCTCGCACCCGTGCTGCTGCTGCTCGCCGTGGTCGCGAGCTTCTTCTCGGCGGTCGGCGCCGCGTGGTGGCTGTTCCAGACGCCGTTGTTCGCGTTCCCCGCGATCGATACGAACGTGCTGCTGTTCAGCTTCCTGTTCCTCGTCGCCCTGGGCGTGGACTACAGCATCTTCCTCGTGACCCGCGCGCAGGAGGAGGCGCGCACGCTCGGCACGACCCGCGGGATGATCCGGGCTCTCGCCGCGACCGGCGCCGTCATCACCAGCGCCGGCATCCTGCTCGCGGCGGTCTTCGCGGTCCTCGGGGTGCTGCCGCTAATCACGCTGACGCAGATCGGCATCATCGTGTGCATCGGTGTGCTCATCGACACCCTCCTCGTGCGCACCGTGATCGTCCCCGCCATGGCGTTCATCGCGGGCGACCGGTTCTGGTGGCCCCGCCGCCCGGCGGTGACCGACGCCGAGGCGGCCGCGCAGCCTGAGCCCGAGATCCCGCAGACCCGCGCCCGGCGTCGCACGCGCGAGCCGGTCGCTTGAGACCTCCGGGTCGGGGGACGCTCCCAGATACCCCCCGGCCCGGAGCCGTTCCCGGCGGACGTGAACGGCCGTCCGCTCGCCGGGGCCCGCCCGGACGCGTGGGCCCGGGCGATGTCTCGACGTCGGTGCACTCGGAGGCCGTCCAGCCGCCGGGGAATAGACTTGATGCCATCGACTCCGCCTCACCGGGACCCTCCGTGACCACTCCTGCTTCTGTGCGCTCCCTCGACGTGCGCCACGTCCAGCTGGCGCGCGCGCTCTTCGCTGCGCTCGCCGCCGTCATGGTCACGTTCTCGCCGGATCACTCCGCCGCCGTCGGGGGCAGCGTGTTCAGCGGTTTCGCTCTGTCGACGGCCCTCGTCTTCGTCGTCGCGGCGTGGCTGGTCTTTCCCCGTGGGCAGCGCGTGACGCCGGTACTTCTGGCGGTCGTGACGGGGGTGGCCGGTCTCGCCGCGAGCGTCGGCGCGTGGCGCACCACGACATTCTTCTTCGTTCTCGTCATCGTGTGGGCGGCCGTGTCGGGCGTGATCGAGATCGTCGGGGCCGTGCGTGACCGTCGTGCGGGCCGGTCGGCGTCCGTCGCTCGCGACGGTGTGACCGTCGGCATCCTCACGCTCGCTCTCGTGATCGGGTTGCTCGCCACCAGCCCGGCCTTCTCGTACGACTACACCATCGAGGGCGCCGGCACCTTCACCCTCACGGGAATCACCATCGCCGTCGGCATCTTCGGCGGCTACGCGGCGATCATCGCCGTCTACCTGGCGATCGCCGGGTTCTCGCCGCGCCGCCCGGAGCCGGTTCCGGCCGTACCCGCCGAGGAGGCCGCATCATGACCGACAAGCCCACCCGCCGTGACCTCATGAAGCCGGTGCAACTGCTCGGCCTCGCCTTCATCGCCGCGGTGTTCGCCGGTGTCGTCACCCTCACCACGATGGGCGCCTTCCAGGCCCGCCCGGCCGAAGAGATCCAGCGCGCTCTCGTGGTCGGAGCGATCGCCGCGGGCGTGACGTTCATCGTCGTCCTCGTCAGCGTCGCGCTGCTGCTGCTCGCGGTCGACCCGTCGCAGGTCGCGAAGCAGGTCGATCGCCCCCTGCTCGTCCCGTCCGACGACGAGAATGCGGATGCCGACGGCGACACGCGTCCCGCCGACGACACCGAGGCTCCGCGCGCCTGACGTCGCCGCGCCGCTCAGACCCGTCGCGGGTCGATCATCGTCATGCCCGCCGGCGCGGCGGTGTCCATCGCCGGCAGCATCGTCGCGGCCTCCCCGAGACCGACGACGCGCTCGATGAGGTCCTGCGGCCGGAGCGTCCCCGCTGCGATGAGGTCGAGCATCTCGGGGTAGTCGGCCGCGGCCATGCCGTGGCTGCCGAGGAGGTCGAGCTCCCACGCGATCACGCGCGCCATCGGCATCGGCGTCTGCCCGTCCGCGGTGGGGAGCAGCCCGATCTGCACGTGCCGGCCGCGGCGACGCAGGCTGAGCACGGCGTCGCGCGCGGTCTGCGCGCTGCCGACGGCGTCGATCGACACGTGACTGCCGCCTCCGGTCATATCGGCGACGGCCGACGGGACGTCTCGACCATCGGCGAGCAACGTGTGCTCCGCGCCCAGACGCTGCGCCACCTCGAGCGCCGCGGGCGTCCGGTCGACGGCGATCACGCGAGCGCCCAGGGCGACCGCGATCATGACGACGCTCAACCCCACGCCCCCGGCCCCCACCACGGTGACCCACTCGCCGGCACGCACGCGTGCGCGGCCGGTGAGGGCGCGATAGGCGGTGGCGAAGCGGCATCCGAGGGCCGCCGCCGCCTCGAACGAGACGCCGTCGGGGATGGCGACGAGGTTGGTGTCGGCCGCGCGCACCACGACGCGTTCGGCGAACGAGCCCCACTGCGTGAAGCCCGGCTGCTCCTGGCGCGGGCACACCTGCGCGTTCCCGCTGCGGCACCATTCGCACGCACCGCAGCCCATCACGAACGGGACGGTGACGCGATCGCCGACGCTCCACCCGCCCACGCCCGCCCCGACCTCGGCGATGACACCGGCGAGCTCGTGCCCGGGGACGTGGGGGAGGGCGACGTCGTCATGTCCGACCCACGCGTGCCAGTCGCTCTTGCACAGCCCCGTCGCGTGCACCTCGACGACGACACCACCCGCCGGAGCCGTCGGCTCCGGCACCTCGCGCACCTCGAGAGGATGGGCCAGGGCGTCCATGATCATCGCGCGCACGGCATCCATTCTCCCGGGACACCCACCGCGGTTCGTCGCGATAAACGCGATTCCCGCCCAGAAACGCGGTGCCCCCGTGTTTCTGGTGGCGAATCGCGTTTATGGCCGGGGTTATAGCGCGTCGACGACGCGAGAGGCGAGGCCGGCGTACGTCGCGGGGGTGAGGGCGAGCAGGCGTTCCTTCGCAGCGTTGCCGATGTCGAGGCCGCGGACGAATTCCGCGAGCTCGGGACCGCCGACACGACGGCCGCGCGTGAGGTCCTTCAGCAGCGCATACGGGTCGGTGATCTGCGAGCGCCCCGCGGCGATCTCGGCGCGCACCACAGTCTGGATGGCCTCGGCGAGCACTTCCCAGTTGGCGTCGAGGTCGGCTCGCAGCACGTCTTCGGCGAGCGAGATCTCGGTGAGGCCACGCTGCAGGTTGTCGAGCGCGAGCAGCGAGTGGCCGAAGGCGACGCCGATGTTGCGCTGCGTCGTGGAATCGGTGAGGTCGCGCTGCAGGCGGCTGGTGACGAGGGTGGATGCCAGGGTCGCGAACAATCCGCCCGAGATCTCCAGGTTCGCTTCGGCGTTCTCGAAGCGGATCGGGTTGATCTTGTGCGGCATCGTCGACGAGCCCGTGGCCCCGGCGACCGGGATCTGGGTGAAGTACCCGAGCGAGATGTAGGTCCAGACGTCGGTCGCGAGGTTGTGCAGGATGCCCCCCGCGTGCCGCGCCCGGTCGTACAGCTCGACCTGCCAATCGTGCGACTCGATCTGCGTCGTCACGGGGTTGAAGCCCAGCCCCAGCGACTCGATGAACGAGCGCGTGAGCGCGGGCCAGTCCACGTCGGGCTCGGCGGAGACGTGCGCCGACCACGTGCCGGTGGCGCCGGAGAACTTCGCGAGGTACTCGCCGGCATCCAGCTGACGGATGACGCGCTCCAGGCGCCACGCGAAGACGCCGATCTCCTTGCCCATCGTGGTGGGCGTTGCGGGCTGGCCGTGCGTGCGCGAGAGCATCGCGGCATCCCGGTGCTGCAGGGCGAGTTCGGCGAGGGCCGCCGTGACGGCGCGGAGCTTCGGCAGCCACACGCGCTGCACCGCGCGCTGCACGGTGAGGGCGTAGGCGGTGGAGTTGATGTCTTCGCTCGTGCAGGCGAAGTGCGTGAGCTCGGCCAGGGCGGTGAGGCCGAGGCTGTCGAGCCGGTCGCGCACGAGGTACTCGATCGCCTTGACGTCGTGGCGGGTGACCGCCTCTTTCTCTTTGAGCCAGGCGATCTCGTCGGCACCGAAGTCCTCGTACAGCGCCCGCAGCCGCGCGCGGTCGGCGTCGCCGACCGGCGAGGTGCCGAACAACGATCGGTCGGTGAGGGCCAGCAGCCACTCGACCTCCACCTCGACGCGGGCGCGGTTCAGGCCCGCCTCCGACAGGTAGTCGCCGAGCTCCGAGACGGTGGCGAAGTAGCGTCCGTCGAGCGGGCTGAGGGGCTGCGGGGGCAGAGCGGACACGGATCTCCCGGGGGTCGCGCGAAGATGTCAGCCCGCGGAACGAATGGCGGGCTCGAGCTGCCGGAACAGGGCTCGGCTGGCGCGTTCGATCATACCGAGCACCTCGTCGAACATCGGGGGACCGGCGTAGTACGGGTCGGGGACGTCGAGGGTCTCGGCATCCGGGAGGAACGACAGCAGCAGCGCGATCTTGTCGGCGTCGTCGTCGTGCCGGGCCCATCCGCGCAGCACGCGCTCGTGGCTGCGGTCGAGGGCGACGACGAGATCGTTGTGCGCGAAGTCTGCGAACGTGAACTGCCGCGCGCGATGCGCGGCGCCGTCGTACCCCAGACGCTCGAGCGCCGCGAGGGTGCGGTGATCGGCGCGCTCGCCGACGTGCCAGTCGCCGGTGCCGGCCGACGTCGAGACGACGCGTGAGCCGAGCCCCGCGTGATCGGCCATACGACGGAACACGACGTCGGCCATCGGCGACCGGCAGATGTTGCCGCTGCAGACGAAGACGACGCGGAAGGGCGCGTCGGCACTCGCGGTCATCCCTCCATCATGGCGGGGACGACCGTTTCGCGCATCAGCGACGTGAGCGCTCGTCGCGGCGAGGGCGGAGCAGGCCGCCGAGGACGGCGTTGATGATGCCGATCAGCAGCGCCGCGACGACCGTGAGCCAGAACTCGCCCGTGCGCAGGCCCCAATCCCAGTTCGCCGTGATGACCCCCGTCAGCCACAGCAGGAAGCCGTTGATCACGAGCGAGATGAGGCCGAGGGTCAGGATGTAGAGCGGGATGGCAACGATCTTCACGACCGTGCCGACGATGGTGTTGACGAGGGCGAAGATGAGCCCCACCAGCAGCAGCGTGAGCGCCACCTGCAGTCCTTCGCCGGGGGCGAAGGGGATGAGCGTCACCTGCAGGGCCGGGAGCAGCGTGACGATCCAGATGGCGAAGGCGTTGACGGCCACGCGGACGACGAAGCGCATGCCCCCATCGTGGCACGCCGGGTCTGACGCGCGCGAGGCCCACGCGGTTAGGCTCGGCTCGTGAGCGAAGAGCCGGTCCTCCCCCGTATCCGCCCCGAGATCGCCGCCCTCCCCGCCTATCGGCAGGGGCGCCAGGCGAGCGCGGACGCGTTCAAGCTGTCGAGCAACGAGAACCCGTTCGATCCGCTGCCCGGGGTGCTCGACGCGGTGCGTGCGACGACGGCGATCAACCGGTACCCGGATGCCACCGCCACACGCCTGCGCGAACGCCTCGGTGCCCGCTACGGGGTGTCGGCGGATGACATCCACATCGGTGCCGGGAGTGTGTCCCTGCTCGCGCAACTGCTGCTGGCCACGGCCGGCCCGGGCGACGAGGTCGTGTACGCATGGCGCTCGTTCGAGGCATACCCCTCGCTCGTCGCGGTGTCCGGGGCGACGAGCGTGCAGGTGCCCTTGACCGCCGACGCGCGTCACGACCTCCCCGCGATGGCGGCGGCGATCACCGACCGCACGCGCCTGGTCATCGTGTGCAGCCCCAACAATCCCACGGGGCCGACGGTCGGTTTCGACGAGTTCACCGCATTCGTCGAGGAGGTGCCCGCGGACGTGCTCATCGTGCTCGACGAGGCGTACGCCGAGTTCGTGACCGATCCGGATGCCGTCGAGGGCCACCGCGCTCGCACGCTGCTCGCGCGCCCCAATGTCGTCATGCTCCGCACGTTCTCCAAGGCGTACGGCCTCGCGGGCCTGCGCGTCGGCTACGCGATCGGCCACACGCGCGTGCTCGACGCCGCCCGCAGCACGGCGATCCCGCTCGCGGTCACGGCGGCGGCGGAAGAGGCGGCGCTGGCGAGCCTGGCCGCCGAGAGCGAGCTGCTGCACCGCGTCGCCGTCCTCGCCGAGCGGCGCGACGCCCTTGTCGCGCGCCTGCGCGAGACCGGCTGGGACGTCCCCGACGCCCAGGGCAATTTCGTGTGGCTCCCCGCGGGCGACCGCGCGCTCGATGTCGCGGCGGCGTTCGAGGAGGCAGGACTCATCGTGCGTCCCTTCGCGGGCGACGGCATCCGCATCTCGATCGGCGAGGAGGAGTCGATCGACCGGATCGTCGACGTCGCCGCCGCGGTCGCGCCGCAGCCGTGACGATGCCGCCGGGGACCGGCATCCGGGATGCCGCGACGACGCCGATCATCCCCGGCTTCTTCCCCGACCCCTCGGTGTGCCGGGTGGGCGAGGACTACTACCTCGTGAACTCGTCGTTCGAGTACGCGCCCGGCATCCCGATCTGGCACAGCCGCGACCTGCGCGAGTGGACGCAACTCGGCAACGTGCTCACGCGCGAGAGCCAGTTCCCGGCCGGGGTGTCGGAGGCCTCGCGCGGCATCTACGCGCCCACGATCCGCCACCGCGACGGCACGTTCTTCGTCGTCGGGACGAACGTCGACCGCGGGGGAGAGCAGTTCGTCGTCACGGCGACCGACCCGGCGGGGCCGTGGTCGGATCCGATCGTGTTCCCGGGCCTCGGCGGTATCGACCCCGACCTCGCGTGGGACGACGACGGCACCTGCTACCTCACGTACTGCGCGCTCGATGAGGCGCTGCGACCCGCGGACGGGTCGCTGCCGGTCATCGCGCAAGCACGCGTGGACCTGGAGCGCGGCCTCCTGATCGAGAAGCCGCGCGTGATCTGGCAGGGCTCCGGCCTCGCCCACCCCGAGGGCCCGCACCTGTACCGGCGCGGAGACTGGTGGTACCTGCTCACCGCCGAGGGCGGCACCGAACGCGGACACGCGGTGTGCGTCGCGCGGTCCCGGGCGATCGACGGCCCGTTCGAGCCCACCCCCGCGAACCCGATCTTCAGCCGCCGCAGCACCGGTTTCCCCGTGCAGAACACCGGCCACGCCGACCTCGTCGCGCGCCCCGACGGCGAGTGGGCGATGGTGTACCTCGGTGTGCGGCCGCGCGGATTCACCCCGGGCTTTCACGTCGCCGGGCGCGAGACGTTCCTCGCCCGCATCGCCTGGGTCGACGACTGGCCCGTCGTGCACACCGACGACGTGCTGCCCGATCGTGCCGACACGGCGTTCGTCGACGACTTCTCCTCGCCAGGGCTGCACCCGCGCTACGTGTCGCCCGATGGGGCGCTCCCCGACGCGCATCCCGCCGGCGGTGTCGCCCTCGGATCGCACGAGCTCGCGGTGCGCGTGCGCGATCTGCGGTGGCGGTTCGAGGCGCGCGTGTATGCCTCAGCCGCTGTGGCCCTGCGCGTCCGGCTCGATGAGCGCCACTGGTACGAGATCACGCTCGACGGTGGCGCGGCCGAGGTCCGGGCCCGCATCGGTCCGCTCGAGGCATCCGCCGGTTCCGCCCCCGCAACCGGCGCGGTCGTGACCCTCGTCGTCGAGGCGGTGGATGCCACCCACGACGGCCCCGACGACCTCCGGTTCGGTCTGGTCGACGCGGACGGCGACAGGTGGATCGCCGCGCTCGACGGCCGGTACCTCTCGACCGAGGTCGCCGGCGGCTTCACCGGCCGCACGATCGGCGTCCGGGCCCTCGGGGCGACGGCGGTGCGCGTGACCGCACTGCGGTACACCCCCCTCGGCGGCGAGTGACGCGGGCGGCTTGTGGACAACCCACGCCGGATCGTGGCATCCGTTGTGCACCTCATGCGGTGCGGGGCATGACGCGCCCATTAGCGTGGGTACATGACCCCGCTCGACGACCCGGCTCTCGTGCGCGTTCTGGCGGCGGACGGCACCCTCGCGCCCACTCCTGAGGCCGAGCGCTATCTGCCCCTGATCGACGCCCTCACCGACGCCGAACTCGAGACGTTCTACCGCGACATGGTCTCGATCCGCGCGTTCGACGTCCAGGCGACGAACCTCCAGCGCCAGGGGCAGCTGGCCCTCTGGCCGCCGTCCTTCGGGCAGGAGGCCGCGCAGGTCGGCTCGGCGCGCGCCGCTCGTCCGCAGGACCACATCTTCCCGTCGTACCGCGAGCACGTGGTGACCCGCATCCGCGGCGTCGACCCGCTCGACATCATCCGGCTCATGCGCGGGCTCACGCACGGCGGATGGGACCCGACCGACCCCAAGAACGGCAACACCCACATCTACACGCTCGTGCTCGGCGCTCAGACACTGCACGCCACGGGCCTCGGCATGGGCCTGGTGTTCGACGGCAAGTGCGGCACCGGCGACCCCGAGCGCGACGAAGCCGTCATCGTCTACTACGGCGACGGCGCCTCCAGCCAGGGCGACGTGCACGAGGCCATGGTGTTCGCCGCGAGCTTCCAGGCGCCCGAGGTGTTCTTCCTGCAGAACAACCAGTGGGCGATCTCGGTCCCCGTCGCCACCCAGTCGCGCACGCCGCTGTACAAGCGCGCGGCGGGGTACGGCATCCCGTCCGTCCAGGTCGACGGCAACGACGTGCTCGCCAGCTACGCCGTGTCCAAGCTCGCGCTCGATGAGGCCCGCGCCGGTTCCGGCCCCCGCGCGATCGAGGCGATGACGTACCGCCGCGGTGCGCACACCACCAGCGACGACCCGACGAAGTACCGCACCTCCGCCGAAGAAGAGGCCTGGGCCGGGCGCGACCCCATCGCCCGCATGCGGGCTTACCTCGAGGGCCGCGGCGCGTCGCAGCAGTTCTTCGAAGACGCGGATGCCGAGGGCCGGGCGCTCGCCGACGAGGTGCGCGTGCGCACGAACGAGCTCGGCACGATCCCCCGCGCCCACATGTTCGAGAGCGTCTACTCCGAGGTGCACGCCCTCGTGCAGGAGGAGCAGCGCTGGCTCGACGACTACGAGGCGTCGATGGAAGGGGGAGCGCAGTGACCGAGAACCTGCCGATCAGCCGCGCCCTCAACGCCGGCCTCCGCCGCGCGCTCGAGACGAACGACCGCGTCCTCCTCATGGGCGAGGACATCGGTCCGCTCGGCGGCGTGTTCCGCGTGACCGAGGGGCTGCAGAAGGACTTCGGACCGCGCCGCGTCATCGACTCCCCACTGGCCGAATCGGGCATCGTGGGCACCGCGATCGGCCTCGCGATGGGCGGGTTCCGGCCCGTGCTCGAGATCCAGTTCGACGGGTTCGTCTTCCCCGCGTTCGACCAGATCACGACGCAGCTCGCCAAGCTCACGAACCGCCACGAGGGTGCGGTGCGCATGCCCGTCGTCATCCGCATCCCGTACGGCGGGCACATCGGCGCGGTCGAGCACCACCAGGAGAGCCCCGAGGCGTACTTCACGCACACGCCGGGCCTGCGGGTCGTCAGCCCCTCGACCGCGAACGACGCGTACTGGATGATCCAGCAGGCGATCGACTCGCCCGACCCGGTGATCTTCCTCGAGCCCAAGGCCAAGTACTGGCAGAAGGGCGAGGTCGACACCGAGGCTCCCGCGCTGCCGCTCCACGCGAGCCGCGTCGTCCGCCGCGGCACCGACGTCACGCTCGTGGGGCACGGCGCGATGGTGACCACGCTGCTGCAGGCCGCGGCGCTCGCCGAGAGCGAGGGCACGAGCTGCGAGGTCATCGACCTGCGCTCGCTGTCTCCCGTCGACTACGGCCCCCTCCTGGACTCGGTGCGCCGCACCGGTCGCATGGTCTACGCGCAGGAGGCGCCGGGCTTCACCTCGCTCGGCTCCGAGATCGCCGCGACCGTCATGGAGCGGGCGTTCTTCGCGCTCGAGGCGCCGGTGCTGCGCGTGTCGGGCTTCGACGTGCCGTTCCCTCCCGCAAAGCTCGAGGGCACGTACCTGCCCGACGCCGACCGCATCCTCGAGGCCGTCGATCGCTCGCTGGCCTACTGACCGCTCTTCCTCTCCCCGCCATGAACCGCGAGACTTCATCGCACCGGCGAGACCGCGACATTCCGCCGCTGTCTCGTCGGCCCTATGAAGTCTCGCGAGCAAAGGACACACCGTGACCGAGCAGACCTTCGTCCTCCCCGACGTCGGTGAAGGACTCACCGAGGCCGAGATCGTCCAGTGGCGCGTCGCGCCCGGTGACACCGTCGCCGTCAACGACGTGATCGTCGAGATTGAGACCGCCAAGTCGCTCGTCGAACTGCCCTCGCCCTACGCGGGCACGGTCGGCGAACTGCTCGCCGTCGAGGGAGCCACGGTCGAGGTCGGTGCCCCGATCATCACGATCGGATCGACGGATGCCGCGCCTCCCGCGCCCGCCCAGCCGACCACGGTTCCCGAACCCACCGACCCCGGCGGAGCGGTGCTCGTCGGCTACGGCACGGGCGGCGCCGTGTCGTCGCGGCGGCGGAAGCCCGCGGAGCGTCCCGTCAAGGCATCCGTGGGGGTCGTCGCCAAGCCCCCGATCCGCAAGCTCGCGCGCGACCTCGGCGTCGACCTTTCGGCGGTCACCCCCAGCGGTCCCGCGGGCGAGGTCACCCGCGACGACGTCGTGAAGCACGCCGAGCAGGCCAGCGTATTCCGCAACATCGAGACGCCCGAGTGGGGCGCGGTGCGCGAGGAGACCATCCCCGTCCCGGCGCCCGCCCCCGCGGCCCCGGTCGACGACGCGCGCGAGGAGTCCATTCCCGTCCGCGGCGTCCGCAAGGCCACGGCGAACGCCATGACCTCGAGCGCCTACTCGGCCCCGCACGTGTCGGTGTGGGTCGACGTCGACGCGTCGCGCACGATGGAACTCGTCAAGCGCCTCAAGGCCTCGCCCGACTTCGCCGACGTGAAGATCTCGCCGCTGCTCATCATGGCGCGCGCCGTGATGTGGGCCCTGCGCCGCACGCCGATGATCAACGCCGCCTGGGTCGACACCGAGGACGGCGCCCAGATCCGCGTGCGTCACTACGTCAACCTCGGCATCGCCGCGGCCACCCCACGAGGCCTGCTCGTGCCGAACATCAAGGACGCGCAGGCCATGAACACCCGCGAACTCGCCAAGGCGCTCGAGAATCTGACGCTCACGGCGCGCGAGGGCAAAACGAGCCCCGCCGATCAGACCGGCGGCACGTTCACGATCACCAACATCGGCGTGTTCGGAGTGGATGCCGGCACCCCGATCATCAACCCGGGCGAGGCCGGCATCATCGCGCTGGGGGCCATCCGGCAGAAGCCGTGGGTGGTCGACGGCGAGGTGCGGCCACGGTGGGTCACCACCGTGTCGGGCTCGTTCGATCACCGTGTGGTCGACGGCGACGGCATCTCGCGGTTCATCGCCGACGTGGCATCCGTTCTGGAAGAGCCGGCGCTGCTGCTCGACTGAGCCGCCCGGGCGTGCGGCGATGCCCTCGGATCGGGCATTGCCAGGTTTCTGCCAGGGTTCCCCGCGATCGCCGTCGTGACGCGGATCGCGCCGTCCGCGAAGCGTCGCCCGATGGCGTTCTCCCGACATCCGACCCATCCGGTTTCGACTTCCCTTCGGATGACCCCTCGTGCGGCGGGAACGCCGTATACGGAAACGGAAAGGGAAACCTGATGCGTACGTACAACACGAAGACCCGAATCGGCATGATCGCTGCGGCCGGCACGGGAGCCGCGGCTCTCGCCGTCGCCGGACTGGCGCTGCCGGCATCGGCCGACGACACCGTCACCTCGACGGATGCCTCGACGACCGCGACGCAGTTCGTCGACGCGTCCGACCCGTTCTACACCTGGGTGAGCGGCCTCATCGAGAGCGGTGACTTCACCGCCAGCCCCGAGACCGCGGTCGGTGACATCGCGAACTTCGGCCCGCTGGTGCAGGGTCCGCTCGTCAGCGACTCCCTCAACGGGGACGTCGCGTCGGGCAACCAGACGCCGGTCGTCTCCGGCAACGACACGACGGCCCCCGTCGGGTCCGGCAACGACACCACCGCCCCGATCGGTTCGGGCAACGACCTCGGCTCCGGCAACGAGGTGACCGCGCCCATCGAGGCCCCGGTCGGCTCGGGCAACGAGTCGGACGTCTCGACGGGTGACGCGGACGTGTCGACAGGCGATGCCGACATCTCCACCGGTGACAACGGCGCCTCGGTCGGCGATGTCTCGGGCGCCGTGGAAGACATCTCCGGCTCCGTTGACGATGTCGTGGGCGACGTGACGTCGGGTGTCGAGGACACCGTCGACGGCGCGCTCGACCTCGGCGGCATCCTGCGCTGATCGCTTGACGACTGCAGCGGCGTCACCCTTCGGGGTGGCGCCGCTGTCGTACGTAAGGCCGAACGGTAGAAATGAGCCCAGCAATTCATCTCGGCTGATTTGTCGCGGGTTCTCGTGACGCATTGGTGTGCCGGTACGAATGCACTTCGGCTTTCTCGACTTCGCTGGGGAGCGTGTTAGCCTCACCCGGTGCAAACGCCGACGACGTCAAATTTCCGGTACGCCGTGCTTTGCATGGTCCTCGGTCTTTCCCTGGTGATGGGAAATGCGAACGCGGCCACCGCGCTCGCGACGCCGCCCCCCGATTCCTCTCCATCTCCGGGGGCGACCGTGGTCCCGGGCGACACACCGACGCCTCACCTGAATGGGCCGACGCCCGCGGTCGACGCGCCGACACCTCCGGCCGGTGGAGACGAGGCCGGAAGTGAGACCGGCGCGTCCGGGCGTGACGGGCTCGATCCGTCCCTGGCCCCCGATGTCGATGCTTCCCAAGATCAGCGGACTCCCTCGGACGTCGCTGCCCGAGCGATCCCGACCGGCACAATCCCGCGCCTCGACATCTCGCTGCCGACGGGATACACACTGGCTCAGCTGAACGCGTCGAAGAAGGCGATCCCCGCCGACCCGATGACAGAAGCCCATCCCGTCCTCACTCTGACCGATGCCGTCACTCCGGCCAACAACCTGACGAACGCATCTCTCGAAGAGATCAAGGGCCGTGGGAACTTCACCTGGCTGCTGGAAAAGAAGCCGTACCAGATCAAATTCGACACATCGACGTCTGTGCTCGGCCTGCCGAAGGCGAAGACGTGGATCCTGCTCGCAAATCACGCTGACCCGTCTCTATTGCGGAACAAGACCACCCTCGACCTCGCCGCGCAGTTCGGAATGGCGGGTTCGCCGGACGCTCGTTCCGTCGAGCTGACGATCAACGGTGAATCGCTCGGCACCTACCTTCTGACGGAGAAGGTCGAGGTCAAGAAGAACCGATTGGACCTCACAAGTCCGGGCGGTCTCCTCCTCGAGCTCGACAACAGCTACGGCACGAGCGAGGAGTTCTTCTTCACCACGAAGACCAGCGGAACGACATTCGTCCTGAAGGACGCCGTGCAGAAAGTGGCGGCCCCCTTGCCACCGGACCTCGCCGCGTCGTATCGCGGCGCCCAGGATGACATCGACGCGTTCGAGGCGGCCCTCTACGCGCCTGACCCGGATTGGTCGACGATCAGCTCGATGATCGACGTCGACTCGTTCATCCAGTACTACTTCGTCCTCGAGTTCTCGGAGAACCCGGATGCCGTGACATCCAGCGTGTACTTCTGGCGTGACGGGCCGAACGATGTCCTCCACGCCGGACCGGCGTGGGACTTCGACATCGCTCTCGGGCTCTACAACTCCGCCGCGCTCGGAGCGGACCCCACCCAGGACTACATGATGAATGCCGGCACGCTACGTCCCGGCGGCACGGCCTGGTACCAAGAGCTGTTCCGTAACCCGGAGTTCGCGCAGAGAGCCGCTCAGATCTACGCCACCCAGCTCCGCCCGGCCATCGAGGGGACGCTCGCACGCCTCGACGCCGACATCGCGTCACTGCAAGCCTCGGCCCGGGCGAACTTCGACCGCTGGAGCGGGGTTCTCGAGCGAGAGTCGATCATCGCTGGAGCGCGTCCGGTGGCCTCGACGTGGGACGAAGAGGCGGCTTTCCTCCGCGACTGGGTCGCGCAGCGCGTGGCGTACCTCGATTCCCGGTACGCCCCGGAGATGCCGGTCCTTACCTCCGCCGGTCATTCGGCGCAGATCGGGTGGCAGCCGGTCGCGACGTCGGGACAGTTCATCGGAACCACCGGCAGGGGACTCGCGCTCGAGGCGCTGTCGCTCGGGCTCGCCGGTGGAGCGACCGCCGGCCAGATCCAGTCGCGGGGGCACGTGCAGAACATCGGCTGGACGCCCTGGACAACGGGCGACGGCACGATCGGCACGACCGGTCGAGGGCTGCGCCTGGAAGCGGTCAGCTTCGCGCTGACGGCACGGCTCGCGGCGGACTACGAGCTCTCCTACCGAACTCACGTGCAGAACCTCGGGTGGATGCCGTGGGTGACCAGCGGTGCCGACGCCGGCACCACTGGCCGGGGACTCCGCGTCGAGGCCGTTCAGTTACGCCTCGTGAAGAAGGCCGCCCCCGTCGCGGGGAGCACGGTCGCCTACGCCACGCACATGTCCTCCATCGGCTGGACGGTGCCCGTCGTGTCCGGTGTGGACAGCGGCGCCATCGGCGCAGGGTCTCAGATGGAGGCGTTGCGGGCATCGATCGCCAGTTCCGAGTACGACGGGACCCTCGGGCTCCGTGCCCACGTGCAGGACATCGGGTGGACCGACTGGGGGGACTCGCCGGGTGTGGCCGGTACCGAGGGGCGCGGGTTGCGGCTGGAGGCCGTGCAGTTGCGGCTCCAGGGCGAGCTCGCGGACCACTATCGGGTGCGGTACGCCGTCTTCGTCGATGGCGTGTGGCGAGACTGGGTGACCGGCGGGCAGACGGCGGGAACGACGGGACAGGCCAAACGGATCGAGGCGATCCGGATCGAGCTCGTTCCACGCGGATGACCTGCGACGTGGTCGCCCGGCCTGCGCTGCCTCGCTGATCGCGGGCGGCATCCAGGTCCCGTTCATCCCTCGCGGCACTCGGATACGTCAAGTACCCGGGAACTGATTTGAGAACGGTTATCATAACGATTACCGTAGGAGGCATGACCCGACGCGTTTTCGCTCCCCTCGTTCTCGGTGCGGTCTCCGCGCTCGCCCTCGCCGGTTGCGCCGGCGGCGCACCCACGGCGGGCAATGCGACCGAGAGCGCCGCAGACACGGTGTCGGTCGTGGCATCCACGAATGTGTACGGATCGATCGCGGAGGAGATCGGCGGCGACTTCGTCGAGGTCACGTCGATCATCACCTCGACCTCGCAGGATCCTCACTCGTACGAGGCCAGCGCGCAGGACCAGCTCACCCTCAAGGACGCGCAGCTCGTCATCGAGAACGGCGGCGGGTACGACTCATTCATGGAGTCGCTGGTCGAGGCGAGCGGGTCCACCGCCGAGGTGCTCACCGCCGTGGAGTACAACCACGACTACCCGGGCGCCGAATCGCACGAAGAGGCGCATGCCGACGAGGCGTCGGCATCCGCGGCCCCCAGCGAGAGCGCCGATGACCACGCTCACGACCACGCCGAAGGCGAGACCCACGCCGAGGGGGACGGTCACGATCACGCCGAGGGCGATGGGCACAACCACATCGAGGGCTTCAACGAGCACGTCTGGTACGACCCGCACACCGTCGAGCACCTCGCCGAAGCGATCGCCGAGCACCTCGGCGAGCTCGCCCCCGACCACGCGGCCGACTTCACCGCGAACGCCGAGGCCTTCGTCGAGCAGATCGCCGGTCTCGAGGACGCCCTCGGTCAGATCGAAGCGAAGGATGCCGGCGCGAAGGTGTTCGTGACCGAGCCCGTGCCCGTCTACCTCGTCGAGGCCGCCGGTCTCACCAACGCGACACCGAGTGCGTTCAGCGAGGCCGTCGAGGAGGGCCAGGACGTTCCCCCGGCGACGCTGCTGGAGTCGCTGCAGCTCATCGACTCGGGCGAGATCGCCGTCATGATCGTCAACCCGCAGACCGGCGGGGCCGAGACGACACAGGTCATGGACGAGGCCAAGGCCAAGAGCATTCCCGTGCTGGAGTTCACGGAGACCCTTCCCGAGGGGGAGACTTACGTCTCGTGGATGCAGAGCAACATCACCGCGCTGTCGGACGCCCTCGCGGCGTGAGCGACGCCCCACCCCTGCGTATTCGCGGAGCCGCTCTCGAGCGCGGCGGACGCGAGCTGTGGTCCGGGCTCGACCTCGAGGTCGGGCCCGGCGAGCTCGTTGCGGTCCTCGGCCCCAGCGGTTCGGGGAAGACGACCCTGTTGCGCGCGATCCTCGGACTCGAGCGGCTCAGCGGCGGAACGATCGACGCGCTCGGCGCGCCCGTTCGCCGGGCGGGGAACCGGCGCATCGGCTACGTCCCGCAGCAGCGTCCCCTCCCGCGCGAGACCCCTCTGCGCGGCCGTGACATCGTCGGGCTCGGCGTCGACGGCCACCGATTCGGGCTGCCGTTGTCGCGCGCGAAGGACCGGGCCCGCATCGATGAGCTGCTCGAAGCCGTCGGGGCCGCGGAGTTCGCCGATCGCCCCGTGGGGCTCCTGTCCGGCGGCGAACAGCAGCGCCTGCGCGTCGGACAGGCGCTCGCCGACGACCCGCGTCTGCTGCTGTGCGACGAGCCGCTGACGAGCCTCGATCTTGCCAACCAGCAAGCGGTCGTGCGGCTCATCGATCGGCACCGTCGCGAGCGTGACGCCGCCGTGCTGCTGGTTACCCACGACATCAACCCCGTGCTCTCGCTCGTGGACCGTATTCTCTACATCGCCCACGGGCGCTTCACGCTGGGCACCCCTGAGGAAGTGCTCACCTCCGAGACGCTGACCTCCCTCTACGGCGCACCGGTCTACGTGACGCGGGCCGGCGGTCGATTGGTCGTCGTGGGGGCACCGGATGCCGACGAAGCGCATCACCACCACCACGACGAGGACGGCGCATGAACTGGTCCGACGTCGGCGACGCGCTATTCGGCGGCGTGAGCCAATACGGCGCGATCCTCGAGCTGGTGCAGAACTCCGTCTACGCCGGCGCTGTGCTCGGCTTGGTCGGCGGTCTCATCGGCGTCTTCGTCATGCAGCGCGACATGGCCTTCGCGGTACACGGCATCAGCGAGCTCTCGTTCGCCGGCGCAGCGGTGGCCCTCCTCATCGGCGTCGACGTCGTCTCGGGGTCGATCGTGGGGTCGCTCATCGCGGCGGCGATCATCGGTCTGCTCGGAGCCCGCGCCCGCGACCGCAACTCCATCATCGGGGTGCTCATGCCGTTCGGCCTGGGTGTCGGCATCCTGTGCCTGTCGCTCTACAACGGGCGCAGCGCCACTCGGTTCAGTCTCCTCACGGGGCAGATCGTCTCGGTACAGAGCGCACAGCTGGGCTGGCTCGTCGTGATCGGTCTGGCGGTGCTCGTGGCGCTGCTGATGATCTGGCGGCCGCTGCGGTTCGACTCCCTCGACCCCCAGTCCGCCGCGGCGCGAGGAGTGCCCACGACGGCCGTGTCGCTCGGGTTCATGCTGCTGCTCGGGCTCATCGTCGCCGTGGCGGTGCACATCATCGGCGCGCTCCTCGTGATGGCGCTGCTGGTCACCCCGGCGGCGGCGGCGATGCGCGTGGCATCCGGTCCGCTGTCGGTACCGCTGCTCGCGGCGGTGTTCGGATTCGTCTCGGCGGTGGGCGGTGTTCTGCTGGCCGTCGCCGGGACGCTGCCGGTGAGCCCGTACATCACGACGATCTCGTTCGCGATCTACCTCGTGTGCCGCGTCGTCGGTGCGCGCCGCGACCGCACGACGAGGGCGCTGTAGCCTGGCGTCCCCAGCCGATTCACCGGTCGCGTCGCTAGACTCGCAGCCATGGTTCAGCGCAACACGTGGCAGCGCGAGCGCGTCCGCGAGGCGCTCGCGGATGCGGGCGGCTTCGTCAGCGCGCAGTCGCTGCACGCCACTCTGCGCGACGAGAACACCGGTATCGGCCTCGCCACCGTCTACCGCGCGCTCGCGGGCCTCGCCGCCCAGGGCGACGCGGACTCGCTGCAGAGTCCCGAGGGCGAGAACCTGTTCCGCGCCTGCGCGACGCGCGGCCACCACCACCACCTGATCTGCCGATCGTGCGGCGTCGCCGTCGAGATCGAGGCCGACGCGGTCGAGGAGTGGGCGCAGCGCACCGCCGCGCAACACGGCTTCTCCGAGGCCGAGCACGTGGTCGACATCTTCGGCGTCTGCGCCTCCTGCGCGCAGGCGCGCGCTCGTGAGCGTGGCGACGACTAGTCGATCCGCCGCGCCGGCACCCCCGCGGTCCGGCGTCTCCCGCACCCTCGTCGCGCTCGGCCTGGGTGTCGTCGTCATCACCGGGCTCTTCCTCGTCGACGCGCTCGCGCCGACGTTCTTCCCCGCGCCGCTCCCGATGCGAGCGCAAGACGGTCTCACCCTCGCCCTGAGCGTCCTCATCGAGTCGCTTCCGTTCGTCGTGTTGGGCGTGCTGCTGTCGATCATCGTGCAGGTGTGGGTGCCGCCCGGCGCGATCGAGCGTTGGATGCCACGCACCCCGTGGGCGCGCCGCGCGGTGCTGTCCCTGCTCGGCATGTTCATCCCGGTGTGCGAGTGCGGGAACGTGCCGTTCGCCCGCGGCCTGCTCATGCGGGGGTTCGGCGTGTCCGACACCCTGACGTTCCTCGTGGCGGCGCCGATCGTGAACCCCATCGTGATCATCAGCACGCACGCGGCGTTCGGTTTCAGCGATGGCATCCTGGTCGCTCGCCTGATCGGCGGGTTCCTCATCGCCAACCTCATCGGCTGGCTCTACAGCCGACACCCCGACCCCGACAAGCTGCTCACCGAGCGTTTCCTCGAGACGTGCGAGATCGTCGTGCAGGAGCGCGGCGGCCGTGGGCGCCGTTCGCTCGCGCAGTTGGTGGTCGAGCTCCGGTCGGTGATGCCGGCTCTCATCATCGGCTCGCTGATCGCGGGTGCGGTGCAGGTGCTCATCCCTCGCAGCGCCCTGCTGGCGATCGGGTCCGATCCCGCGCTGTCCATCGCGGCGATGATGCTGCTGGCGGTGGTGGTGTCGCTGTGCTCGAACGTCGACGCGTTCTTCGCGCTCTCGTTCGCGTCGACGTTCACGCCGGGTTCGCTCGTGGCGTTCCTCGTCGTGGGGCCCGTCGTCGACCTCAAGCTGTACGCGCTGCTGCGCACGACCTTCACGACGTGTGTTCTCGTGGGAATCACCGCGGTGGTCGTTCTGGCGGCCTTCGCTCTCGGAACGGTGGTGAACCTCCTTGTCTAGAACGGGTGCTCTCGCCACGCGATGGCTGGGGGTCGGTCTCACCGCCTGCCTGTCGGTCACCACGATCGCGCTGTGGCTCACCGGCCGCATCGCCCTGTACATCAACCCCGACTCGGCGTGGTTCGCCGTCGGGATGGCCTTCGTCGCCCTGCTCGGTTCCGTCGCGACCTTCGCGCTGCCCCTGGGCGCCGAGGCCGACCATGGGCACGACCACGAGCACGGGCACGCTCCGGCCCCCGCGCGCGCCCGCCGCGAGGCCTTCGCGCACGCGGACCACGAGCACGCCGACGCGTGGGACGCGCACGATCGCGCCGCCCACGACCATCTGGCGGCGCGGCCGCGGCTGACGCCCGCGGGTGTCGCGGCGTTCAGCGGCGGGCTCCTCGCCTCGGGGGCGGTCATTGCGGTGCTGCTGACACCGCCCGCCTCGCTGTCGGCCGAGCTCGCGGTCTCGCGCGACGTCGGTGCGCCACCGTTGTTCGCCGGTTCCGACGTCGTGACTCTCGCCGCCTCGGGCGACACCTCGACGTTCGGCATCGGCGACTGGTCGGCGATCTTCGCGCACGCGACCAACCCCGAGACGTTCGACGGTAAGCCGGTCACCCTCACCGGCTTCATCACCCCGGGGGAGGACGGCGCGACCTTCGACCTCACGCGCCTGGTCATCACGCACTGCGTGATCGACGCGCAGACCGCGCGCCTGCCCATCACCGCCTCGGGATCAGCTCCCTCGACGGGGCAGTGGGTGACGGTGACCGGAACGGTCCGTTCCACCGGCGACGGGGCGCTCGAGGTGCGCGCCGATCAGGTGGCGACGATCGACGAGCCGGCGGACCCGTATGAGTACTGATTCCCGTCGCGGGCGCGCGCGCCGGCGCCGCGGGCGGGGGTTCGTCCTCGCCTTCGCGGCGGTGCTGGGCGTGCTCCTCCTCGTCGGGGGCGTCGGCGGTGTCGTTTCGGTCGCGCAGGGACCGCGCGTCACGGACGTGCAGGTCGACCCCGACGCCGCCGTCGCGGCATCCGGGGCCCGCGTCATCCTCACCACCACGCAGTCGCTCGAAGACGTCGACCCCGCGCAGGTCGAGGTGGAGCCGGCGACGCCATTCACCGTCGACACCTCGGGGCGCAGCGTCGGCATCCGGTTCACGCTGCCGCTGCGCGACGACTCCGACTACCGCGTGACCGTCCGCGACGTGCGCGGGCTGGGCGCCGGCCCCGGCGCCACGTTGACCGAGACCTTCCGCACCCCGCCGCTGCAGGCGTTCCTGATGCAGCGCGGCACCGCGGACGGCGACACCATCTTCCGCACCGACCTCCGCGGCGAGGCGGGCCTCCCCGTCTTCACGCACGAGCACATCGAGGACTACCGCGCCACCGCCAACCACCTCGTCGTCTCGGTGCGCGAGGGCGATCGCGCTCGTGTCATCGTCACCGACCTCGACGGACAGAACGCGCGCGACATCGCCCTTCCCGGGCCGGGATTCGTGTCGAACCTGCAGTCCGCCGATCGGGGTGAGCGCGTGGGCTTCACGTTCTCGGATGCCACCCTGGGCGCCGCGGGCGGACGCGAGAGCAAGCTCTTCACGGCGTCCGCGGGCGATGATGCACCACCGGTCGAGGTCGGCTTGAACGGCGGCGACGTGCGCGTCGCGGACTGGCGCTTCGTGCCCGACACCGACAGCATGCTCGTGCTCACGTTCGACTCCCGTCTGCTGTTGACCGACGCCGAGGGCGGCAACGCGGCGCCTCTCGGCAGCGCCCTGTCGATCGACGGCATCGCGCGCGGGTCTGCGGTCGCGATCGTCGAGCGCTTGGAGGGCATCCGCGAGATCAACCTCACCGACGGTTCCGAGGAGGCGCTGGAGGAGCCGGTGAACCCACCCGGCATGGCCGGTCGCGCGACGCCCGTGCCCGGCGAGGGCGCCGGCACGATCCGGTCGTTCGCTGACATCGACGCCGGGGGCGCGTATCGGGCCACCACGATCGGGCACGTCGACACCGAGGGCGCGGTGCGCCCGCTCCTCGAAGTGCCCGGGACCGACACGGTGCTGCAGACCTGCGTGTCGCCGAGCGGCCGCTACGCCGCTGTCCTCATCGCCCCGCAGGCGATCGACAACCCGTTCGACCGCTACCAGCTGCCCCTTCCGGGGCGCTTGCAGACCCACCTCGTCGAGATCGACACCGGGCAGGAGCTCGCCGCCCTGCAGGGCTTCGACCTGTCGTGGTGCCAGGTGCCTCCCGGATGACACGACCGGCGACGCGTGACGATCTCGCCGCCCTGCCGGTCGAGGTCGCGCCGCTCCTGCTCGGCGCGCATCTGGAAACGGTCGTGGGAGGGGAGCGCGTCGTCCTGCGCATCAGCGAGGTGGAGGCGTATCACGGGCTCGGCACGGGCGACCGGCCCGATCCCGGCTCGCACGCGCGCGGCGGACCGACCGCGCGCAACGCGACGATGTGGGGCGAGCCCGGACACCTCTACGTGTACCTGAGCCATGGCATCCACTCGTGCGTGAACGTCGTGTGCGGCCCCGACGGCGTCGCGGGCGGTGTGCTGCTGCGTGGCGGCGAGGTGATCGAGGGCGCCGACGTCGCGGAACGTCGGCGCCGCGAACGCGGCGGTGTCGTGCGCGCGCCGCGTGACCTCGCGCGCGGACCCGGACGGCTGGGGGATGCGGTGGGCTTGCGGCATCCGGTGCACGACGGGATCGACGCGGTCACCGGCGCGGAGCGTGCGGGTGCGCGGGCGCGTCTGTTGCTGCCGGAGCGGCCCTTCGACGTCATCGCTTCGGGGCCCCGGGTGGGCGTGGCCGGCATCGCGGGCACGGATGCCTTCCCGTGGCGGTTCTGGATCGCGGGCGACCCGACCGTGTCGGTGTTCCGCTGGGGGCGCGGAGCCGCCGAAGCGGCGGCCCGTCAAGGCGACACGCCGGACGTGCTAGACTGATCGCTTGTCTGCGCGCACTCCAGCACGCAGTACGTACCCCTTCTTCCGATCCCGGCTTCGCGCTGTGCCCGGACGGGGGTGCAGACAAGGGATCTTGGGTGGCACCGTCCGGTGTCACGGTACAGAAGGAGACACCACCATGGCAGCAGTGTGCCAGGTGACTGGAGCGGTTCCCGGCTTCGGTCACAACATCTCGCACTCGCACCGCCGGACGAAGCGCCGCTTCGACCCGAACGTGCAGAAGAAGACCTACTTCGTTCCGTCGCTGGGTCGCAACATCAAGCTCAACGTCTCGGCGAAGGGCATCAAGGTCATCGACGCTCGCGGTATCGAAGCCGTCGTCCGTGACCTGCAGGCGAAGGGCGTGAAGCTGTAATGGCGAAGAAGGCTCAGGACGTCCGTCCGATCATCAAGCTGCGTTCGACCGCCGGCACGGGGTACACCTACGTGACGCGCAAGAACCGCCGCAACAACCCCGACCGCATCGTGCTGAAGAAGTACGACCCCGTGGTCCGTAAGCACGTCGACTTCCGAGAGGAGCGCTAAGCATGGCTAAGAAGAGCAAGATCGCGCGCAACGAGCAGCGCAAGGTCGTCGTCGAGCGCTACGCCGCGAAGCGCGCCGAGCTGAAGAAGACCCTGGTCGACCCCAACGCGACCGAAGAGGCCCGCGAGGCCGCCCGCGTGGGCCTGCAGAAGCTGCCCCGCAACGCGTCGCCCGCGCGCGTGCGCAGCCGCGACGTCATCGACGGCCGCCCCCGTGGCGTGCTGACGAAGTTCGGCGTCTCGCGCGTCCGCTTCCGCGACATGGCGCACCGTGGCGAGCTGCCCGGCGTGACCAAGTCGAGCTGGTAAGCACCGATTCACCGCAAAGGGCGGGGGTTCCGTGAGGAGCCCCCGCCCTTCGTCTTTCGATCCGGGGTGACCTCTGCCCCGGTCAGTCAGCCTTGCGCGTGAAGGTGATGAGTTCCTCCGACTCGCCGATTCCGTTCGCGCTGGTGACGTTCCTCGCGACCTCTCTGCTGTTCGAGTAGAGGCTGCCCTTGGGGCTGAGATAACTCTTCAATCCCACGACTTTCGTGCCCTTCGGGAGGAAATAGGCGTTGGTTTGGGGCGACGACAGCCAAGGGTGGTAGGTGTACGCCGTGCCGTTCGAGATGTACGACAACCAGCTGTGCCAGGAGTCACCCATGGTGCCTCCCAGAGCGGACGTCACGCCCGTCGCGATCACGGAATTGCGATACTTCAGCGAACCATCCGGCAACAGGTATGCGTGCGCGCCGACAGCCTTGGTTCCCGCAGGAACCTGATCCTCCAGGGTGGGCTTAGCCGAGGGCGTGGTCCCGGGGGGCAGGTCTTGCGGAGAGAAGGCGCCCGACCACATGTATCCCGCTCCGTTGCTGACGAAAGTGAGCCAGGTCTCGTCGAAGTTCATCCGGCCTCCGGTCGCGGAGGTGACGTTCTGCGCGATGAGCACGTTCTTGTAGTACAGGTCTTTGGCTGGCGTCAGATACGCGTGGAACCCTACGGCGCGCGTCCCCTTGGGCCACTTCCCCTCCGTCCACTTGAAGACGTCGTTATCGCGAAGATGCCAGCTATAGGCCTGCCCGTCCTTGCGCACGAGCGTCGTCCACTCGTTTCCGTACGACTGGCCGCCCACGACACTGGCGACGTTCGTTTCGATTACCCGGTTGTCGGCGTTCCGGTAGTTGAAGGTGTACGTGAGGGTGTTCTCCGCGGTCAGGAAGAGCCTGCTCCCCACAGCGGTCGCTCCCGGAGTCAGCGGCTGCGCCTCCCGCGGAGTGCTCTCCCAGTTGACGAACTGAGACGGGGTCGTGCACGCGATCACGTCGCGCAGAAGCTGGGGCTTCCCCGATGTGCCGACGGCCGTTGGGACGAAGGCACCCGCGCGTGCCGCTTTCCGTGCGTGGGGGGCAGCCGTGGGGGAGGCAGAAGCCGTCGGGGTGGGGGAAGCCGTCGGGGATGCAGTCGTAGGACTCGGTGTCGGGGACGGGGCAGTCGGGGCAGGTGTGGCGACCGGCAGCACGGAGTCGGTCACCTCGGTGCGCGCCGAGGACGCCAGGTTGGCCTTCCAGTGGACGGACGAAGTGAGGCGCAGGACGTCGCCGTCGGGCTTCGCGCCCGGGAAGAGCGGACCTTGGCCGGGATCGCGCGTCATCGCAGCGAGGCGGCCGATCGGCACCGACACGGACGTGCCACAGCGATAGATGACGACGTTGCCCTGAAGCGTGGCGTGCAAAGTGAGGTCGGCCTCGTAGTCACCGATGTCGACCCACTGCTGGATCCTCACCTTGTGTCCGGGTCGCACCTGGGCGCTCTGTGCCGAGGACGTCACCGTGACGGAGTCCTCGGTCCAGGTCGACTGCTGGTCCGTGTAGTTGTAGCTGACGGTGATCTCGCGCTTGAAGTCGGACTCGGAGCTGAAGATGCCCTTGATCTCGACCTTGGCTTTCGACGTCATGCCCAGTGTCAACGACGTACCGAAGCTGTTCTGTCTCGTGAAGACCGTCTTGTCGGTGTGGGTCCACGACTGGGAGACGCTCGTGAGGGTGAGGGGCGGTTGGTCCCGATCCTCGGGGTTGATGGGGTTGGCCAGGGAATGGTCGAAGAAGACCTTCCGCCCGCTGGGCGTGAACGTGCCATTCTCCGCCGTCATCTCTCCTGGCACAAGAGTGACGCGAGACACGTCGAACGTCGCGCCCTTGAGTTCGGGCGCATTCTTCAACGCTTCCTCGATCTTCGGATCGCCCTCAGAGACCGCGGCGGCGGCGGGAGCGGTCGCAAGCACGGTACCGGCGGGGACCGCCAGCAGCATCGCTGACGCGATGCATAACGCGGCGAGAGTGCGTGGTGTTCGTGGTTGGGTGAACGTCATCGTTACTTGACCCTTCGGTTGGTGTTGTGAGTCGCGGACGTCGGTGCCCCGAGCCAGGGAGACGTGGTCCGAGAGCCTCGCCGCTCCGCGCAGCGATGCTCACCCGGTTCCTCGCCGAGGACAATGACTTCGTCGACTCTGAAAGTCGGGGTGAGAGCCTTGTTCGTCGAATCGATTTGATGCTCCTCCGGCGTCATGCGGCGGGGATTCGTCGTTGCGGGCGGGTCCGCGCGCCGTCGATCGTTCGAGCGGGGGCTCGACCATCGGCTAGACCCTTCCCCGCTGGAGTTCACCCGATCAGCGGGAGACGGCGCGATCGATGGCACACCGCGGCCGCGGTGTTCCCTGCTTCCGGAGCTCCGACCGGTCTCTGCACTCGCGCTCGAGAGCGACACGCCGACCCTTCGCGGGCGAGATCCGTCAAAATCCGCGTAATTCCGCGGTTCGGTTGATACTGTCGAGGCGGTCTCCCGACCACCGAGGAGAATTTCCTCCTCGTCCGAGTAACGAGAGGCGACACGACCGTCGCCTGGAGGACAACCACATGGCCGACAAGTCCATCACCAAGACCGAGCTCGTCGCGAGCATCGCCAGCGCGACCGGGCAGAGCCAGTCCGCCGTGTCGAGCGTGCTCGACTCCCTCTTCTCCACCGTCTCCGAGGCGGTCGCCAAGGGCAGCAAGGTCTCGATCCCCGGCTGGATCGCATTCGAGCAGGTCGCGACCTCCGCTCGCACGGGCCGCAACCCGCAGACGGGCGAGGAGATCTCCATCCCCGCCGGCAAGCGCGTCAAGGTCACCGCGGGCTCGAAGCTGAAGGCCGCCGTCAAGTAAAGCGACAAAGACCTGTCGAGAGGGGGGATGCCAGCCGGCATCCCCCCTCTTGTCATCCCACGCGACGTAGGCTTGGGGGGTGAATTCCCGAGCCCTGCGCGTGGCCGGACCCGTCATCCTCGTCGTGGTCTCGGTGGTCTGCGTCGTCGCGGGCCTCGTCTACGGCGGCGGGGCCGCCCCGTCGCTCCTGGCGGACCCCGGCCCCGTCGTGCGCTGGGGTCTTCCCCTCGCGACACTCGCCGTGAACCTCTCCGCGGCGACCATGGTGGGCTCGCTCGTGCTCGCCCTCTTCGCGCTGCAGGCGGGCGAGCGGCCCTTCGAGATCGCGCTGGACACGGCATCCATCGGCGCGGCGATCTTCACCGTGGCATCCGCGGCCACCGGATTCTTGACGTTCCTCAACGTCATCAACGCAACCCCGACGCTCGACGCGGTCTTCGGACAGCAGCTGGGGCGCTTCCTGGTCGAGACCGAGATCGGTCCCGCGTGGCTGATCACCACGATCGCCGGTGCCGTCCTCACGGTGCTGACCTTCGCCGTACGGACGTGGATTCCGACGCTCCTCGTGGCGATCCTCGCCCTCGCGTCCTTGATCCCGATGGGCACGCAGGGGCACGCCGGTACCGAGGCCAGCCACACCGCCGCGGTCACCTCGCTCGTTCTCCATATCCTCGCCGCGGCCGTGTGGCTCGGTGGACTGGTTCTGCTCGTCGTGGTGCGGCCGGCCATGACCCGACCGCAGCTGCAGACGACGCTTCTGCGGTACTCGACGCTCGCGCTCGTCGCCTTCCTCGTCGTGGCGATCTCGGGAACGGTGCGCGCCTCGATCGGGCTGCTCGGATGGCAGAACCTCCTCTCGCCCTACGGCGTGCTGGTGTTGGTCAAGGTCACGGCGTTGATCGCGATCGGCCTCCTCGGCGCGTGGTACCGCCGGCGCCTCATCGCGCGCATGAGCGACGACGACGGATCGCGGCGGTTCTGGGGTGTCATCCTGCTCGAGCTGGTGTTCATGGGCGTCGCGAGTGGTGTCGCCGTCGCCCTGGCCCGCACGGCTCCGCCGGCGAGCGCGCTGCCCCCGATCGGCCAGACCCCGGCCGAGGTGCTCACCGGGTCGCCGCTCCCGCCCGAGTTCACGATCGATCGCTGGTTCACCGCCTGGGACGTCGATCTGCTGTGGGCGTTCGTGGCCGGTTTCGGTCTCTTCTTCTACCTCGCCGGCGCGTGGCGTCTGCACCGCCGGGGCGACGCGTGGCCGATCCATCGCACGGTGCTGTGGTCGCTCGGTATGGTCGCGATCTTCTGGGTCACGTCGGGCCCGCTGAGCGTGTACCAGGACTACCTGTTCAGCGTGCACATGATCGAGCACATGCTGCTGTCGATGGCGATCCCGCTGCTGCTCGTGGCGGGCGCCCCCGTGACTCTCGCTGCGCGTGCCATCCGCAAGCGCGACGACGGCACGCGCGGCGGCCGCGAGTGGATCCTGTGGGCCGTGCACAACCCCGTCGCGACGGTCCTCACCAACCCGTTCGTCGCCGCGGGACTGTTCATCGGGTCGCTGTGGGCGTTCTACTACACCGACCTGTTCCGGTGGTCGCTGTACGACCACATCGGCCACATCTGGATGGTCGCGCACTTCCTCATCACGGGGTATCTGTTCGTGCTGAGCCTCATCGGCATCGACCCGGTGCCCTTCCGGCTGCCGTATCCGGGGCGGCTCCTCGTGCTGATCACCGTCATGGCCATGCACGCGTTCTTCGGCATCGCGATCATGATGAACTCCGGGCTCATGGCCGCCGAGTGGTTCGGAGCCATGGGTCGCGAATGGGGTCTCACACCTCTCGAGGACCAGTACGCGGGAGGCGGCGTCGCGTGGAGCGTCGGCGAGATCCCGACCCTGATCCTCGCGATCGCCGTCGCAATTCAGTGGAGCCGCAGCGACGAGCGTCAGCAGCGTCGCCGCGATCGCCACGTCGACCGGGTGGGTGACGTCGAGCTCGACGAGTACAACGCCGAACTCGCGCGCCTCGCCGCCCGCGATGCCCGGCTCGCCGAGCGTGAGGCCGCACGCGGACGCTGAGGCCCGTCGCTTCGTCAGTCGGTGCGTCCGCCGACGGTGATGGATGCCGAGCCGTCGGGCTGCACGCTGATCTCCCCGTCCACGGTGAAGGGCACGTCCTCCTCCACCGTGCGGACCGAGCCGTCGAAGATCGATCGCACGTCGACCTCGATACGCGCGACGGCCTTCGCCGAAGGAATGCGCCACCCGGCACCGTCGGGAACGACCGACACGGTGGGCTGCTGGACGATCGACCAGGTCGGGGCGTCGTCGATGCGGTTGCGGACCGTGAACCCGAAGGGGCAGCCGGTGGGCTGGAGCACCTCCTGCTCGGCGCAGGAGGTGAGGAAATCCTCGACCCGCTGCTGCACGACCGACACGAACTCCTCGGTCGGTTCCGCCTGCACGTCGACGGGCACGCCGGTCAGAGGGGCATCGGCGAGGATCGCAACGCCCGGTGTGGCCGAGATCGCCGTGTCGACGGCGACGGAGTACAGGCCCGGGGAGAACACCAGGAGGGGTACGGCGGCGGACGGGTCGGCATCCACCCCGTCGACGGAGACTTGACGTTTGTCGACTTCGAAGCCGTTCACCGAGAACCTCATCGATCCCCGCACGGTGAGGTCGACGACGGCGAGGGGGCTGACGTCGAATCGCCAGCGTGGCGCCACGCCGATCCAGCCGTCCTGCCGGACGACGAAGGTGGTGCGACCGTCGTAGGCGGCGGCGCGGTAGGCGACGGTGACGCGGGTCACGTCGCCGTCGGTGACCTCTTCGACGACTCGGGTGTCGCCGATCCCCTGCAGGGCGTCGGAGCGCAGGAGCGCTTCGGACGCGGTCGCCGGGAGGCCGGCGGCCTCGAGCTCGGCCGAATCCACGGCGACGCCGGGGACGGCGAGCGCCTCCGCCGCGCGTCGGTCCTCCAGGAGCTCGAGATAGTGCAGCACGAAGGCGCGGGGGCTGTAGAGCTCGCGATAGGTGGCTGCGGCGCCGGCGCCCAGCGCGGCGAGGAGAAGAGCCCCGACGAGCCCCAGGATCGTGAGATCGCGGGCGAGGCGACGCGGACGCGCGGCGGCAACCTCGGGTGCCGTCGGTCCCCCACCCGCGCTCTCCACGCCCCCAGTCTAGGAAGCTCGCCTGCGAGCGGGCGGAATGCGTCGCTCCGCAGGTGTCATCCGCGGGCGGCGAGGCGCTGCACGATCGCAACGGCCGCGAGCTGTCCGGCCGCGATCGCCCCGGCGAGACTGGCCATCGGGCCGGGGAAATGATCGGCGTGGGCCATGTCACCCGCCGCGAAGACGCCCTCGACACTCGTGCGTCCGAACGGATCGACGCGCACAGCACCCGATTCCTGGAGTTCCAGACCCAGCTGGGCGGCGAACGGCGCCCGTTGCCGGGACACCGGGGCGACGAACGCGCCCGCCACCTCGACGGTGCCCCCGTCTTCGAGGGTCAGCCGCAGCCCGGTTGCGGTGCCGTCGGCGCGGGTCACGGCGGCGGGGTCGAGGACGACCACCTCGGATGCCACCGGCCGGAGCATCGACTCCAGCATCGCCGCATGCGGGGAGGCGTTCAGCACGGCGACCGGCCGCCCGGCGAATTCGTGTCCGTGACAGAAAGGACAGTTGGCGACGCGATCACCCCAGTGCTCACCGAGCCCCGGGATGGCCGGAAGGTCGTCGGAGAGACCGGTGGCCAGGACGAGGTGCTCGGCGTGCAGGACCTCTCCCTCGATCTCGACGCGCACGCCGTTGTCGTCGGATGCCACGGCCGAGACCGTGGCATCCCGAACCTCCACGGTGGCGTAGGCGGCGAGTTCGTCGCGGCCGCGGCCGCGCAGGTCGGCGGGAGCCGTGCCGTCGTTGCCGAGGAGATTGTGCGCGTGGGGGACGGTGGCGTTGCGGTACTCGCCCGAGTCGAGCAGCAGGGTTCGCCGGTGCATGCGGCCGAGGGTGAGAGCGGCTTGAAGGCCGGCGGGGCCGCCGCCGATGATGATCGCCTCGTACATGGGGTCCCTTCCGTTTGCGTTGCGGTCCATGATGTGACTTCATGTCGACATGAAGTCAAACGGTGAGTCCATCGGCGATGCCGCGGCGCGGTTCGGTCTCGAGACTCACGTCCTGCGGCACTGGGAGGACGAAGGGCTCCTCCACCCCGCGCGCGACCCCGCGGGGCGACGCCGATTCGGCGACGACGACCTGGTGCGGATCGCCGTCGTGCTCCGGAACAAGGCGGCGGGGATGTCGCTCGAGCAGATTCGCGTGCTCCTCGACGAGGGCGCACCGGATCGGCACCGCGTTCTCCAGGAGCACGTCGCCGAACTCGACCGTCGTGCGGCTGACATCGCGCAAGCCCGCGCGATGACCGAGCACGCCCTTTCGTGTCGGGCGCATGACATCACCCAGTGCCCGCGCTTCCGTGCCCACATCGACGACGTTCTCGCCGGAGAGGCCCAGTGGCTCGTCGTCCACACCGAGCCGCCCCACCGTGCCGCGGGCGCGCCCGCGAACTAGCATGAACCGGTGACCACGCCACCTCTCTCGGCCGAGCAGCAGGCGCTGTTCCGGCTGATCGAGGACACGCGCGAGCACGTGTTCGTCACCGGCCGCGCCGGTACGGGCAAGTCGACGCTGCTGCAGCACCTGGCGTGGAACACGAAGAAGCAGATCGCGGTGTGCGCCCCCACCGGCGTCGCGGCGCTCAACGTCGAGGGCCAGACGATCCACTCGCTGTTCCGCTTGCCGATCGGACTCATCGCCAACGGAGACATCGAGCAGAACGACGCGACCCGCAAGATCCTCAATGCGATCGACACGCTCGTCATCGACGAGATCTCGATGGTCAACGCCGACCTCATGGATGCCATCGACCGCTCGCTGCGTCAGGCCCGCGGTCGTCGTGCCGAGCCGTTCGGTGGCACGCAGATCGTGATGTTCGGCGATCCGTACCAGCTGGCCCCCGTGCCTCCTCGCGGCGACGAGGCGCGGTACATCCGTGACCACTACCGGTCGTTCTGGTTCTTCGACGCGAAGGTGTGGTCGGGAGAGGCCGCGACCGACGGGCTCATCGACATCGGTCGGCACGGCGCCGACCTGCACGTCAATGAGCTGGTCGAGATCCACCGCCAGTCTGATCCCGGCTTCAAGACGCTTCTGAACGCCGTACGCTACGGCCGGGTCACCGCCGAGATGGCGGGGGTGCTCAACAGCGCCGGCGCGCGCACGCCCCCCGACCCGGCGGATGGCGAGCACCCCGTGATCACGCTCGCCACGCGCAACGACCGCGTCAACGAGATCAACCGGCGCCACCTCGACGAGCTCGTCGGCCGTACGCAGACCGCGAACGCCGAGATCTCGGGCGATTTCGGCCGCGGCGAGGCCAACTATCCGGCCGAGCTCGCGCTGACGCTCAAGATCGGCGCCCAGGTGATGTTCCTGCGCAATGACGCCGGGCAGTTCGGTGAGGCTCCGCGCTGGGTCAACGGCACCATCGGCACCGTCACGCGGATCGCCGGCGACAGCGTGCGCGTCGAGGTCGACGGCGTCGAGCACGACGTCGAGCCGGCCGTCTGGGAGCGCTATCGGTACGCCTACGACCCCGGCACGAAGAATCTGTCGCGCGAGATCGTGGCGGAGTTCACGCAGTTCCCGCTTCGTCTGGCGTGGGCGGTCACGATCCACAAGTCGCAGGGGAAGACGTACGATCGCGCCGTCGTCGACCTCGGCGCGGGGGCCTTCGCTCCGGGGCAGACGTATGTGGCGCTGAGCCGGCTCACGTCGCTGGACGGCCTGTATCTCACGCGGCCGCTGCGCCCGAGCGACATCCGTGTCGACGAGGACGTCCGCCGTTTCATGAAGCAAGCCTGGCTCGGTCGGCAGCAGGCGGCGCAGGTGACGTGAGCGGGCCGACCGCCCGGCGCGCTCTCGTGGTCAGGCCACCCGGCCGGCTTTCGCGCGAGCCAAGTCGGCGCACAGCTCGCTCGTGAAGCGATAGGCGACGAGCACCTCGTCGATGACGCGTTCCTTCTCGTCGTCGTCCCAGGGCGCGGCATCCAGCTGCTCGCGATAGACGCGCTTGAAGGCGGTGGGATCGGCGATGTCGGCGAACAGGTACAGGCCGATGCCATTGGTCTCGAACCCGAAGCGCCGCTGCAGCAGGCGGCCGATCGAGGGACCGCCCGAGAGGTCGCCGAGGTAGCGCGTGTAATGGTGGGCGACGAAGCCGCCGGGCCACCGGGCGGCGAGCCGTCGGATGCGCGACACATAGGCCTGGGTCGTGGGCAGGGGCGAGATGCGCTCGCGCCAGTCGGGGCCGATCAGGAATGCGAGGTCGGCGCGGATGGCGGGCAGGCGTGTGAGCTTGTCGCTGAGGAACACCGACACCACCGGGTCATCGCGCAATCGGTCGGCGCCGGCCTCGAGGGCTTCGTAGATGAACCACTGCTGTGCGACGTGGGCGATGTAGTCCTCGCGGGTACCCGCACCGGTGATGAGGTCGACCATGAAGTCTGCGAGTTCGGAGGGCGCGTGCGCGGCGCTCGAGCGCTCCCGCAGCGCGGCGGAGAACGAAGCGACGGCCTTCATGCGGACATCATACGCAACGAGTTAGGTAAACCTAACCCCTGTTTGCTGCGGGATCACGCAGATGTGATGCAGACGTGACTCCGCGCGAGCGCAAGCCGCCACGGCATGTGTTCCGCGTGTGTTTGAATTCTTCGGAGGCGCGCTTCGTCGCGCCGGGAACGTGGGGTGAGTATGCGGGGATGGCGTCGCGCAGCGACCCTGGCGGTCGCGGGAGCCGGTGTCCTCGCCCTCGTCCTCTCCGGGTGCACCCCGCAGGCGTCGGCGGACGTCGACGTTCCCGAGCAGGTTCAGACCTCTCTTCCTGAAGAGACCGTCGCGCAGTTGCAGGATGCCGTCACCTCGGCGATGGCTGTCACGGGTTCCACCGGCGCGATCGTCGGCGTATGGGCTCCGTGGAGCGGCACGTGGGTGACCGGTCTCGGAACGCAGGGACCCGGAGGTGCCGAGGTCACCGCGGACATGGGCTTCCGTGCGGCCGACGTGACGCGTGCCATGACGTGCGACATCGTCTACGAACTCGCGGAGGCCGGCACATTCTCCCTCGACGATGCGGTGTCGACGTGGGTCAGCGGACTGCCGGGCTTCGATGACATCACCCTGGGGCAGCTGTGCGCCGGAACGTCCGGCCTGGGCTCGTACCAGCCGATCCTGGCGAACCAGGTGCTGAGCAACCCCGGCCGTGGGTGGAACGAGCGCGAGCTCATGGCCTACGGCGTCGCCAGCCCGCGCCGCAATGAGCCCGGTGCGGCCTTCGCCGACTCCGACACGAACTACCTCCTGGCCGGCCTGGCCGTCGAACGGGCCACCGGTCAGGAACTCTCGACGCTCATCGCCGAACGGGTGGCTCAGCCGCTCGGCCTCGACGCGACCTCGCTTCCCGGCCCCACCGCCGCGGCGCCCTCCTCCAACGCTCTCAACGGTTACTGGTCGCAGCCCAACGCCGATGGCGCCTGGAACTGCAGCGACCCGGGAAACTACACGGTGTCGTCGGCGAGCTTCGGCGCGGGAGATTCCGGCGCCGTCACCGACATCACCGATCTGGGGCGGTACGCCCAGGCCCTGGCCTCCGGCGCGCTGCTGTCCGAGGAGAACGATCGCTTCGCCGCGCCCCTGCCCGTGAGTGCCGATTCGCCGACGTGGTTCACCGCCGCGGGGGGCGCCTATCAGGCGGGATCACTCATCGGACAGTACGGCTCCGCACCCGGATACATCGTCGGCGCGTTCGCCGACCCCGAAACGGGTATGTCGGTCGCGGTGGTCCTGAACAATTCCGGCGCCAACGGGATAGCCGGAGCGTGGCTCGCGTGGGAGCTCGCGGCGATCGCCTCGAAGGCCCCGGCGGCCGACGGCCGGAGCGTCCCCGAAGCGGGCCTTCCCTGGACGGCGCAGCAGATGCGCGACAACCTCGGGACGATCGCGATCTGCCCTCCCGCGCAGTGACCGCACGATGACCGCGGGTCTTGGTCGGAATTCCGCCGCGGCGCTCGTCCTGATCGGCCTGACCTGCCAAGAGGTGGGGGCGTCTTTCGCCGTCATGCTCTTTCCGCAGACGGGGCCCCTCGGCATCGTGATGCTGCGTCTGGTCTTCTCGGCGCTGCTCCTGCTCGCCATCGCGCGTCCACGTCTGCGTGGTCACAGCCCCGCGGCGTGGCGCTCGGTGAGCTGGTTCGGTGTTGTGCTGGCATCCATGAACGGGCTGTTCTATCTCGCGCTCGAGCGTCTCCCCCTGGGCGTGACGGTCACGATCGAGGTGCTCGGCCCGCTCGCTCTATCGATCATCACCGCGAGCGGCGTCGGCCGCTGGCTGTGGGCAGGGCTGGCGCTCGCCGGAGTGGTCGCGCTGGGGGCCGGGGGATGGGACCGGCTCGATCCGCTGGGCGTGCTGTTCGCGCTGGCCGCCGCCGTCAGCTGGGCGCTCTACATCCTCGCCTCGGCACGGGTGGGGCGGGAGTTCCCCCGGCTCGACGGCCTCGCCCTGGCGATGACCGTGGGCGCCGTGCTGGCGTTGCCGTTCGGCGTCGCGCAAGCGGGGGAGGTGTTGCTGCGCGGCGAGATCCTCGCCCTCGGTGCGGCGGTGGCGCTTCTGTCGTCGACCGTCCCGTACGCGCTGGAGCTCATCGCTCTGCGCCGTCTCCCGGCCTCGGCGTTCGCGATCATGATGAGCCTCGGGCCGGCGACGGCGTCCGTGGCCGGCTTCCTGCTGCTCGGCCAGCACCTGTCGTGGCTCGAGCTCTGCGGCGTCGCCCTGGTCATCGCGGCGAGTATCGGCGCCGTCCGGTCCGCGTCCCGTCGAACGACCACCGAGCCCGTCGGCTGACCCGATGGATGCCACGTCCCGGCCCCCGGCGCAAGGGTCGGCCGTCGCAGCGCGTCGCGGATCAGGATGACGGGATGAACGATGACGACCAGCAGACCCGTGCCGACTTCGACGACGCGGTGAACATGACCGCGAGCGAGCTGAAGAAGTGGCTCGACACCGACGAGTCCAAGGCGGTCGGGCAGAAGGACGGCGGCGGAGAGTCGACGGGGCATCGCAGCGGGCGTCGGATCGTGGAGATCCTCGGGAAGAAGAAGGCCGACCTCACGGATGCCGACCTCGCGCATATGCGGAAGGTCGTGGGGTACGTCAAGCGGCACCGAGCGCAGCGGCCGAAGGGCGACGTGAGCGACACTGACTGGAGGTACTCGCTGATGAACTGGGGTCACGACCCGCAGAAACACTGAGCGCCACCCTCATCCATCGCCCACCCCTGAGGGGGATTCTCATCATGCCCATCATCGACAGCGCGGTGTACGTCGACGGTCACCGCATCCAGAACCCGTCGAGCCTGGACCAGACTTTCGAGTACATGGAGGCCCACGGCGGCATGGCGTGGATCGGTCTGTTGCGTCCGTCTCCGGAGGAGCTCGAGCGAGTGGCGGCGGAGTTCTCGCTGCACCCGCTCGCCGTCGAGGATGCGCTCGCCGGACATCAGCGTTCCAAGCTGGAACGGTACGGCGACAACCTCTTCGCGGTCCTGCGCCCGGCGCGGTACATCGACGAGACCGAGACCGTGGAGTTCGGCGAGCTTCACGTGTTCATCGGGCCCGAGTACGTCGTGACGGTGAGGCACGCGGAGGTGCCGGACCTCTCACGGGTCCGTCGCCGGATGGAGGAGAACCCCGAGCTGCTCGCGCGCGGGCCGGAGGCGGTTCTGTACGCCATCCTCGACGAGGTGGTCGACCAGTACGACCCTGTGGCGCGGGGTCTGCAGAACGACGTCGACGAGATCGAGGATGAGCTGTTCGAGGGCGGCGATGCCGAGCTCACGCAGCGCATCTACGAACTGGCGCGCGAGGTCATCCACTTCCAGCGTGCGACCGACCCCCTCCGCGACATGCTGCAGGCGCTGTTGCGCGGGGCCGACAAGTACGGGGTCGACATCGAGCTGCAGCGATCGTTGCGCGACGTGCTCGACCACGTGCTGCGCCAGAGCGATAAGGTCGCGGCGCTCCGCGCCATTCTCGACAATGCTCTCACCGTCAATGCGACGCTCGTCGCTCAGCGACAGACCGCGACGTCGCTCGAGCAGAACGAACAGGTGAAGAAGATCTCGGGATGGGCGGCGATCCTGTTCGGCCCGTCACTGGTCGGGGCGATCTACGGCATGAATTTCCGGAACATGCCCGAGCTCGACTGGACCCTCGGTTACCCGATGGCGTTGAGCCTCATGGCCGCGACCTCCCTGGGGTTGTGGCTGACGTTCAAACGCAAGCACTGGTTGTGACCCTGCCATCCGCGGGGCGCGACGGGCGGACCCGCACGCGCCGGATGCCGAAGATGAGCGGGTGACTGACACCATTGCGACAGGCTTCGGCAAAGATGCCGAGCCGACATCCACATCCACCGTGCAACTCGAGGACGCCGGGTACCACAAGCGCCTGAACTCCCGACAAGTGCAGATGATCGCCATCGGCGGCGCCATCGGCACGGGCCTCTTCCTCGGCGCGGGCGGTCGTCTCGCCCAGGCGGGACCGGCCATCGTGCTCTCGTACGCCGTGTGCGGGCTGTTCGCCTTCTTCATCCTGAGGGCGCTCGGAGAGCTCGTTCTTCACCGCCCGACCTCCGGATCGTTCGTGTCCTACGCGCGCGAGTTCTTCGGAGAGAAAGCGGCCTTCGTCTCGGGCTGGTTCTACTGGATCAACTGGGCGACCACGACGATGGTCGACATCACCGCGGCGGCCCTGTACATGAACTTCTTCGGGAAGTACGTGCCGTGGATCGGCGCCGTCCCCCAGTGGGTCTGGGCGCTGGCCGCGCTCGTGACCGTGCTCGCGGTCAACCTCGTATCCGTCAAGGTGTTCGGCGAGCTCGAGTTCTGGTTCGCCCTCATCAAGGTCGCGGCGCTCGTCGCATTTCTCCTCGTCGGCACCTACTTCGTGATCTTCGGCACCCCCACCGGGGGAACGGTCGGCTTCTCGCTGATCGCCGAGAACGGCGGCTTCCTCCCCAACGGCATCCTGCCCGCGATCATCCTCATGCAGGGCGTGGTGTTCGCGTACTCCGCGGTCGAGTTGATCGGCACGGCGGCGGGCGAGACGAAGAACCCCGAGAAGGTCATCCCCCGTGCGGTCAACTCGGTAATCATCCGTGTCGCCGTGTTCTACGTCGGCTCGGTGCTGCTCCTCTCGCTCCTGCTGCCGTTCACCGCGTACTCCAAGGACGAGAGCCCGTTCGTGACGTTCTTCGCGTCGATCGGGGTGCCGGGCGTCGACGTGATCATGAACCTGGTGGTCCTCACCGCGGCGTTGTCGTCGCTCAACGCGGGGCTGTACTCCACGGGCCGCATTCTGCGCTCGATGGCGGTGGCGGGTTCGGCGCCGAAGTTCGCCGCGCGGATGAACAGGGCCGGTGTGCCGTACGGCGGGATCGCCATCACGGCGTGCGTCGCGGTGGTCGGCGTCGTGATCAACTTCGTCGCGCCCACCGACGCCTTCGAGACGGTGCTCAATGTTGCGGCCGTCGGCATCCTGGTGACGTGGGCGACGATCGTGGCGTGCCAGATGCGGCTGAAGTATCTCGCCGACCGCGGGCATCTCGTCCGGCCGTCTTTCCGGCTCTTCGGGGCGCCCTACACGGCGTATCTGACGCTCGCGTTCCTCGCCGCCGTGCTCATCCTGGTGTTCATCGACTCGCCCGCGACGGCGCTGGTCGCGCTCGTGGCGAGCGTTCTCATCACGATCGGCTGGTTCGCCTGCCGCGCGCGCATCGCCGAGCTCGCCGCGGAGCGCGAGGGCTACACGGGCGCGTTCCCCGTGGTGCCCAGCCCCTTCTCGCGCGACTGAACGCGGCCTCGCCGCGGTGGCGTGGGGGCGTCACCGCGGCGAGTCGGGGCGGGACTCGTCCCGGCGCAGGCCGACGCGGGCGAGCACGAACAGCACCACTCCCACCGCGAGCAGGATGGCGCCGAACAGCCACACCGTCGGGCTCTGCTGACTCAGCAGGACGATGCACGAGGCGATTGCGAGAACGGGCACGATGGTCCACACGCGGAAGTGATCGTGATCGGTGCGGTCGCGGCGCAGGACCAGGACCGAGACGTTCGCGCTCAGGAAGACGAACAACAAAAGCAGGACGACGGTCTCAGCGAGGAGCGTCAGGTCGCCGACGAGCGTCAGCAGCATCGCGACGAGCGTGGTGGCGACGATAGCGACCCACGGTGTGCGTCGACGGCGGAGAACCCGCGACAGCACCCGGGGCAGCAGTCCCTGCTCGGACATGCCGTAGGCGAGGCGGCTCGCCATGATCATAGTAAGCAGCGCCCCGTTGGCGACGGCGATGAGGGCGATGAGGCTGAACACCCAGGACGGGATCGCGACACCGCTCGCTTCAACGACGGCCAAGAGCGGCCCGCTCGAGCGGGACAGCTCGTCGGCCGGGAGGGCGATGCTGCTCGCCAGACCCACGAGGACGTAGACCACACCGGCCGTCACCAGAGCGGCGAACAGTGCCCGCGGGTACACCCGGGACGGGTCCTTCACTTCCTCCACCATGTTCGCCGAGGTCTCGAACCCCACGAACGAGTAATACGCGATCACCGCCCCGGCGAGCACAGCCGTCGCCGCGTTGGTCCCTTCCGGCGTTTGCCCGACGCGCGACACGTCGCCGCCGCCCCCGACGACGAGGACACCGACGACGACCACGACGATGACGAGTCCGCTGACCTCGATCGCCGTCATGACGAAGTTCGCCCCCATCGATTCCCGGATGCCGCGCGCATTCAAGGCGGCGACCGCGGCGAGGAAGACGATGGCGACCGGCGCGACCGGAAGCGGGAGAAACGTCCGCAGGTATTCTCCGGCGAAAGCGATGGACAGGCCCGCGGCGCTGGTCACCCCGGCGGCCAGCATGCAGAAGCCGACCAGGAAAGACACGAGGCGATTCTTGAACGCGCGCTCGGCGAAGACGGCGGCGCCGCCGGCGCGCGGGTACTTCGTCACCAACTCCGCGTAGGAGCCGGCGGTGAGTAGAGCGAGCAGGAGAGCGACGAGCAGCGGTGCCCACAGCACCCCACCGACCCGCTCGGCCAGGACGCCCATGAGCGCGTAGACACCCGCGCCGAGGACATCGCCGAGGATGAAGGCGAACAGCAGAGGACCGCCGATGCCCCGCTTCAATGTGGAAGGTCGCCGAGTCTCTGTGGTCACCGGCCGACCGTAGGGACCGTGACGTATTCGCCGAAGCGGGTTGACAGCATCGCGTGATGCCGTCAGTCGCACACGAAGGAACGGCCCCCGCCGTCGCCGATGGGGTGGGTGCGGGGGTGTTCAGCCCCGATGGAACGGGCAGCCCGACGGTGCGTCGGCGCGGCGCACACGTCCGCCCGAACGCGGCTTCGTCGGCATCCGTCGCCGGTTCACCTCGAGACCTCGCCCGCTGATGCGGATACGGGGGTCGCTGAGGGTGGCGATCGCTGCCGCGAGTCCCGCGATCGCGAGCTTCTCACCGGGGCATCGGTGTCCGGTAGCGACACCTGCACCGCCGTGCGGAACGAACGCGGTGAGGGCTTCGTAGTCGTCGACGCCGCGGAATCGTTCGGGGTCGAACTGCGGCGCTCGCGTCCATTCCCGTGCGTCGGTGTCCGTGCCGAGGATGTCGAGCAGCACCCGGCCCCCCTGTGGCACGCGCTGACCGTCGAGCTCGATATCGGTCGTGGCCCACGCCGGCAGCATCGGCACGAAGGGCGCGGTGCGGCGGATCTCCTGGGCGAACATCGTTGCGAGCTCACCGCCGACCAGGTGCCCTCGCTCGGCGGTCTCGGCCGCGATCCGTTCGCGCCACTCCGGCCGGTCGTGCAGTTCCTTGGCGGCGAACGCAACGAACCGAGCCACGGCGATCATCGGGCGGAAGCTGTTCTGCAGCTCGACGCCCGCCCGGCGGGCCGGCAGCAGGGCGCCCTCACGGTCGCGGTGGTGGGCCCATGCGGCGAGCGCGGTGCCCGCGTCCGGGTGCAACGTGCCCGCACGCACGGCGTCGATGAGCTCCTCCGCGTGCCGGTCCGACCAGCGCCGATTGACCAGGGCGAGGAGGAACTCGGGGGAGTAGGGGACGCCGAAACCGTCGACGATCTGCGCCTGACGACGAGCCCAGCGTGTCCGCGCCGCCGCGGTGCCGGGAATTCCCGCCCACCGCATGATCGCGCGGCCCAGCGCCCCCACCGCGGCGTCGTACGCGGTCTGCTCGCCCCCGGCCACCCAGGCGTCCAGTTCGCTACGCCACTCGCGTTCGATCTCCGGAAGCAGGCGCTGCACTTCGGTGTCGTCATAGAGAACGTCGACGAAGGTGGCCTTGCGATGGCGATGGTCGTAGCCGTCGAGACTATGCACAGAGCCGTGGCCGAAGAGCGATTCCTGAATGAATGCCGGCATGGCTCCGTGGCGCCGGATGCGCGATTCGTCGTAGAACAGCCGCACCCCCTCTTCGCCGCGGACGAGAAGCGCGGGGCGCCCGAGCAGACGGAAGGGGACGGCGCGGGCGCCGCGCCCGGCTCTGCGCCACACGTGGGCTCCGAAGCCATAGCCGCGGATCAGGAGCGAGAGCGAGTCGTCACGGAGCGGGGCCGGGAGGGATGCCATGCCGATCACGGTTCCACCCCGGGCTTTCGGCGCCCAGGGGGCGGCGTCCAGAGTCGCCGTGTGATAGCGCGGTTCGGTTTCCCGCCCGGGGCCGGCCCGACCGTCTGCCGCCGTCGATAATGGACCGGTGGAGCCCTGGGAGATGCGCGAGTGGTTCCAGGAGTTCCTCGACACGCTCAACCGCCACGACGGTGCGGGTCTGCGCGGGCTCCTCGCGCCGGACGTCCGGCGCGCGCACCTGCCCGCGGGCGCCGAGGCGTGGCTCTCCGACTACTCCGACCTCCTGCACGGCTTTCCGGACTGGCAGTGGCGCCGAATCCAGGTGCTCGTCGAGGAGGATCGCCTCGCCGTTCACCTCCGCGGGGGCGGCGCTCACACCGGTGTGTTCCACGGCATCCCGCCGACGCGTCGGCGGGTCAGCATCGCCTCGTTCGCGATGTACCGGGTCGCGAACGGCCGCATCGTCGAGGCATCCGAGACCGACGACGCGGATGCCATCCGCGCCGCCCTGATCTGACTCCGCGCCGTCTGTCAAGCGGCTCCCCCGCGACGCGCGCCCGGATACGTTCGGAAACCCCGCGAGGGGTGAAAGGACACACGCATGACTGCTGACGATCGACCCGGTTCCGGGGTCGTGTGGGCGCGTGTCGAGGAGGGATTCCATGTCGCGAGCGCGCGTGGGGCTTTCCTCGGCTACATCGACCGGGAGGCGGACGGGAGTTACCTGGCCTACAACGGGCGCTCCCGCCCCGTGGGGCGTTTCCCGGCGCTCGTGGCGGCGATGGCGGCCGTCGCTCACGCACACGACGACGTGACGGGCGTGGATTCCGAGATCGAACTGCGTCAGATCCCTGACGTCTCCTCTGGGCCGGTGGTGCGCTGATGACCGCGAATCTGTTCTCGCTGACGTATTCGAGCACCGCGGCGGTGCCGTTCGACGACGACGCCCTGGCCCAGCTCCTCGAGGCCAGCCGCGTCTCGAACGTCGCCACCGACCTCTCCGGCTTGCTGCTGTACCGGAAGGGCCGGTTCCTGCAGGTGCTCGAGGGGCCGGAGCCGGCGGTCCGGGATGCCATCGACCGCATCGGCAACGATCCGCGCCACCGTGATGTCCGGATCCTGGTGGCGGAGCCGATCGAGAAGCGCCGGTTCGCCGACTGGACGATGGGGTACGAGCCGATCGGGGCAGCGACGACGCCGCCTCCCGCCGGTTTCCGTGACAGCTTCGACGACCTCGACTCGGGAGACGAGACGCTCACCGCTCGTGCCCTCGGTGAGCTGGCGCTGTGGTTCCGCGTGCGGTCGGTCGCCGCTGCGCGCCGCGTCGCCTAAGCGCGCGACGGCCCGAGGACGGCGGTCAGAAGCCGGTCGATGACCGCGTCGTCCATCGGCGATCGACTGAGCACGCGCAGGATGATCGCGCCGACGAGTGCCTCGGACAGTTCCGCGAACGGGGCATCGGGGGCAAGGTTCGGCTCGGTGCCGGCAGCGGCACGCAGACGGTCGGCGAGTGAGTCGGCGTCGGCGAGGCTGTCGCGCAGCCGGCGCCCGATCTCGGCGTTCTCGGTCGCCGCGGCGATCAGCGAGCGGATGAGGGGCTCCCCGGCGTCGCTGTCGATGACCGAGGCGATCGAGTGCAGCCACACGGTGAGGTCGCGGCGGATGTCGCCGGTCTGGGGAAGGGAGAGCTGCCGCGGGAGCAGGTCGCGCTCGAGGAGGCACTCGGCGACGATGTCGCTCTTGGACGACCACCACCGGTAGATCGTCTGCTTCCCGACGCCCGCGCGAGCGGCGATGCCCTCGATCGTCAAGTGGTCGTACCCGCGCTCCGCGAAGATCTCGGCGGCGGCGGTGAGGATCGATCGACGAGCGGCTTCGCTGCGGACGGGACCCGTACGGGTCTGTGCCATGGAGGCTCCTCCCACTCTAGACGAGACGGTGCGTGTTATCTTTTGGGCGGCCCGCCGGCGCCCTCCGGGGACTCGGTCGCGAGCCACCGATTCTATGAGCCGAAGGACGCCGATGGCCGAGCTTCTCCACCGACTGGGCACGTTCGCGGCACGCCGCGCGTGGGTGGTCATCGCCGCGTGGACGCTGATCCTCGCCGTCACCGTCGGCGGGTTCCTCGTCGGTTTCAAGGGGCTGTCCTCCAGCTTCGACATCCCCGGAACGGCGTCCGGCGACGTGATCGCCCAGCTCGAAGAGGAGCTCCCGGACTTCAGCGGCGCGAGCGGCACCATCGTCTTCTCCACCGAGGACGGCGCAAGCCTCAGCGACGAGCAGCGCCGGGAGATTGCTGCGCTCGTCGAATCGGCGCTCGACCTGCCCGACGTGGCCGACGTCATCGACCCGTTCGCGACGTCGCAGGAGCTCTCCGATCGCCGCCAGCAGGTCGAAGACGGACGTGCTCAGATCGCCGCCGGGCGAGAGCAGGCGGAAGGCGGCCGCCAGCAGCTCGACGCCGCCCGCCAGGAGCTCGAGGCGGGACAGGCGCAGCTGGATGCCGCCCGCGCGCAGCTGCAGGCCGCTCCCGAGCCGCAGCGCAGCGCCGGACTCGCCGCGCTCGATCCGCAGCAGGCCCGGCTGGATGCCGGGAAGGCCGAGCTGGACGCCCGCGAACAGCAGGTGCGCGACGGCCTGGCCGCGCTCGACGCCTCCGAGGCCGAACTGGAGCGGGGCGCGGAGCTGCTGTCGTATGCCGATGGCATCCGCGTGGTCTCCGACGACGGCTCCACCGCCATCGTCAACGTGTCGTTCACCGAACCCCGCCTCGAGCTGGCGCAGGAATCGAAGGATGCCGTCATCGAGCACTTCGAGGGCACCCCCATCGACGGCGTCGAAGTGGGCATCTCGACCGACATCTCGCAGGGCATCCCCGAGATCCTCGGCGTGGGCGAGGCCATCGGCGTCGCGATCGCCGCCATCGTGCTCGTCGTCGTGCTCGGATCGGTGCTGGCCGCGGCCTTCCCCATCGTGACCGCGCTCGTCGGCGTCGCCATCGGCGCCATGGCCACGCTGTCGTTCTCGGGCGTCATCCAGATGGCATCCGTCACCCCGTTCCTGGGCGTGATGCTCGGCCTCGCGGTGGGCATCGACTACGCGCTCTTCATCGTCTACCGCCACCGCCGTCAGCTCCTGCAGGGAGCTGACGTCGTCGAATCCATCGGTCTGGCCAACGGCACCGCGGGTACCGCGGTCGTGTTCGCCGGGACCACCGTGATCGTGGCGCTCCTCGCGCTGAACATCACCGGCATCCCCTTCCTGGGTCTCATGGGAACCGCCGGTGCGATCAGCGTCGCGATCGCCGTCCTCATCGCGGTGTCGCTCATCCCGGCGTTCCTCGGACTCGCGAAGGGCCGAGTGCTGAGCAGACGCGCGCGCGAACGTGCCGTGCGTGCCGCCGACAGCGCAGACACGTCGCGCTCGCGCGTGCGCCCCATGTCGGGGCTGCGCGCCGTCGTCACGGTCGTCGTGTCGATCGTGGCGCTGCTGGTCATCGCCATCCCGGCCCTGTCGATGCGGCTCGGGCTCCCCGACGGCGGCTCCGAAGCGGAGGACTCGACGGCCTACCGCGCTTACACGATCACCGAGCGCGAGTTCGGTCAGGGCGTGAACGGACCGCTCCTGGTCACCGCCGACCTGCCCGAGGGACTCGACGACATCCAGGTGCAGGAGGCGCAGCTCGAGGTGGCGCGCGTGCTCGCCGCGCAGGACGACGTCGTCGCGGTCGCTCCCGTCGCGGTCTCGGACGATTCGCGCCTCGCCGCCTTCCAGGTCGTGCCGGCCGAGGGGCCCAGCAGCGAGTCGACCGAACGTCTGGTGCGCGATCTGCGCGCCCTGCCGCCCGTCGACGGCGACATCACGCTCGGCGTCGCCGGCCAGGCGGCCATCAACATCGACATCTCCGAGGGGCTCGCCGACATCCTGCCGCTGTACCTCACGGTCGTCGTCGGACTGTCGTTCCTCATCATGGTGATGGTCTTCCGCTCGCTCCTCGTCCCCCTCGTGGCGACGGGAGGATTCGTGCTGTCGCTCTTCGCGACGTATGGCGCGGTGACCGCGATCTTCCAGTGGGGCTGGTTCGGTCCCCTCCTCGGCATCCATCAGACCGGGCCCATCCTGAGCTTCCTGCCGGTCATCCTCGTCGGCATCCTGTTCGGGCTCGCGATGGACTATCAGCTGTTCCTCGCCACCGGCATGAGAGAGGCGTTCGTGCACGGATCTCCGGCACGGCTGGCCGTGGCGCAGGGCTTCCGCGCCGGACGCACGGTCGTCATCGCCGCCGCGATCATCATGATCGCCGTGTTCGGCGGCTTCGTCACGAGCGAGGCGGTGATCATCAAGTCGTTCGGCCTCGGCCTCGCGGTGGGGGTGCTCCTCGACGCGTTCGTCGTGCGCATGCTGCTCATGCCCGCCGTCATGCACCTGCTCGGCCGGTCGGCGTGGTGGCTGCCTCGCTGGCTCGACCGCGTCATCCCCAACGTCGACGTCGAGGGCGCCGCGCTCGAACGGCGGCATCCGGCTCACCACTGAGCGCCGGGCGCCCACCCGACGCGAGGCGGCGCCTCACGCGAAAGGTCCGGCACACCGGCTGCGCCGGTCTGTCGGACCTCTGGAGGGGCTGACGGGAATCGAACCCGCGCTGTCTGCTTGGGAAGTTGTTCAAACCCTCATTGCTTTGCCGCGTCTTTCCCCGCATGTGCCTGGAACGACGCGCCACGAGGTTAACACGAGCGCACTGCTATTCGCTGTTCTTGTCATAGGCGGAGTCCACGCGAGTCCATCCGAGCCAGCGACCAGCACCTGTCAACACGCGGGATGTCGCTGCTCGCGCATCTCGACTATCCGTGTACGATCCAGGCAGAAACCGGCAACAGCAGTACTGAGGAGGTGACCACGTTGATTGATGTCGCCACGTTCACGCCTGAAAGTCTTCGCGGGGCCCTCGCGCTGCTGGACATGTCAGAGGGCGAAGTTCGCCGCACAATCCGGCGCCAATGGTGCGCGGCCGGGCACGAAGCCTTCGCATCCGCGCTCACCCTTAAGCTCAGCCCGCGGGCCGTCTTGGCCGACCTTTCGCCCGATCAGCTCGAAGTTCTCGAAGTGCTCAACCGTCAGTCGAGGGGCGATTGTCCCTGCGGCACATGTGCTCCTGTCACGAAGGAGGCACGTGCCGCGTTCCGCGCATGGGTCACCCTCGGAATGCTGATCGAGGACCCAGGGCACCCTAAGGCGGCCAGTGCGCTGCGCGAGTTGCGCGAGCTGGCTTTGTCTGACGGATTGGCGGCTGAGTTCCTGGCCATCGCCGAAGCAGCGCGCCGTGACCATCTTGACGACCGGTTCCTTCGCTGGCCGCTGCGCCTCGGCCTGACGGGGCCTGGAACCTGCTCTCGCCCCAATCTTCGCCCGGGACGTCGACGCCCCCCATCACGGTTGATTCCGGTCGCCATTCGACAACGACGCACAGCCGCGCTAGCTCCCCGGGCGCCGGGCCGCGCCGCGCTCTGAGCGCGGCGCGATACCTGCCCCGACTCCCGGAAACCACCCACTCTGACCATCGCGCGTCCGCGCGTCCTGGCAGCGGGTCCATAACCGCGCTCTGAGCCCTTCCCCCTACGCAACGCGCACCGGTCTCTCTTGACTGGGGGATTCGCTCCGATGTCCACGCTCACCACCCTTGGTGTGACCGAAGCGGCTGATGCGCTTGGTATCACCGAAAGACAGATTCGCCACCTTGTCAGCACCCGCGCGGTGACTTACGTCAAGGTGGGACGCCTCGTCCGATTCCGGCCAGCTGACCTTGAGGCATACCTCGAAGCAAACACCCGGCGGGCTGTAGGCCTGTGAATACGCCCATCCCGCCGCTCGATGAGGGCGCCCCAGGTGTCGCGCGACTCGCCCATTTTGTGCTCTCCCAATGCACTCCAGATGAGCAACAGCGCGCGCTGGACGGTCACGTCAACGACAGACGAGTTCGGGCGGCCCTGGCAAGGCTCCAACTGTCTGGGCGGATACCGTTCGTGCCGTCTCGCCGAGACATGCTGCTAGGCGTCGGCTATCTCGTTCGAGGCGGCCGATCGTGAAGCCTCAGCGTGTCCAGGTCATCGACCTCCGATGGTCACTGTCGGATTCGGAGTTTCGCGAGCCGGCGTGGCGTGTCCGCAATCGCATGCGCCACCTTCTCGCGCAGCTGGAAGCCGGAGACTTCGTTCGTCTTTGCGTGGACCGCAGTTCCCTGCCGTCGGATGTGATCGATCTGATCCCCGCCGATGTGCGTGTGCAGATTGAGAGCGATGACGCCACCACCCTTCACAGGTGGCTTCTTGAGCTGGAGACCTCGCCGTGACGACGCAATTCATGACCGAAGGCAAGTTGGATGCGACTCTCATCGCCGAGTGGGTGGCCGCTCCCGACCTAGCCGTCGGGCACGACGGTGACTACTACGAGTACCGTGACGGCATTTATGTTCGAGACCCTCACGTGGTCACCCGCCTGACAGCTCAGGCGCTGGGCCGGGCTTACACGCCCGGTGTGCAGCGACAGGTTGAGGCGCACCTTCACAACCAGGACGTCCCCCGGGTCGGAGTGCGCAGTCTGCCCAGTGGGTACCTCGACTACATCGTGCTTGAGAACGGGGTCTACTGGTGGCGGGAGCGTGAGTTGCGCCCGCATCAGCGCTCCTTGGGCGCGATCACAAAGCTGCCGATCCGTTTCGACGCAGTGGCTGCGTCACCGGCGTTTGACCGCTGGCTCTTGCAGGTGCTTGGCGACGATGCGGAGATGCATCGGCACATCTGGGAGGTTCTCGGCTACCTGCTCATGACGGGAAATCCGCTGCAAAAGATCGTGCTGCTTATCGGTGAGGGCGGCAACGGCAAGGGCACCTTCCTTCGCGTTCTGGGTCGTCTGTTGGGAGAGGAGAACTTCTCGTCGGTTTCGCTTCACACCCTTGTCGAAGACAGGTTCGCGGCGGCCAGCCTTCACGGCATGATCGCCAACATCTCGGGAGACCTCTCATCTCGCTTCCTCAACGAGCCCGAGATCCTCAAACAAGTGACGGGCGGCGACGCGATCCAGACGGCTCGCAAGTACGGCCAGATGTTCAAGTTCGTGCCTTACGCGGTGCCGGTGTTTGCCGCGAACGAACCGTTTCGAACCTCGGACTCGTCCTACGGCTGGCGGCGACGTTGGGAGGTGATCGAGTTCAGTCGGCACGTTCTTGGCTCGGGGGAGTTCAACGAGCAGCATCTATTCGACGAAGCATCCGGGATCTTCAACCGTGCGATGGAAGGCCTTCGCAGACTCATGGACCGAGGGCGCTTCGACCCGCCGACCGCTGCGCAGGAAGCGACTACTCGACTTCATGACGCTGCCGACCCGTTCATGCTGTGGATCGCCGAAGACGAGAACGTCTTCCGCGGTCCCGACCACTCCGCGGAGCGGGATGACGTCTTCAAGCGCTATCGCCAGTGGTGCCGCGACAGCGGCTACCAGCCCGTGGCCAAGCACGTGCTGGGCCGGCGGCTCAATCAGATTGGCATCACCTCGACGCAGACGCGCGCTGGCGGACGCGCTCGACGCTTGTACGTCGGCATTGGCGTGAACCTCCTGCCTGACGACTGAGGCTCCCCGTGCGGCCGGGGCCATCTGCCGCGTTACGCCCAAACCCATCATCTGAGACCGAAAGGATTATCCATTGACTGACCACACCACCCCGACAGGCGAGACCGTTCTGGCAAGCCGTGCGCCTGGAAGGTCGCCGGCAGAGTTTGCGGCGATTCAGCAGCAACGAGCCGCCGCTCTGAGTGCACAGGGCAACAGTGCCGAGGCGGCCGCCGCTCTGAGCCGCGTCCAGGTCCCCGGAATGTACTCGACCACCGCCCGGACGGAGGCGATCCGAGCCATGCGAATCTCGGAGAGTGCTGGCTGAGTCTCGTGCCGCCTCCATCGGCGTCGTGATCGGCGTCGTGATCGGCGTCGTGATCGGCGTCGTGATCGGCGTCGTGATCGGCGTCGTGATCGGCGTCGTGATCGGCGTCGTGATCGGCGTCGTGATCGGCGTCGTGATCGGCGTCGTGATCGGCGTCGTGATCGGCGTCGTGATCGGCGGGGTTTAACTACACCGGTGTAACTTTTGGTGGAACCGCGCTTAGTTTCATTCGGTGAGTCACACTGATACCACGCTTGGCATCGTTCGCGTCAACTGAAAGTTTTTCTGATATAACTTTCATTGTGGATGTTGACAAGTTCGCCGGCAGTCCCCTCGGGGCGCTCGTGCCCATCTCCGGTATGGATGGACGTTTCAACCGACCCTTCGAGCACTTCGCGTTCGTGGCTGCCCCGCTGGACCGTGAGCCCGTGCTTGAGCCGACCACGTGGCATGCGGTTACTGCGGCGAGCCGCGCCCTTGCGCGACTCGACCAAGCGTCGCGCTTGGTGCCCAATCCGCGCACCTTCCTCCGGCCCACTCTTCGCCGAGAAGCACAGAGCACGTCCGCACTAGAAGGCACATTCGCACCGCTTGAGCAGGTCCTCGCGTCGGACGCCACGGATGAGGCTTCCCGAAGCAAAGAGTTGCGCGAGGTGCTGAACTACGTTGAAGCGGCGACCCTCGCGTACGACGCGATCGAGAATGGCCGGCCTCTCAACGCGGGACTGATCGAGACCGTGCACGCCATCTTGGTCCGCGGAACCGACGCGGATACAGATCAAGCGGGGAGAGTGCGAACCACCCAGGTTGCGATCGGGAGTTCGACGGGAGCAATCGAGGACGCCAGATTCGTCCCGATGCCAGCAGGGACGCAGCTGAATGTCGCCGTGCAGGACCTGACTCGTTGGATGTCGTCGCCGCCAGCAGACCGCGATCCGATCGTGGCCGCAGCTATGGCTCACTACCAGTTCGAGACGCTTCACCCATTCAACGACGGCAACGGGCGTATCGGCAGACTCATGGTCATTCTTCAGTTCATGGTCGATGGTCTGATCGGTGAGCCGCTTCTTAGCGTGTCTCCATGGTTCGAGGCTCGCAGGACCGAATACCAAGACCACCTGGCCGCCGTTTCAGCGACGGGAGTATGGGACGAGTGGATCAGGTTCTTTGCGCACGGTGTCGCGTCGTCGGCCGATGATGTTGCGCTCAGGGTGGATCGCATGCTGGCGGTCCGGGCTCGATACGTGCAAATTCTGCAAGATGAAAACGCGCGAGGGGTCATTCGAGACATCGTCGACGCGCTCGTCGCTGACCAGATCATCACTGTTTCGATGATGTGCGAGCGGTTCGGGAAGACCCCTCCTGCCGTCTCCCAGGCGTTGCAGAAGTTGGTTGAGTACGACATCCTGACCGGTCCGTTTGGCACTTACGGGCGGCAGTACATCGCCGAGGACCTTTTCGTCGCGGTGACCGCGCCAGTTGGACGGGTGCCATCGCGAGACGCGCCCATCAAGAGGGACCGTCGATAGACGCGCGTGCGGCAAGCCCGTGAGGTATTTTCCGCAGGGCCGGGCGAGGAGACCTTCTGCCGCGGCCCACACAGATACGATCGATGCTCCGCGGGCCTCGCCCGTTTGAACCGGCTCCGCGCAGCAACTGGATGGGCTATCGGGTCTCCTCGCATCTCTCACGTGGCCGCGCACCGCCACCCGGCTGCGGACCCCGCCCGGGGACAATTCGGGTGCCCGCTCTTCAACGAAATCGCCTGTTCACAAGCAAATAGACGTGAATCGGCCCCTCAGCATTCCACTCTTGGTCGTTCCCCGCCCCGTCATGCGCGTTCGTCAACAGCGCCAACCCACACCCAACACCGGTACTCGGTCTCCTCAACATGAAAGACGATGCCTATCGCGTCGGGTGTCCACCGTGTCGCGAGGGCATCAACTCGCACGGGGACGTCGCCGAACCGCACCCACGCCCTGACCTTGCGCCGCGGCTTCGGGTCGACCGTCAGCGGCACCTCGTCGAGACGCAGCTCGACATGTGTCAGCGTTTGTAGTTGCGCGCCCCTAGCGATGGTGACGAGGGCTCGGTCGTTCATACGCCGATCAACGCTGTCGGCGTAGCGTCTGTTCGTTCCCAACTGGACCGGTCCCCTTTCCCCGGCCACCGTGAAGAGTGCCGGTGCCGGTGCCGGTGCCCGTGCCCGTGCTCGGTGCCGGTGCCCGTGCCCGGTCGTGCCCGTGTCCGTGCCCGTGTCCGTGCCCTGTCCGTACCGGCCCTCTCCGACATGCCGGTGCCGGTGCCGGTGCCGGTGCCGGTGTGTCCGTGCCCGTGCTTGTGTCCGTGCCCGTGCCCGTGCCCGTGCCCGTGCTTGTGTCCGTGCCCGTGCTTGTGTCCGTGCCCGTGCTTGTGTCCGTGCCCGTGCTTGTGTCCGTGCCGGTGCCGTGCTCGTGGTCGTGCCCGGTCGTGCTCGTGCCGGTGCCGGTGTCGTGCCTGCTCGTGGCAAGGTGCCCGCGAGCACGGCACGGGCACGGCACAAGGCATCGGCACGACCACGAGCAGTGCCGGTGCCAGGCGCGCCCGTGCCGGTCGTGCCCGGTCGTGTCCGTGCCCGTGCCCGTGCCCGTGCCCGTGCCCGTGCTGCCCGTGCTTGTGCCGGTGCCCGTGCCCGTGCTGCCCGGGCTTGGGCCGGTGCCCGTGCCCGTGTCCGTGCTCGGTGCCGGTGCCCGTGCCCGGTCGTGTCCGTGCCCGGTCGTGTCCGTGTCCGTGCCCTGTCCGTGCCCGTGCCCTGTCCGTGTCCGTGCCGTGTCCGTGTCCGTGTCCGTGCCCGTGTCCCCGCGCGTGCCGGTGCCCGTGCCCGTGTCCGTGCTCGGTGCCGGTGCCGGTGCCCGTGCTCGTGCTCGTGCTCGTGCTCGGTGCCGGTGCCCGTGCCCGGTCGTGTCCGTGCCCTGTCCGTGCCCGTGTCCGTGCCCTGCCCGTGCTCGTGCCGGTGCCGTGCTCGTGGTCGTGCCCGGTCGTGCTCGTGCCGGTACCGGTGTCTGCGCTGCTCGTGCCGTGCCCGTGCCTGTGCCCTGCCCGTGCTCGTGCTCGGTGCCCGTGCCCGTGCCCGTGTCCCTGCGCGTGCCGGTGCCCGTGCTTGTGCCCTGCCCGTGCTCGGTGCCGGTGCCCGTGCCCGGTCGTGTCCGTGTCCGTGTCCGTGCCGGTGCCCGTGCCCGTGTCCGTGTCCGTGTCCGTGCCGGTGCCGGTGCCCGTGCCCGTGCCCGTGCCCGTGTCCGTGCTCGGTGCCGTGTCCGTGCTCGGTGCCGTGCCCGTGCCCGTGCCCTGCCCGTGCCCTGCCCGTGCCCTGCCCGTGCCGGTGCCGTGCTCGTGCCGGTGGCCCGTGTCGCACAGGGCGGCATTGGGCGAGCACGAGCACGACCGGGCAAGAGCACTCCGAGCTACAGACCGTCAAAATCTAGGGAAATCTAGCCTCATCTAAACCAGGCGCTAGAAAACTCTGTTTGCGTCCGCTCGTCCGCTCATGCCTGACCTCACAGGCTGGTCACAGCTGGTCACGCGATGAGGTAGCAGGCTGGTCACAGTCGACGGCGACTGCTCGTGCTCGTGGTCGTGCCGATGCCTCGTGCCCGTGCCCGTGCCCGTGTCCGTGTCCCGTGTCCCGTGCTCATGCTCGTGCGCTGTCCGTGTCCGTGCCCTGTCCGTGTCCGTGTCCGTGCCCTGTCCGTGCCCTGTCCGTGTCCGTGCCCTGTCCGTGTCCGTGCCTTGTGCCCGTGTCCGCGCCTTGTGCCCGTGCTCGGTGCCGGTGCTCGTGCCCCTGTCCGTGTCCGTGCCCTGCCCTGCCCGTGCCCGTGTCCGTGCCGGTGCCGGTGCCGGTGCCGGTGCCGGTGCCCTGCTCGTGGCATGCCCCTGCCCGTGCTGGTGCCGTGCTCGTAGCAGGCGTGGTCACACGCGGAGGTAGCAGCCGTGGTCACACGCGGAGGTAGCAGCCGTGGTCACACGCGGAGGTAGCAGCCGTGGTCACACGCGGAGGTAGCAGCCGTGGTCACACGCGGAGGTAGCAGCCGTGGTCACACGCGGAGGTAGCAGCCGTGGTCACACGCGGAGGTAGCAGCCGTGGTCACACGCGGAGGTAGCAGGCTGGTCACACGCGGAGGTAGCAGGCGAGTTCGCTGACGGCGACTGCGATGTCACAAGCATCACACCCTAGATCTCTATTCTCACTCTCAAGGAAGTAAGTAGAGAAGAGAGTAGAGAGGTTGCCTGCTTCGGGTGTGACGCGGAGTTTTTTTTAGATGTTGGTCGCACCCCCGCCTTCGGCTCCAACAGCGACGCCTCCCCCTGAATTCGGATCATGCTGAGTTCGTAGATGCCGCATCGACTTCGTGATAAAATCAATTTGCATTTAACCGCCACAATTCCGCTGGCGCATGGGGCGAGTTCAGACCCCCCATCAAACCTCCGAGTCGCCCTCCAAATGTGAACTCGTGAAACCTGATGGGTGGGCGACATGGCTCGCAGTCCGATAGAGATCCCGATCGCGTCAGAGACTGGCGCGTTCAAAAAGGGTGTCGACGCCGGCATCATCGAGCCACTTGAGGATGCACAGCGCGCGCTCGGCGACCTCGCCAATTCGCGCGGTCCCGCCGGACTGGAGCGCGACATGCGGGACGCGCAGAAGCAGACGGAAAAGCTCAGGGATGAGACCGATCGCACGGTCGACGCAATCGAAAAGGACTTCCCTCGCGCCTACAGGCAGGTGAGGCAATCCGCAGACGACGGTCTCGGCCGCGCGCGTGCGGCAGCTGAAGAGGTGACGCAGGAAATCGGTTCGAACCTCGGCGAGGCCGTGTCCAGCGTCCGGGGTGACCTTTCGGACCTGGGGCAGGTCGGTCAGGACACATTGGGTGGCCTAGCCGCGACGGTGTCGGGTATGGGTCCTGCCGGTCTAGTCGGCGCTCTTGCTCTGGCGGCCGGCGCGGTGGGGCTTGGCGCCGTAACTGCTGGTCTGGAGGAGGCTGAGGAGCAGGCTGAACGGCTGAAAGAACAGGCTGCGGAGTGGGCACAGGCCTATGTCGATGCAGGCTCGACCGTGCTGTCGACCGCTCAGATCATCGAAAAAGGCCAGCGGCTCCTTGTTGACGAGGGAGACAAGGTTCGCAACAACGCGGAGCTATGGGGTGTGAGCGCGGCTACAGCTGCGGCCGCGATGGCCGGATCGCAGTCCGCCATCGACCAAGTTTCGCGCTCACTCGATCGTCAGCGAGATGCTCTGGAAGCCAATGCATCTGGTGCAGATAACTACTCGCAGAACATGGAGGCTGCGACTTTCGGTCAATCTAAGGCGAACGGGGAATTCATCAAGGGTAAAAAAGCCTTTGATGAGTTGACTGGAGCGATGGAGATAGGTCGAGAGACGGCCGATTTCGTATCTCAGATGATGGTTGATGTCGCTCGGAATACGGCAGGAGCGACCGAATCTGTCGACGAGTTCGGGGATACCGTGATCGTTCTACCGGACGGCAAAAAGGTCTACATCGACGCCGAGACAGGCCGGGCAACGCAGGACGTCGAGGCGATCGAGCAGAAGATCTACGGAATACAGGACAAGACGGCGACCGTTCGACTTCGCCTCGATTCGTCGGAATGGGATCGTTGGACGCCGGGTGCCAAGGTCGGCACAGTGCGAACCGCTGTGGCCCAGGGATCGGGCGGCGGGACAACGTGGTTCTGATCGCGCTCCACGGGACGGTTGGACCCTGATGGCCGATGATTTCGATTCGCGCATCCGTCGCGCGCTCGACGCCGCCTGCATGGACGAGATTGACGACATCCGCGCATACGCTCTTCTCGGCTCGGAGTTCGAGTGGTCTTCGGACACCGATCGCCTGCTCGCTCCGATCCTGGTGGCGCTGATCCAAGTTGCTCAGTCCGCCGCCGATGCACAAGGGCTCACAAGGCGCGAGTTTGTCATGCGCATCCGGCAGAAGTATTGCTAGCTGTTCTGCCGCGTGAATGAGTTCCACCCCGGCGGGCAGCCTCGTGATCGCGCCAGGCCGAATTCGAGCGGGATCGCTATCGTGAGCGAATGACTGATGATCAGGTGCGCCAGATCGTGGAGGCCCTCCAGGGGAACCCCTGGGAGCCGTGGATCGCGGGGATGATCAGTGTCGTGTCGATCGTGATTGGTTTCCTACTCGCGCTCTGGCAGCAGACGATCAGTGACCGAAAGCGCCGCGTCGAGACGGTCGCTGAACGGCGCCGGTTGACGGTCCTCGCTGCGGCCGAGGGGCCTATGCGGTTGGCGTTCGCAAGAGATAGTGAAATCGCAGACGAGTTGCGGCTCATGCGGCAATCCACACCAGGGGTGTTGAACGGTCTGGATGAAGCAGACGCGTCGGGTCATGTTGCGGGCTGGTGGCTCCGAGCCACGGGCAAGCTCATGCGCATGCCCCCGCCCGGCCAAGACGGCGAAGGCTTGAGGGATCGCGCGAGGGTCGCGCTCCTGATCGCAGACCGCCTGCAGAAGTGGCAGAAGGGCGAGCAGGCTGCCGACGAATTCATAGAGGCGAACGATTCAGCGTGGGAGGCCGTGTGGGCGGAGGATTCGGCCCACCGACCGTCGGGGGACAACTGACGGAGCCATCCGATCGGAAAGCCTCCCGCGGAATCTGCGCAGCGCGGCCTCATCGTCTGTCAACCCGAGGTTGACGGTCAAATCGCCATTGCCGGTAAGTCAATCAGAGGATGCGCCGGGCCTCTGCCGACGCCCTCAACGCTGTTGAGCCTGAACTCCACGAAGTGCCTGCAGGCCCTCACGGCCGGTCTTGGCCCGGGGTCAGCTCTCCTGTGACATCAGCGACGCATGAGCAGGCGATGAGTTCCGGCCAGGACGAGCGAACCCACGAACGAGACGGCCGCCACGGTGACGCCAAAGTTTGACCACCACCCCAGGCCGACGGTGATCGCAAGATCGGAATCGGTCAGATAACGTGCGGAGCCGATCATGATCGCGACTACCCAGCAGACAATCGCTCCTAACGTGCCAACCACCGTCATGACGATCAACCCGACGAGCTGCCCTGGCGCCTCCACATGGACGGAATCAGCGTTACTCGGCTCGTTCACGAATAGCCCTCGGTACTCGTCGATTCCGGCTCAAGTCCGCACAAACTTTCCACGGCACCCGCGATGTCACGGAGCTTCACCGCCAAACGTGTCAAGTCGCGCCCTGCTCCCACCACCCGGCCTGCCACGACGAGTTCGTACCAGCTAGCGGTCGCATCGCCGGCCATAGTTCGGTAGAGAGCCGCTCCGTGAACAAGTTCGGTGCCGTCGTCGCAGTGCGACCACGCTTCCGGCGGGGCACCTGTTCCCCCATGTGTGGAGAGGTCGCCCACGCACCAAGCCACGGGGCAATCGATTCGCACGCTCACGGGGTCACAGCCTCCACGAGCGCGCGCATGGTGGTGTCCGAGACCTGGACGTAGCGCTGGGTCGTCGCGGGCGACGCGTGCCCCATCAGTTTCTGGAGCGTGAACACGTCGCGATTCACGTTGTATGCCTTCGTCGCAAAGCGATGCCGCAGGGCGTGCATGCTCACGCCTGGTGGAAACAGCGCAGTGATCTGCTTCCCGAGATATCGGGCGGACACATGCCCTTCGCCTCCTGCATGCGCGTGCCGGTCCCGAATCTGACCGGGGAACACGTATCCCGGGGGCTGGGTACGCAGCGTGACGGCGAGAGAGGCCGGAACGGGAAGCACTCGGACCTTGCCACCTTTCCCGTGCACGGTCAGCCAGTAGGTGCCGTCGTCCCGGAGCCGCAAGTCACGACTGTGCACTCCGGCAACCTCAGCGCGACGTAGGCCCATCTCCGCGGCGAGGCGCAAGGCGATGCGCAGCTGGGGCGTCGCGTGGAGAAGAGCCGCTTGATACTCCTCGTCGGTCGCGGGCCGCGCGGTCGGTTCGCCGGCCTTGACGCGTGGCAGCTTCTCGCTCGGGTCCACTTCCATGCGGCCCGTGTCCACGGCCCATCGGTAAAACGAATGAACGATGTTGCGGCGGCCGCGGCGTGTCTCTCGTGCCCAGTTCTTCCCGGCCATCCATTCGAACAGGTCATCCAGAGTCACCTCGAACGGTTCGAGACCAGCATTCTCGCGAGCAAACGCCTCCATTCGTTCGACGTATGCGCGCACGGTTGTTGGCATCATTCCTTTCGCTAGGAGGTACCTGCGAAAGCCCGCGATAGGCACCTCCCACTGGGGCGGCACATCAAGACGGAGTTTGCTTCGTGTCGACGCTGCAGCGGTGGGATCCACATCGATGCGGCCCGTTGCGCGCGCCCATCGATAAAAGGACTTCAGCGAGTCGCGCATGGAGAGTCGCGTGGAATCGGCGACGTCAAGTTGCTCGAGCCACGCCAGCACGTCGGTGTCGACCACATGCCAGGGTGAGCGGTCGGTAGCAATCGCGAACCTGCGGAGGTGTTTGACGCGCCGCGCGATCGTTGCGGGCTGGGCATGCTGGGCGCGCTGTGCAATTTCGTACTCGTCGAGCGAGCGAATCCAGACCATCGCTCCCTTCTCGTCGGTCATCGGGCGAAGATGCTCGGTTGCAAGAGTCACAGGGGTTGATCTTTCCGTTCCGCGTAGCTGAGATTTTCGAGACGTTGGGCAAGAAGGCGATCGGCATCCGCTGCACTGTGCGCGTAGACCTGCGCTGCGCGGATGGTGCTATGGCCGAGCCGCCGCTGGACGTCCGGTATTGATGCGCCCGCTGCATAGGCGAGGGTCGCGCCCGTGTGGCGCAAGTCGTGCCACGTCAGGTCGTCTCGCCCGATGGCACGCCGGGCGCGACGGAAGATTCGGGAGAGTTGAACGTTTGGCAGCGGTGAACCATCAGGTAGCCCAAAGACGAGTGCGTCGGGCCCCTCGCCTGCGAATTCCGTCATGTGCTTGCTCAGTTCCTGGGCCACGGTGCTCGGGAGGTGGATCGTCCGGTAGCTGGCGGCACTCTTCGGTGGCCCGAAGCGCAATGCGCGCCCGGGGGTGTTCTCCAGCGCTCGGTCGACGCGTATCGATAGCCCGTCGGGAGAAATGTGCTGACGCGATAGCGCGAATAGCTCGCCGTACCGGAGTCCAGACCAAGCGGCGACCCGAACGGCGGCCGAGAAACGAGCAGGCATGTTCTCTGCGAGCCGGTTAATCTCCTCCAAAGTCGCCGTAGCGCGTTCCCGGTGCACGACGGCGCCCGCGCCACGGAGCCGGCATGGGTTCTCGGTGATGGCCCCATCGGCCAGTGCTGCTCCGAGAAGCGTCCGCAGAAGCCTGTACGCCTGCGCGGCCGTGGTGCGCCCAGCATCTGTCGAGATCTCTGTTGCCGGTCGACCAGACGGCTTCCCCGCAGCCTCCCAAAGCGCGAGCACTCGTGGGCTCAGGCGGCCCGTCGCCGCAACCTGGTGACCCTCCGCCAAGGCCCATCGCCGCGCCGGATGGCCGGGAGGGTGCGCTGGCCGTCGCCGCGCTGAAGCGGAGGCTTCCTCGCTCACCTTGGCGAACCAGGCACGAACCGTGGCTGGTCCGATGTCTGCCACGTACATCCGCCCAAGCTCGATGCCTCGTGAAGACTCGTTTCCGACGGGAGGAAGCACCCAGCGCTTGAGTAGTCGCTGATAGAGATCCCGTGTCCGCGGGCGAAGATCCGGCCGGCCGTCGAGCCAGCGCTCTGAGTACTCCGCCAGGGTGACCCGCCCGGAGTGGGGGTCCCGCCAGACACCTCGGGCGCGGTCAGCGTTTTCGGTGGCGATCCAGACGCGGGCATCGGCCTTGGTGGAGAAGGTACCCGGAGCCGCATATCTGCGGCCGTCTCTCCGGTAGAACGCGCGCCACCGGCCAGAAGGCAGCTGCTCCACGGAGCCAAGATCGGCGGGGGCGCGTCGTGATCGGCTCGCGCGGCGAGTCATTCGATGCCGCCCAGGTGGCGGATTAGAGCTGGTCCCATTCTTCGGTCTCTCGTCCAGCCCGTGAGTCCACGGGAGTCCACGAGAGGGTCTGAACTCGCTCTTCGTCCTGCCACCGGATTCCCGAAACTCTGCGAGTTTCCGGGATATTCAGTGGAGGGGCTGACGGGAATCGAACCCGCGCTGTCTGCTTGGGAAGCAGAAGTTCTGCCATTGAACTACAGCCCCGAGCGCCGTACGGCACTTCCGCCAGCATAACAGCGTCTCCCGGGGCATCCGGGTGCGCCGCGTCGATGCTCGGGCCGTCCTGGCGCGTCGACCCTCGCCAGATGACCCGTGGATGCCGAGATGCCCCCCGATTCGGCGCGATTGCGGGTCGTTTCGCGAAACGCAGGTGATCTCGCTGCCGAGTGACGGGGGCCGGGGAGTCCGGCGTCACGCACTCCGACCCCACGGCCTAGGCTGGGGCCGTGCTGCTCTCCGATCGCGATATCCGCGCCGAACTCGCCGACGGACGCCTGGGGCTCGACCCCTTCGATCCCGCCATGGTGCAGCCCTCGAGCGTCGACGTGCGCCTCGACCGGTACTTTCGGCTGTTCGACAATCACAAGTACCCGTTCATCGACCCGGCCGAGGACCAGCCCGAGCTCACGCGTCTCATCGAGGTGGAGCCCGACGAGCCGTTCATCCTTCACCCGGGTGAATTCGCGCTCGGGTCGACGTTCGAGCGCGTCACTCTGCCCGACGACGTCGCGGCCCGCCTCGAGGGGAAGTCGTCGCTCGGCCGCCTCGGGCTGCTGACCCACTCCACCGCCGGCTTCATCGACCCCGGCTTCTCGGGTCACGTCACCCTCGAGCTGTCGAACGTCGCGACACTGCCGATCAAGCTCTGGCCGGGCATGAAGATCGGGCAGGTCTGCTACTTCCGCCTCACCTCGCCCGCCGAGAACCCCTACGGCTCGGGGCCGTACGGCAACCGGTACCAGGGGCAGCGCGGCCCGACGGCGTCGCGCTCGGCCCTGAACTTCCATCGCACCGACGTCGGCACGACCGATGCCGGTGCCGCCGGGCGCTGAGCCGCCCGCACGAAAAACAGCCCCGTCGAGTCGACCTCGGCGGGGCTGTTCGGTTGTGCGTTCGGGAGGCGGCGCGTGTGCGGCGTCCTCGCTGGCGATAAACGCGATTCGCGGGCAGAAACGCGGTGTGCACGTGTTTCTCGTCGCGAGAAGCGTTTATGGAGGATCACTCGGATGCCGTGGGCTCACCGGATGCCGAGGACTCGCGGCCGCGACGGAAACCGGCGTCGAAGCCGCGCTCGTAAGCGCTCTGCGCGGACCGGCGGTCGCCGTGACCCCGGCCGTGGTGTGCGTGTGCACGGTGATGTCCGTGGCCGCCGCGCGGGTCGCAGCCGCGTCCGTGACCGGCGTGCGCGCGTTCGTGGTGGGGGCCGTGGCCTTCTGCGCCGTCGTCGCCGCGGGGGCCGTGGTGCTCGCCGGCACCGGCGTCCGGCTCGAAGCCGTGCGCGCCAGGGCCGAAGGCGGGGCCGCGCCCGCGCCCCGAGAAGCCGAAGCCGCGCCCGAAGCCGCGCATGCCCGGGCCGCGCCCACGGCCGAACGGCGCCGCGTCGGTTTCGCTGATGCCGAGCGCCGCCGACACAGCGTCGAGCGCGGCGACGAGACGGTCGAGCTCGTCGGCGGGGATGTCAGCGAGGAGCGTCGAGCGATCGGCATCCACCCGATCGAGGACCGCACGGCCTTCGTCGGTCAGTACCCAGCCGTCGTCGGTACGTACGATCCACCCGCGCTCGGCCAGGGCCGTGACGCGCGTGCCGCCGCGCGCGAGGCGGTCGATGACCCACGGGGCGTCGATGCGGCCGTCGATCGCGCTCAGCACGAGGAGGGTCTTGGGGTGCAGGTCGCTGTCGCGCAGCTGCGCGAACAGACGATGGTGCAGCGCGTGACCGACCATCGTCAGGCGATGGGCGAGGCTGCGGGGGTCCAGAGGTGCGGAGGTGTTCATGGGGTGTTCCTTTCGTCGGCGGAGGTTCCGCCAGTTACATGTCATGTGACAACAGATGCACTGTGACATGCATTCCCGACGCATGTCAAGCGACATGTAAAGTCGGGCTGTGACCGCTGACCCCGCCGACGAGATCGCCGCCGCCCTCGCCACCCTGCGCGGGCGTCGTCCGCGCCCGCCCTTCGGCGGTGGTCACGGCGGCCCGCACCCCCACGAGCACCCGGGGCACGGAGCCCATCCGTTCCACGGGGGTCCGCCGTGGGGCGATCCGGGTCAGGGGCGGTTCGCCGGCGTCGCACGCCTGCGCATGCTCGACGCCCTCGTCTCCGCCTCCGGCCCCCTGTCGGTGAGCGAGATCGCCGACGCGGTCGGCGTCGATCAGCCGCGCGCGTCGCGACTGGTGCAGCAGGGCGTGCAGATGCACCTCGTCGAACGCGAAACCGATCCCGAGGACGCGCGTCGCACGCGGGTGCGCGTGACGCCGGAGGGGGAACGGCTCGTGTCGGGAGTCCGCGGCCGACGCCGGGATGCCGTGCGCTCCGCGCTGGCATCGTTCACCGACGCCGAGCGGGCCGAATTCGCCCGCCTCCTCACGAAGTTCGCCGACGCCTGGCCGCAGGGCTGAGCCCGCGGCATCCTTCCGCCGGGACGGGGGATGCCACGGCGCGAGGTCGATCTCGGAGGAGCCGCTCCGCGGGGGCGACGCCCCCTCGGGGCCCCGCCCGCGTCAGCGGATCGCCGCTCCGCGGTTCTGCACCGGGATCATCAGCGCGAGCCCCACCGCGAGGATCAGCACGATGCCGAGGATCCCCAGGCGCGTGTCCCCCGTGAGGGACACGAACAACGCGAACAGCCCCGGCGCCAGGAACGACACCGCCCGGCCCGTCGTGGCGTACAGGCCGAACATCTCGCCTTCGCGACCCTCGGGCGTCGCCCGCGAGAGATAGGTGCGGCTGGCCGACTGCACCGGACCCACGAACAGCCCCAGCGCCAAGCCCGCGACCCAGAACGCCGGCTGCGACGTGCCGATGAACAGGATGACGGTGCCCAGCACGATGAGCCCCGACAGCGAGAACACGATGACGCGCTTGGGACCGAAGCGGTCATCGAGGCGTCCGGCGAACATCGTGCTGACACCGGCGACCACGTTCGCGGCGACGGCGAAGTACAGCACCTCGGTGGAGGAGAACCCGAACACCTGCGCCGCGATGATCGCGCCGAAGGTGAAGACGCCGGCGAGTCCGTCGCGGAACACCGCGCTGGCCACGAGGAACAGCAGCACCGGGCGGCTGTCGCGCCACAGCGACCGGAGCGTGCCCCACAGCAGCACGTACGACTGCAGGAAGCCGACGCGCACGCGGCGACTCTGCGCCGGGATCTCCGGCACCCGCAGGAGCACCGGGATGGCGAAGACCGCGAACCAGATCGCGGATGCCAGCACCGCCAGCCGCACGTTCAGACCGCCGTCCTTCGACACGGCGAGCAGGCCCGCGGCATCCGGGTTCCCGAAGCTCTGGATGAACAGCACGAGCAGCAGGAGCAGGAGCACGATGCCCCCGACGTACCCCATGCCCCAGCCGAAGCCCGAGACGCGGCCGATGTTCTCGCGCGTGGAGACCTGAGACAGCATCGCGTAGTAGTTGACGCTGGCGAACTCGAAGAACACGTTGCCCACCGCCAGCAGCGTCGCGCCGAGCACGAGGTAGCCGGGCGTGCCGTCGACGAAGACCATCGCCGCCATCGCGAGCACCACGACGCCCGTGTTGACGCCGAGCCACAGCTTGCGCCGGCCCGTGCCGTCGCTGCGCTGACCCAGCACGGGGGCGAGCAGCGCGACCGCGATGCCGGCGAACATCAGCGCGTTGGCGACCACCGCGGCGTTCTCCGCCAGGGCCTTCACCAGTTCGGGGTTGCGCTCGTCGTCCCCGGCGGCGGCCACGATCGCGGGGTCGACGAACAGCGTGCTCGACAGATAGGTGCTGAAGACGAAGGTCGTGACGACGGCGTTGAAGGCCGCCGACCCCCAGTCCCACAGCGCCCAGGCCAGGACCGGGCGGCGACCCTTTTCGGTGGGAATGGATGCCGCGGGCGCGGCGCCGGGAGTGGACATGTCGCTCACGCTAGGACCCTTCGGTGAACGCGCGGATACGACGCGCGAGGACGCGTCGCCGTCGGCGCGTGCGCTCAGGCTAAACCCTCGAAGGTCCTCGAGCGGGGGTTTCCCGGGGTGGCGGACTACCGTGGAGTCATGGCATCCGAAACCCCCGTCCCCTCCGTCGAGGCGGACACCGCCCCCGAGCAGCTCACCTTCGCCGACCTGGGACTGGATGCCGCCGTGCTCAAGGCCCTCAAGGACGTCGGGTACGAGACCCCGTCGGCCATCCAGGCCGCGACCATTCCCGTTCTCCTCCAGGGCCGCGACGTCGTGGGCCTCGCCCAGACCGGAACCGGGAAGACCGCCGCGTTCGCGCTTCCCGTGCTGTCGCAGATGGAGACCGGCCACAAGAACCCGCAGGCTCTCGTGCTCGCCCCGACCCGCGAGCTCGCGCTGCAGGTATGCGAGGCGTTCGAGAAGTACGCGGCGCACATCAAGGGTGTCTCGGTGCTGCCCGTCTACGGTGGTCAGGGCTACGGCCAGCAGCTGTCGGCGCTGCGTCGCGGCGTCGACATCGTCGTGGGAACGCCCGGTCGCATCATGGACCACCTCGACAAGGGCACCCTCGACCTCAGCGAGCTGAAGTACCTCGTGCTCGACGAGGCCGACGAGATGCTGAAGATGGGCTTCGCGGAGGACGTCGAGACGATCCTCGCCGACACCCCGGCCGACAAGCAGGTGGCGCTGTTCTCCGCCACGATGCCGGCGCAGATCCGTCGCATCTCCGCGCAGTACCTGAACGATCCCGAAGAGATCACCGTCAAGACCAAGACGACGACGTCGGCGAACATCACGCAGCGCTACCTCGTGGTGTCGTACCAGCAGAAGATCGACGCCCTCACCCGCATCCTCGAGGTCGAGAACTTCGAGGGCATGATCGTCTTCACCCGCACGAAGAACGAGACCGAGACGGTCGCCGAGAAGCTCCGTGCCCGCGGATACACCGCCGCGGCGATCAACGGCGACGTCGCCCAGGTGCAGCGCGAGCGCACGGTGAACCAGCTCAAGGCCGGCAAGCTCGACATCCTCGTCGCCACCGACGTGGCCGCGCGCGGTCTCGACGTCGAGCGCATCAGCCACGTCGTCAACTACGACCTCCCGATCGACACCGAGTCGTACGTGCACCGCATCGGCCGTACCGGCCGTGCGGGCCGGACAGGGGATGCCATCAGCTTCGTCACGCCGCGCGAGCGCCGCATGCTCACCGCGATCGAGAAGGCCACGCGCCAGCCGCTCACCGAGATGTCGCTGCCGAGCGTCGACGACGTCAACGCCACGCGCCTCACGCGCTTCGACGACGCGATCACCGCCGCGCTCGAGGACACCGCCGCGATCGCGACGTTCCGCGACGTCGTCGCGCACTACGTCGCGCACCACGACGTGCCCGAGGCGGACGTCGCCGCCGCGCTCGCCGTGGTCGCGCAGGGCGACACCCCGCTGTTGCTCGAGGAGGAGACGATCGCTCAGCCGCGGTTCGACCGCGACCGCGATCGCGCTCCTCGCGAAGGAGGACGCGACGGGGGCCCGCGCCGCGAGCGCGACGGCCGCTTCGCGACCTACCGCATCGCCGTGGGTCGTCGGCAGCGAGTGGAGCCGCGTCAGATCGTGGGTGCCCTCGCCAACGAGGGGGGCCTTCGCCGCAACGACTTCGGGGCGATCCAGATCCGGCAGGACTTCTCGCTCGTCGAGTTGCCGGCCGACCTGTCGCGCGACACCCTCGACCGCCTGACCGACACGCGCATCTCGGGCGTGCTCATCGACCTGCGCCTCGACCAGGGCGGTCGCTCGGCGAAGCGCAGCGACCGGCCGCAGCGCCGCCCGCGCGACCGCGACTGAGCCCACGGCATCCCTTCGACGCCCTCGTGACCTCTCGGTTGCGGGGGCGTCGGCGTCCACGTCCGCATCGCTCGCGAGGTGCCGACTTCTGCCGGGCCGTGTCGCGCTCCTGGCCGGTGGTCCGTCGCCCCACCGGATCCGTGCGGGGCGGAACTCGTGCAATGGGGCGTTTATCGACCGCCCCGGTGCACGGATGGCGCCCCGATGCTGTCGCGGCCGCGGGGGGCCGGGGCGCGGGGACGACTGGCGGCGGCGCAGCGTGGGTCGCGATGCCCAGAAGTTGAGCCAATTCATATCAAGTCTGCTTGACGTCGCGAGGGGCCTGCGATAGCCTTGAGTCATCGCGGCTCAACCCGCGCAGCAGACTTTCCGCAAACCCCGAGTCGTGGCATCCGCCCGGCTCATGATCAAGGAGACACATATGCCACGTGCAGTGGGAATCGACCTCGGGACGACCAACTCCGTCGTGAGCGTGCTCGAGGGCGGCGAGCCGAAGGTCATCGCCAACGCCGAAGGCTTCCGTACGACCCCCTCGGTCGTCGCGTACACCAAGGATGGCGAGGTGCTCGTCGGTGAGACCGCCAAGCGCCAGGCCGTGACCAACGTCGACCGCACCGTCTCGTCCGTCAAGCGCCACATGGGCACGACCTGGACGTTCGACGTCGACGGCAAGAAGTGGACGCCGCAGGAGATCTCCGCGCGCATCCTCCAGAAGCTCAAGCGCGACGCCGAGGAGTACCTGGGCGACAGCGTGACGGATGCCGTCATCACGGTGCCCGCGTACTTCAACGACGCCGAGCGTCAGGCCACGAAGGAGGCCGGTGAGATCGCGGGCCTGAACGTCCTGCGCATCATCAACGAGCCCACCGCCGCAGCCCTCGCGTACGGCCTCGACAAGGGCAAGGAGGACGAGCTCATCCTCGTCTTCGACCTCGGTGGCGGAACGTTCGACGTGTCGCTGCTCGAGGTGGGCAAGGACGACGACTTCTCGACCATCCAGGTGCGCGCCACCGCCGGTGACAACCGCCTCGGTGGAGACGACTGGGACCAGCGGGTCGTCGACTACCTGATCAAGCAGTTCAAGGACACCACCGGTGTCGACGTGTCGGGCGACAAGATCGCCCTGCAGCGCCTCAAGGAGGCCGCGGAGCAGGCCAAGAAGGAGCTGTCGAGCTCGACCTCGACGTCCATCAACCTGCCGTACCTGTCGCTCACCGACTCCGGCCCCGTGTCGCTGTCCGAGACGCTGAGCCGCGCCAAGTTCGAGGACCTCACCAAGGACCTGCTCGACCGCACCCGCAAGCCGTTCTCGGATGTCATCCGTGAGGCCGGCGTCAAGGTCGACGACATCGCGCACGTCGTGCTCGTCGGCGGCTCGACCCGTATGCCCGCGGTCGCCGACCTGGTGAAGAAGGAGACCGGTCGCGACGCGAACAAGGGCGTCAACCCGGACGAGGTCGTCGCCGTCGGTGCCGCCCTGCAGGCCGGTGTCCTCAAGGGTGAGCGCAAGGACGTGCTGCTCATCGACGTCACCCCCCTGAGCCTCGGCATCGAGACCAAGGGCGGCATCATGACCAAGCTCATCGAGCGCAACACCGCCATCCCGACCAAGCGCAGCGAGACCTTCACCACCGCCGACGACAACCAGCCGTCGGTCGCGATCCAGGTCTTCCAGGGCGAGCGCGAGTTCACCCGCGACAACAAGCCGCTGGGAACCTTCGAGCTCACCGGTATCGCCCCGGCTCCCCGTGGCATCCCGCAGGTCGAGGTCACCTTCGACATCGACGCCAACGGCATCGTGCACGTGTCCGCCAAGGACAAGGGCACCGGTAAGGAGCAGTCGATGACCATCACCGGCGGCTCGTCGCTGCCCAAGGAGGACATCGAGCGCATGGTTCGCGAGGCCGAGGAGAACGCGGCGGAAGACAAGAAGCGCCGCGAGTCCGCCGAGACCCGCAACCAGGCCGAGACCCTGTCGTACTCGATCGAGAAGCTGATCAAGGACAACGAGGACAAGCTGCCCGAAGAGGTCAAGAACGACGTGCAGGCCGACGTCGACGCCCTCAAGACGGCGCTCGCCGGCGACGACGACGACGCGGTCAAGACCGCGTTCGACAAGCTCAACGCCAGCCAGGGCAAGCTCGGCGAGGCCATCTACGCCTCGTCGCAGGCTCAGGGCGAGCAGGCCGACCCCAACGTCGGTCAGCCCGGCAACGGTGAGACGCCGAACCCCGAGGAAGACGTCATCGACGCCGAAGTGGTCGACGACGACAACGGCGACAAGAAGTAAGCGACAGAACTGATGGCACACAAGGACGACGAACAGCCCCAGGGCTCGGGCGCCGGTCCTGACGAGACGACGGGGCCGGAGGAGAACACCTCCGGCCCCGCGCCGTCGGGCGAGCAGGCTCCGGATGCCGAGGGCCTGACGATCGAGGACATCCTCGGCGCCGAGCAGACCCCCGAAGCCGCGGCAGAGGGCGCCTCCTCCGACAAGGAGGCCTCGCTGCTGATCGACCTCAAGCGGCTTCAGGCCGAGTACGCCAACTACCGTCGGCGGACGGAGGAGCAGCGCGAGCGCGAGATCGAACGCGCCAAGGGCGAAGCCGTGAAGGGCCTCCTGCCCGTCATGGACGACCTCGACCGCGCCGAGAAGCACGGAGACCTCGTCGAAGGCACCCCGTTCGCCGCGATCGGTGAGAAGGTGCGTGCGGTGGCCGAGCGGCTCGGAGTGGTCTCGTACGGCACCGCCGGTGAGCCCTTCGACCCGCAGCAGCACGAGGCGATCTTCCAGGCGCCCACTCCGGGCGTGACCCAGGCCACGGTGCTCGAGGTCGTCGAGGTGGGCTACCGCCTCGGCTCCGTCGAGTTGCGACCGGCCAAGGTCGTCGTCGCCGTGCCGGCCGAGTAGGAGGACGCATGGCGAGTCAGGACTGGTTCGACAAGGACTTCTACAAGGTCCTCGGTGTCGACAAGGGCGTGAGTGCTGCCGATCTGAAGAAGACGTACCGCAAGCTCGCGCGCCAGTACCACCCCGACTCGAACCCGGGCGACGCGAAGGCTGAAGCGAAGTTCAAGGAGATCAGCGAGGCGTACGCCGTGCTGAACGACCCCGAGCAGCGCGAGGAGTACGACCAGATCCGGGCCATGGGCTCGGGGGCGCGCTTCTCGGCGCCGGGATCCGGTGCGGGCGGCGGCTTCGACGACGTCTTCAGCCGGTTCGGGCAGCAGCGCGGTGGGACCACGGCGGGCGGATTCGAGGATTTCTTCTCGATGTTCGACCAGCAGGGGGCGGGCTTCGGGTCGGGTCGCTTCGGCCAGCCGTCGGGCGGATACCGGGGCTTCGGCGGTCCGCAGCGAGGCGCCGACGTCACGGCACGCACCACGCTCGACTTCGTCACCGCGGCGAAGGGCGAGACGATCACGCTGCAGGGCGAAGACAATGTGCCGTTCAAGGTCAAGATCCCCGCGGGTGTCGCGGACGGCCAGAAGATCCGGTTGCGCGGTCGTGGCCGCCCGTCCCCGGATGGGGGCGAGAGCGGCGACATCGTGGTGACGGTGGCCGTTCGGCCGCACCCGGTGTTCTCCCGCGAGGGGCTGAACCTGCGGCTGACGGTCCCCGTGACCTTCACCGAGGCGGCCCTCGGCGCCACGATCGAGGTGCCGACCCTGGGCGGAGACCCCGTGCGGCTGCGGGTCGCCCCGGGCACCCCGTCCGGTCGTGTGCTCCGCGTCAAGGGACGTGGCATCCACTCGTCCAAGGGCACCGGCGATCTTCTCGCCGAAGTCCAGGTGGCCGTGCCCGACCACCTCGATGAAGCGGCCCGCGAGGCCCTCGAGCGCTTCCACGCGCTCGAGCCGAAGGAAAACCCCCGCGCAGACCTGATGGCCAAGGCGCGACAGTAACGCCGCGTCCCTGGCATCCGGGACAATCGGATGCCAGGGGCAGGCGATCGACGCGAAAGGAGAGGCCGTGTCCGAAAGAGAACTCGACGAGGACGCACCGATCTTCGCGATCGCCGTCGCCGCGGAGCTGTCGAACATGCACCCGCAGACGCTGCGGCAGTACGACCGGCTGGGTCTGGTCGTGCCCGCGCGCACACAGGGCGGATCGAGGCGATACTCGAGCCGGCACGTGCAACAGTTGCGCGAGGTCGCGCGACTGTCGAGCGAAGGCATGAGCCTGCCCGCGATCGCGCGTATCCTGGCCCTCGAGGAGCGCGTGCACGACCTCTCGCGCCGCGTCGCGGACCTCGAGCGTCAGTTGATGGCCGAGCGGCAGTCGCGCCCCGGTGCGCGGGTTTTCGCCGCCGGCGCCACCGGTTCGGTCGTGACGCTCCGTCACGGTGCACGCGTGCGTCGCGCAACGGACGTGGTGCTGTGGCGCCCGCACGGCGTCCTCGGCCACGACGAGGGCTGACGGCGCACGGCGACGATCACGGCCGTTCGCTCGTGCGCCTGGGACGGCGGGCAGCGGCGGCCGTAGAGTGCGAGGATGACGCCGTCCTCCGCACATCCCTCGCCGCGCGCGCGGGGGGAGACTGCCGCGACGAAGCGCTGGGAGAAGTGGACCTATTGGCCGCTGACCGGGCTCGCGTTGCTCTGGGTCATCGTGTACACCGCTCAGGTGGTCGGCGACGTGCGCGGCACGTGGCAGGGCGTGACGGGGATCTTCATGCTCGCGGCGCAGCTCGTCTTCGCCGGCGACTATCTGATCCGGCTGATGTGGGCCGCTCCACGCGGCTCGTGGTTCCGCCACCACCTGCTCGACCTCGCCGTGGTCTTCGTTCCCACTCTGCGGCCGGTGCGACTGCTGGGGGCACTGACCCGCCTGGCGAGCTTCACGCGCACGGTCGGCAGCTCCCTCCGGGCCGAGCTGCTCATCTACGGCATCGGTAGCGTGCTGCTGCTCATCTGGCAGGTGTCGCTCGTCGTGCTGCAGGCGGAGCGGCACGCTCCCGGCGCGAACATCCTCACCTTCGGTGACGCGGTGTGGTGGGCCTTCTGCACCGTCACGACCGTCGGGTACGGCGACTACGCCCCGGTCACGGTCGTGGGCCGCGTCGCGGCCGTCGTCCTCATGGCCGGCGGCGTGGTGCTCGTCGGGCTCATCGTCGCGACGATCTCGTCGTGGGCTTCGGAGCGCGTCTCGCACGCCCGGCGACGGGAGCCGGCATCCACCGTCCAGGGTGACGACCCGACGCCCCCGTCGCGGTGACGCGTCCCGCGCGCGGCGGGCGCCCGCACCTTACGCGGGATCGAGGCGCAGTACCGTGGCGGACTCGCCGACGCGCAGGTCGTCGACGACGCGCAGCGTGCGCGCAACGTCGTCGACCGCGCCGATGACCGTGCCGAATCGTTCACGGTCGGCGCAGACCGCGGTGACGGTGACGAAGTGCGCCCCGGTGTCCCAGGTGTAGGTCGCGAATGGCGGAGTGCGTTCGTCGGCGGGAAGCGGCATCGCGAGCTTCTCGCCCACTCCGAGATGCGGGTTGCGGAAAGCCTCGGTGTCGTCGTACTCCATCGGCATCATGGCCCGGGCGGCCCGCAGCTGCGGCGTCGCCTCCTGCAGTTGTGCCATCACGACGAGCAGATCGGGGTCGGTTCGCCACACCCACACGAGTACCCGGCCGGCTGCGCGGCGCATGAGAAGCGGCGCAGCCTGGCTCGCCACCCAGGCGAAAACACCGCTTCCCGGACGCTCGGTCGCGCCGACGGCGCGGTTCGCCTGCGCCAAGAGCATGCGGATGGCCGCCTTGCGGTGGCGTCGGCCGCGCCAGCCGAGGGAACCCGTGACGGGCACCCAGAGGTCGGCGGGGGCGTCGGCCTGGAGACGAGGCATGGTCTCAGACTACGATCACCGGCACGCGGGCACCTGGCAGATTCCGGTGTCGGGGCATGGATGCCGGATCCCCATGCTCGCGTACGCCTGCGGCGGAAGCGCTCCCGCAATGTCGGTGGTTCGTGCCACTCTTGATGCGCGGTGCTCGTGCCGCCCCGATCTGACATCCGGAGAACGTCGTGCTCGGAAAACTCCTCATCCGGTATCTCTCGAAGTACCGCTGGCTTCTTGTGGCCATCCTCGTGTTCCAGGCCGCGTCCGCGGTCGCGACGCTCTATCTGCCGCGCCTCAACGCCGACATCATCAACCTGGGCGTCGCGCGCGGCGACACCGGCTACATCTGGTCCCGCGGCGTGATCATGCTCGTGATCTCGCTCGGGCAGATCACCGCCTCGGTGATCGCCACCTACTTCGCGGCGCGAGCAGCCATGGCCGCCGGCCGCGACATCCGGCGCGACGTCTTCGAGCGGGTGAGCGGCTTCTCCGAGCGTGAGCTCTCGCAGTTCGGTGCCGGCTCGCTCATCACGCGCAACACCAACGACGTGCAGCAGGTGCAGATGCTGGCGATGATGGGCGCGACGATGCTCGTGAGCGCACCCCTCCTCGCCATCGGTGGCATCATCATGGCTCTCCAGCAAGACGTGGGGCTGAGCTGGCTGATCGGCGTCGCCGTCCCCGTTCTGCTCGTCGCTGTCGCCCTCATCATCGCGCGCATGGTTCCGCTGTTCCGCAGCTACCAGACCAAGCTCGACGCCGTGAACCGCATCATGCGCGAGCAGCTGACGGGCGTGCGCGTCGTGCGGGCGTTCGTGCGGGAGCGCATCGAAGAGCAACGGTTCCGCGGCGCGAACACCGACATCCTCGTCGTGGGTCGCAAGGTGGGTTCGCTGTTCGTCCTGCTCTTCCCGCTCGCGATGCTCGTGCTCAACGTCACTGTCGTGGGTGTCATCTGGTTCGGTGGCATCCAGGTCGATGCCGGGGGCGTCGAGATCGGTACCCTCTTCGCCTTCATCCAGTACGTCGCGCAGATCCTCGGCGGCGTGCTGATGGCGAGCTTCATGACCGTGATGATTCCGCGCGCCGCTGTCTCGGCCGAGCGCATCGGCGAGGTGCTCGACAGCCGGTCGACGCTCGTGCGGCCCGAGTCTCCCGTGGCGGTCTTCCCCACGCCGGGCGAAGTGGTGTTCGACAATGTCGCGTTCGCATATCCGGGTGCCGAGGCTCCGGTCGTCTCCGGGATCACCTTCACGGCGGCGCCGGGCGAGACGGTGGCGATCGTCGGCTCGACCGGGGCGGGAAAGACCACGCTGGTCTCTCTCATCCCGCGCTTGTTCGACGTCACCGACGGCGCGGTTCGCGTCGGCGGTGTCGACGTTCGCGAGGCCGACCTCGATGAGCTGTGGAAGGGCATCGGTCTCGTGCCGCAGCGCCCCTTCCTCTTCAGCGGCACCGTGGCATCCAACCTTCGGTTCGGTCGCGAAGAGGCCACGGACGAAGAGTTGTGGCGCGCGCTCGAGATCGCTCAGGGGCGAGACTTCGTCTCCGAGATGGAGGGCGGTCTCGAGGCTCGCATCGCGCAGGGCGGCACCAACGTCTCGGGCGGACAACGACAGCGCCTCGCCATCGCGCGCGCGATCGTCCACCGACCCCGCGTTCTCGTGTTCGACGACTCGTTCTCGGCCCTCGACCTCAGCACCGACGCGCGATTGCGCAGAGCCCTGTGGGACGAGCTGCCCGACGTGACGAAGATCGTCGTGGCGCAGCGCGTCTCGACCATCACGGGGGCCGATCGCATCGTCGTCCTCGAAGACGGTCGCATGGTCGGTCTCGGCACGCACGACGAGCTCCTCCAGAGCAGCGCCACGTACCGCGAGATCGTCGAGTCGCAGCTGGGGGTGGAAGCATGACCGCCCCCGACGCCCTCACCGAGGAGGACCGCGCCGAGCTCGAACTCGCCGAGCAGGCTCGCCAGAACTCCGGCGACTGGAACAGCGTCGCCCCCGGCAAAGCGGCGGAGTTCGGCCCGAGCTTCCGCCGCCTCATCGGTCTGCTGCGGCCCTACGCCTGGGCCTTCGCGTTCGTGTCGTTCCTGGGGGCGATCGGTGTCGTCCTCGCTGTGCTCGCGCCGCGCGTGCTGGGTGACGCGACGAACATCATCTTCGAGGGCGTCGTCTCGAAGTCGCTCTCGCAGGGCTTCCCCGAGGGCACGCCCAAAGAGACCGTGGTGGAGGCGCTTCGGTCCGCGGGTCAGGGCGACATCGCCAACATCGTCTCCGCGATGGACAACTTCCAGGTGGGCGCGGGGGTCGACTTCGACGCGCTCCGGATGGTGATCGTCACCGTCCTCGCGATCTATGTCGGCTCCTCCCTGCTGTCGTGGATCCAGGGATACGTCATCAACGTCATCATGGTGCGCACCATGTGGCGCCTGCGCGAAGACGTCGAGGCCAAGATCAACCGCCTGCCGCTGTCGTACTTCGACCGGGTGCAGCGCGGCGAGCTGATCTCGCGCGTCACCAACGACATCGACAACATCACGCAGACGATGCAGCAATCGCTCTCGAGCGCCCTGACCTCCGTGCTGACGGTGGTCGGCGTGCTCATCATGATGTTCAGCATCTCGTGGCAGCTCGCGCTCGTGGCGCTGGTGTCGCTGCCGCTCATGGCCATCATCTTCGGCGTCATCGGCCCCAAGTCGCAGAAGGCGTTCGGCGAGCAGTGGAAGAAGGTCGGCCGCCTCAACGCCCGTGTCGAGGAGTCGTTCTCCGGGCACGCGCTGGTCAAGGTCTACGGCCGTGAGAAGGACGCACGCGCCAAGTTCGAGGTCGAGAACGAGGAGCTGTTCGAGGCGAGCTTCCGAGCGCAGTTCCTCTCCGGCATGATCATGCCCGGCATGATGTTCGTCGGAAACCTGACGTACGTCGGCATCGCGGTGCTCGGTGGCCTCATGGTCGCCGGCGGGCAGATCCGCCTCGGCGACGTGCAGGCGTTCATCCAGTACTCGCAGCAGTTCACCCAGCCGCTGTCGCAGCTGGGCGGCATGGCCGCGGTCGTGCAGTCGGGCACGGCGTCGGCCGAGCGGGTGTTCGCGCTCCTCGATGCGGACGAGCAAGACCCGGATGCCGCCGACGCTCCCGCCCATGTCGAGGGTCGCGGCGTCATCGAGTTCGAGTCGGTGCGCTTCGCGTACACGCCCGAGCGACCGCTCATCCGCGATCTGTCGTTCCGCGTCGAACCGGGGCAGACGGTGGCGATCGTGGGCCCGACCGGTGCCGGCAAGACCACCCTCGTGAACCTCATCATGCGGTTCTACGAACTCGACGGGGGACGCATCCTCCTCGACGGTCAAAACATCGCCGACCTCCGTCGCGACGACGTGCGCTCACGCACCGGCATGGTGCTGCAAGACCCGTGGCTGTTCGCCGGCACGATCCGCGACAACATCCGCTACGGCCGCGAATCCGCCACCGACGACGAGATCATCGAGGCCGCCGTCGCCACACGCGTCGACCAGTTCGTGCACTCGCTGCCCGAAGGCTACGACACGGTTCTCGACGAGGACGCCGCGAACGTCTCGGCGGGGGAGAAGCAGCTCATCACGATCGCGCGCGCTTTCGTCGCGCGTCCGTCGGTGCTGATCCTCGACGAGGCGACGTCATCGGTCGACACGCGCACCGAGCTGCTGCTGCAGCAGGCGATGGCCGCACTCCGCGAGGGGCGTACGTCGTTCGTCATCGCGCACCGTCTCTCGACGATCCGCGACGCCGACCTCATCCTCGTGATGGAGCACGGTGACATCGTCGAGCAGGGCTCGCACGACGAACTCATCCAGCGCCAGGGCGCGTACTGGCGGTTGTACCAGTCGCAGTTCGAGAGCGCCGCCGACGAGGAGACGCTCGTCGAGGTGGACGCTTCGCGCAGCTGACGCCGTGCCGGGGCGCGATCCGTGTAGCTGACCGCACGTCGGGGCGCGATGCGTGCAGCTGATCGCGCGTCGGGGCGCGATGCGTGCAGCTGACCGCGCGTGGGGGCGCGATGCGTGCAGCTGATCGCGCGTCGGGGCGCGATGCGTGCAGCGGGGCGCGCGATGACCGCCCCAGTGCACGGATGTCGCCCCGGCGCGGCAACCCGCCCCAGTGCACGGATGTCGCCCGGGCGCGGCTACCGGCCCCCGGTGCGGGACTGCCGCCCCGGTGCGCGGGTGCCGCCCCGGTGCGCGGGTGCCAGCCCTGTGGGCCGTGGCATCCGGGGGCCCCAGAAGCCCTCGGGTACAGTTGTCGGGCGCATGCACCGCACCGTGCGACCCGTTCCGCCGCACAGATAGGCCTCACCACCCGTGACCACTCCTGCGACGCCCGCCCCCGATTCCTCCCCCGATCGGCCGCTCCGGGTCCTCATCGGCGCCGACACCTTCCTCCCGCACGTGAACGGAGCCGCGCGCTTCGCGGAGCGGCTCGCCGCGGGCCTCGTGGCGCGGGGGCACGATGTGCACGTCTCGGCGCCGAGCGTCGGCCACGGCAACTCCGGCACCTTCACCGAGGTGATCGAGGGCGAGCCGATGACGATGCATCGCCTCCCGGCATACCGCTTCCTGCCGCACGACTGGCTCACCTTCGTCCTGCCGTGGCGGTCGAAGCACTACGCCCGCCAGGTGCTCGACCGGGTGAAGCCGGACGTCGTCCACATCCAGTCGCACATCGTCATCGGCCGCGGTCTCGCCCGCGAGGCCCGCAAGCGCGGCATCCCGGTCATCGCGACCAATCACGTGATGGCCGAGAACATCCTCGACTTCACAACCCTCCCCGACGCGCTCGACCGAGTTCTCGTCAAGCTCGCCTGGGCCGACGCCAAGCGCACGTTCGCCCTCACGCGCGCCGTGACGACACCGACCCGCCGCGCGGCGGACTTCCTCGAATCCACGCTCGGCATCGACGGCGTCATCCCGATCTCCTGCGGTATCGACCGCTCGAACTACACCGCCGACCTCGAGCCGCGCGACGCGAACCGCATCCTGTTCGTGGGGCGTCTGACGACCGAGAAGGGCATCGACGTCGTTCTGCGCGCTCTCGCGCAGCTCGACCCGGCGCTGGAGGCGACGTTCGACATCGTCGGCGGTGGCGATCAGCGCCGCAACCTCGAGCAGCTCGCCGAGGAGCTGGGAGTGACCGACCGTGTCACGTTCCACGGGCACGCATCGGAGGAGGACCTGCGCGCGCTCTACACGCGCGCCAGTGTTTTCGCGATCGCTTCCATCGCCGAGCTGCAGTCCATCGCGACGATGGAGGCCATGGCATCCGGGCTTCCGGTCGTCGCCGCGAACGCCGTCGCCCTCCCGCACCTCGTGCACGACGGTGAGAACGGGTACCTCTTCGAACCCGGGAACGCCGAAGAACTCGCCGCGCGCCTCACCGACGTCCTCGTCGCCGCGCCCGACGACCGTCGGCGCATGCAGCAGGCCTCGCTCGACGGCGTCCGCGTGCACGACATCGGTCGCACGCTCGACACCTTCGAGGCGCTGTACCGCGGACGCCCACTGCCGGAGTGACCACGTGCACGTGGTGATGTTCGCCGACCAGCACGTGGAATCGCTGGGTGGAGCGCAGGTGTCGATGCGGCTGCAACGACGATTCCTCGAGTGCGCCGGGCACACCGTCACGATCGTCGCCCCACGGATGCACCGCCCCGCGCCCACCGACGCCGCGTACGTCGACCTGCCCTCGGTGCCGGTCACCCTCGATCGCGAATATGCGCTGTCGTGGCCGGGCGCTCGCACGGATCGCTTCGTGGATGCCGCTCTCGCGGGCCGTCCGCCCGTCGACGTGGTGCATGTGCAGGCGGACTTCTGGGGGGCCTTCATCGGCCACCGCTACGCGGCACGACACGGGCTGCCCGTCGTTCACACGATGCATAACCGCGTCGACGTCGGCATCGAGGCGACCGCGCCGTTTCCGGGGCTTGTGCTGCGAGTGCTGAACGCGTGGGCGCGGCGGGCGCTGCGCCCGGCGGTGCGGGGCGCAGGGGACAGCGGCGGATCGGACGGCTGGGCCTACCTGCGGCGTCTCGCGGCCCTGTCCGCCGCGGTCACCGCCCCCTCCGCGCACTTCGCTCGGCGCCTCGAGGCCCACGGCGCGGTGCCACGAAGCGGCGATGCATCGGCTCCCGGTCATGCGGCCGCGCACGGCGGCGTCGACGTGGTGTGGAACGGCATCGACGACGACCTCCTCGACGCGGCTCTCGCTCAGGGCACGGCCGCACGTCGTCCCGGCCGCCCGCGCTTCGTGTGGATCGGTCGGATGAGCCCCGAGAAGCGTCTGCTGCCGTTCCTGGAGGCGGTGGCGACGTCGGGCATCGACGCCGAGGTCGAGGTCATCGGCGGCGGGGCCCAGCTCCGCGCGGCCCGCCGCCTGGTGAAGCGCGCTCGGCCCGTGGCATCCATTCGCTTCTCGGGGAGGATGCCGTACGCCGAGACGCTCGCCCGCCTCGCCGCCGCGGACGCCGTCGTGCAGACCTCGATCGGCTTCGAAACGCAGGGGATGACGGTGTTCGAGGCCGCGTCGCTCGGCACTCCCGCCGTCGTGAGCGACCCCGACATCGCCGACGAGCTCGGCGCGGGCGTGTGGAGGGTGACGGATGCCACGGTGTCCGCGCTCGCCGAGACGCTCCGCCGCGCCGCCGCGGACATCGCCGCAGGTGCCCCGGTCCCGGTGGATCCGACGATCGGAGAGCGGTTCCGCCAGTCGTCGCGCACGGCCGCGATGGTCGAGGTCTACGCGCGCGCAGCTCGGCGCTGAGCCCGACGGGCACGGCTCGCGGCCGTCCGAGGCGGAGCGGTGTTCTCCGGGGTCGTCGCGCGTGCCGAAGGGATTCGGGAGGTCGTGGCATCCACGCCTCCGGGGAGCCGGCGGGGGTCGGTGGGCACGCGGCCGTAGCCGTCGGTGCGGATGAGCCACGCCGATGCACCGATGCCGAGGAGGACGAGGACGCCGAGAGCAATGAAGTAAGCCATGGCAGAGAAGCTACGTCTGTACGAATCGTGCCCACGAGTGGCATGATGGACGTCCATCATCACTTTTCTGCCATTGGAGGGTCCATGCGTTCCGTCGCCGTCGTCGTCCAGCCCGGTTTCGCGCCGTTCGAGTTCGGTCTCGCGTGCGAGGCGTTCGGACTCGATCGCAGCGATGACGGCATCCCGAACTTCGATTTCCGGATCGTCAGCCCCGAGCCCGGGGCCGTCTCGTCGAACATGGGCTTCTCAATCAACGTCGAACGAGGGCTCGACGCGGCCGAGGACGTCGACATCCTCGTGCTCGCTCCCATTCCGCGTGCACAGTGGGGCGCGGTGGACCAGCGGGTCCTGGAGCTCGTGCGGCGTGTTCACGCGCGGGGTGCGTGGCTGCTCAGCGTGTGCAGCGGGTCGTTCGTCCTCGCGGCATCCGGCGTGCTCGACGGTCGCCGCGCCACCACGCACTGGCGCTACGCCGACACCATGAGCCGCATGTACCCGGAGATCGACGTCGACCCCGACGTGCTGTACGTGCAGTCCGACAACATCATCACCAGCGCCGGCACCGCGGCGGGGCTCGACGCCTGTCTGCACCTTCTGCGTCAGGAACTCGGTGCTGAGCTGACGAATCGCATCGCGCGGCGCATGGTCGTCGCGCCGCAGCGCGACGGCGGGCAGGCGCAGTTCATCGCTTCGCCGCTTCCCGTCGACACTTCGCTTTCCCTCGCGCCGGTGACCGAATGGATGCTGCAGAACCTGCACGACGACCTGCCCGTCGAGCGTCTGGCCGCCCGCGCGCACATGTCGCCGCGGACGTTCGCCCGCCGGTTCAAGTCCGACTTCGGTGCGACGCCGGCGGCGTGGTTGGCCCGGCAGCGGTTGCTGCACGCCCAGCGGCTGCTCGAAGAGACCGATCTCGGACTCGATCGCATCGCGGCGGAGTGCGGCTTCGGTTCCGCCGCGGTGCTGCGGCAGAACTTCGCCCGCACGATGGGACTCACCCCGACCGCGTACCGCGCCCGGTTCTCGTGCGCGCAGGAGCCCGCGGCATCCCGGGAGCCCATCCCCGCCTGACGCGCGGCTCTCTCCTGTCCGCGAGACGTCATCGCGCCGTCATCTCCCGCGTGGCCTGCGCCGGTCTCGTCGGTGCGATGACGTCTCGCGGGCTCGGGTGCGGACGACCACGACGACGAACGGCCCCACCCGGAGGTGGGGCCGTTCGTCCCGTTCAGGACTCGGGCGTGAAGAACGGGTTCCGGGGCGCGGCGCGCGCGGCCACGACCTCCTCGGTCGCCGGCAACGAGCGGGCGCCGTTACGGATCGCCTCGCGCGCCGACTGGCGGTTGTTGCGGTAGATCTGCTCGGCATCCGTCGCAGCCGGGTTGACCCACACCGCCGCGATGATCGCGTGCGTGTCCGCCCAGGCGGCGGGGATGTCGCCCTCCGCGAGCGCATCGGCGATCCCGGATGCCACCCCCGCCTGCGCCGGGCCCCAGATGAGGAGCCCGTGGGCATCGCTGTCGGGCGCCGATTTGGTGACGAAGAGGGTGAGCGGCTTCACCGGGAGCGAGGGACGCAGGACCGCGACGAAGGGCACGTGCCCCGAGCTGGGGGTCGCGAGAGCGGTCGCCCACGCCGTGCCGACCGGCCCGTCACGGTGCCCGAGCACCGTGTTGATGTGGGCGGCATGCGCCCCTTCTCCGACGAAGCTCTCGCCGATCTGCACGTCACCGGGCATCAGATGAGACCCTGCTCCATCAGCCAGTCCGTCGCGACGTCCTCCGGGTCTTCACCGTCGACATCGACCAGGGCGTTGAGCTTCTGCATCTCCTCCGTCGTCAGCAGCGGTGCGATCTCGGCGATGACGTCGGCGATCGCCGGGTACTCGTCGAGCGTCGACTGCTTGAGGGTGAACGCGCCCTGGTAGACCGGGAAGAATTCCTTGTCGTCCTCGAGGACGACGAGGTCCAGAGCCGGGATGCGACCGTCCGTCTGGAACACCTCGCCGAAGTTGCAGTCGTCACCCTTCTGGGTGGCGGTGTAGATGACGCCGGTGTCCAGCAGCGCGACGTTGGAGTCGGCCACGTCCAGGCCGTAGGCGGCCTTGAGGCCCGGCCAGCCGTCATCGCGGGTGGAGAACTCGCTCTCGATGCAGAACGTCTGCTCGTTCGCGGGCAGTGCCGCGATGTCGGAGAGGGAGGTGACCCCGAGTTCTTCCGCCTTGTCGGCGCGGATGGCGAACGCGTAGGTGTTGTTCAGCGGGGCCGGGTCGAGCCAGGCGATGCCCTTGGCGGCATCCGCTTCCTTCGTCGCCTCGAACTGCGCCTCCGCACCGGGAACGGGCGCGGTGTTGCCGTTGTAGGTGATCCAGGACGTGCCGGTGTACTCCCAATACCCGATGAACTCATCGTTCTCGAGCGCCTGGCGGACGTTGGCCGAGCCGACGAGCTTGGTGTTGGCCTCGACGTCGGCGCCGTGGGCGTTCAACAGCTGCGTCGTGATGTGGGCCAGGATGTACTGCTCCGAGAAGTCCTTCGAGCCAATCTGACCCGTCAGGCCGGCCAGCTCGTCGCTCCCGTTGGCCGAGCCCGACGAGGCGGATCCGCCGGAACAGGCGGTGAGGGTGAGCGCGCCGAGAGCTGCCACGGCGGCGAGTGAGAGAAGCGGACGACGCTTCATTGTGTCTCCTTGGGTGTGATGCGGTGGGTGGTGCGAGGACCGAACGGTGGGGTTCAGATCCCCTTGGGGGTCAGCAGGTCTTCGGCGACGCCGGCGATCCAGTCGATGAGTAGGGCGATGCAGGCGACCAGGACGGCGCCGACCACGAGCACCGGGTAGCGCTGCAGCTTCAGGCCGTTGACGATCATGTCGCCGAGTCCACCCGCGTTGATGAAGGTCGCAATGGTGGCCACCCCGACGCAGAACACCAGCGCCGTGCGCAGGCCCGCGAGGATGACGGGGACGGCCAGCGGCAGTTCGATGCGGGCGAGCACCTGAACGGGCGTCATCCCCATGCCGCGCGCGGACTCACGGATCGCGCCGTCGACCTGTTCGATGCCGATCATGGTGTTGCGCAGCACGGGGAGAAACGCGTAGACGACCAGCGCGACGAGCGCCGTGGTGTAGCCCGTCTGCCACACGATGGCGAGGAGGATGACGACACCGACCGCGGGCGTGGCCTGCCCGATGTTGGCGAGCGCGAGCACGACACCGCGCACGGTGCGCGATGGCGTCTTGGCGAGCAGGATGCCGAGGGGGATGGCGAGGACGGCCACCAGGGCGGAGGCGACCACCGTGAGGCTGAGGTGTTCGCCGATGCGCAAAGCGAGGTAGTCGGGGTTGATGGTCCGCTGTTCGATCGAGTCGAGCGTCAAGGACGAGATCCACAGGTACAGCCCGCCCAGGATGATCGCTACGACGATCGGCGTGACGAACCGGCGCCAGATGCGCTTCCCCCCGCGCGCCTGGCGAGCCGCGGCCAGCCGCGCCGCGCCGATGCTCTGCGTCTCGGTGGTGACGGTGGTCATCGCTCGCCGCCCGGTCGTGCCGTGAGGCCGTCCACCTCGACGCCGAGCGCCGCGGAGATCCGCTCCATCGTCAATGATCCGATCGGGCGCCCGTCTCGGTCGACCACGGTGACGGCGGGCGAGCCGCTGAGCACGAGCAGGTCGAGAGCATCGCGGAGGTTGTCCGCGACAGACACCGGAACCGTCCCGGCATCCGTCACCGGGCCGAGGGGCGCATCGGCGACGGGGATGAGTGCGAGGCGCTTGAGGGCGGCTCCGTGTCCGATGAAAGAGCGGACGTAGTCGTTCGCCGGCGCAGCCAGGATCGCGGCGGGGGTGTCGAACTGCTCGATGCGGCTGCGCTCGGACAGGACGGCGATGCGGTCGCCCAGGCGGATGGCCTCGTCGAAGTCGTGGGTGACGAAGATGATCGTCTTGCCAATGGACTCCTGCAGGCGGAGGAACTCCGCCTGAAGACGCTCGCGGGTGATGGGGTCGGTCGCGCCGAAGGGCTCGTCCATGAGCATCACGGGAGGGTCGGCGGCGAGGGCGCGAGCGACGCCCACGCGCTGTTGCTGGCCCCCGGAGAGCTGACGGGGGTAGCGCTGCGCGAAGTCGCCGCTGAGCTGCACGGTCTCGAGGAGCTCTTCGACGCGGTCGGCGGTCCGCTTCTTCGACCAGCCGAGGAGCTTCGGAACGACCGCGATGTTCTCGCCGATCGTCATGTGGGGGAAGAGGCCGATCTGCTGAATGACGTAACCGATGTGTCGCCGCAGCTCGTTGGGGTTCAGGGAGAGCACGTCTCGCCCGTCGATGGAGATGGTGCCCGAGGTCGGCTCGATGATGCGGTTGATCATCTTCATCGTCGTGGTCTTGCCGCACCCGGAGGGACCGACGAACATGATGAGCTCGCCCGGCTCGACCGTCATGGAGAACGCGTCCACGGCGGGGGCCGATTGCCCGGGATAGACCTTGGTCACGCCCTCGAGGCGGATGCCGACTCCCGACGATGCGTGCGCGCCCGCCGGCCGAGAAGTGGTGGTGGTGTCAGACACGAAGCCCCCTTGAGGTGGTAACGCGGGTGATGAGGACGAACGCGGCATCGATCAGCAGGGCCAGCAGGATGACACCGAGGGTTCCGGTCAGTGCGAAGTTCAGGGCGTTGCGGGAACCCAGCGAAGACAGCCCCATGAAGATGAACTGACCGAGCCCGGGGCCGGCGACGTACGCGGCGATCGCAGCGATGCCGACGGTGAGCTGCGCTGCCACACGGACGCCGGTCAGGATGATGGGCCAGGCGATGGGCAGCTGCACCGACAGCAGGATGCGCGTGGGTGACATGCCCATACCCTTGGCGGATTCCATGATCGCCGGGGGCACTTCGCGCAGGCCGACGACGGTGTTCCGCACGATCGGCAGCAACGAGTAGAAGACCAACGAGAAGACCGTGGGCGTCCAGCCGAGGCCGAGGACGGGGGTCAGGAGCGCGAGCAACGCGAGCGACGGGATCGTGAGGGCGACACCGGCGGCGGCGATCGTGATCGATCGCGAGACCGGGCGGTTCCAGACCGCTATCCCGATGGCGATCCCGATCACCGCGGCGAGGATGACACTGAGAACGACGACGGCCACGTGCTGCACGACGAGATCCAGGATGTCGTCGCTGCGGCGGGTCCAGAAAGTGACGAGCCCGCCGAGGTCGAAGTCGGACATGCGTCGTCCTCCTCTCCTCATCGAGATGGGCCGTGGATCACGGCTGCGGCTGACTGTAGGGCGGGGGGTGGTTTATCTTCAACCGTCGTTGTTTTTATGGCAACTGGACGCGGGAGCTGTGTTCGGGCTCGTAGCCGATGGCTCGCGACAAGTCCTTCGCGCTGGATGCCACGAATCGCGCCAGCGCCTCGAGGCGATCGCCGATCCGCGTCTTGGGCGCGCTGACGTTCAGTGCAGCCACGATGCGTCCGGTGAAGTCCCGCACCGGGGCGCTGGCGCCCACGACGCCGAGCTCGAGCTCCTCGTCGAGGAGTGCATACCCGTGGGTGCGAATGCGGTCGAGTTCCGCGCGGAGGCTCGCGAGGTCGGCGACGACCTGCCGATCCGGGGGAGGGCTCGGGAGCACAGAGAAGCCGGCGGCGTGCGGCGGAACGGGGCCCACGATCGCTTGGTCCTGGCCGTGCTCGGCGTACCACCGCTCCAGCGAGTCGTCGTCCCAGTCGCTCAGCAGCACGCGGCCGGACGGCGTGCGCCACGCGGCGGTCGTGATCCCCTCCCACCCCGTCGTGCGGAATTCGTGTGGGCTCAGTTCGCTGGCGATCGTCAGGACGTTCCCGCCCCGCAGAACGCAAAGGTGCGTCGTCTCGCGCGCGCGCTGTGCGACACGTCGGAGGATCGGCTGGGATTCGCGGGTGAGGGTGCTCTCGACGGTGAGTGCCGCGAGTGCGTACAGTCGGGCGCCCAGGCGGTAGGCAAGGGTGTTCTCGTCTCGATCGACGATCCCGGCATCCGCGAGTGTGGCGAGGCTGCGAGACACGACGGCCTTGTCGCGCCCCGTGATCTGAGCGACCCGCGAGACGCCGAGGCCGCCCCCCGAGACGGCTTCGGCCGAGCCGAGGAGCTCGAGGATCTCGACGTCGCGGGCTAGTCCGGAGGAGTTCCGACGGGGCGCCGTTGTGTGATCTGCCATGCGTCGGACCCTAGTTGTTTGCCATATACACATCAAGGGGTGCCGATAGGGCATCATCGCTCTATCGTTGCGATGCGGTCGCTGATGGCGGGCTCGAAGACGAGAGCCGCAGAGGCGCACCGCCCTCGATCCACGATCTCAAGGACTGGTCCCGTGACGAAGCGCGCACTCACCGTCGGATTCATCGGCCTCGGCAGTATGGGCAGCGGAATGACCCGGAATCTGCAGGCATCCGGATTTCCCCTGGTCGTCACCGACGTCCGTCCCGAGGCGGCGGCCGACGCCGTGTCCCGGGGCGCCACCTGGGTCGACACCGCCGCCGAGGTGGCATCCCGCTCGGACCTGGTCATCACGATGCTTCCGACCCCTCGGCACGTCGACCAGGTGCTGCGCGGGCCCGACGGGTTGCTCGGCGCGCTCCCGAGGGGAGGGACCTGGATCGACATGTCGACCTCGGTTCCCGAAGTCGCCGACCGCGCGCGAGCCGACCGCCCCGACCTGCGTGTACTCGACGCCCCCGTCAGCGGCATGTCCGTGGGAGCGGCGAATGGCACGCTGCAGATCTTCATCGGCGGCGAGGCGGACGATGTCGAACGCCTCCGCGAGGTGTTCGAGGCGATGGGCGAATCCGAACGCATCCTCCACGTCGGAGGGCACGGTGCCGGCTACGCCGTCAAGCTCATGATCAATCAGCTGTGGTTCTCTCACCTGATCGCCACGGCGGAGGTGCTCTCGGTCGGGGTCAAGGCGGGCGTCGACCTCGAGGTCCTGCGCCGCGCGTTGGTGGCCAGCCCCGCGAACAGCAACTTCGTCGAGCACGATGTCCTGTCGATCCTCGATCACGGCGACTACGACGAAGGCTTCGCTCTCGCGCTGGCCTGCAAGGATCTCGGTCTCTCGTCCGACCTCGCGCGATCGGTCGGGATGCCGTACGAGCTCTCCGGCCTCGTCGACCAGCAGTTCCGCCGCGCCAAGGCCATGTACGGGGACCGTGCCGGTGAGATGGCTCCGTTCCGTCTCTATGAGGATCTGCTCGGCGCGCCCCTTCGCCGCACCGCGACGACCGCGGAGGTCGCACGATGATCGACGAGCGCGCGTTCGTCTCCGGCCTTCCCACGGACCTCTTCATTGACGGTGAATGGCGGTCGGCATCCGATGACGCCCGGTTCGATGTCGTCGACCCCTCGAACGGAGAAGTCCTGGCCGCGGTCGCTGACGCGACCGTCGAGGACGGGGAGGCGGCTCTCGCGGCCGCGCACCGTGCGCAGGAATCCTGGGCTCGTACGGCACCGCGCGAGCGCGCCGAGATTCTCCGCCGCGCGTTCGACCTGGTGACCGCTCGCGCCGAGGATTTCGCCCTCGCGATGACCTTGGAGATGGGGAAGCCCCTCGCAGAGGCGCGCGGCGAGGTCGCTTATGGCGCAGAGTTCCTGCGGTGGTTCAGCGAGGAGGCGCCGCGCATCTCCGGCCGGTACTCCACCGCCCCCGACGGCCGCAATCGCCTGCTCGTCGTGCAGCGCCCCGTGGGCCCGTGTCTCTTCATCACGCCGTGGAACTTCCCCCTCGCGATGGCGACCCGCAAGATCGCGCCGGCGATCGCGGCGGGCTGCACGATGGTGCTGAAGCCCGCGGCCCTGACCCCGCTGACGGCCCTGCTTTTCGCCGATGTCCTGCGCGAAGCGGGACTCCCCGACGGCGTGCTCAACGTCATCCCGACGACGCACGCCGGAGCCGTCACCGGCCCGCTCGTGCGCGACCCGCGCCTGCGGAAGCTGTCGTTCACGGGATCCACGGGTGTCGGCCAGCGCCTGATCGCCGATTCGGCGGCCCAGGTGCTGCGGGTGTCGATGGAACTCGGTGGCAACGCCCCCTTCCTCGTCTTCGAGGACGCCGACCTGGATGCCGCCGTCGACGGCGCCGTGCTGGCGAAGATGCGCAACGGCGGCGAGGCGTGCGTCGCGGCGAACCGCTTCCTCGTCCACGAGTCGATCGCTGCCGAATTCACGCGCCGCTTCGCGGAGCGCATCGGAGCGTTCGTCCCGGCCCGCGGAACCGACCCGACCTCCACCGTCGGCCCCCTCGTCGACGCCGCCACCCGCGACAAGGTCGCGTCGCTCGTCGACGGCGCCGTCGCCCAGGGCGCGCGCGTCGCGGTGGGTGGTTCCGCCATACCGGGACCCGGCTACTTCTACCAGCCCACCGTCCTCGTGGACGTGCCCGCCGACGCCGACATCCTCCGCGAAGAGATCTTCGGTCCCGTCGCGCCCGTCCTCACCTTCCGCGATGAAGAGGAGGCCATCCGATTGGCCAACGACACCGAGTACGGACTCGTGTGTTTCGCGTACACCCGCGACCTCGACCGGGGCCTCCGTCTGGCGGAGCGCCTCGAGACGGGCATGCTGGGTCTGAACGCCGGGGTCGTGTCGAACCCCGCCGCCCCCTTCGGCGGCGTCAAGCAGTCCGGACTCGGCCGTGAGGGCGGAGCCGAAGGCATTCACGAGTACCTCGAGACCGTCTACGTCGGCATCGCCGACCCGTTCGCCTCCCGGAGCGCCTGAGCATGGACATCAGCGAATTCACCCCGGACTTCTTCTCGCTCGCGGGGAAGACCGCCATCGTGACCGGCGGGAACGGTGGGCTCGGCCGCGCTTTCTCGCTCGCGCTCGCCGCCGCCGGTGCGAACGTGTTCGTCCCTTCCCTCGTGGACGACGACGGCGAGACCGCCCGGTTGATCGAGGCCCACGGGCGCGAGTACGCGTTCGTGCAGTCCGACATCACCGCCGCCGGAGAGCCGGAACGCGTCGTGCGCGCGTGCGTCGAACGGTTCGGCGGTGTGGATGTTCTCATCAACTCGGCGGGCATCAACCTGCTCAGTGAGGATGTCGTCGCCTTCGACCGTGCGAAGTGGGATCCCATGATCGCGGTCAACCTCACCGCCGCGTTCGACTTCGCCCGCGCTGCCGCCGAGGTGATGATTCCGAGCGGTCGCGGGAAGATCATCAACATCGCGTCGCTGTTCTCGTTCCTCGGTGGGCGTCAGTCGCCCGCGTACGCGGCATCCAAGGCCGGCATCGTGGGCTTCACGAAGGCCTACGCCGATGAACTGGGGGAGTTCGGCATCCAGGTCAACGCCATCGCGCCCGGATACTTCGCGACCGCCCTCACCGAGAAGACCCGGTCGGATGCCGAAGCCAACCGCCGCATCGTCGATCACGTCCCGGCGGGGCGGTGGGGCGACCCCGCCGACCTGATGGGAGCCGTGGTCTTCCTCTCCAGCCGCGCCAGCGACTACGTCACCGGGCACACGCTCGTGGTCGACGGCGGCTACCTCCTGCGTTGACCCGACCACACGATCCAGGAAGACCGACATGGCCGACTCCCGTTCCCCTTTGACCCGTTCCGACATCGCCGCGCGTCTCATCGACCTCCTCGGTGCCGACGCCGTGGACACACGCGACACCGAGCTGCGCGAGGCCAGCGTCGATCGCTTCAAGAAGTACTCCGCCGTGCACGGCATCTTCGACGGCCCGTTCCCCGCGGCCATCGCGTACCCGCGGTCGACCGACGACGTCGCGACGGTGCTGCGATTCGCCGACGAGAACCGCATCGCCGTCGTTCCACGCACCGGACGCACCGCGACGGAAGGCGGTCTCGAGACCGTCGTCGCCGACACGATCGTGCTCGACGGATCGCGCATGGATGCCGTCCTGAACGTGAACACCGTCGACATGATGGTCACCGTGCAATGCGGCGTTCCGCTGCAGCGCGTCGAGGACGAACTGCGCGCGCAGGGCTACACGACGGGTCACTCGCCGCAGTCGAAGCCTCTCGCGCAGTACGGCGGGCTCGTGGCCACCCGATCGATCGGGCAGTTCTCGACGTTGTACGGCGGGATCGAAGACATGGTGGTGGGCCTGGAGGCCGTTCTCGCCGACGGCACCGTGACACGCATCAAGAACGTTCCGCGTCGCGCCGCCGGCCCTGACATCCGCCACCTGATCATCGGCAACGAGGGAGCGTTTGCGTACGTCACCGAGGTCACGGTGAAGATCTGGCCGTACACGCCTGAGAACAACCGCTTCTTCGGCTTCCTCACCGACGACTTCGGTGCCGGCATCCAGCTGCTGCGCGAGCTCGTGACGCAGGGGTATCGTCCGTCCGTGGCACGGGTGTACTCGCCCGAAGACGCCCGCCAGCACTTCGCGCACTTCCACGAGGGAAAGAGCGTGGTCGTCCTCGTCGCCGAGGGACCCCGGCGACTCGCCGAGGCGACCGCGGAGGCGATCGTCGAGGCGGCGGCGGGCAAGCCGCTCCAGCGCATCGACGATGCGCTGATCGAGCAGTGGTTCGACAACCTCAATTGGGGTCAGGACAAGATCGACCGCGAGAAGCGCGAGATGCTCGAGAAGGCCCACCTCGGCTACACCACCGAGGTCTCGGTCGACTGGTCGCGCGTCGTGGAGCTGTACGAGTCGGTCATGACGCGCGTGCGCCGTGAGTTCCCCCGCGCCGCCGACCTCACGATGCTCGGCGCGCACTCCTCGCACAGCTACCAGACGGGGACGAACCTGTACTTCGTGTACGACTACGACATCCGGTGCGAGCCGCGCGAAGAGATCACCGAGTACCACGAGCCGCTCAACGCGATCGTCGTCGAGGAGGCGCTGCGTCTGGGCGGTTCCATGGTCCACCACCACGGCATCGGCAAGTACCGCACGCCGTGGACCGCCGACGAACACGGTAGCGCCCTGGTGCTGCTGGAGCGTACGAAGGCCGCGCTCGACCCGCACGGCATCATGAACCCCGGCACGATCTTCGCGTTGGCGGACTGATGCCCGTCGTCGTCGCGATCGACAACGGATCGCAGTCGACGAAGGTGCTCGTCGTCGACGAGACGGGACGCGTGCGGGCGCAGTCGCGTGTCGGGCTGCGCCCCTACGCGGTCCCCGCGCCCGGACGGAGCGTTCACCCGGACGACGACGTGTGGGATTCGATCGTGCGCGCCTGCCGGGTGGCGATGGAGCGCTTCGACGGCGACCCCGAGGAGATCGTCGGGGTGGGGTTGTGCACGATCCGGTTCTGCCGCGCGCTGCTCCGCGCCGACGGCACGCTCGCGGAACCCCTGTTGAGCTGGATGGACGAGCGGGTCGCGCGGCCCCATGTTCCGCGGCCCGACGTGGCGCATGTCGTGACGTCGTCGGGGTACGTGGCGCACCGACTCACGGGCGAGTACCGCGACGCCGCGGGCAACTACCAGGGGCTGTGGCCGATCGATCAGCGCACGTGGCGGTGGTCGGATGCTCCGGATGCCACGGCCGCTACCGGCATGGCTCGCTCCCTGCTGAGCGATCTCGTAGACCCCGGCGCGGAGCTCGGCCGCGTCACGGCGGCCGCTGCGGCCTTGACCGGGCTGCCCGAGGGTGTGCCCGTGTTTGCCACGTCGAACGACAAGGCTGTCGAGGCGCTCGGTGCCGGTCTGGCATCCGATGAGGATGTCCTGCTGTCGTTCGGTACCTACATCGCCGCGATGACCGTCGCAGATGCACCGGGTGCGGGTGCCGCGCACTGGGTCAACTTCGGCGCGCGCCCCGGGCAGTATCTCGCCGAGTCGACCGGCATCCGGCGCGGTATGTGGACGGTCAGCTGGCTGCGCGACCTGCTCCACCCGGACTCACCCGAAGATGACCTGTACGCGTTCGACCGGAGCCTCGGGGCCGAGGCTGACGCCGTCGCTCCCGGATGCGACGGTGTCGCCGCCGTGCTCGACTGGCTCGCCCCCGGCGAGGAACCGCATCGCCGGGGGGCCTTCGTCGGGTTCTCGGGAGCCCAGGGGCGCGGGCACCTCTACCGTGCGGTGCTCGAGGCCATCGCATTCACGATGGCCGACCACATCGAGGACATGGAGCGCGAGCGGGGCGTCGTCGCGGCGGGTGTCATCGTCACCGGGGGCGGGGCGCAGTCGCCGTTGCTCGTGCAGATCGTCGCCGATGTCCTGGGCCGTCCGGTGCGTCGCGCGCTCGTCGACGATGCCGCCGGCATCGGTGCGGCGATCTGTGCCGCAGTGGGTTCGGGTATGCATCCGGACTGGAATGACGCGGTCTCAGCGATGGCCGGAACGGGGACACCCGTCCGCCCTGGTGAGCACGCGGACACCTACCGCGCATTGCGGCCCTGGCACCGTGGCATCCGTTCGCGCGTGGCCGAAATGTCGGACTGGATGGTGACCGCGCGTCCGTGATGCGCGGCGTTTCGAAGTCTGCCTGTCCGCGAGACGTCATCGCGCCGTCATCTCCCGCGCAGCCTGCGCCGGTCTCGTCGGTGCGATGACGTCTCGCGGTTTCAAACCCGGACGACCCATTGCCGCACCGGGAGCGCGCTGCTAAACTTGAGTCAACGCAACTCAAGTTTGCGAAAGACTTCCCAGGAGAACGAATGAACGCCACGCAGCAGCCGGGGCAGGAAGACGCCCGCAGCGCCCTCGAGCAATTCGGCATCAACCTCACCGACCGGGCCCGCCAGGGCAAGCTCGACCCCGTCATCGGACGCGACAGCGAGATCCGGCGCGTCAGCCAGGTCCTCACCCGTCGCACCAAGAACAATCCCGTCCTCATCGGCGAACCCGGCGTCGGCAAGACCGCCGTCGTCGAGGGCCTCGCGCAGCGCATCGTCGCGGGCGACGTCGCCGAGAGCCTCAAGAACAAGGAACTCGTCGCTCTCGACATCTCGGCACTCGTCGCCGGTGCGATGTACCGCGGCCAGTTCGAGGAGCGCCTGAAGAGCGTCCTGAAGGAGATCACCGAGTCCGACGGGCGCATCATCACGTTCATCGATGAGCTGCACGTGCTCATGGGTGCCGGTGGCGGCGAGGGCTCGGTCGCGGCATCCAACATGCTCAAGCCCATGCTCGCCCGCGGTGAGCTGCGCCTCATCGGCGCGACCACGCTCGACGAGTACCGCGAGTTCATCGAGAAGGATGCCGCGCTCGAACGCCGCTTCCAGCAGGTGTACGTCGGCGAGCCCACGGTCGAAGACACGATCGCGATCCTCCGCGGCCTCAAAGAGCGCTACGAGGCGCACCACAAGGTCGCGATCGCCGACGCGGCGCTGGTCGCGGCGGCATCCCTCTCCAACCGGTACATCCCGTCGCGGCAGCTGCCCGACAAGGCCATCGACCTGATCGACGAGGCCGCGTCGCGCCTGCGCATGGAGATCGACTCGGCCCCGCTCGAGATCGACGAGCTCCGCCGGCACGTCGACCGGCTCAAGCTCGAAGAGCTCGCGCTGAAGAAAGAGAAGGACGCCGCCTCGAAGGAGCGTCTGGCGACCCTCCGCGAGACCCTGGCGGCCGAGCAGGCGAAGCTCGACGAGCTGCAGGCCCGGTGGGAGCGCGAGCGTGCGTCGCTCAACCGCGTCGGTGACCTCAAGACCCGGCTCGACGCCGCCCGCGTGGATGCCGAGCGCGCCCAACGCGAGGGCAACCTCGAGCGCGCGTCGCGCCTGCTGTACGCCGACATCCCGGCGCTCGAACGGGAGCTGATGACCGCCGAACGCGAGGAGCCCGCCGGCGACCGCATGGTCAACGAGCAGGTCACCGACGAAGACATTGCCGCCGTGATCGCCGCGTGGACCGGCATCCCGGTCGGGCGTCTCCTGCAGGGCGAGACCGAGAAGCTGCTGCACCTCGAGCGCGAGCTCGGCAAGCGCCTGATCGGACAGAAGGATGCCGTGAAGGCGGTGTCCGACGCCGTCCGGCGTTCGCGGGCGGGCATCAGCGACCCGAATCGCCCCGTCGGCTCCTTCCTGTTCCTGGGCCCCACCGGTGTCGGAAAGACCGAGCTCGCGAAGGCGCTCGCCGACTTCCTCTTCGACGACGAGCACGCCATGGTGCGCATCGACATGTCCGAGTACGGCGAGAAGCACTCCGTCGCACGGCTCGTCGGTGCCCCTCCGGGGTACATCGGCTACGAGCAGGGCGGTCAGCTCACCGAAGCGGTGCGTCGGCGCCCGTACAGCGTCGTGCTGCTCGACGAGGTCGAGAAAGCCCACACCGAGGTTTTCGACATCCTGCTGCAGGTGATGGACGACGGGCGGCTGACCGACGGTCAGGGCCGCACGGTCGACTTCACCAATGTCATCCTGATCCTGACGTCCAACCTCGGTTCGCCGATCCTCATCGACCCGACGCTCTCGATCGAGGTCAAGCGCGAGCAGGTGCAGGCGCTGGTGCGGCAGGCGTTCAAGCCGGAGTTCGTTAATCGTCTCGACGACATCGTCATCTTCCAGGCGCTGACCGAGGACGACCTCGCTCAGATCGTCGAGCTCGCGGTCGACGCCCTGCACAAGCGGCTGCGCGAACGTCGCCTCACCCTCGCGGTCACGCCCGACGCGCGGTCGTGGCTCGCCGAGCGCGGGTACGACCCGGTGTACGGCGCGCGTCCGCTGCGGCGGCTCATCCAGTCCGAGGTGCAGGACCGCCTCGCGATGGCGATCCTCGCCGGTGGGGTGCATGACGGAGACCTGGTGAAGGTCGACGTGGCGAGCGACGGCGAGTCGCTCGTGCTCACGAGCGCGGGCCCCGCGGCCGAGCAGGGCGGCGCCGTGGACGACGACGTGATCGAGGCCGAGATCATCGAGTAGCTGTCGGGCGCCGCGGCAATGCGGTGCTGCGGCGTTGTGGTGCTGCGGGGTGCTGCGGTGCTGCGGCCCCCGCGGTGTCGCGCTGCGGGCCACGCCGGGGTCGGCACTCATGCATAAACGCGATTCGCGCGCATAAACGCGGTGTCCCCGTGTTTATCGTCGCGGATCGCGTTTATGCGTGGGGCGGGATGCCACGGCGGTGCCCGCCGCGACGCCCCGCCCGGCCTGCGCGCGGGTGCGCGCGCGGCCTCGCTACCCTGGCCGCATGACCATCGCGACGGCCGACCTCTACGACGAGCGCGGCGACGAACTGGACTCCCTCTCGCTGCAGCTGCTCGACCTCGGCGGACACGTCGCGTTCGACGGCCCGGTGCGCACGGTGCGCTGCCACCGCGACAACGCGCTTGTGAAGGAGGTGCTGGCCACCCCCGGCGACGGCGCCGTGCTCGTCATCGACGGCGGTGGATCGCTCGAGTCCGCCCTCGTCGGCGACCTCATCGCCGCGTCGGCGGTCGAGAACGGCTGGGCCGGGATCATCGTGCACGGGGCGATCCGGGACCGCGAAGCGATGGCATCCCTGCCGCTCGGGGTCAAGGCGCTCGGGTCGAATCCCCGCAAGAGCGCGAAGGGCGGCGTCGGTGAGATCGACGTCCCCGTGACGATCGCGGGTGTCGTGTTCGCGCCCGGCCGGCACGTCTGGGCCGATGACGACGGTGTCGTGGTCGAACGCTGAGTGCTTGAGACACACCGATTCCCGTTCGGAAGCGTCGCGGCGAGACCGCATTCCGCCGACGAGAAAGGCGCAGGCTGCCGCCGCGATGTCGGCGCGATGAAGTCTCGGCGAAGTACACCGGGCGCGCGCGGCACGGGGCGCGAACGGCGCGGGGCGCGCGCGGCACGGGCGCGAACGGCGACCGGCACGAACGGCGACCGGCGCGATCGGCGCCCGGCGCGAGCGGCGCGCCCCGACCCGTCTCAGGCGTCGAGCAGCAGCGTCTCGTCGAGGGGGCGACGCTTGCGGGGCGCGGCCTCGCGGGCGCGGACCGCCGCGTCCGCGGCATCCGGATCGCCGAAGGCGCCGACCGCGATCACGGTCACGGGGGCGAGGCGGGCGTCGAGCTCGAACGCCGTACGGAGGGCGTCGGCCGAGAACCCTCCCATCGTGTGGGTCGCGAGTCGGCGGGCGTGCGCCTCGATGGTGAAGAACGCCGCGGCCTGCCCGGCGTCGTAGGTGGCCCAGGGGCGCGGATTCCCCTCGGCGTCGGTGTTCTCGGCGAGCACGACGAGCAGTGCACCGGCAGCCGGTGCCCACCCCTGGTTGAAGCCGACGAGCGAATCGACGATGCGCGCGTGCGCGTCGGTGCCGCGGCGGGCGAGCAGGAAGCGCCACGGCTGGCTGTTGTTCGCGGACGGCGACCACCGGGCGGCCTCGAGGGCGGCACGCAGGGCCTCTTCGTCGATCGGGGTCTCGGCGTCGAAGACGCGGGTGCTCCAGCGCTCGGCGAGGACGTCGAGGATCGGGACGTCGGTCTGTGCGGTGCGGTCGAGAACGGGGGACATCAGTACTCCTGGGGATCGATACGGTGCGGGGGCGCCGTTGACCCTTTCCATCGAACGCCGTCGTCGCGCGTGATGTTCCCGTGTGACGGAGAAAGTCCGGTCACAGACCCCAGGATGCCGGCCCCGCGGTGCCCGCCGGGTACTCGTCGAGCGGCACCTCGTCGGCGCGCCACGCGTCGATGACCGGCTGCACGATGCGCCAGCACTGCTCGGCGGCGTCACCGCGGACCGCGAGCATGGCGTCGCCGTCGAGGATGCCGGAGAGAACTTCGCCGTAGGCCTTGAGTCCGCCCTCGCCGAGGTCGGCGGCAAGGCTCACGCGCTCGAGTTCGAGGGGGTCGTCCGCACCGTTGACGTTCAGCCCGAGGCTCATGGTGTCGGGGCCGAGCGAGAACGTCAGCACCGTCGGCGAACTCTCGCCGATGAACCCGCCGGGCAGGTGTCGAACCGGCTTGAAGGTCACGGTCACCGCCCGGTCACCGCCGTCGGATCCGAGGCCCTTGCCCGAGCGCAGCACGATCGGCACGCCCTGCCAGCGGGCGGTGCGCACCTCGACGGTCATCTCGGCGAGTGTCTCGGTCTTCCGGGACGGGTCGACACCGGGCTCGTCGACGTACGACGTGAAGTGCCGGTCGCCGATCGTGCCCTCGGTGTAACGCGCGCGACGGGAGCTCGTGACCGGGTCGTCGTCCCAGACGTGGGTCGCCCGCAGGACCGCGGACGTGGCGTCACGCAGATCGAGCTGGTCGAGCGAGGAGGGCGGCTCCATCGTGACGAACGCCATGACCTGCAGCAGGTGGCTCTGGATCATGTCGACGAGCGCCCCGGCGTGGTCGTAGTAGCCGGCGCGGCCCTCCAGCCCGAGCTTCTCGGGGTAGTCCACCGTGATGGTGGCGATGTCGTCCGCTGACCAGACGCTCTCGATGAGGCGGTTCGCGAACCGAACACCGAGGAGGTTCAGCACCGTCGAGCGGCCGAGGAAGTGGTCGATGCGGAACACCTGCTCTTCGGGCACCAGTTTGGCCACGAGCGCATTCAGCGCGTGAGCGCTGGCCTCGTCGGTGCCGAACGGTTTCTCCAGGGCCAGGATCGTCCCCTCGGGAATCGTCACGTCCGCCAGGGCGGCGCACGCCTTCTCGGCGACGGCGGGCGGAACGGCGAAGTACAACGCCGGACGCCCCTCAGCGGCATCCAGGAGTCGTTGCAGATCCCCCGCCTGGGTGATGTCGGCCTGACTGTACGTCGTGTCGGAGACGGTTTCGAAGGCGCCCTCGGCACCGGTCGTTGCGAACGCGGCGCGCACGATGTCGCGCCAGTGCTCGTCGGTCCATTCGTCCATGCCCGCGCCGTGCAACCGCACCGACCGGTCCGGCTCGCGAGTGAGGAGCTGTCCGAGAGCGGGCAGCAGGAGACGCGAGGTGAGGTCGCCCGAGGCGCCCAGGATGATCAGGGTGGTGTCCGCCGGCATGCCGCCCACCGTAGCGCCCCCGCCGACGTCGCGAGGTCGCTTGCACCGAGCCCGCGGATGCCACTAGCGCGACGCTCTGTCCGGATGTCGGCATCCCCTGCCACAATCGCGAGGGTGAGCACCCCGATCGAAGACTACGCCGTCCTCAGCAACTGCCGATCGGCGGCTCTCGTGTCGCGGGAGGGCAGCATCGACTGGCTGTGCCTGCCCCGGTACGACAGCGGGTCGATGTTCGCAGCGCTCCTGGGCGATGAATCGCACGGGGCGTGGTCGTTGCGGCCCACCGACCCGGATGCCACGGTCACACGTCGGTATGACGAGGGCACGTTCGTGCTGGTCTCGCGGTGGGAGACGCCGACCGGCGTCGCCGAGGTGCACGAGGCCATGCCGATCGAGGAGGGCGTCGAGGCGGTGATCCGGCGGGTCGTCGGCATCTCGGGTGCCGTCGACTTCGTCAGCGAGGTGCGCTTCCGCTTCGACTACGCGCGGGCGGTGCCGTGGGTGCGGCAGGTCGGTCAGGGACACGAGCACGCGATCCTCGCGGTCGCCGGCCCGGATGCCGTGGTGCTGCGCGGTCCGCGGCTGATCGCTGTCGACACCGCCCACCGAGCGCTGTGGACCACCGTCGCCGGGGAGAGCGTCGACTCGGTGCTGGCGTGGGGGCCGTCGTGGCAGGACCCGCCCGCCCCGATCGACGTGGATGCCACGCTCAAGCGCACGATCGAGTGGTGGGCCGAGTGGGCCGCGCGAGTGAAGGCCGGCGGCGAGCACGCCGAGCTGGTGACCCGCTCCCTGCTCGTGCTGCGCGCGCTGACGCATTCCGAGACCGGCGGGATCGTGGCGGCCGCCACGACCTCGCTGCCCGAGGATTTCGGGGGCGAGCGCAACTGGGATTACCGGTACGTGTGGCTGCGCGATGCGGCCCTGACGCTCAGCGCCTACATCGACCACGGCTTCCTCGAGGCGGCTCGGCGCTGGCGCCGCTGGTTGCTGCGGGCGATCGCGGGCGATCCGGCCGACGTGCAGATCATGTACGGCATCGCGGGGGAGCGTGAGCTCCCCGAGCGCGAGATCACGAGTCTGCCGGGCTACGACGGCGCGCGGCCGGTGCGCATCGGCAACGGGGCGGTGGATCAGTATCAGGCCGACGTCATCGGCGAGGTCATGGTCGCCTTGGAGGCCGCGCGCAACGCCGGAGTGTCGGAGACGACGTTCTCGTGGGCGCTGCAACGCGCGTTGCTCGCTCAGCTGGTGCAGTGGTTCGACCGCCCCGACAACGGCATCTGGGAGATGCGCGGCGAACCGCACTTCTTCACCCACTCACGGGCGATGGTGTGGGCGGCGTTCGACCGCGGCATCCGGGCCGTCGAGCGGGACGGGCTCGACGGCGAGATCGAGACGTGGCGGGTCCTGCGTGACCGCGCGCGCGCCGACATCAACGCACGCGGTGTGCACGCCGGCGGCTGGTTCACGCAGCACTTCGATACCGACGAGGTCGACGCGTCGCTGCTGATCCTGCCGCAGGTGGGGTTCTGCGCGTACGACGACCCCCGCATGCTCGCCACCGTGGCCCGCATGGAGCAGACCCTGATGCCCGACGGGTGGCTGCTGCGGTACCGCACGACCGGCGTCGACGGTCTGGCCGGCGACGAACACCCCTTCCTCGCATGCTCGTTCTGGCTCGTCGGCCAGTATGCGCGGTCGGGGCGCCGCGCCGATGCGGTCACCCTGATGCGACGGCTCACGGCGGTCGCCAACGACGTGGGTCTGTTGTCCGAGGAGTACGACCCGCGCGGACGACGGCACGCCGGCAACACCCCGCAGGCACTGTCGCATCTCGCGCTCGTCGCCGCAGCGGACGCTCTCGGCACCACCGGCCCGTGAGCCGCGCGCGGGCTCTAGAGTCGTGCCATGAGCGACGACGACGTCGAGCTGAACCGCCTGCGCGAGCGCGTCTACGGCGACACCGGAGCACCGGCCACCCCGGGTGAGATCGCGCGCCTGGCCGAGCTGGAGGAGATGGTCCGAGCGCGGCGGACCCCGGACCGGGTCGCCCCGCCCGCTGCCACCGCACCGGACCCGACCGCGGAACCCGAGGACGAGCCGGACACCCCCGCGCCCCGCCATCACCGCGGAGTTGTCGTCCTCGCGGCGCTCGCGGGAGCGGGCGTCCTGCTCGGGGCGGGCTTCGCCGCCGGTGTCGCCTCGCCCGCCTTCCTCGCCGCCTCGCCGACGCCGTCTCCCACCTCGTCGGAGCCCTACCCGGAGCTGGTCCTGCCGCAGACCGACGACGACGTGATCTCCGCGAGCCTCATCGACGACAGCGGTATCGATCGCGCCACCACCCGTTACATCGCGGTCATGCGGGGCTTCCGCGTGTTCCTGGCTCAACCCGAACGCGGAGACGGCGTCTGCGTCGTCACGTTCATCGTCGTGAACGACCAGCCCTGGTCGGCGGGGTGCACGACCGGGAGCCCCTTCGACGACGGTGCCGTCTTCGGCATCGACCAGCACTTGAGCATCGCGCTCGGCGACACGTCGCGGATGTCGATCCGGGGGACGCCGGTGCGCCTGTCCGACTCGGTGACGGCCTACGTCACCGAGTGAGCGACCCCGCGGCCCTCACGGAACGACACGAGAAGCGGGATGGATGCCAGAAGCCGTGGCATCCATCCCGCCGGTGACCGGGCCCGAGCCGGTCAGCCCCGCAGCGCCTCCGCCAGCTTGACGCGGGCCCCCATGCGCAGCAGGGAGTTCTGGTAGATCCGGGCCGCGATGGCGATCGCCGCGACGCACGAGGCGATGAGGATCAGGAGCGACAGCACGGGCTCCCACCACTGCGCGTCGCCCAGGTACATCCGCAGCGGCATCCCGACCGGGGCCGAGAACGGCACGTACGACATGATCGTCAGAACGACGGGGTTGTCGTTGAAGAAGATCACGAGGAAGTACGGCGCCATGACGAGCATCGTGATGGGCGTTGTGGTGGCCCCGATGTCCTCCTGGCGCGAAACCATCGCCGCGGCCGCCGCGAACAGGGATGCCAGCAGCACGAAGCCGAAGAGGAAGAAGATCGCGAACCACGCGATCGGGGCGCCGAGCGCCCCGAGCACTCCGATCTGATCCGTCACGGCCAGACCCACCACCGCCACCGCTGCCAGGAGAAGGATCTGCGCCATCGCGAGGATCGTGTTGCCGAGCACCTTGCCGGCCAGCAGCGCCCGCACCGGGATCGCCGAGATCAGGATCTCCACGACGCGGGTCTGCTTCTCCTCGACGACGCTCTGGGCGATCGTGCCGCCGAACGTGCTCGCGGCGATGAGGAAGACCACGCCGAAACCGAGCGCGATGAAGTAGCGGAGCACGTCGGCGGCACCGGCGCCGGGTTCGAGCGACTCCACGGGGGGCGTCTCACTCAGCATCTGCAGCAGAGTGCCCGGCACCCCGTCCTTCACCACGACGGTGTAGTCGAACGCGGGGTTCGACGACCCCGATACCAGGGCGGCATCCACGGTGTCGTCTTCGACGAGGGCTCGCGCGGCGTCGTCGGAATCGGCGACCGTCGCTTCGATGCCCTCGAGACCCGAGAGCGCCGACTGCGTCTGGCTCGTCACGGCGACCGGGATGCCGCTGCCGACCGCATCGCGTGCGGCGAAACCGCCCCACAGGACCGACGCCAGCGCGGCGACGACGAGGATCGCGGTCGAGATGACGAAGGCTTTGCTGCGCAGCTTGGAGCCGATCTCGCGCTCGGCGACGAGCCACACGCTCTGCAGCTCGCCGGGCGCGCCGGGCGTCGACCGGCGCGGCGTCGTTACGGTGCTCACTGGATGACCTCCTTGAAGATGTCCGCGAGAGTCGGACGCTGCGGCGCGAAGCTGGCGACGTCGCCGCGGGCGACGGCCGCCCGCAGCACGGCCTGTGCCGTGTCGTCGTCGGCGGCGTCGAAGACGGCGTATCCGCCGTCGAAGTCCCTTACCGTGATTCCGGGCTGTTCGCGCAACCAGCCGGCATCCCCACCCGAGAGCAGCTCGTAGCGGTGCGTCGCGTGCTCGGCGCGGAGGGCCTCACGGCTACCGGCCGCACGGATCGTGCCACCCGCGATGATGACGAGGTCGTCGCACAGACGCTCCACGACGTCGAGCTGGTGCGAGGAGAACAGCACGGCGGTGCCGGTGGACGCCTTCTCCTGCAGGACGCCGGCGACGACGTCGACCGCGAGCGGGTCCAGACCCGAGAACGGCTCGTCGAGGATGAGCACATCGGGCTCGTGGACGAGTGCGGCGGCGATCTGCGCGCGCTGCTGGTTGCCGAGCGACAGGGTCTCGACGAGGTCTCCCAGGCGCTCACCGAGGCCGAGCCGCTCGAGGAGCGCCGTGGCCTTGGCCGTGGCTTCGGCCTTGCCGAAGCCGTGCAGCCGCGCGAGGTAGGCGATGTGCTCGACGACCTTCATCTTCGGGTACAGGCCGCGCTCCTCGGGCATGTAGCCGAAGCGTCGCCGGTCGGCGGCGGTCAGGGCCGCGCCGTCGATCGCGACGGTGCCGGCGTCCTTGGCGAGCACGCCCAGCGCGATGCGCATGGTCGTCGTCTTCCCGGCGCCGTTCCCGCCGACGAAGCCGGTGAGCCGGCCGGGGGCCACGGTGAAGCTCACGTCGTCGAGCACACGGCGACCGCCGTAGCTCTTGGTGATGCCGTCCAGTTCGAGCACGGTCCACCCCTTTCTGGTGATGGCTCCACGCTACGGATGGCGCGCGGCAGCGGCATCCGCCTCGGGGAGGGTTTGCGCTCCTCCCCCGTGCGGGGGAGACGTCTAAAGCGGACGCGACGCGGGAGGACCGGCGCCCGGGTCGCGGCAGGTGGGGGACCTACGTCAGGCCGTGGCGGTGGGCGAGCACGACCGCCTGCACGCGGTCGCGCGCCCCAAGCTTCTGCAGCACGTTCGACACATGCGTCTTCACCGTGGCCTCGCCGATGTAGAGGCGCGCGGCGATCTCGGCGTTGCTGAGCGCCTGCGCGACGAGGCGGAGCACTTCGGCTTCGCGTTCGGTGAGAGGCTCGGCCAACCCGAGAGGCTCGGCCGTGGCCGCGCGCGGGGCGGGTGTGGATGCCACCGCCTCGGCGCCGGCACCCGCGAACCGCGCGATCACCCGACGCGTGACCTCGGGCGCGAGCAGCGCGTCGCCCGCTCCGACCACCCGCACGGCGGCCACCAGCTCCTCGGGACCGGCGTTCTTCAACAGGAAACCGCTGGCCCCCGCCGCGAGCGCGTCGAACAGGTAGTCGTCGCGGTCGAACGTCGTGACGATGAGGACGGCGGCGTGCGAAGCGGGGTCGGCGACGATGCGGCGCGTCGCCTCGAGACCGTCCATATCGGGCATCTGCACGTCCATGCAGATCACGTCCGGCTGCAGCTCCGCGGCCGCGCTGATGGCCTCGACGCCCGTGCCCGCTTCTCCGACGACCGTGATGTCGGCCTCGAGGGACAGGATCGTCCGGAAGCCAGCCCGCATCATCGCGTGGTCGTCGACGAGTAGCACCCGCAGTTCAGACATGCGAGACCCCCGCGTCCACCAGGGGCACGCGGACCCGTACGAGATACCCTCCGCGCGCCCGCGGCCCTATCTCGATGCTGCCGCCCGAGACCGCGGCGCGTTCGCGCATGCCCCGCTGGCCCAGCCCCGGCGCGGCGGAGCCGCCGCGGCCGGTGTTGGTGACTTCGAGTTCGACGCTGGTGTCGTCGTAACGCACGCGCACGTCGGCGGTCGCGTCAGGTCCCGCGTGGCGGCGGGCGTTCGTGAGCGCCTCCTGAGCGATACGGAACAGATTCACCTGCACGAGCGGTGGCGGCTCCACGGGCGGGTCGCCGATGACGGCGAACGTCGTCGGCAGCCCCGCGGCCGACGCCTCCGCGACGAGCGACGGGATGGATGCCAAGCCGTGCGTGGTCGGGGCGGTGTCGGTGCCGGGTACGTCTCCCTCGATGGCATCCGGGGTCCGCAGGGTTTCGAGGAGGTGGCGGAGCTCGCGCAGCGACGTGCGCGCGGACTCCTCGACACCGCTGAGCACCTCGCGTGCTTTATCGGCGTCGCGGTCCATGACGGAACGGGCGACGCCGGCCTGCACACCCATGAGCGACACGTGATGGGCGACGACGTCGTGCAACTCACGGGCGATGCGGACGCGGTCGAGGGCCACCGCCTGTGCGGCCGTGATCTCGCGCTCGGCCTCGAGCTCGGCGGTGCGTTCCTCGAGGGCCGCGCGCTGCATCCGCTGCTGATGCGAGCGCTCGCCGAAGTAGTACGCGCCTCCGAAGAAAAGGGCATTGAGTCCGAGCGCCAGCAACTGTGACGCAACGAAGGGCGAGAACGCGCCCGTCCGGGAGGGGAACCCCTCGGGCACTTGATCCACGGGCACCGTCGCGTCCTGGAACATCGTCACGAACAGCCAGGCGAACATCGCGAGGGTGATGGCCACGCGGACGATCGTCGCCCGGCGTCGGTCGGTCGACCACGCCCCCACGGTGTAGATCGCGATGAAGATGGCGATGTTGCCCGCGTACACCTCGGGGATGCGCAGCGTCACGGCGAAGAAGTACGCCAGCGACACGATCACCGCCACGACCGACGGCCACCGGCGGCGGAACGCGAGCGGGACCGACAGGACGGCGACGTACACGACGGCGAGCACGAACTCGGACTGGCGGTCGCCGTAGATTCCGGCGACGGAGGACAGCACCGCGCTCAGCAGACCGCCGACGAAGAGCACAGCCGCGAGCACGATGTCGTTGCGCCACTGCGCTCGCGAGAGGTTCGGCATCCTTCCACGTTATGGGCACGCCCGGCGTTCGGCATCCCCCTCCGGGCGGAGTCAACCCCCGGGGGGAATAGGGCCGAGGAAGAAAAGCTTGCAAGTGAATGCACCGGGCGTTTCCCGCCCTCGTCGTCCCAGAGAGGAACATCGTGACCGAGTACACGATCGGCTACATCGTCGGAAGCATCTCCAGCACCTCGATCAACCGCCGTTTGGCGAAGGCGCTCGAGAAGGTGGCGCCCGAGGGCGTGACCCTGAAGGAGATCCCGATCAAGGAGCTGCCGTTCTACTCGCCCGACTACGACGGCAACTTCCCCCCGGTCGCGCAGGAGTTCAAGAGCGCGATCGAGGACGCCGACGGCGTCATCATCGTCACCCCCGAGTACAGCCGCTCGATCCCCGGCGTCCTCAAGAACGCCCTCGACTGGTCCGCCCGCCCGTACGGTGAGGCCTCGTTCAACGACAAGCCCACCGCCGTCGTCGGCACCTCGCAGGGCGGAATCGCCACCGCGGCCGGGCAGCAGCACCTGCGCTCGGTGCTCCTGCACTACAACGCTCTCGTTCTCGGTCAGCCCGAGGGCTACATCCAGTCCACGCCCGGTCTGTTCGAGGACGACGGCACTGTCACCGACGAGTCGACCGCGGCGTTCCTCCGCTCGATCATCGAGGCGCTCGTGACGCTGGTGCGACGCACGGCACCCGCCGAGGTTCCCGCGGCCTGACGCTGCGCCTTCCCGGTTTGGGGCGCGTTTCGCGTTCTGGGGCGTGTTTTTCACGCCCCACAGCGCAGGACGCGCCCCAAACGCGGGGCCCGAACGACCGCGTCGGGTCAACCGCCGAGCGCGTCGGCCGGCAGCAGGGCCGGATGCCAGGGACACGGCGACCGCGGCGATCACCCGTCGTGCGGGCCGAAGCCACGATCGTCGGCCCGACGGCTTCTCGCTGCGACCTCTCAGCGCAGGGGCACGAACCCCATGCCGTCAGCCGAAGATCATCGGGAGGTCGTCGTCGACTTCCCCACGCGAGAGGTCGAGGTCGGCGACGACGGGGACGTGGTCGCTCGGCGCCTCGCCCTTGCGTTCGTTGCGGTGGATCTCGGCGCCCTGGACGGCATCGGCGAACGCCGGAGAGCCGAGGATGAAGTCGATGCGCAGCCCCTCGTTACGCGGGAAGCGCAGCTGCTTGTAGTCCCAGTAGGTGTATCCGGTGGGGACCAGCGGGCGCACGACATCGGCGAGTCCGGCGGATTCGAACGCCGTGAAGGCGGCGCGCTCGGGCGGCGAGACGTGCGTGGTCACGCCCTCGATGACCGTGGGGTCGCCGTTGTCGGCATCCGTCGGGGCGATGTTGAAGTCACCGGTCAGGGCGAGCGGAAGGCGGGGATCCGCCGCGAGAGTGTCTTCCGTGTGGCGACGCAAGGCGTCGAGCCAGTCGAGCTTGTAGCGGTAGTGCGGGTCGTCGAGCCCGCGGCCGTTCGGGACGTACAGGCTCCACACGCGCACACCGTTGATCGTCGCGCCGATCGCGCGCGCCTCTTTCGGCAGGTCGGGGCCTTCCTTGCCCTTCTCGAACCCGGGCATGCCGGGGAAGCCGATCTCGACGTCTTCTATCGGCTCACGGCTGGCGATCGCGACGCCGTTCCACTGGTTCAGCCCGTGCGCGACGACGTGGTACCCCGCGTCCTCGAACTCCGCATACGGGAACTGCTCCGTCTTGCACTTGATCTCCTGCATCGCCAGCACGTCGATGTGCTCGCGCACGGCGAATTCGACGGTGCGGGCGACGCGGGCGCGGATGGAGTTGACGTTCCAGGTGGCCAGGCGCATGGCATCCAGCCTACTTTCGGCCGCCGACACCGCCGTCCCTCCCGGGGTGTCCCGCTGCCGGCGCAATAGACTCGTCGCCGTGACCGCCGCCTCCACGCCCGAGCTCGAAGCCGACCGCCAGGCCCTCATCGGCCTGATCTCCGACGAGGCGGTGTTCCACGGCGACTTCACGCTCTCGAGCGGGAAGAAGGCGACGTACTACGTCGACATGCGCAAGCTCACCCTCGATCACCGCGCCGCCCCCGCGATCGGGCGGCTGGTCCTCGACCTGGTGAAGGACCTCGACGGCGTGGTCGCCGTCGGCGGACTCACGCTCGGTGCCGACCCCATCGCCAACGCCGTCATGCACGAGTCGGTGCACGCGGGCCGCCCGCTCGATGCGTTCGTCGTGCGTAAGGAGCCCAAGGACCATGGTCGCGGACGCCAGATCGAAGGCGCCGACGTGAAGGGGAAGCGCGTCGTCGTCGTGGAGGACACGTCGACGACAGGCCAGTCGGCTCTCAAGGCCGTCGAGGCCCTCCGCCGTGAAGGTGCCGAGGTCGTCGCGGTCGCCGTCATCGTCGACCGGAAGACGGGAGCGCAGGCCGCGATCGAGGCCGAAGGCCTGCAGTGGCTGGCATCCATCGACCTTGACGACCTCGGACTGCAGCCGCAGTAACTCCTCGCGGCAGTTCCGAGAACAGGCGATTCGCTGAGAACAGGCCGTGTCGGCTCCGATCGTCCTGTTCTCGTGGTGTTCCCTGTTTTCGCGATACGGGTCGGATGCCGCCATCGGGCAACGTGGTTAGTCACCGTTCTCGCGATGAGGGCCGGATGCCACCCGCCCGGCCGTGCCGGGGTCAGTCGGTGCCGTCGCCGGGGCCGTCGAACGGGTCGCGGCCGCCGTTGCGCCGAGAGCGTCGCCACTGCACGAGGAACGCTACGAGCGTTCCGGCGGTGATGAGAAACGCCGTGAGAAGCCAGAGTGTGCGGTCGTCCATGCGGGGGTCCTCGAGGGTCAGGGGCGCTTACCGGCGGCGGCGTCGGCCACGATCTTCGCGATGCGCGCCTCGCGCGTCTGCGGTCGCACCGCCATCGCGATCTGGGTCAGTCCGAATTTGCGGCTCGAGGGGGGAAACGCGTCCCAGTTGGCGCGTGCGGCCGGAACGGCGTCGAGAGCCGCGGTGAGTTCCGGTGGCTCGATGCCCGCCTCGGGCCCGTCGAGCACCTCCCAGGCGCCGTTGGCGCGGGCGACCTCGAGGGCGCGGATGCCGGCTGGGCGGAGCCGACCCTCGGCCTCGAGCCGGGCGATGCGGGCCTTGTTGGTCGCGGCCCACCCGCTCGTCGGGCGCCGGGGCGCGAACCACAACCCCGAGCTGACCTCGTCGAACACGCGCACCGGTCCGTCGATCCAGCCGAAGCACAGCGCCTCGCAGATGGCGTCTTCGTAGGCGACGTAACGCCCGGCGTCGGAACCTCGGCCGCGCAGCAGCCACGCGCCCTTCGACACGGTGTGGTTCTCTTCGAGCCAGCGGCCCCATTCGGCAGCGTCGACCGCCGCGACCTTCACCCCGTCGTCGAGCGCACCCACGTCACAGGCCTTCCGCGAGACCCTCTTCGCCGTCGGCGAGGTCGGTCTCGACGGGCTCGTCGCGCACGAGCTCGGCGACGGAGGAGAGGATCTCGTCCGGACGGAAGGGGTACTTCTCGATCTCACGCTGATCGCTGATGCCGGTCATCACGAGCACGGTGTGCAGCCCGGCCTCGATGCCGGCCACGATGTCGGTGTCCATGCGGTCGCCGATCATGCCGGTGTTCTCGGAGTGCGCTCCGATCCGGTTCAGAGCCGAGCGGAACATCATGGGGTTCGGTTTCCCCACGATGTAGGGCTCCTTGTTGGTCGCCTTGGTGATGAGCGCGGCGATCGCCCCGGTCGCGGGCAGGACCCCTTCGGTCGACGGGCCCGTGGCATCCGGATTCGTCGCGATGAAGCGCGCGCCGTCGCGGATGAACCGGATCGCCTTCGTGATGGCCTCGAAGGAGTAGTTGCGCGTCTCGCCGACGACGACGTAATCGGGAGCCGTCTCGGTCATGATGAAGCCCGCCTCGTGCAGGGCGGTGGTCAGACCCGCCTCACCGATGACGAATGCGGAGCCGCCGGGCATCTGCGACCGCAGGAAGTCGGCGGTCGCCAGGGCCGAGGTCCAGATCGAGGACTCGGGTACGACCAGCCCCGAGGCCCTCAGCCGGGCGCTGAGATCGCGCGGCGTGAAGATCGAGTTGTTGGTGAGCACGAGGAACGGCGTGCCCTCCGCCCGCCACTGCGCGAGCAGCTCGGAGGCGCCGGGAATCGGCGTGTTCTCATGAACGAGCACGCCGTCCATGTCGGTGAGCCAGCACTCGATGTCGCCCCGGGTTCGCATGGGCTCAGCCTATCCCCGGGGGCCGACACGGCCACGAGGAAGACCAGGAGAGCGGGCCGCGGCCTGCGGAGCCGCGGCCCGCTTCGCGCGTGCTTACTTGAACGCGTCCTTGACGTTCTCGCCGGCCTTCTTCGCATCGGCCTTGGCCTGGTCGGCCTTGCCCTCGGCGACGAGCTTGTCGTTGTCGGTGGCGTTGCCGATCGCTTCCTTCGCCTTGCCCGTGATGTCCTGGGCGGCGTTCTTGATCTTGTCGTCGAGACCCATGATCTGTTTCCTCTCGTGAATGCAGACGTCGCGCCGGGCGGTGTCGCCGTGGCGGCGTCGGTGTTCTCATCTCTCAGACGCGTGTCGAACGCCTTTCGTCACGCCGCCGCGCGAAAAACTTCACGAGATCGATATTCCGCATCGGGAATGCGCCCGTGACGGCGGAGAGCGATCTCGTTAGGGTCGTAGAGTGGCGCGCGACGAGTGGGACCCCCGGAACCTCCCCGACCTCTCCGGGAGGTCGTACCTGGTGACCGGGGCCACTCGGGGGCTGGGGTACTTCTCCTGCGAACAGCTCGCCGGTGCCGGCGCTCACGTGTTCCTGACCGGACGCAACCCGAACCGCCTCGTGACCGCCAAAGCAGCGGTCAAGCGGACGCATCCGGATGCCTCGGTCGAGACGCTCCTGCTCGACACCAGCAACCTCGGGTCGGTGCGCGCGGCCGCCGCGACCGTCCGTGCGCGCGGTCGTCTGCACGGACTCCTGATGAACGCGGGGATCGTGCACCCGCCGAAGACGCGGGAGCTCGCCGGCGGTCACGAGAAAGTCTTCGCCACCAACGTCCTCGGCCACTTCGCCTTGGCCGGCGAACTGCTCAAGCCCCTGGCCTCGGCGCGCGGCCGCATGGTGTGGGTGGGCAGTATGTCGACGTCGATCTGGACGCACGTGCCCACAGACCCGGAACTCCGTGAGGGCTACACCCCGTGGCGGGCGTACGTGCAATCCAAGGCCGCCACGACGGCCCTGGCCCTCGAGGCGGATCGGCGCCTTCGCGCGCACAGCGTTCCGGTCGAGAGCCTCGTCGCGCACCCGGGCTACTCCACGAGCGGGAGGACCCGCGGCATCCGGGGCGTCAACGAGCCGACGCGTCTCACGCGTTTCGTCGACAACCTCCAGGCCCCGTTCACCCAGTCCAAGGACGAGGGGGCCTGGGCACTCGTGCGGGCGCTGGTCGACCCCCTCGCCGAGGGCGGATCGATGTACGGCCCGGCGCTCGTGGCGCGCGGTGTCCCTCGCTCGGCGACGCCCGCGCGTCGGACGCGCGACAGTGCTCTCGGGGCCGACCTATGGCGCGCGTGCGAGACCGGGACGCACGTCCGGTGGCCGTTCGAGAGGGTGCGCCGCACGGCATCCTGAACCGCCCGGGCGATGTCGCGATCTCCCCCTACAGTGATCGCATGGACCAGACGATCGTCCACGGGCTCGACGCCGACGATGCGCGCGGGCTGTCGGCCGCCGCCGTCGCCGAGCGGGTCGCCGCGGGGCAGACGAACGCCTTCACCGCCGACAGCAGCCGTTCGGCGTGGAACATCGTCCGCGCCAACGTCTTCACGCTGTTCAACGGCATCGTCGGTGCCTGCTTCCTCGTGCTGCTCCTCCTCGGCCGCTGGCAGGACGCGCTGTTCGGCGTCGCCGCGTTGTCGAACGCCGTCATCGGGTGCGTGCAGGAGTTCCGCGCGAAGGCCGCGCTCGACCGCCTCGCGCTGCTGAACGCTCCGCGGGCGCGCGTGCGGCGCGACGGCGTCGACGCCGAGATCGCTCCCGCCGACGTCGTCCGCGACGATCTGCTCGTCCTGCGCGCGGGCGATCAGGTGCCCGCCGACGCGGTCGTCGTCGATTCCCGGGCGCTGCAGACTGATGAGTCGATGCTGACGGGCGAATCGGATGCCGTCGACAAGAGGCCGGGCGACGAGGCGCTGTCGGGGTCGATCGTCGTCGCGGGCGAGGGGACGGCCCGCGCCACCCGCGTCGGGGCCGAGTCGTACGCCAACGCCTTCGCCAGCGAGGCCAAGAGGTTCCAGCTCGTCTCGAGCGAACTGCGCACGTCCATCGACCGCGTGCTGCGCTGGGTCGGATGGGGGATCGGGCCGATCGGGCTGCTCGTCCTGAACGCGCAGATGATGGTCGCCGGGGGATGGGTGCAGGCGTGGGAGCAGCGCACGTGGTCGCAGGCGGTGGTGAACACGATCGCCGCGCTCACCGCGATGATCCCGCTCGGTCTCGTGCTCATGACGTCGATCGCGTTCGCGGTCGGTGCGGCGCGCCTGGCGCGCAAGAAAGTCCTCGTCAACGAGCTGCCCGCCGTCGAGGGCCTCGCGCGGGTCGACGTCATCTGCCTCGACAAGACCGGGACGCTGACGGCCGGCGAGATCCGTTTCGATGCCGCGCTCGAGCTGCAGTCCATCGGCGGCTGGCGCGATGCCCTGGCCTGGTACGGCGCCGCGGACGACGCGAACGCGACCGCCCAGTGCCTGCGTGACCCTTTCCCCGTCACCGCCCCGCTGACGGCGGCACAGCGCATCCCGTTCTCCTCCGCGCGCAAGTGGAGCGCGGTCTCGTTCACGGGGGCGCCCGGCGGCACCTGGGTGCTCGGAGCTCCCGAGATGGTGTTCGGCGACACCGCGGCGGATGCCACGAGCGAGCTCGGCGCAGCCGTGACGCGTTTGGCGTCATCGGGGCGTCGCACGCTGGTGCTCGCCCATGCCGCCGCCGCTCTCGACGACACCGACGTCGCGGCGGAGCGCTTTCCGGAGGGTGCGGTCCCGGTCGCCGTGCTGACCTTCGTGGAGGCGGTGCGCCCGGATGCCGCGGAGGCGCTCGCCTACTTCCGGGCGCAGGGTGTGGCCGTGCGCGTCATCTCGGGCGACAACCCCCGCACCGTCGCCGCGATCGCGCGCGAGGTCGGGCTCGACGTCGACGAGGGGTACGACGCGCGCGGCCTGCCGGACGACGACGACGCCCTGGGCCGCGTCCTCGAGGAGTACACGGTGTTCGGCCGTGTCACGCCCGACCAGAAGAAGCGCATGGTGACGGCCCTGCAGGCGCGCGGACACGTGGTGGCCATGACCGGCGACGGCGTCAACGACGCCCTGGCCATCAAGACCGCCGACATCGGCATCGCCATGAACTCCGGCGCGGCGGCCACGAAGGCGGTCGCCCGGCTCGTGCTGCTCGACGGACGGTTCTCGCATCTCCCCTCGGTCGTCGCCGAGGGGCGCCAGGTCATCGCCAACATCGAGCGCGTCTCGATGCTGTTCCTCACCAAGACGGCCTACGCGACCGGGCTCGCCGTGCTGTTCGGCGCACTCGTCATGGAGTTCCCGTTCCTGCCGCGGCAGTTGTCGATCACCGACGGCCTCACGATCGGCATCCCGGCATTCTTCCTCGCGCTGCTGCCGAACACGCAGCGTTACGTGCCCGGATTCCTCCGGCGATCGCTGAGTTTCGCGATTCCGGCCGGGCTCGTCATCGCGATCGCGCTGACCCTGTACACGCGCGCCGCGATGGCGCTCGGGTTGAGTGTCGAGCAGTTGCGTACGGGCGCGACGATCATCCTCGCGATCGTCGCCATCTGGGTGCTCACGGTGCTCTCGCGGCCGGTGACGCGCGTCAAGGTCCTCGTGATCGGCGCGATGTTCGTCGCTCTGACGGCGATCTTCACGATCCCCGCGCTCGGGGAGTTCTTCCAGCTGCGCGATCCGGGCGAGGAGGGTGCCTGGCTCGTCACCGGTGTCGTCATCTCGGCCGTCGGGGCGATCGAGATCGTGCGATTCGTGCACCGCCGGTTCGTGCGTCGCACGCTGCGGGCGGCCGATGCGACGGCGCGGAGCGGCCCGTCGTCTCAGGCGATCGGCGATGGATCCGACGCGGCCGGGGCGGTGCGAGCGAAGTAGCGTCGCGCCGCCGGGGGGATCCAGACGGCGGCGATGACGACGACCGCCGCGAGCAGGGCCACCGCGATCGTGGGGTCGAGCTCGGTCAGCGCGACCGCCAGAATCTGCAGGACCACGAGGAGCGTCAGGTAGGCGGTCAGGAGGTTCCGCGCGAGGCGACTGCCGCGTGCGAGCGACGACCCTCCGGCGACCGTGAGCAGACCCAGCAGGATGGTCGCGGCCCCGACGAGCGATACGGCGAGAACGTCCGTGGCATCCACCTCGTATCGGGCGAGGAGCACCAGCACGCCGAGAGCGGTGTTCGCGAGCCCGCCGACGTAGACGAGGACCACCGCGACGGTGACGGGGAGGGGTCGGCGGAGATCGACGGTGGGGGTCATGGCTGCCTCATGCTCGGCGGCTCGCGGGAGCCGATGGGGGCCAGCGTAACGGCCGCGTCCAGAGCGGGGGAAGGCGACCGCGCGCGGAATCCCGGCTCAGCGCGTGAGCCAGACCGAGCCGCCCGCACCGTCGGGCAGCGTCACCTCGACGCCGTCCGCGCGCACCACGTCGCGCGAGACGACCTCGAGCTCGTGGCCGACGTCGATGCGCCGGTCGACCAGGGCGCGCAGCAGCGCGGGATCGCGGTCGCTCACTCGCAGCACGCGACCCGAATGACCGGATGCCGCATCGGCGAGGAGCACGAAGGGTTCGCGGTGCACCGCGCCGGTGGCATCCGGGATCGCATCACCGTGGGGGTCGAACCGGGGGCGTCCGAGTCGCTCGTCGATGCCCTCCAGGAGTCGGTCGCTGAGCGAATGCTCGAGCAGGTCGGCCTCGTCGTGCACCTCGTCCCACGTGTAGCGGAACTCACGCACGAGCCACGTCTCGATGAGTCGGTGACGGCGGATGACCGAGGCGGCCCGACGCTGGCCGGCAGCGGTGAGCGACACGGGACCGTAGGGCCGGTGGCTGACGAGCCCCTGTGCCGCGAGCTTCTTGACCATCTCGGTGACGCTCGAGGGGGCGAGGCCGAGCACCGCGGCCAGCTGCGACGGCGTGATCGGGTCGTCCTGCCACTCCGTGTGGTGGTAGATGGCCTTGAGATAGTCGTCGGCCACGGGCGATTCCACGCGTTCAGCCTAACCGCCGGTGAACACCAGCCACAGGAGAACGGCATTCAGCGAGATGAGGAACACCGACGCCGCCACGCCCGCCGCGGTCGTCACCGCGCGGTTGCGATAGGTGCCCAGGACGTCCCGTCGGGCCGTGAGCGCCACGAGTGGCACGAGAGCGAAGGGGATGCCGAATGACAGGACGACTTGGCTCAGGACCAGGGCGAGCGTGGGGTCGATGCCGAGGCCGAGGATGAGGAGCGCGGGGACCAGGGTGACCAGGCGCCGCGCGAGCAGCGGCACCCGGATCCGAAGGAGACCGTGCATGATCTCGGCACCCGCGTACGCGCCCACCGAGGTCGAGGCCAGGCCGCTGGCCAGCAGACCCACCGCGAACAGCGTCGCAACCAACGGTCCGAGGCCGTCGCGAAGAGCCGCGTAGGCGCCCTCGAGGCTGTCGGTGCCGCTGACGCCCGTGAGATTCGCCGCGGCCAGCAGGAGGATCGCGAGATTGACCGTGCCGGCGACGGCGAGCGCGATCGTGACATCCCATCGCGTGGCCCGGAGCAGTCGCGGGGTCGACAGGCCGCGCGCGGCCTCGAGGTTCTCGGGCGTGCTCGGCTGCGGCGGCGCGAAGCGGTCGCGGCTCAGGGCCGAGTGCGCGTAGATGGCGTGCGGCATGATCGTGGCGCCGAGGATCGATGCGGCCAAGAGGACCGACGTTGCGCCTTCGAACTGCGGAACGAGTCCCGAGACCACGCCGCCGGGATCGGGCGGGGCCAGGAACAGCCCGGCGGTGAACCCGACCGCGATGATCAGGAGCAGGCCGATCAGGACCGTCTCGAAGGCACGGGCGCCCCGCCGCGATTGCACCACGAGCAAGCCCATCGAGACGACCCCGGTGATCGCGCCACCCCACAGCAGCGGGATGCCGAACAGCAGATGCAGTGCGACGGCGCCGCCGATGACCTCGGCGACATCGGTGGCCATCGCCACGAGTTCGGCTTGCAGCCAGTACGCCCTCCGCGCCCAGGGCCGCCGGATGCGCCTGCCCAGCACCTGGGGGAGGCTTTCGCCCGTGACGATCCCGAGCTTGGCCGAGAGGTACTGGATCAGCCACGCCATGACGTTGCCGAGCACGACGACCCACACCAGCAGGTACCCGAACACGGCGCCGGCGGTCATGTTGCTCGCGACGTTCCCCGGGTCGAGGTAGGCCACCCCGGCGACCATCGCCGGGCCCAGCAACCACAGTGCGCGCCCGGTGCTGCGGCGAGGCGGGGCGACCTCGAGAGTTTTCGGCATGCCGAAACCCTACCGATTTTTCGGCGGGCCGAAAAGCGCTGACGTCCGGCCGCGCGTGGGGGTGGACATGACCCCAATCGCGGACGGACGTCACGACCCGGTCGACCCGCCCAGGGCAAGGGGACGGGCGGGCCGACCGGGCGGTCTCAGCGGTGATCGGTGCCTGTGCCGCGGCTGCCCTCGGAAGCTGCGACTCGGCGTCGACGGAACACGGGCTCGACCGCCGCCATCTCCTCGTCGGTCGCGACCCGGAACGACCCGGCCGCCGCGGTCGTCACCTCGCGGCGACCCTGCCCGCGCGTGGCTCGGAGGCTCGCGACGATCGAGACGGTGATGATGCTCGCCACCACCGCCAGGCTCACGGTCGTCGGGATGTAGAGCACGTCCAGGAGCAGCATCTTGATCCCGACCCAGATGAGCACGAACGCGAGCCCCACCTTCAGGTACACGAACCGGTGGATGAGGTCGGCGAGGAGGAAGTACATCGCCCGGAGTCCGAGGATGGCGAAGGCGTTGGCGGTGAAGACGAGGAACGGCTCCGACGTCACCGCGAAGATCGCCGGGATGGAGTCGACCGCGAACACGATGTCGGTGATCTCCACCAGCACGAGCACGGCCAGCAGGGGCGTAGCCACGACGACGCCGGCTTTGCGGACCAGGAACTTCTGCCCGTGATAGGCGTCGGTCATGGGAACGAACCGCCGGAACACCGCGAGGACGCGGGAACGCTCGGGATGCACGTGCTCGTTCCGGGAGCGGAACATGCGCCACCCGGTGTAGATCAGGAACGCGGCGAACACGTACAGCACCCACGAGAAGTTCTCGATGAGGGCCGCGCCGGCGGCGATGAAGATGCCACGGAAGACCAGCGCACCCAGAACACCGAGGAACAGCACGCGGTGCTGGTACTCGCGGGGCACGCTGAACGCGGCGAAGATGATCGCCCAGACGAACACGTTGTCCACGGCCAGCGACTTCTCGATCAGGTAGCCGGCGAAGTACTGCTGCCCGAACTCCGCGCCCCACACCGTCCACACGAGGACGCCGAAGGCCACACCGAGCGCGACCCAGACGACAGACCACGCCGCCGCCTCACGGACGGCGATGACGTGTGCCTTCCGATGCGCCACCAGGTCGATGACGAGCATCGCCAGGATGACGCCCAGAACGGCGAACCACGCCCACAGCGGAACACTCATGAAAAAAACCTCCACGAAATCGTGAAGGTCTCATCGGCCTGCGGCCGCCTCGCACCGGAACTCCCTCGAGTTCGTATTGACGATGCGAAGCCGGGATTACTCCCCTTCGAGAGGGATTGCACCACGACGCACGCGGCCATGTCAACGCGCGCGCCACGACGTGGAGGAGGGTCACAGCTACCGGACGGATAGCCTGAACGGGTGACCCCGGCCGACGCGACTCCCGCACATCCGGGCGCGACCCCGAACGGCGCAGAAGACGCAACGTCGGACACCTCGATCCCGGTCGAGGCTTCCCCCGCACCCCTGCACGGCGTCGGGCCGTGGCCCGGCGGACCGGAAGCGTGGCCCGATGATCCGCGTTACGACCGGGAGCTGTTGGCCGAGGGTGACCGTCGCAACGTCGTCGACGCCTACCGCTACTGGACCATGGAAGCGATCGTCGCCGATCTCGACGCGCGGCGGCATCCCTTCCATGTCGCTATCGAGAACTGGCAGCACGATCTCAACATCGGATCGATCGTTCGCAGCGCCAATGCGTTCCTCGCGGCAGAGGTGCACATCATCGGGAAGCGGCGCTGGAATCGACGCGGAGCGATGGTGACCGACCGCTACCAGCACGTCCGTCATCACGAGGATGTCGCGGCCTTCGCCGCGTGGGCGCGCGGAGAGGGGCTGCCGGTTCTCGCGATCGACAACGTCGACGGGTCGGTGCCGGTGGATCGGGCCGAGCTGCCCCGGGCCTGCGTCCTGCTCTTCGGTCAGGAAGGTCCCGGGCTCTCCGCCGAGGCGCTCGCCGCGGCGACCGGTGTGGTCGAGATCACCCAGTACGGTTCGACGCGCTCGATCAATGCGGCGTCAGCGGCCGCGGTCGTCATGTACGAGTGGTGCCGGCGCTGGGCTTGACCCGAGCTGCTCGAAACGGGCCACGCGCTCCGGGCACTCGTCGACCGCCGGCGAGCCGTGGACGCGGCCCGTTCGCAGCAGCAGGAGCGCCGCCCCGAAAAGAACGGCGGCGCTGACGATGACGGACCCCCCGAGGACGACGCCCGAGAACGGCCTCGTCCGGTAGACGAACGCCGAGGTGGTGGCATCCCACTCCTGGTACTCGACGAAATAGAAGCCGCCCGCGCAGAAAATGACCATCGCCACGATCAGCGCGGCCGTCACGATCAGCGTCGCCGCCATATGCCCCCGCATGCGAACCAGGATAGGGATGCCGGGTGTCGGGCGTGTGACGATTCGGGGAACTTACGACCCGGCGCGCGGATGCACCTCGTAAGCGAACACCGCATCGGTGGTCGAGTCGACGCGGAGTGCGGCGGCGGCCGTGGCATCCCACCGGATGGTCGTCGGCGCGGCCCCGGTCGCCCCGGGGGTGCCGCAGGCGACGTCGATCGCCGTTCCCGCGGCTCCGTCGATCTCGACCACGAGCGGTGCTCCGGTGTCGCTCTGGCAGGCGACGACGACGTCCCACGACCCACCGACCGGGTCGAGGTCGACGCTCGCGCCGGCGGGTCCGACGCTTCCGGTCCCGCGCGCGACGGCGGGGCTGCCGCCCCGGCCGTTCTCGGGCAGCGCGGTCGCCGCCCACTGCTCGAGCTCGGTCGCGTCGTCGGGGAGCGTCGCCTCGGGCGCGGGGGCCGAGGGCGTACTCGGGGGCAGGGATGCCGTCGGCGAGGGGGACGCGTCGGACGGCGCGGCCGCACCGGTCGAGGTGCACCCCGCGAGAACGAGCGCCGCCGAGAAGAGCAGAGCGGGAAGGGCCACGCGGGCCGAGGACGTCGACCTCATGCCGGCACGGTACGCGCGGCTCCTGGGAGTCGCGTGGACATCGGTGGGGCGGCCGCGCGACACGGTCAGGCGCCGGCCGTCATCCACGAGCGGCCGCGCACGCGCAGCCCGAGAGTGGCGGCACGCGCCAGCATGTACACGCCGAAGAAGGCTCCCGCGAGCCACGCCAGACCCCCCGCCCCTCCGCCCGCGAGCAGCGCGACGAGGACGAGCGCCGGAATGTACGGCACGAGGTTCAGCACACCCGCGATCGCGAGGTAACGCGCGTCGCCGGCGCCGATGAGGACGCCGTCGAGCACGAACACGAACGACGCCAGCGGCTGCGCGACGGCCAGGACGAGGAGCGCCGGTTGAATGAGGGCGGCGATCTCGGGATCACCCGTGAAGACGAGCCCGAGGACCCCGGATGCCGCGGCCACCAGGGCTCCGACGGCGACGCCGAACCACAGACCCCACGCCACCGTGCGAGAGAGGACGTGTCGAGCGCCGGTGGTGTCACCCGCGCCGAGCGACTTGCCCACGAGCGCTTGCGCTGCGATCGCGAGGGCGTCGAGCGCGAAGGCCGCGGTGGAGAAGATGGTGAAGGCGATCTGCCAGCCCGCGAGCTCGGCCGAGCCGAGCCCGGTCGCCACCGCGACGGTGGCGAGAAACGCCGCTCGCAGGCTCAGAGTGCGCAGGAACAGCCAGCCACCAGAGCGGGCCGTTCCGCGGAGCCCGCCCACTTCGGGGCGCAAGGATGCCGCGTGCCGCCGCGCCAGGCGAGTGGCGATCACGACGTACGCGCCCACCATGCCCCACTGCGCGACGACGGTGCCCACCGCCGAGCCGGCGATGCCCCAGCCGAAGCCGTAGATGAACAGCGCGTTGAGCACCGCGTTAACGCCGAAGCCGACCCCGGCGATCCACAGGGGCGTCACGGTGTCCTGCATGCCGCGCAGGAGCCCGGTCGCGGCGAAGACCACGAGCATCGCCGGGAGTCCCCACATCGAGATCGACAGATACACGCGGGCGTTCTCGGCGACGTCGGGGGCAGCCCCGAACACGTCGACCAGCGCGGGGGTCGCCAGGACTCCGACGAGGGCCAGCACCGCGCCGATTGTGAGCGCGAACCACATGCCGTCGATGCCGACCGACACCGCCCGCCCGAACTCGCCGGCCCCGTACCGCCGAGCGACCGCGGGGGTCGTGGCGTAGGCGAGGAACACCATGAGTCCGACGACGGTGTGCAGCACCGCGCTCGCGATGCCCAGCCCGGCCAGCGGTCCCACGCCGAGGTGGCCCACCATGGCGCCGTCGACGATGAGGAACAACGGCTCGGCGACGAGCGCACCCAGCGCGGGGACGGCCAATCGCACGATCGCGCGGTTGAGGTTCGCTGGTGCGGTGGTCACCGTCCGAGCCTACGGTGGACCCCCGACACCGGCCGGGGTGCTGCGGGCGCCAGGACGTCGCGCAGAGCCGGCACCGAGCGGGGGCCTTTATTCTGTCTCCATGACCGAGACCCCCCGCTCCGGTCTCGCGCTCGAAGAACTGAGCGACGAGATCCGCCCCCAGGACGACCTGTTCCGCCACGTGAACGGCCGCTGGCTGGAGCGCACAGAGATCCCCGAAGACAAAGCACGGTGGGGCAGCTTCCACCTCATCGCCGAACAGGCCGAGAAGGACGTGCGCACCATCGTGGAGGAGTCGCAGCAGGCCGAGCCGGGCACCGAGGCCCGCAAGATCGGTGACCTGTTCGCGAGCTTCATGGACACCGCGCGCATCGAGGAGTCGGGGGCGGCGCCGCTGTCCGACCAGCTCGCCCGCGTCGATGCCGTGACCGACGTCCCCGCGTTCCTCGAGCTCGTCGGCGAGCTCGAGCGCGACGGCGTGAGCGGCCTCCTGACCCTGTTCGTCGAGCCCGATCCGGGCGACCCGACCCGGTACGTCCCCGTGATCTACCAGGGCGGCCTGTCGCTCCCCGACGAGAGCTACTACCGCCTCGACAATTTCGCCGACACCCGGGCCGCGTACCGCGCGCACATCGAGCGCATGTTCGCCCTCGCCGGGGTCGCCGAGCCCGCGGCATCCGCCGACCGCGTCTTCGCGCTCGAGACCGAGCTCGCGACACACCACTGGTCGCGTGAAGACAGTCGCGACGCGGTGAAGACCTACAACCTGCGCACGTGGGACGAGATGGTCGGCCTCGCCGGTATCGACCTGGCGCCCTGGCGGGCGGGGGTGGCGCCGGGCCACGAGGGCGCGTTCGCCGAGGTCGTCGTGTACCAGCCGAGCTTCGTCGAGGCGCTGGGCGCACTGCTCGTCGAGGAACGCCTCGAGGACTGGAAGGCGTGGCTGCGGTTCGCCGTCGTGCACTCCGCCGCCGCGTTCCTCTCGGAGGAGTTCGTGGCCGAGAACTTCGCCTTCTACGGCACGCAGCTCACCGGTGTGCCGGTCAACCGGGAGCGGTGGAAGCGCGGCGTGGGCCTGGTCGAAGCCGCGCTCGGCGAGGCCGTCGGAAAGGTGTACGTCGAGCGCCACTTCCCGCCGGCGGCGAAGGATGCCATGGACGTCCTCGTGCAGAACCTCATCGAGGCGTACCGCGAGTCCATCCAGTCGCTGGAGTGGATGACACCCGAGACGCGCGAGCGGGCTCTCGCCAAGCTCGACGCGTTCACGCCGAAGATCGGCTACCCGGTGCGGTGGAAGGACTACTCCGCGCTCGAGATCGACGCGGCCGACCTCGTCGGCAACGTGCGGCGCGCGCATGTCTGGGAGCACGACCGGCAGCTCGCGAAGGTCGGGCAGCCGATCGACCGCGACGAGTGGTACATGACCCCGCAGACGGTCAACGCCTACTACAACCCGCTCATGAACGAGATCGTGTTCCCCGCGGCGATCCTGCAGTACCCCTTCTTCGACGCCGAGCGCGACGCCGCCGCGAACTACGGCGGCATCGGCGCGGTCATCGGCCACGAGATCGGGCACGGATTCGACGACCAGGGCAGCCGGTTCGACGGCGACGGGTCGCTCCGCGACTGGTGGACGGATGCCGACCGCGCGGCGTTCGAGGAGCGCACCAAGGCGCTCATCGCCCAGTACGAGGCGCTCGTCCCGCAGGGGCTGAGCGAGGAGCACCACGTCAACGGCGCGCTCACCATCGGCGAGAACATCGGCGACCTCGGGGGCCTCGGCATCGCACTCCGCGCGTACCGGCTGTCGCTCGGCGAGGACGAGCCGGCCGACGGTCCCGTGGTCGACGGGTACAGCGGCATCCAGAGGCTCCTCCTGAGCTGGGCGCAGATCTGGCAGCAGAAGGGCCGGGATGCCGAGACCATCCGGCTCCTGACGATCGACCCGCACTCGCCGAACGAGTTCCGCTGCAACCAGATCGTGCGTAACATCGACGCGTTCTACGACGCGTTCGAGGTCACCGAGGGCGACGCCCTGTGGCTCGATGCGGACCAGCGCGTCACCATCTGGTGAGACGGCGTTTGTTGCTCTTCTGACCCGGAAGGAGCCACGCTCGTGGGCATGCCACCGGTTCCCGAGCCTGCCGCACCCGAGCCCGTCGGAGGGCCCGTGGAGTCGTCACGACGCGACGCCCCGGCCCTCCGCGGCTCGGCACGCAAGGGGCCGCGACGCCTGCCCCGGCGGGCGGCGGCGGGACGGCGGTCGTTCACGACGACGCTCCGCGCGCTCGATGAGCTCGCGGCATCCGGGGCGAAGGTGTCGGTGCGCATCGACGATCTCGACGGCGGTTCCGCGGTGCTGGAGGGCGACGACTTCATCACGCTGCCGGTGGCCGGGCTCGGTGTGGTCCCGTTGCTGATCGAGGTCGCCGCGGCGATCGAGGCGGGGCGGGTCGACGCGCTCGAGATCGTCGACCGCGCCACCGTGCACTCCGCGTCGGCGGGCGGCGTGTGGCAGCACCTCAAGGCTCCCGCGCTGCCGCTGGCCGACGCGGCGGTGCTCGCGGCCTCGGCCGGCGACGCTCTGGCCGCCAACGCGCTGCTGCAGCGCGTGGGGCTACCGGCGGTCCGTTCGCGCATCGAAGAGCTGGGCCTGCGGCGCACCGCGCTGCTCGACCGGTTCCGTGACGACCGCGGCCCCGACGACGCGCCGCACGTCGCACTGTCGACTGCGCGCGAGATGGCGGCGGTCTTCGCGGGGCTCGTCAACTCGACGGTGGTGTCGGCGGGAGTCAGCGCCCAGGTGGCCGAGTGGCTGAGCCTCAATCACGACCTCTCGCTCGTGGCATCCGCCACCGGTCTGGATCCCTTCGCGCACGAGAACGACCGGCACGGGCTGCTGTTCGTCAACAAGACGGGGCGTTCCGAGGGCGTGCGTGCCGAAGCCGGTGTGCTCGGCGGTCCGCGAGCCGGCGTCGCCTACGCCCTGATCGTGAACTTCGACGACCTCTCGATCGCGCACCGGCTCCGTGCGCACGATGCGTTCCGCGTCCTGGGCGTGGAGCTGATGGAGTACGTGTTCTGACGGCCGTCCGTCGGGGTCGGCGACTCGGGGACGGGGGTGGTGCAGCGTTATGCCGCAACGGGCGCGGGAACGCAATCCCTCGTTTCGCAATGCGGCCCGGTGGGACGCTGGTGCCCCGAACACCAGAAAGGACTGGGACGATGTCCGACACCACCGCATCCACCGACCCGTTCGCCAACTCCGCCGGACCCGAAGGCCACTCGATCACCGACTGGACCGACCTCGGTCGCGAGATGTGGTCGTACCTGACCGGCCGCGGTGCCGCGGTCAACTACTCCTTCGTGGACATGACCATCGAGGTTCCGCGCGACATCGGCCCCGACGCGCCGCGTGCCACGTGGAAGCTCAACGGCACCCTCCGGGTCACCACGAGCGACGACACCGCGCCGGGCTCCGACCCGTACCGCGGCAACTGAGGGCGGGCGCCGCCATGGTGCGCCTCGACATCGACCTCGCCTTCTCGGAGCAGAAGACGGGGCCGGATGCCGCGCTCCCGCCGTTCGAGGGCACGATCACCGCCGCGGGGACGGAGGTGCGCGTCAAGATCAGTGATCCGTCGCGCCTCCCCGGCAACGGTCGCCGGTCGCTCGCCGAGCTGTCGACGGTGGCCGATGCGCTCGCCAAGCGCGGGATCTCGGTGTGCCTGGAGGGACCGGATGGTCCGATCCTGCACCTCGGCGACGTCAAGAGCAGCCTGTTGCAGCGGGTCGTCACGGGCTCACCGCACATCCGGCTCGGATCGGTCGCGGCGCTGGCGCCGCTGCTCACGCGCCGCAAGGACGGGCAGGCCCTGACGGTGCCGGTGCCGCCCGGCACCCCGCTGCCGCTCGTGCCCACCGTCAACCGTCTCGTGCGGCGCCGCATCACGACGACGCACTACACACCGGGCTCCGGGCGTCCCCGGCTGATCTTCGCGATCGGTTCCGCCAGCTGGGACGGGAAGCCCCCGCGCGAGTTCGATCTGCTGCCGACCAAGACGGTGATCGGTTCGGGCGACGAGGCCGATCTGCGTTTGCCCGGACTCGCCCCGGTGCACGCGGAGATCCGCCACGAGGGCGACGACGAGTACGTCCTGTACGGCTTCGACGTCGTCGGTGGCGGTGGAGCTGCCGCCGAAGGCCGCCGCGGCAATGGACGCATCCTGCGCACCGGCGCGCGAATCGAGCTCGGCGATTGGCGCCTGGCGTACTTCCGCGCCGAGTGGGCGGACCACGGACGGCCGTACGGCGGGCGTGTGGGCGGGGAGTTCGCCCGTCAGCGCAAGCAGCCACCCCGCGGCGGGACGGGGCCGCTGGCCGCGGCATCCGATCCGGACTGAGGGGCCCCGACCCTCATTACGCGAGACTTCATCGCGCCGACAACCGCGCCGCACACGGCGGGGCAGACGTCAGCGCGATGGAGTCTCGCGAGCGAATCACGCCGTGAAGACGATCGTGTGGTTGCCGTGGCGGATGATGCGGTCCTCGGCGTGCCACAGGACGGCGCGCGACAGCACCTGACGCTCGACGTCGGCGCCGCGACGGGCCAGCTCGGCGGCCGAGTCGGCGTGCGTCACGCGGATCGTGTCCTGCTCGATGATCGGCCCCTCGTCGAGGTCGCTCGTGACGTAGTGCGAGGTCGCGCCGATGAGCTTGACGCCCCGCTCCTTGGCCTTCTTGTACGGCTCGGCACCGATGAAGGCCGGCAGGAACGAGTGGTGGATGTTGATCACCGGCACCCCGATCTTCTCGAGGAAGTCGGGCGAGAGGATCTGCATGTAGCGCGCGAGCACGACGAAGTCGACGTTGCCGACGAGCAGTTCCAGGATGCGAGCCTCGGATGCCGACTTGTCGGGGCCCGGCGTCGACGGGACGTGGAAGAACGGAACGCCGAACGAGCGCACGTCCTCGGCGGAGGTGGTGTGGTTCGACACGACCATGGGCACGCTGACCGGGAGGTCGCCGCGGCGGTGGCGCCACAGCAGATCGAGCAGGCAGTGGTCCTGCTTCGACGCGAGGATCGCCATGCGCTTGGGCGTGGACAGGTCGGTGAGCTTCCACTCCAGGTCGAAGCCGTCGCCGAGCGTGCGGTCGAGGTCGGCCTCGATCTCGGGAAGGGATGCCGCGAGGTCGGGCCGGTGGAACACGACCCGCTGGAAGTAGGCCCCGCCCCGCGTTCCGTCGGAGTACTGGTCGAACGCGACGATGTTGCCGCCCTGACGCGCGATGAGCGACGAGACCGCGGCGATGATGCCGGGGGTGTCGCTTCCGTGCACGATGAGGCACGCGTGATCGGGCTGCAGGTGGGGACTCACGGAGACCATCGGACCATTCTGCCGTGCCCGGCGGACCTCCTCGGACACATGCGCCGCGCGGTTCGTGGCGCGGGGCACGGCCCGGAGCGCGGTCGGGAGCCCGGCGGTCACGTGGGGACGATGCCGGCGCGTGGTGTCGGTGCCCACGGCTAGCCTTGTGGATGCCGCTCTCCGTGGCATCCGTCCCCGTTCTCCCCCAGGAATCACCGTGACCACTGCCCTCGATCGCCCCGGTTGGCGAACGTGGACCCTGTGGGCCGTCGGGGTTCTGGCGTACGTGGTCTCGATCATCAACCGCACGTCGCTGTCGGCGGTGGGAGTGGATGCCGCGACCCGGTTCCAGGCGGACGCATCGGCGCTGTCGATGTTCGCGGTGATTCAGCTTTTCGTCTACGGCGCGATGCAGATCCCGGTGGGTCTGCTCCTCGACCGCTACGGCGCGCGCCCCATGATCGCGATCGGCATGGTGCTGATGGCGGCGGGCCAGCTGGTCATGGCGTTCGCCGACGCGGTGGGGATCGGCATCCTGGCGCGCGTGCTCATCGGGGCGGGCGACGCGATGATCTTTCCGAGCGTGCTGCGTGTGATCGCCACCTGGTTCCCGGCGCAGCGCGCGCCGGTGCTCGTGCAGTTGACGGGGATCATCGGTCAGCTGGGCCAGATCGTGGCCGTCGTGCCGCTGGCGGCTCTGCTGCACGCCACCAGCTGGAGCGTCGCCTTCGGCAGCGTCGCGGGGCTCGGTGTGCTCTTCGCGGTGCTGACCTACGCGATCATCCGGAACCGGCCGCCGGAGCGGCGGGCCGACCCCGTCGACACCTCCGTCGACACCGAGACCGGCGCGATCCGCATCGTCACCTCGTCGGCCGACCTCCGGCAGGGGTTCCGCGAGTCGTGGTCGCACCCCGGCACGAGGCTCGGGTTCTGGTCGCACTTCACCACACCGTTCGCGGGTACGGCGTTCATGCTGCTGTGGGGTTTCCCGTTCCTGACAGCGGGCGAAGGGCTGGAGCCGGCCACGGCATCGGCGATCATGACACTGTTCGTGTTCTTCGGCATCCTCAGCGGTCCGGTCATCGGGGCGCTGTCCAGTCGGCATCCGCGGCGTCGCTCGCGCTGGCTCGTACTCCCGACCGTGGGGTTCCAGGCGATCGTGTGGATCGTCGTGATCGCGTGGCCCGGACCCGCCCCCTTGTGGCTGCTGATCGTTCTGATGTTCGCGCTGGCGACCGGCGGTCCGGCATCCATGATCGCCTTCGACCACGCTCGGACGTTCACGCCGAGCCACCGCCTGAGCACCGCCACCGGAATCGTCAACGGCGGCGGGTTCCTGGCCGCGCTGCTGGCGATCCTGTTCATCGGTGTCGCCATGGACGTCCAGGGCGCCGGCACCCCCGAGACGTACTCCCTGGATGCCTTCCGCTGGGCGTTCCTCACGCAGGTGCCGCTGTGGCTGGTCGGGAGCATCGGGATCGTCGTGGAGCGCGCCCGCACCATCCGCCACGTCGGCGGCTAGTCGCCGCGCCGCGCGGTGGTGCGAGTCCCACTTCGCGCAGCGCCGGCAGGGCGGGGCTGCACGAATGGGGACATGCGGGGTGCTCGCGTGACACGGCGGCGCTTCGAGCGAGGAGTGCCTCCGAAGTGGATGCCAGACTCGACGCGTGAGTGAGATCGACATCCGCCCGCTGGACACCCTCGACGGCATCCTCGCGGGGGCGCAGCTGTTCGATGAAGTGTGGGTCGGTGATCGTGCGACCATGCCGGCGAACATCCTGCGGGCACTCGAGCACTCGGGGAACTACGTCGTCGGGCTGTACGACGGCGATCGGATGATCGGGGCGTCCGCGGCCTTCTTCGGCCCGCCCGCCGACCGCACGATGCACTCGCACATCACCGGCATCCTGCCCGGTCACCAGGGACGAGGTCTCGGACGCCAGTTGAAGGCGCACCAGCGCGAGTGGGCGCTCGAACGGGGAGTCGGACGCATCACGTGGACGTTCGATCCGCTCATCCGCCGGAATGCCCACTTCAACCTCGCCGTGCTCGGCGCAAGCGCCACCGCGTACCTCGTCAACCACTACGGCGAGATGCCGGACGACGTCAATCGCGGCGACGAGTCCGACCGGCTGCTGGTGTCATGGGCGCTGGCCGAGCCGCCCGCACCCACGCCGACCGGCGACGCCGTTCGCGCGGTCGTGGACCTCCCCGACGACATCGAGACCTTGCGTCGCACCGACCCGGCGGCCGCCGCCGAGTGGCGCTCCCGCGTGCGTCATGCGCTGCGGGGACACCTGGCATCCGGTCTGCGGATCGGTGGCGTCGATCGGCGAGGGTATCTGCTCGTGTGAGGTCAGCCGTCCGAGACGGGAACGTCCTCCTCGGCGGCAGGGTCGCCCTGGCCGGGGCCCGGGCGCACCGCCGCGTCGTCGCGCACGTCGATGCGGGTGACGCCGTCGCGCTTCGTGACGTCGAAGCGGGGTGCCGCGTCGGCTTCCGTGGACTTTGGGGCGCTCGTCAACTGGTCGTGACGGTTCTCTTCGAAGCTCTTTTCGTCGCTCATCGCGTCCTCACTGTCCGGCCGAACGCCACGCGTCCGACTCCATGTGCGATCCCGCCTGCGGGCCCATCTGCAGCATCCCGCCGTCGACGACCCAGCTCGCCCCGGTGACGTACGAGCCCGAGGGCGACGCGAGGAACCGGATGACGTCGGCGATCTCGTCGGGCTTGCCGGGGCGGCCGAGCGGGATGCCGGGGCGGTGGGTGCGGTCGGCATCTTCGGGCGCCATGTCGTTGATGGGCGTGGCGATCTCGCCCGGTGCGACGGCGTTGGCGGTGATGCCGTACTGCCCGAGCTCAAGGGCCATGGTCTTGATCAGCCCGCCGAGGCCGTGCTTCGCGGCGACGTACGGCGCCGACCCGACGCGCGGCTGGTGCTCGTGCACGCTCGACACGGCGATGAGGCGGCCGCCGTTGCCCGCCGTCACCATGCGCTTGGCCGCGGCGTGAAGGGCGAGGAACGCTCCGTCGAGGTTCAGCGCGATGTCGGTGCGCCAGGTGTCGAGGTCGAGGTCGAGGAAGGGGCCGCCGATGCCGCCGCCGGCGTTGTTGACGAAGACATCGAGGCCGCCGAGCTCATCGGCCATGGCGGTGACCGCGCCGGGCACCGACTCGAAGTCGGTCGCATCGAACTGCGCGACGATCGCGCGGCCGCCGCGGGCCCGCACGCCCTCGGCCGTCTCCTCGGCGCCGTCTTTATCGGAGTGGTACGTGATGGCGACGTCCATGCCGGCCTCGGCGAGCGCGAGCGCGGTGGCCGCGCCGATACCCGAGTCCGAACCGGTGACGATCGCGTGGCGGGGAGTGAAGTCGCTCATGCCCGCGACGCTACGCGCGCGCGGCCCGGTGTCGAGCGGCCTTGCCAGGCGACGCGCGAGGCGTTACGGCGGCACAACTCCTGCAGAACGGCGGGGTCGTGGCATCCGGGTTCTGTGTGGGGGTGGGTGTGCCGGAGTTGTGCGGCGGGGCGGGGGCGCGAGGGAGTCGGCGGGGGGAGGCGCTGTGCGCCGCGGCTGTCGCGGCACAACTCGTGCAGAACGGCGGGGTTGTGGCATCCGGGTTCTGTGTGGGGCTGGGTGTGCCGGAGTTGTGCGGCGGGGCGGGGCGCGACGGCGGAGTCGGCGGGGGAGAGCCCGTGGATGCCGTGAGTCGCGGCTCTTCGCTGGCACAACTCCTGCAGAACGGCGGGGTCGTGGCATCCGGGTTCCGCGTCGGGGTGGGTGTGCCGGAGTTGTGCGGCGGGTCGGGGCGCGAGGGGGGGAGTCGGCGGGGGGAGGCGCGGCTGTCGCGGGCACAACTCCGGCAGAACGGCGGGGTTGTGGCATCCGGGTTCCGCGTCGGGCTGGGTATGCCGGAGTTGTGCGGCGGGTCGGGGGCGCGAGGGATGAGGTGGCGGGGGGAGGCGCTGTGGGTCGCGGCTGTCGCGGCACAACTCCTGCAGAACGGCGGGGTCGTGGCATCCGGGTTCCGCGTCGGGGTCGGTGTGCCGGAGTTGTGCGGCCGGTCGGGGGCGCGACGCCGGATACCCTGCCCTCATGCCGCCCCGTACTTCCGCTGCTCCCGTGAGCCTGGATGCCGTCGAGCTCCGCGTTCTGCACATGCCGCTGGTCTCGCCGTTCACGACGTCGTTCGGTACCGAGACGGTGCGCGAGGTCATCGTCGTGCGTGCGGAGACGGCGGACGGCGTCGGGTGGGGCGAGGTCGTCACGTCGGCGGAGCCGTCGTACTCCAGCGAATACACGCACGGTGCGTGGGATGTGCTCACGCGCTTCCTCGCGCCGGCCCTGCTCGAACGCCGCACGCTCGCGCCCGAGGAGGTCGCCGGCATCCTGGCCCCGGTCGTCGGTCACCGCATGGCCAAGGCGGGCATCGAACTCGCCGTGATCGATGCGGCGCTGCGCGCCGAGGGGCGCAGCTTCGGGCAGTACCTCGGCGCCGAGAAGGACCGCGTGCCGTCGGGCGTCTCGGTCGGGATCCAGCGCGACCCGGCCGCGCTCGTCGACACCGTCGGCGGGTACCTCGACGAGGGCTACGTGCGCATCAAGATCAAGATCAAGCCGGGTCGCGACGTCGACGACACCGCCGCCGTGCGCGCGGCGTTCGGCGGCATCCCTCTGCAAGTGGATGCCAACTCCGCCTACACCCTCGCCGACGCCGAGACGCTGCAACGGCTCGACGCGTTCGACCTGCTCCTCATCGAGCAGCCGCTGCAGGAGGACGATCTCGTCGACCACGCGGCGCTCGCGAAGCGCCTGCGCACCCCCGTGTGTCTGGACGAGTCGATTGTGTCGGACAAGGCCGCGGCCGACGCCCTGCAGCTCGGGGCGGCGGCGCTCATCAACATCAAGGCCGGACGCGTCGGCGGCTACCTCGAGGCGCTCACGATCCACGACCGGTGCCGGGTCGCCGGGATCCCCGTGTGGTGCGGCGGCATGCTCGAGACCGGCATCGGGCGGGCCGCCAACGCCGCTCTCGCGGCTCTCCCCGGGTTCACGCTGCCGGGCGACATCTCGGCATCCGCCCGCTTCTACGACCGCGACATCGTCACCGAGCCCGCCGTTCTCGAGGACGGGCACGTGCGCGTCCCCACCGGTCCCGGCCTCGGCGTCGACATCGACGAGGCGGCGCTCGACGCATTCACCGTGCGGCGGGAACGCCTCTCACGGTGAGGGGTGGCGTGGCTCGATAAACTGGATGCCGCGCACTCGCGCTCGCACCCACAGCTTTCCCGACCATTGGAGCCACCGTGGCCGAACAGTCCCGCCTCGACAAGGTCATCTCGCTCGCTCGACACCGCGGGTTCGTGTTCCAGGCCGGTGAGATCTACGGCGGTTCGCGTTCGGCGTGGGACTACGGCCCCCTCGGCACCGAACTCAAGGAGAACATCCGCCGGCAGTGGTGGCAGACGTTCGTGCGCGGCCGCGGCGACATGGTGGGCCTGGACTCCAGCATCATCCTGCCCAAGCGCGTGTGGGAGGCTTCGGGTCACGTCGCGACGTTCACCGACCCGCTGGTCGAGTGCCTGCACTGCCACAAGCGCTTCCGCGCCGACAACCTCATCGAGGACTTCGAGGCCCGCAAGGGCCGCAAGGCCGAGAACGGCCTCGCCGACGTTCCCTGCCCCAACTGCGGCACGAAGGGGCAGTACACCGAGCCGAAGTCGTTCTCGGGCCTGGTCAAGACCTACCTCGGTGTCGTCGACGACGAGTCGGGCCTGCACTTCCTGCGCCCCGAGACCGCGCAGGGCATCTTCGTGAACTTCTCCAACGTGCTCACGGCATCCCGTCGCAAGCCCCCGTTCGGTGTCGGCCAGGTCGGCAAGGCGTTCCGCAACGAGATCACCCCCGGAAACTTCATCTTCCGCACGCGCGAGTTCGAGCAGATGGAGATCGAGTACTTCACGCCCCCGGCCGAGGCACAGGAGTGGTTCGAGCACTGGGTCGAGGCGTGCTGGAACTGGTTCGTCGACCTCGGCATCGACCCCGCGAACATGAAGCGTTTCGACGTTCCCGAGGAAGACCGCGCGCACTACTCGGCCGGCACCATCGACGTCGAGTACCGCTTCGGCTTCCCGGGCAAGGAGTGGGGCGAGCTCATGGGCGTCGCCAACCGCACCGACTACGACCTGAAGAGCCACTCGGATGCCTCGGGCTCGAGCCTCACCTACTTCGACCAGGCCTCGGGTGAGAAGTACACCCCGTACGTCATCGAGCCGTCGTTCGGTCTGACGCGCGCGATGATGGCGTTCCTCGTCGACGCGTACCGCGAAGAGGACGTGCCCAACGCCAAGGGCGGCACCGACACCCGCACGGTGCTGAAGCTCGACCCGCGGCTCGCGCCCGTGAAGGCCGCCGTGCTTCCGCTGTCGCGCAACGAGCGTCTGTCGCCGCTTGCCCGCGAGGTCGCGGACACGCTGCGCTCGGCCGGCTGGAACGTCGACTTCGACGACGCCGGCGCGATCGGCCGCCGCTACCGCCGCCAGGACGAGATCGGCACGCCGTACTGCGTCACGATCGACTTCGACTCGCTCGACGACAACGCCGTGACCGTCCGCGACCGCGACACCATGGGCCAGGAGCGCATCCCCCTCGACGCGCTCCACGGTTACCTGGCCGAGCGGCTGCGCGGCGCCTGAGGCCGGAGCCGCACCATCGGCTGGTCGACGTCGCCGACGTTTCGGGAGGACCCATGACCTGGCGTATGCCGAGCGAGACCGCTCCGCACACTCGCACGTGGATGGCGTTCCCGAGCGAGGGCCCGACCCTCGGAGGAACGGATGCCGAGCGCGAAGCGGGCTACGCGGCCTGGGCCGCGGTCGCCCACGCCGTCGCGGCGTTCGAGCCGGTCTCGATGCTCGTCGACCCGAGCGAGCTGACCCGTGCCCGCCGGATGCTCGGCGGGGGAATCGAGATCGTCGAGGCTCCGGTCGACGAGTTCTGGATGCGCGACTCCGGTCCGACCTTCGTCGTCGACCCCGAGCGGCCGGGGGTCCTCGGCGCCGTCGACTGGGTCTTCAACGGCTGGGGCGACCATGACTGGGCCGTGTGGCAGAAGGCCGCGCAGCACGGCCGGATCGTCGCCGAGGCCGCCGGTGCCGAGCTGACCCCGTCGCTGCTCGTCAACGAGGGTGGCGGCATCCACGTCGACGGCGAGGGGACCGTGCTGCTGACCGAGACGGTGCAGCTCGATCCGCGCCGCAACCCCTACGCCGACCGCGCGCGCGTCGAGGCCGAGATGCTCCGCACGATCGGCGCGACGCACGCGGTGTGGCTGCCGCGCGGCCTCACCCGCGATTACGGCGACTTCGGGACGAGCGGCCACGTCGACATCGTCGCGACGCTGCCCTCTCCCGGTGTCGTACTCCTCCACGACCAGCAGAACCCCGCGCATCCCGACCACGCAGTGACGCGCGAGCTGCGGGCCTTCTTCGAGACGCAGACGGATGCCACGGGCCGCCGGTTCACGATCCGCGACCTGCCCGCACCCGCCACCGTGCGCGACGCCGACGGCGACACCGACTGGAGCTACGTCAACCACCTCGTCGTCAACGGCGGAGTCATCGCCTGCGGCTTCGGCGAGGAGGAAGCGGATGCCACGGCCCGCGGCATCCTCGAGGAGGTGTACCCGGGTCGCCGGGTCGTGACGGTCGACGCCCGCGAGATCTTCGCGCGGGGCGGCGGCATCCACTGCATCACGCAGCAGCAGCCGGCGGTGACCGCGTGATCGATGTGGTCGAGGCCTCCATCGCCGATCTCGCCGCCGCGCTCGCCGAGGGCCGCACCACCGCCGTCGAGCTCGTCGAGGCGCACCTCGCGCGCATCGACGCGTACGACGGTCCCGACACCGCGACGAAGCTCAACGCCGTCGTGGTCCGCAATCCCGACGCGCTCGTCGAGGCCGCGGAGTCGGATGCCCGTCGCGCGGCCGGCCAGGCGCGGGGGCTGCTCGACGGCATCCCGTACACCGCGAAAGACAGCTACATGGTGCGGGGCCTCACCGTCGCCGCCGGGAGCCCCGCGTTCGCCGACCTCGTCGCGGCGGACGATGCGTTCACGATCGCCCGGCTGCGCGAGGCGGGGGCCATCTGCCTGGGGCTGACGAACATGCCCCCGATGGCCAACGGCGGTATGCAGCGCGGGCTGTACGGACGCGCCGAGAGCCCCTACAACGCCGAGTACCTGACGTCGGCGTTCGCGTCGGGGTCGTCGAACGGCTCGGGAACGGCGACCGCCTCGTCGTTCGGCGTGTTCGGCCTGGGCGAGGAGACGTGGTCGAGCGGCCGCGCCCCGGCGGCCTGCAACGGCCTGTGCGCGTACACCCCGTCGCGCGGCATGATCTCGGTGCGCGGCAACTGGCCGCTCGTACCGACCATGGACGTGGTCGTGCCGCACACCCGCTCGATGGCCGACCTGCTCGCGGTGCTCGACGTCATCGTCGCCGACGATTCCGAGACGCGCGGCGACTTCTGGCGCGCGCAGCCGTGGATCCAGCTGCCGGCCGCGTCGGACGTGCGGCCGCCGTCGTTCGCCGAGCTTGCCGGCCGACCTTCGCTGCGGGGCAAGCGCATCGGCATCCCGCGCATGTTCGTCGGCACCGACCCGCTCGCGGGCACGGGCCCCCGTGGCGTCGGCGGGCCGACCGGCGAGCGGATCGTGCCGCGCCCGTCGCTGCTCGACCGGTGGGCGGTCGCGCGGGCCGACCTCGAGGCGGCGGGCGCGATCGTGGTCGACTGCGATTTCCCGCTCGTGAGCAACTACGAGGGTGATCGTCCGGGAGCGCCGACGATCCGGACGCGGGGTCTGGTGTCGGAGGAGTTCCTCCACCGCGAGATCGTCGATCTGTCGGCGTGGGCGTGGGATGACTTCCTGCGCGCGAACGGACACCCCGGTCTGGCGTCGGTGGACGGTGCGGCGATCTTCCCGCACCCCGAGGGTGCGCTGCCCGACCGGTACACGGGCTTCGACGACGACATCGCCGAGTACCCCGCGCACGTCCGCGCGCACCCGGTGTCGTCGTTCACCGAGATCCCGCATCTGGCCGAAGGGCTCGAGGGTCTGGAAGAGACCCGCCGCCGCGATCTGGAGGAGTGGATGGATACCAACGGCCTCGCCGCCGTGGTCTTCCCGACGCTCAGCGATGTGGCGCCCGCCGACGCCGACGTGAAAGCGGCGTCGGCCGACATCGCGTGGCGCAACGGCGTCTGGGTGGCGACGGGCAACCTCGCGATCCGCCACTGCGGCGTGCCGACGGTGACGGTGCCCCTGGGGACGCTGCCGGACATCGGGATGCCGACGGGCCTGACGTTCGCGGGACGCGCGTACGACGACGCGGCGCTGTTGTCGATGGCCGCGGCGTTCGAGGCGCTGCGCCCGCGGCGGACGCCACCGCCGCGGACGCCGACGCTGGAGTAAAGGGGGGGCGGGCCGGGGCGCGATCCGTGCAGCGGGGCGGACAACGCGCGCCCCGGTGCACGGATGGTGCCCGGTGCCGGCCGAAGCCGGGTGTCAGCCCAGGTGCGCGGCCACCCCGCCCCGGGCGGCAGCCGCGGCGTCGATGAGCCGCACGCCGATGACGCCCTCGGGCTCCCACGTCACGAAGCAGTCCGTCGACCACCGGGCGTCGGCGGCCACTTCCACGGCGCCGTAGACGCGGGCGAGTTCCGCGGCCGGCGGGGTCAGCCGCGGCCGGAGCGCGGTCAGCACGACCCGTTCCGCCATGACCACCTGGGCTGCGGCACCGTCGTCGACGGGACGGATCTCGACGGGCGTCGCGGCGAGTTCCTCAGGCGTGAGCACGGTGGAGACCGCCTCGGCGAGCGCGTCGATGTCGATCGGTTCGCGCGTGAACGCGACGCTGCTACGGGGCACGGTTGTCTCTCCTTCGTCGGGTCAGGGGCAGCTCCTCGCCATCCGAGGACGCTGCGGGAGCGGGCGCCGGGGTGGGAAGCGCCTCCCGCGTCGTCTCGTCCACGGCATCCGCCTCATCGGCGTCCATCGCGGGCACGGCCTCCGCCGGCGCCCCCACCGCTGACGCGTTCTGGGTGTCGCCCTCGACCGCGACGAAGTTCGCCACCTGCACGAGGGTCGGACGCTCGCCGCGACGGGCGAGACGGCCGCGGCCGGCGATCATCGGCTCGGCGTAGAGCTTCGGCAGCAGCGCGCCCTCGGAACGGTCGCCGGACATGATCAGCGCGGTCCCGCCGGTGTCGCGGATGCCCTGCAGCGCCACGTCGAACATCGCCCGCGACGCCCCCGCGACGGGGCGGCTGACCACGACGTTCAGGCGTAGGTCACGTGCCGACGCCAGGTACGGCAGCAGCGGGCGCAGCGGTTCGGTGCCGCCGGCGGCGAGGATGTCGAAGTCGTCGGCGATCACGAGGATCCGGGGGCCGGCATCGCGATCGTTCGCGCGCTTCTCGAGCTCGACCGCGATCGACTCGGCCAACAGCCGCGCCTGCCGACCCGACGACGCGTGACCGCCGAGGTAGGCATCCGGGACCTCGGATGCCAGCTCGCCGCGCGCATCCATCAGGGCGACGACGAGCTCCTCGGCGGAGTGCCGGTCGATCGCGCCCTGCACGATGCCGCGGAGCAGGGTCGTCTTGCCGCAGCGACTGTCGCCGAGGACGAGCAGGTGCGGGTCGCGCGTGACGAGGTCGAGGGACACGGGCTGCATTGTGTCCTGGCGCAGGCCCAGGGGCACGGCATCCGGTTCGTCGATCGCGTCGGGCAGCTCGGACGGCGACAGCACCTCGGGCAGCAGACGGATGGGCGCCGCGCCCTGACCGCCCCAGCGGGCGGCGCTCTCGCGCGCGAGCTGCTCGAGAGCTTCGCCGGTGTCGCCGTCGTCGACCTCTTCGAGCAGCGGCAGCGCGACCTGCGCGAACAGCTTCTCGTCGGTGAGCACGCGGCCGGGCTCGTCCGCCCGGAGCGTCTGCGAGAGCTTGCGCGCGATCTGCGAGTCGGCCGGGTCGTTGAGCTTGAGCTCGAGACGCGTGCCGATGAGTCCCTGCAGGTTCATGCGCAGTTCGTTCCAGCGCGACAGGGCGACGACGACGTGGATGCCGAAGCTGCCGCCGCGTTCGAGCAGCTGCGCGAGCGGGGTCTCGAGGTCTTCGAAGTCCTGGCGCAGGGCCCCGAGCCCGTCGACGAGCAGCACGACGTCGGCGCTCGGCAGGTCGGGCAGGCGTCCGTCGGCGTGCTGGCGGCGCATGTCGGCGAGGGAGTCGAGACCGTGATCGCGGAACACCCGCTCACGGACGGCGAGCATGCCGGTGAGCTCTTCGAGCAGACGCGTGAGACGCTCCCGACTGCCGCGCGTGGCGACGCCACCGACGTGAGGGAACGGCTCGATACGGGCGAGACCACCACCGGTGAGGTCCATGCCGTAGATGCTCACCTGGCGCGGCGAGTGCGTGAACGACAGCGACGCGGCGAGCGTGCGCAGGAACATCGACCGGCCCGACTGAGGTGCGCCGGTGATCGACACGTGACCGCCCGAGCGGGTGAGGTCCAGCATCCACGGCGACTGCGTCTGCTTCGACGGGTCGTCGACGAGACCCATCGGCGCGCGGAGCGTCCCGGCGCCGTCGGCCTGCGGCAGCACGCCGCCGAGCGTCAGCACGGGCGGGAGCGGCGGCAGCCACACCGGTCGCGTGCGGGCGATGCCGCGCGCGAGACGCGACGTCGCCGCCTGCACGAGGGTCCGGCCCGTGGTCGGGGTCTCGGGTTCGGCGCTGTCGATCTGCTCGGTCTCGGGCGTCTCGTCGGGCAGGTCGTACGCGGGCAGCCGCAGCACGGGCGGGGCGTCGTCGTGCCGCGGACCGGATTCGACCGGGTCGGGCACGGGGCCCGACACGTACCCCGCGCGGAACCTCGTGTAGACCGACGTGTCGACCTTGAGGTAGCCGAAGCCGGGGATCGCCGGCAGGTGGAACGCGTCGGGGGTGTCGAGCACCACGGCCGACTCCGACTCCGAGAAGGTGCGCAGGCCGATCCGGTACGACAGGTACGTGTCGAGGCCGCGCAGGCGTCCGCCTTCGATGCGCTGGCTCGACAGCAGCAGGTGCACGCCGATCGAGCGGCCGATGCGTCCGATCGTCAGCAGCAGCTCGACGAAGTCGGGCTCCGCCGTGAGCAGTTCGCCGAACTCGTCGATCACCAGGAACAGGTGCGGCAGCGCGGGCAGCTCGGGGCGATCGCGCCGCATCTGCCGGTAGTGACCGATGGATGCCGCGTTCCCGGCATCCTTCAACAGGCGCTGGCGGCGTACGACCTCGCCCTGGATGCTCGCGCGGGCGCGCTCGGTCAGCTGCGGGTCGTCGGCGAGGTTGTCGATGATGCCCGCGACGTGCGGGAGGCGCGAGAACGGTGCGAACGCCGCGCCGCCCTTGTAGTCGACGAGGATCATGCTCAGGTCGTCGGGGGAGTGCGTCAGCGCCAGGCCCAGGATGAGCGTGCGCAGCAGCTCGCTCTTTCCCGAGCCGGTCGCGCCGATGCAGATGCCGTGCGGCCCCATGCCGAGCTGTGCGGACTCCTTCAGGTCGAGCAGCACCGGACCGCCCTGGTCGTCGACGCCGATCGGCACACGCAGGAACTCCGCGGCGCTGCGCGTGCGCCACGCGGCGGAGGTGTCGATGGCATCCACGTCGGCGACACCCAGGAGCTGCGTCACATCGGGGGCGAGGGCCGTCCCGGTGTCCTGCGCCGAGGTGCGCGTGAGACGCAACCCCGCCAGAGGACGGGCGACCACGTCGAGCGCGGCGGGAGTGACGGGGTCGATCCGGATGCCGGTGATCGCCGCCTCACCTGCACCGGGCGTCTCGATGGTCGCGGTACCGGCGTCGACCGTGACACGGACGGCGACCGAGGTCGGCTCCTTGAGGCGGTCGTCGACCAGGTGCACGACGGTGACCCCCAGTGCGGTGAGGTCGAGAGCGGCATCCAGACGGGGCACCGGAGACGCGGCGTGATCGGCCTCATCGACGAAGATCACGAGACGCCCCGGCTTGGTCTTGCGCCCCGCACGGCGGGAGGCGGCGGCGGTCGCCACGCGGTCGCGCAGCTCGTCGCGCAGTAGGGACAGCAGCTCGGGCAGGCTCGGCGCGACGCGCCGCGCCATGACGGCGCCGGCGGGCGGGGTGTCGCCGGAGAGGTGGGGCAGCAGGTCGAGTCCGTGCCAGTCGTCGCGCTGCGCGGGAGCGATGGCTGCGGCGATGTGAACGTCGTCGGGCGAGTGGAACGCCGCGATCTGCGCCGCGAGCGCCCGTGCGACGCGCAGAGTGTCGGGCCGTGCGCCGACGATCGACACCTGCCCGCCGCGCTCGAGGTCGACGGTCGCCGGCATCCCCTGCGCGACCCCGGCGAGGCGCACCATGCGCTCGGCGGACTCCCGCATCACCGGGTCGAACGGCTGCACCGGGTTCTGCTCGGGCGGCAGCGCCACCTCGACCGCGCGCAGGTCGCCCGTGCCGATGCGGACGCGGAGGAAATCGGCATCCCCCGGTCGCCGTTCCCAGCGCCGGGCGGGGTCGGACGCGATCTCGACGAGCGCGCCGGGCGAGGGGTGCAGGGCCAGAGCGGCGGTGCGCTGGGCGTCGGCGGTCTGCCGGACCGCCTCGCGCGTCTCCTCGAGGTAGTCGAGGTAGCGCTCGCGCTGCACGCGGCGCTGCCGGGCGGCGTTGCCGCGCTGCGTGAGCGCCATGCCGAGGCCGCCGACGAGTGCGACGACGAGGATGACAGCGCCCACCACGACCATGATCGGGTTGTTGCGCAGCAGCACGATCATCGTGATCGACGAGAGGCTGCCCACGATCGGCAGCAGCGACTGCAGCGGGAACCCCGTCGCGCCTTCGCCGATCGGCGGCGGGGGCGCGAGGACGACATCGGGTGCGGGTTCGACGGCCTCGCTGATCCGCGCGGGGCGGTGGACGATGCGGACGGTCATGCGGTCCTCCCCGTCGCGGCGACGAGGGCGGCCGCCAGACGCACCACGGCCAGCTGCGTGGCCGACCGCCGGGGGTGGCCGCCGGCGGCGAGGCCCGAATCGAACGGCACCGCGACGACGGTGTGCTCGGCACCCGCGGACAGGGCGCGGGCCACCCCGTCGCCCTCGTGGGCGTGATCCACCAGCCCCAGCACGACCGACGGGGACTCCGGTAACCCGGTGATCGCTTCGACGACCGAGCGGGCGTGCTCGGCCGGAGAGCGGCGCGCGTCCGCCACCAGGCACACCACGTCGCACAGCGCGGCGCACGCGGCGAGGTCGACGAGCGGATGCCGCGCCCCGAAGTCCGTGACCGACACGTCGAAGAAGCGGGTGATCGGCGCGGCCTCGCCGAGCCAGGCGCCCACCGCGTCGTCGGCGTCGCGCGGGCGTAGGGCCACCACGCCCTCCCGCACCTCGAGGCCCGTCAGCGCCTCGGCCGTGGTGCGCGCCGCGGCGCGGGTGTCGTCGGGCGGCACCGGTTCGGCGCCGAGGCGCGCGGCGAGCCCGGGCGTACCCGCGGAGACGTCGACCGCGAGCACCGGTTCGCTGCGGCGCGCGGCGATCGCGCGGACGACCTGGTGGGCGACGGTGCTCGTGCCCGCGCCCGGCGACAACGACACGACCCCGACGCGGCGGGTGGTCGACAGGCCGCCGCGGATCGCGGCATCCCACGAGGTGAGTTCGGCACGCGCGTTCGCGCCGCTGCCGAACACCGCGGTCGACAGGGCCCGCACGTCGAGCACAGTCACGATCCGCCGCCGAACATGCCGAGCAGCTCGGCGTAGATGCCGAGCGCGCCCACCAGCAACGGGATCAGCGACACCACGGCGAGCGTCTCGACGATGTTGCCGAGCCCGCGCAGACGCGCGCGCACGTGCGGACGTGGACGCACCAGGACCATCGTCGCGATGAGCGCGGCCACGACGACGGCCACCCCCGCACCGACCCAGCCGAGGCCCCCGACCAGCAGCACCGTCAGTGCGGCGGCGGCGATCACGCCCGCCGCGGCCCACAGCAGCCAGCCCTGCCACCGCAAGGGGAACGCCCGGGTGCGCAGCGCTGCGACGAGGAAGAACGCGAGGGCGAGCAGTTCGGTCCAGATCGTCCCGGAGAGGGCGAGCGCGACCCCGGTGACGCCGAGGACGGATGCCACGGCCGCCACGCTCCACGTCAGGGCGGCGTACGCCTCGTCGATCGCGGCGAAGGCGCGAGGACGGGCGGGGGGTGCCCCGTCGGCCGCGCGCTGGTCGAGGTCGGTCAAGCCCGCGGAGGAGAGGGCGATCCAGGGCAGCGGACCGGTGGCGAACGCGGCGACGACGCCGGTGATGGTCGAGGCCGCGACGGCATCCACGCCCGCCAGCAGAAGACCCAGGAGCAGCGACGAGAGGACGGCGCCCAGCGCCCCGCCGGACGCGGCTCCGCGGCGGCGATGCGCGACCCCGACCCCGAGCAGGGCGACGGTCGACGCCGTGGCGAGGGCGGCGGCGATCCCCGCGAGCAGAGCCGAGGGACCGGATGCCAGTGCGCCCGCGGTCGCACTGCCCACCGGGAGGGCGAGGCCGGCCGCCGCCGCCGACACGCACGTCGAGAGGCGACGGAGGCCGCCGAGCCCCAGACCCGTCGCGATCGCCGCGAGGACCACGGCGGCCCCGAGCAGCGCGAAGGCCGCGAGCGTCGGTGACGACCACGGCGACAGCCAGCCGGCGATCGCGAAGGCTGCGGCGATCCCCGTGCCCCCCGCGATCGTGCGCGCGCGGTCGTCCCACCGGTCGGGGCGCGCGTCGTGCGCATCCGCCGCGGCGTCGGTCACGTCGATCACGACGGGCGGCGGGGGCGCGGCATCCAGGCGGACCAGGCGGACCAGGGTGCCGTCGGCGAGATCGAGCTGCTGCGGCGTGAGCGCGATGTCGATCTGTTCGCCGTCGGGCGCGATGACGGCGAGCGGGCGCGCCACCGTGCCCGCCGTCTCGCCGAGGAGGTCGAGCAGGCGGGGGATCGCGGCGCCCACGGGTTCGCCGCTCGGGACGACGACCTCGGCGCGGCGTTCGGAACCCGCGACGGTCAGACGGGTGTAGATGGTCACGGGGTCACGGCTCCGGTGGGGGTCTGGACGGTCGAATTCGCCTGTTCGGCGCGCTCGGTCAGCAGCTGCGAGACGAAGGAGACGCCGACGCAGGCGGCGCACGCGATGGCGGCGACCACGATCGAGCCCATCAACCGCTTCCCGTGGTCGTTGACGGTGCGGCGCTCGCCGATGTGGCCGTACACGAGCGCCGAACCCAGGCGCATGCGCTGGATCTTGGCCTGTTCGATGAGAACGGTGTCCCGCTGGTCGGGCATCAGCGCACTCCTTCCGTGGCGCGCAGCTGCGCGCGCACGTGCGGGGCGAGGTTGAGCAGCTCGCCGAGACGCTCGGGGTCGAGCGTGGCGAGGACGTCGTTCAGGCGCCCCCACCCGCCGCCGTCCACCGAGCCGAGAGGCAGTAGCACACCGGGGAGCCGCGGGCTGCCGACCGTGGTGCCGCCGACTTCGTCGATCCAGCGTTTCGCGTCGATGCCGAGCGCGCGGATGCCCACGGGCCCGATGAGCAGCGCCAGGGGTTCGGGCTGGGGGGATGCCGTGGCCCGACGCGCCAGATCCGGGGCACCGATCGCGGCGAAGGCGATGCCGATGAGCGGCAGGCCGACGGTCGCCGCGCGGGACAGGAGCTCGCGAGCCTCCGCGGTCGCGGTGGCGCCGGACTCGCGGCCGACGCCGGGCACCGCGGCCCACACGCGCGTCGTCTCTTCCAGACCCTCGCTCGTGCGACCGACCTGAACGGTGGAGAGGACCGCGCGTTCGCCGCCGCCCACGGCGATCCAATGACTGTCGAGCGGGATCCGCCGCCGCGATCGCTCGGTGAGGTCGTCGCGGTCCCAGGGCGCGAGCAGCGGTTCGACCGCGCCGAACGCCGCCGGCTCTGCCCCGCTGAACAGGGCGACCGCGGCCTCGGCGACACCGCCGAGCCGCACGGGACGCGTGACTCGGTGCCGCGTCGAGACGGTCGCCACGACCTGCAGAGTGGATGCCACCTGCGCCCGGACGAAGAGGGGGTGCACGTTCTCGGCCGTCGGCGGTTCCGGGGTCAGCGCGTCGGCGGGCGCGTCGATGCGGGCGCCCGTGCGCGCGTCGTAGAAGCCGTCGTTCCGCGTGCGCACGACCCAGTGGCCCTGCACGGCGGACAGCACCTGCGCGAGTGGCTGCGTCATGCGCGAGAACTCACTCGAGACGATGATCGGCCGCAGCCCCTGGCTCGCCGTCTTGTGCAGGAAGTCGCTCATCGCCGTCGTCAGCGCGACGATCGGTGCGCGCGTCTCGGTTCCGGCCCAGCCGGGGCCGGCCGCGTCGAGGAGGGGGTGTGCGACGGTGCTCATGCGGCATCCCGGACGGTCAGAGTGCGGTCACCGATCTCGAGGACGACATCGGTGGGCACGGGCGTGCGTTGGTGGGGGAGAAGCGGAGTGGAGGCGCCGGCGCCGCGGACGAAGGTGCCGTTCGTCGAGCCGAGGTCGGTGACCCACACCTGCCGACCGTCCCACTCCAGGCGGACGTGCGACTTCGACAGCGTGCGTGACATATCGGCCCAGCGGTACACCTCGGCCGGGGCATCGGCCGGTGCCGAGGGATCGCGGCCGAGCACGAGAGCGGTGTCGAGCGTGAGGCGCTCACCCGAGTCGAGCAGCAGCGTCGGCACCATGCCGCGGCGTGCGCGGCTCGGCGTCGCGGCGACGGCCTCGGGGAACTGGAAGGCTGCGATCGCGGGGGCGAACGGGTCGCGACCCCGGCGCAGGTCGAACATCCCGAGCTTCCCGGAGACCAGTGCCGTGAGCGCCGATGCGCCCGCGGCGGCGCCGGTGGTGAGGCGCACGATGCGGGCATCGACGGTGGCGGTTCCGAGCGTGCGGCCGCTGCGACCCAGCAACCACACGGCGACGATGAGCAGTGCGAGCGCCGCGATCACGAGAAGCCAGCCGACAGCGGGCGGGCCGGCGACGATGACGATGATCCCGGCCGCGAGTAGCGCCACGGGCATGACGATGTCGAGCGCCACGGCCCCGACGATCTGGCCCCCGCGGGCGCGCTCGGTGAAGACCAGCGGATCGACGTCGGCCAGGCGCAACGAATCGTGCGTGCTCGTCATCGGGCCCCCTCCCTCGACCTTCCACCCTATGCGGGACGTTCCGACGGCGCCCGTTCGGCCCGTCCCTTGCGTGGATAACCCGCGGGGCGGCAGAATTACCGGCTCACCGGCGGGTCAGGGGCGTGTACTCGCGCCGTGCGACCATCGCGAAGATCTCGCTGGCCGCGGCATCCGAGATCTCCTCGAGGTCGGAATCCAGCGGAAAGCGGATCGCGCGGTCGAGCATGCGCCGCGTGTCCGGATGCCAGGTGTCGACGTCGACGAGCATCTCGTCCACCGGCCCGTTTGGGGTCGGACGACCCCGGAACAGCCGCGCCGGGACGAGTCGCCCGTCGATGCGCGTACACCGTGCAGGCAGTGAGCGGGACCGTTCTGTCCCAAACGCCGAGGCGCGGTTGAGACCACTCGGGAGACGCCGGCTCGACGTACGACGTGAGATCGACCTGATCGTCACGGATGTCCGCGGCGTACTCGGTGTCTTCGAAGACGGCCCTCGTGCCGAAGAAGCGACTGGACGGATGCCACTCCTTGACCGGCGGTTGCCCTTGGAGCGCGGTCCACCCGTGAGCAGCCCCCGGTACACAGCGAGGACCTCCTGTTCGCCCGCGTCCGTGATCCGCCAAAGTTCGGCACCCGGGAATAGCGGGTCGTGGTCATGTTCCAGACCGGGACGATCTCATCGCCAACGGGTCGCAGGAACCCGAGCGGGTACGACGGCCACGGCCGCTCCACCTGCGGCGGCACCGTGAGGGTTGCGCACAGAGGGACTTCGAATCGCACGACATCGACGTGTCCGGAGCCACCGGACGGCCATCCTTAGGCCTCCTGCAGCGCGCTGGCCGTGCGCAGGTTCTTCGCGTCACCTGCGCGCACGACGGAGCCGCTGACCTGCGAGTACCCGCGTTCGCGGATCATTGCGGACATACCGGGATGCAGCAGCTTCTGCAGGACAGTTCTCATGTGCTCACCATAGGAAGACGTTTGGTTTGCACGCGCACATCTTCTACCTCATCCGGGGATGTGAGCGCGGACCACCCGTCATTCTGGTTGCCAGACAACCCTGCGGACACAGCAGCATCCGGTTCGTTGCCGGCATACCAGACTGTGACCATTCCGCGTTGGAGACCTCGCTTCACGCGCGGACCGACGGATACGGGCACGCCGTGCCACGTTCCGCTCACCTCTTGCGAGAAACGCGCGGTCACGGCGCGCCGGGGAAGTTTGACCCAAGGATCATCGGGATCCGCGTTGATCTCGGTCGCGTCGGGGAAGTCTTCGGAGGCGGGGGGCCGGTCCGTCCGCAGGCGCAGGTAGTCGTCCCCTCCGGAATGCCATGGGTACCGTTTGCCTCGGTACTCGAACAACGTTTCGCTCACTGGCAGCATTGATTCCTTCACCCCACCGGGATCCACTCACCGCGTCGCCAGACGGCGAAGAGTCGTTGCGTTCCGTCGTCCAATACTTCCCACATCTCCGCGCCGTCGCGCATGTTCACCTGCTTCGCACGGTACTCGGGAATGATGTCACCGCCGGTCTTCAGGAAGCCGTTGCCTGTGAACGGCGCACTGTAATGGTCAACCGAGCCGTCACCGCCCATCGAACTGTGCAGCTGCGAGTTGACGGAACCCGGCGTATCGATGTCCTGCTGGAATCGGAGGACGAACGCGGACTGATCGCCGCGGAGGAAGTTCGTGTCGGGATAGTCGAGCCGCAGCGACCGGAAGAAGTCCGCGGGCGTCGTCATGTGGGAGGGGCGGTCAGCGGCGCCGCAGCGGGACGTAGCTGCGGCGCGCGACCATGTCGAAGACGTCCTGCGCGGCTTCGGGGGAGATCTCCTCGATGTCGGCGTCCAGGGGGAAGCGGATGGCCTTGTCGACAGTTCCGTGCCGGTCGTCGGTCCAGGAGTCGACGTCGAGGAGACGCTCGTCGACCGGTCCCTCCGGAGTGGAGCGGCGACGGAAGACCGACACCGGGACGACCTGCCCGTCCACCATCTGCTCACGGATGAAATAGCGCGTGGACGGTGCCGCTGACACCTGGCGGAGGGCAGTCAAAGCCGACGGCGGGATCTCCATCGTGCCCGCGGCCCCTGGGTTCACGACGAGGCCGACTTCGGGGGCAGCGCCGCTGATGAGGAGTCGGCCCGGCATCAGCAGCGCGTTGCGGCCCTTGCCCAATTCTGCCGGCACCTGGTCCGTCGCGGTGAACACGGCGAGGAAGTTCGCGTCGTCGCGATGAACGACGAGGGGCTGGAACGTCGTCGGGTCGGGCGTTCCGTCGACGAGAACGACCAATTCGGCTTCCAGCAGGGCCGGTGCCAGCCGCTCCGAGGGCAGCTCCCCGGACCGCACCGACCTCATGGTGACTTCGAGGTCGTTCTCGGGTCGAAGCCCTGTCATTCGACTCAGGCCCTGCTCGGGACGAGTTCCTCGCCGCGGACATCCATCAATTCATCCAGGGCGGCCGTCACCTCGTAGACGCCGGCATCGGTCCGCTCGAGACCGGCCCGCTCGGCGAGGGTCGCATCGCGTCCGAGGTAGACAAGCCGGGCGACCGCGCGGGTTCCGTCGTGCCATCGCCGGACGATCTGAAACGGAAGGTCCCCGAACCGGGCGGTGAGCCTCAGCGTATAGGGCTGCTCGACCTCAGAGGCTTCGACGACTCGCGCCCAGAGACCGCGTTCCGTGAGTTTGGCATCCTTGCTCCGCGTGTACGACGCGAGGACGACCCGCCCGTTCTCCAGCTGGTCGGCGAGCACCGCCTCGCCGTTCCATCGGACGAATCGTCCGCACACGTCGGACGGCAATGCCTGTCCCTGTCCTGGCTGCCAACCCGAGGCGACGTTCGCGTAGACCGAGAGGAACTCCTCACGACCATCCACATGGATCCGCCACAGTTCGGAGCCCGGGGGGACACGCGTCGGTTCCACCCACCACAGGGGCACGATTCCCTTCGCCGTGGGCGCGAAGCCGGTGCCGGTGAAGGGAGCGGGCTCGACAAAACCGGCGCCGCCCTCGCCGGTCGCGGGGATGAAGCTGAGAGACTCAGCACTCGGGAACCGGAGGATGTCAACGAAGGTGGATCCCGCGAACAAGGGGTCGGATGCCGCGTAGCCGTGCGCTTCGAGGAGGTCGGACGGCGTCCGTGCCCAGGCGGTGTCGGCCTGGCGCGCCACGAAACCGGTCAGCAAGTCGTCGCCCTGTGTCCACAAGCGCAGACGCCCCGGCGTCACGATCTTCTGAAAGATGTCCATGGCATTCATTCTGTCGGGGAGGACGTTGCGTCGCGTCGGCGAATGACGGGGGTGCCTAGCCTAGTCGCGGTCTCTCGGTAGTCGGTCAGTTCAGCGAAGGGAACCAGCAGCGAGATCCCACCGTTGCTCGTGCGGTCGTCGTGTACCTCAGCGCGCGGAAGAGCGGCGATCGCGTCGCGCTCGGGACCGGCGTCGAAGAACAGCATGGCCAGATACCCGGCGTGTCCGAACGGCAGCGGGGCGCGCAGGGGCGTCATGTCCTCGCTCCACGTGGACACCACAGGGATCCAGTGCCCGAGGTAAAGCCCTTCGGAGGTCACCTGTTCGACCGCCAGGACGTCCCGCGGGGCGATTTGCCGATGGCCGGTGCCCTCGTGGTCGTAGATGAAGAACTCGGTAGGGGTGTCGTCCTGCGCGATCTGAAAGGTGGACGCGTACCACCCGTCGGTGGTCTCGATCCACGTGCCCGTATCCCGGACAGTGCGAGGAGCGTTCATCAGAACCGAACCCATCCTTGAGACGTTAGGACGGCGTACGGAATCTCCTCGCCGGTGGGGGTGATCTTGTACACCTCGGTGCCGGGGCCGATGTTGATCCGGTTCGGGAAATGATACTCAGGGATGATTTGAACGCTGCCGTCTCCCACGAAGCCGTGGCCCAGGAACGGGTTGGCGGGCCCCAGGGGATCCATCTTCGCGGGGCGGTAGTACGGCTGGCCCGTGTTGTCGAAGAGGTAACCCGCGAGGTTCCCCGCGTCTGCGGACGGCACCCGCAGATCCGCGTTGCTCGGAAGGGTGAAGCGCACGGCGTACGTGTCGCCCGTCGGCGCGGTGAACTGGGCGGGAACGGTCCGGCCCGGGCCGTAGTCGAGGCCGAACCCACGCGCGATCTCATCTGGAGTGGTCAGCCCGGTCGCGTCGGAGGCGCGCGCGACGAAGCCACCCACCGTGTCCTGCCTCCCGTAGGTACGGTTCAGGAGATTGTCGACGTCGGTCTGGCCGAGGATCTTCTGCATTATCTCGCCGGGCTGCGGTTGCGGGATACTCTCGCGTACGTCGAGGACGATCCGGATCTCGTCCGGGGTGAGGGAGTCGAGCGGGCGCCCGTGCACGAGGTCGTGCAGCTGATCCGGGGTGAGCCCGTGCCGCGCGGCACCTGCGTCGATCAGTGACTGTGAACTAGGGAGCTGCGCGACCTGGTTGTGTGACATGTGGGGCTGGAACGGATCACCGTTCGGCATCCGCGGCACGTTGCCCGCCGGGGGCTGTCCGCCACCGTTCGTCGCACCGCCCGACGAAGAGCCATCCTGGCCCGCGGCGGTGTCGTCGTCGGAGCGGCCCGGGGTAGTTCCGTCCTCCGCACGGCCGCCGGTGACGGCGTCGTCGCCGCGGGTCGCACCGCCCACGGCGTCGTCGCCGCGTCCGGCGCTTCCGTCGTCGCCGCGTCCCGCGCTGCCAGCGTCGTCGCCACGGCCCACGCCGCTCACGTCGTCGCCGCCGCGGCCCACGCCGCCGTTCCCGGTATCGGAGCCACCACGTCCGCCGCTCTCGCCGCCGGCGTGGTCGCTGCCGCCGCCGGGCCCGGTCGAGGGCTCGCGCACGACCGTCGACTCGCCCGCTCCGCCCGTTTCCGTCCGAACCGGAGCGTCCTCGACGATCGAGTTCACCGGACCGGGGCCGGTCTCGCCGCGGACGCCGCCGGCCGAGACCAGCTCGGGCTCGCGCACGGGCGCCGTGACACCGGCATCCGCTTCGCCGTCGGTGCGCACGGGCACGTCGCCACCCCGCACGCCGTCGAAAGATCCGGCGGGCATCTCGATGCGACCCGAGGGGATGGCATCCGTCGGCGGGAACTCGTACACGGGGACGCCGTCCTCGACGCGCGCCGTCACGGTGTCGAGATTCACCCCGGCGTCGTCGAGCGCGCGCAGTGCCGAAGCGGCATCGTCGGCGACGAACGGCATGTCGGGGGCGTTCAGGTGGAAGCCGTCGGTGGCGTTCGAACCGAGGCGACCGATGATGCCGTCGAGACTGTTCAGCCCCGCACCGCCGAGGCGCATCGCGCCGTTCATCGCGAGGGCTGCGGGATCGACGAAGTCCACGACCTTGGCCATCTTCGACACCACGGATGCCGCCGTCGACGCGGTCTTCACACCGGCCACGGCCGCGCCGCCGACGGGAATCAGCGCGGTGCCGACGTTGAAGACCGACTCGCCGAGCGCGGTGCCCGGATCGTCCTGCCACTTGTCCCACGCGATGAGAGCCTTGCCGGTGTTCAGGGCGGCCTCGTCGGCGCTCGCCTTGAAGTCACGAATCTCTTGGGGCAGGAAGCCGCCGATTCCGGTCGACTCGAGAAGGCTGTCGCTCCAGAAGAGGGGGCCGAGCAGCGGCGAGTTCGCCAGACCGGAGAACCCGATCATTCCGAGGTTGCCCCACGCCGCCCCGTACGCGTCGCCGGAGAAGAACTCACCCGTCTCGGGGTTGTAGCCGAGCACGAGCGTGCCGAGGCCCTGCACGGTGCCCCAGATGCCGCCGACGGCGATGCCCTCCCACAGGAAGTCCTTGAAGACGAACTTCGCCGTCGCCTCGCCACAGCCCTCGGTGCGCTCGACCTCGGCGCCCCACGGCATCTCGGTGCCCTCGGGGATCTCGGCGATGCCGTAGCCCAGCGCGTCGTCCTCGGATGTCGCAGCGTGCAACGGTGCGGCCCCGTAGAGCGCCCGAATGCGGTTGGCGCACGCGCGCTCCGCTTCCCACAGCTTGATCTGCTGCGCGTTGACCGCGGACAGCAGTTCGTTGTTGCGGTCGACGTGCTCCTGCGACTCGTGCCACTCCTTGGTGACCGTGCGGTACATCTCCGGCGCCGCAGCGCTCGACGACGTCGTTGTCGACGAGCCCCACGAACCCTGGTACGTGGGCGTTGCGGTCGCGCCGCCGTACGGCGACTGCGCGGCCGTCCACGCCGGGTTGATCTCGCGCACCTGCACGCCGCCCTGGACGGAGTCCACGAAAGCTTTCGCCTGGGCGCGCAGCGAATCCAGCTCCGCCTTGATCGGGCGCACATCTGCGGCAAAGGCGGTGAGCGCGGCCGACACCTCGGCGAGGTTGTCGCTGACCTGCGTCGCCTGCGACGACACCGGCGCCATCAAACCCAAGAGGGTGGGCGACTCCGGGGCCTCGTACACCCCGGCCATGCCCTGCCACTTGAAATGCACGTTGGAGCCGTGCTCGGACACCTGACCCGAGACGGTGCTGATCGTGCGAGCGTTCTCTTCGATGGCATCCGGGTTGATGTCGGCACCCGGAATGGCCTCGTAGTTGATCGGATCCGGCATCACATCACCCCATGCGGAAGAGAGGGCGGGTACACCGCGTGGACGGCCGCGGTCTGCGCGTTCGCCGCCATCTCGGTGTCGCCCGCGATGTACGCTTCGGTGGCCGTCACGACGCCCTGCGCGGCCGCCCCGATACGGCCGCTCATCCCCTGGATGCGCGGGCCCTCTTCCTGCTGGAAGTAGGCCTGCACCGCCTCGGAGATCGCGCCCGACTGGGTCGCGGTCACGGCTCCTTCGAGAGCGGGACTCAGCGTGTTCAGCGCGGCGCCGAGGGCCTCGGCATCCACGTTGACGTCTTGCAGCACGGCAACCACACCGGACGGCTCGATACGCCAGCTCGTCATCGACAGCACCCCTTCATATCTCGACGATCACGCGCGACGCACCCCACGCGCGCGGAACCGACGGTGCCGGGCGCTCGTCGCGCCCGGCACCGTGTGGTGATCGTCAGCCGATCGATTCCACCGCCGCGCGAGCCTTGCTCAGCGCGGTCTGGGCGGACTCGTCGTTGCGCTCCAGCGACGAACGGAGCGTCTGGATGATGCCGCGCACCTCGGCGGCGGCGTTCTTCCAGCGAACCTCTTTGCCGCGGTAGTCCTCGGACACACCGTCGGCGGAGTAGTCGGCCATCGCGGCCTGCACGTCGCGGTCGCGCTGGTCGATCAGCGACTCGAGCTGCGCGGCGACGCGGTTGAAGTTGTCCTGAGCGTTCTGCGAGGCCGCGATCGAGTAGTCGCGGCGGTCTCCCTGGTTCACCATGAGTCAGTCCTCTCCGATTCTCAGCGGCCACCGAAGCGCGCGGCGTCGAACGACGATCCGGCTTCGAGGCTCGTGGTCTGATCGACCATGGACGACTCGCCCTCCTGGAAGGAGCGGTCCATGCCCGAGATACCGCCGAGCACGCCGTCGAGGGCGAGCTTCAGCTCGGCCGAGATCGCGTCGGTACGCGACTTGAACCGGTCGAACGCGGCACGACCCGCGCCCTGGAACTGTCCTTCGAGCGGTTCGGCCGCCTCGAATAGCTGGCGCACCAGCAGTGACAGCTCATCACTCGAACCCGAGGTGGCCTTCCCCAGCACACCCAGAGTGTCGGAACCCATTGCGAACTTCACGAGAGCCCACCCTTCGATCGCGAATACACGTGCAACGAACCCTGAAACACTAACCACGGCTCCGGGGGCGCGGAAGAAAGATGAGAGAACTCTCCTTTTTCTCTCACATGGTGTAGGAGGGGTCAGCCGCCCGCCCTGGCGGCCGCTTTCGCAGCCTTCTTGTACTCGCGCACCTTCGTCAGCGACTCCGGGCTCGTGATGTCGGCGACCGAGCGGAACGCGCCCTCGTCGCCGTAAGGGGAAGACGCCTTCCGCCAACCGTCTCCGGTGTAGCCGTACTGCTTGCCCAGGAGGGCGAGGAAGATCTTCGCCTTCTGCTCGCCAAAGCCGGGAAGCGCCTTGAGCCGCTTCAGCACGGTCGCGCCGTCGGGGTCGTCCCGTGTCCAAAGCTCGGCGGCATCCCCGCCCCAATCCGTCTCGATCGCCGAGCACAGGGCCTGCACGCGTTTCGCCATCGACCCGGGGAAGCGGTGCACCGCCGGCGTCTGCGAGAACGCCGCGGTGAAGGCCTCGGGGTCCTCGTGCGCGAGGGTCGTGGCATCCATCGCTCCCACGCGCTGCTGGATCTTCAGCGGTCCCGCGAACGCGGTCTCCATCGCCACCTGCTGGTCGAGCAGCATGCCGATCAACAGTGCGAGGGGGTTCGTCGAGAGCAGGTCGTCGGCGGCGGGATCGTCGGTGATGCGCAGACTCATCTGCCCATTCTCGCGCGGGTCACGCGGGTTCGGCGATCCACTTCCGGGCGAACGGCACGGCGTCCAACGACGCCAGATCGGACGTGATCTCGCTCAGCTGGGCTTCGAAGTCCTCGACGCTGCCGGCGGGGAGGCGCTTCACGAGCGAGCCGTCGCCGCGCCGGATGACGACTTCGCTCACCGACGGCGCGTCGCGCCCGGCATCCAGCAGGCCCATCGCCACCGTGGCCGCCCACCGAAGGCCGTTTCGTCGGCGATCCTCGCCCGCGACCCGATAGACCTCGGATGCCGGGGTGCCCACGTCTTCGCCCTGCCGTCGGCGCCGTCAGCCTGCGTCGGCGATGCGTGCGGCAGAGGACTCGGGGTCGGACACCTCGATGCCGAACAGCGCCGACAGCGCGTCGACGTACTCGTCGGCGCGGCCGGTCTCGGCGAGCTCGTGCGCGCGGGTGGTCGGGGTGTGCAGAAGCACGCCGACGAGGTGCCGCAGCGCCTGTTCGGTCTGACCACCCTCGTCGCCGCGCGCGCGGACACGGGCGACCTCGGCGTCGAGCACACCGAAGACGTGCGCGCGAAGGGCGACGACGGCGGGCGTGATGTTCTTGCGCTCGCCCACCGAGGCGAAGCGGCGCGCGGCGTCGCGGACCAGGTCGCGCGCGGCATCCGTCGCCTGCAGCTCTTCCAGAGGGGCGTGGAGGCGAATGGTCTCGAGGTCGAGGAGGTCGACGCCCGGCACGGTGGCCACGTCGGGGTCGACGTTGCGCGGAAGCCCGAGGTCGATGACGAGGCGGCGGCCGGCATGGTCGACGGGGCAGCCGACGGACGCGGGTGCGGCGGCTTCGGCGGCGGTGCGCCCGGCGGCGAAGGTCGCGGCGCTGACGACGTGGTTCTCGCTCGTGGTGCACGTGATGATGAGGTCGGCGTGCGCGACCGCGGTGGGGAAGGTCTCGGCCGAGACGGCACGCAGCCCGTGCTTCGCGGCGAACTTCGCGGCACGCCCCGAGGGGGAGTGGACCGCGATGTCTTCGGCACCCTGATCGCGGAGAGCGGCGACGGTCGCGGCGGCATACGCGCCGGTGCCCACCAGCAGCACGCGCTGCGTCGACCAGTCGGCGATGCGGCTGTCGGCCAGCTCGAGACCGAGGCGGACAAGCGAGCGGCCGGCGCGTCCGATCGCCGTGGCGTTCTTCACTCCGCGCTGTGCTTCCGACGCGCGCTGGAATAGCCGCTCGAGCTCTCCGGAGGTGGTGCCCAACTGCCGGGACTCGGTGAGCGCACGACGCACCTGGCCGGCGATCTCGCCCTCGCCCACGACGACGGATTCCAGACCGGATGCCACCGAGAACAGGTGCTCTGCGACGTCGCCGCCGCCGAGCACCGTGTAGGAGCCCTCGAGCTCGCTCGCGGGCACGCCCGTCGCCGCCTCGATGGCGCTCAGCGTGGCTTCCACACCCACCGCGACGGCGGCCGTCACGGGCTCGTCCATGTCGACGTAAGCCTCGAAGCGGTTGCACGTGGCGACGACGACCGCTCCCTGCACGCACTCGTCGTGCGCGGCGATCAGGGGGGCGACGGGGGTGGTGGGTACGCTGAGCCGCTCGAGGAGATCGAAGGACGCGGTCTTGTGACTCGCGCTGACACAAAGCAGCACGCTCATATTCTACGCCCGGCCCCTGCGAGGTATTCCGGGCCGCCTCTCGACATCGAGGCATCCCTCTTCCCCCGCGGACGCGAGTGGAAGGATGGATGCCATGGCCACCCCTGACGCGCCCCTCCTCCGCGCCCTTCGCGGCGACCGTCCCGAGCGGCAGCCGGTGTGGTTCATGCGGCAGGCCGGGCGCTCGCTGCCCGAGTACCGCGAGCTGCGCGTAGGTACCCGCATGCTCGACGCGTGCCTCACCCCCGACCTCGCGGCCGAGATCACGTTGCAGCCGATCCGCCGCCACAGCGTGGATGCCGCCATCTTCTTCAGTGACATCGTGGTGCCCTTGCGGCTGGCCGGCGTCGCGGTCGAGATCGAGCCGGGCCGCGGGCCGGTGTTCGCCGACCCGGTGCGCACGGCCGCCGATGTCGAGCGAGTGACCTCGATCGACCCGGCCGACGTCGCCGGAGCCGCCGAGCCGATCCGTGACGCGGTGCGTCTGGTCACGGCCGAACTCGGCGACGGCGTCCCCCTCATCGGCTTCGCCGGCGCCCCGTTCACGCTCGCGGCGTACCTCGTCGAGGGCGGTCCGTCGAAGGAGCATCTGCGGGCGCGCGGAATGATGTACGCCGACCCGACGTCGTGGCATCGGCTGGCCGGATGGCTGGCCGAGGTGTCGCGGGCGTTCCTGCAGGCCCAGATCGATGCGGGCGCTCAGGCCGTGCAGCTCTTCGACTCGTGGGCCGGTTCGCTCTCGCGCGCGACGTTCCTGGAGCACGTCGCTCCCCATTCGCGGGCGGCGCTCGAGGGTGTCGAGGTGCCGCGCATCCACTTCGGCGTCGGAACGGGTCCGTTCCTCGCCGACATGCGCCTCGGCGGCATCGCCGACGCCGTGGGCGTGGACTGGCGGATGCCGCTGGACGAGGCCGCGGCCATCGTCGGTCCCGACACCACACTGCAGGGCAATATCGACCCCGCTCTGCTGGGCGCACCGTGGCCGGTGCTGGCGGCGCACATCGACGACATCCTCGCCCGCGGGCGCGCGGCGCGCGCCCACGTGCTTAATCTCGGTCACGGCGTCCCGCCCGACACCGACCCCGCGGTGCTGACCCGCATCGTCGCGCACGCCCACGGGGAGGCGGAATGAGCGACCCCCTGGAGCGGCTCGCGGAGCACGCTCACGAGAGCCGCGTCATCGTGGCGGGGGGCGGTGTCTCCGGGCTGGTGGCCGCGCTGGAGTGCGCCAAGGTGGGCATGCAGGTGACCGTGCTCGAGGCCTCCGGGGTGTTCGGCGGCGTCGTACGGTCGGCCGAGGTCGGTGGGCTCACGCTCGACGTCGGGGCCGAAAGCTATGCGACGCGCGGGGGAGCGGTGCGCGAGCTTCTCGACGAGCTCGGGCTGGCGGATGAGATCGTGGCGCCGAACCGGGCGGGAGCCTGGGTCGCGGGAGTCCCGGGCGTGGGGGCGGCCCCACTGCCGAAGGGCGGGATCCTCGGCATCCCCGACAACCCGTGGGCCCCGGATGTGCGACGCGTGATCGGCTGGGCGGGAGCGTGGCGCGCGTACGTCGACCGCGTGCGCCCCCCGCTGACGATCGGACACGAGCGCAGCCTCGGCGCGCTCGTGCGCTCGCGGATGGGCGCTCGCGTGCTGGACCGGCTCGTCGCGCCCGTCACGAGCGGCGTCTACTCGGCTCGTCCCGACGACATCGACGTCGACCTCGCCGCACCGGGACTCAACGCCGCTCTCACCCGCATGGGCTCGCTGGGCGGCGCGGTCGCCGAGCTCCGTGCGGCGCGCTCGACGGGCACTCCGTCCGACGCCCCGGCATCCGATGTCCCGCCCACGGTGGCGGCGCCGCGCGCCGCAGCACCGGGCGGCGCGGTCGAGGGCATCGCCGGCGGGATGTGGCGCCTGGTGGAGGCGCTCGTCGCTCGCCTGCGAGACCTCGGGGTCGAGCTGCGCACCGACGTCGCGGTCGAGGAGCTCACGCCCGCGGGCTCGGGCTGGAGCGTCCGGACCTCCGCCGACGAGAGCCCGCTCTCGGCCGACGCGGTCATCGTCGCCCTCCCCGAACGGCAGGCGCGGGCGCTCCTTCGGCCCGTCGTCCCGGCCCTCGACACCGCCGAGCCGGCTGCTCCCGTGGTCGAAGTGGTGACCCTCGTCGTCCACGCTCCCGCGCTCGATGCTGCGCCGCGCGGAACCGGTGTCCTCACCGTCCCGGGCAGCCACGTGGCCAAGGCCCTCACGCACTCCACCGCGAAGTGGGAGTGGGTGCGGGATGCCACCGAGCCCGGCATCCATGTCATCCGCCTGTCGTTCGGAGCGCAGGGCGAGGAGCCGGCCACCGCAGCGCTCGACGACGACGCCGCCGCGTCGCTCGCCCTGTCCGAGGCGGCCGCCCTGCTCGGGGTGCCTCTCGATCGGTCTGCGTTGCGGGCATCGCACCGCGTCCGGTACGTGCAGTCGCAGCCCGGCGCCGCGATGGGACGCGCGGCGCAGACGGCCGCCGCGCGCGGCGCAGTGCGGGCCGTGCGCGGGCTCGGGGCCACCGGGGCGTGGCTGTCGGGAACGGGTCTCGCGCAGGTGATTCCCGACGCACGCGCGGAGGCGGATCGGGTGCGCAGCGCCACCCTCTGGCGCCGGGACTGACGGCCGAAGGCCCGATGGTCGAGGGATGTCCCGTGGATGTCAAGGGCGGATGCCGGAACGGGAATACATCGCTATCGTGAGACTCGACCAGCACTGATCGAGCGTGAGGAGACCCCATGAGGGGCAAAGCAGCACTCGTCGTCGGACTCGTGGCGGGCTACGTGCTCGGCGCGCGCGCAGGCCGCGAGCGGTACGAGCAGATCAAGGCGCAGGCCGGGAAGGTCTGGGACCAGCCCGTCGTCCAGGGGCAGGTCGAGAAGGTGAAGGCCTTCGGCGTCTCCGCGCTCAAGACCGTCCCCGGTGTCGTCTGGAAGGGCGCGAAGTCCGTCACCGGAGCGGCGTCGCAGTCCGGGAGCGTCTCCGAGCGTGCAGAGCGCGCCGGTCGCGCCGCGAAGGCATCGGCCGGTGAGGTCGCCGAGGCCGTCGAGGGTTCGGTGGACGACGCCAAGGACGCCGAGAAGAGCGCGACAACGCGCGCGCAGGCGAGCAAGAACAGCTCCACGTCGTCGGAGAGCTGACGCATGACCACTCCCCGCGGTTTCCGTGATCGCGCCGACGACAGCCTGTTCACGCTCCTCGGCGACATTCCCGAGCTCGTGCGCAACCTCGTCGTCGCCGAGATCAACGGGGCGAAGGCGTGGGCGCAGCGGACGGCCAAGGACGCCGGAATCGGCGCGGGATGGTTCGTCGGTGCCCTGATCGTCGTGTTCTGGGCCGTCCCCGTGTTCTTTGCGTTCGTCATCGCCGGACTGTCGTCGTGGTGGCCCGTGTGGCTGTCGGCGCTCGTGGTCTTCGGCGTGATGATCGTCATCACCGCGATCCTGGCGCTTCTGGGGTACTTGCGTTTCAAGAAGCTGGCGAACCGCGAGAATCCGGGCCAGGCCATCGCACAGGACGTCCGCATCGTGAAGGAGGCTGGCGATGAGTATTGAGCGTCCCGTTCCCGTGCCGCGCACGGCGGTGCCCCTCGGCATCACCGACCCCGTCGAAGAAGCACGTGCCGAGCTCAAGGCGGCATTGGCGGCGATCGAGGTGAAGGCGAACGTTCCGCGTCGCGTCAGCGAAGCGGTCGACGTGCGCGTCGCCGAGGCCCGCGAAGCCGCGCGGCGTAACCCCGGCGCCGCCGCGGCCGTGGTCGCGGGCGTCGCCGCCGCGGTCGGCCTCACGGTCTGGGCCCTGGTCCGCGCTTACGCGCGCTGATCCCCGCCCGCGGCATCCGTCGGTCCGCCGAACGCACACGTTCGGCGCGCCCGCGGGGCTAGGGCTCGTTGGCGAACAGGCCGTCGAGGAGGTCCTGGAAGTAGTCGGGGGTCACGGCGATCGGGCCCGCGTAGGCGTGATCGAAGCCGGCGATCGCGTAGAGCAGCAACGCCACGAAGAGGGCGAGCAGACCCGCCATCAGCAGGTGCACGCGAAGGTTGCGCACCTCGATGAGCGCGATGAGCACGGCGTTCAGCACGGCCCCCACGCTCAGGACGATCCACAGCACACCGGGGAGTGCGAGGTGCGTGAGCGCAATACGGTCACGCCGGTTCTCCACGAGCAGCTGGAACTGATCCAGCGACTGCTGCACGGCGAGGATCTCGGCGGGGCTCACCGGCTGCACGCTCCCGATCGCCTGCTGCATCGCCGAGATGTTGGCATCCGTCTCCACCGGGATCTGGAGCCGCTGCTGCAACGGCCAGTCCACGTCGATGACGTTGCGCGTGTAGCCGATGATCTGCTCCTGCAGTTCGCTCGCCTGCGGCTCGGGAAGCAGGGCCGCCGTGCGATAGAGGGATGCCAGTGACGACGACTCCTGCAGCACGATGCCGTCGACCTCGGTGAAGTTGCCGTACGCGGCGGCCGCGATGAGGGCGAGGGTCACACCGTAGAACACCCCGTACGCGCCCACCGCGTAGCTGAGCACGCGGTCCCACTCGTCTCCCTGCGGAGCGACCCTGCTCACCCAGCGGCGGAGGAGCAGCAGGATGCCGCAGGAGCCACCCACGACGAGCACGATGAACAGCGGCATCCCCACCGCCATCGGGAGTTGGTACAGCCACATCGGGCAAACCCTTCCGAGCGGCATCCCCCGATGCCGTCGACGCACATTACCAAGGCCGCCCCGCGGCCCCGGGCGTCCGGTCGCCGCCGTGCGCATCGGATCGCCGCCGCGCGCAGCGGAGCGCTCTTCACCCGCGTCGCCGGGTGCTCCACCGCCGAGTCAACGGGTTTGGCCGCCCGCGCCCGCAGCGCGAGACTTGACCCATGGCTCAGGACGACTCCTCCTCCGTGTACACGCTGTGGGCGGTGCTCCGCCGCGATCCCGAGAATCCCGTGACCGCCGTCGACGCCACCGAGCTGGCCGACCTCACCGCCCTGATCGAGGCGGACGGCGTCACGATCCGCGGGTTCTACGACGTCAGCGGCCTCCGTGCCGACGCCGACCTCATGGTGTGGATGTACGGCGAAGACCCCCAGGCGCTGCAGCGCGACCTGCGACGCCTGCGCCGCACCGAGCTGTTGAAGAACCTCCTGCCCACGTGGAACGCGATGGGGGTGCACCGCGACGCGGAGTTCAACCGCTCGCACGTGCCCGGCTTCCTCCGCGGCATCGACGCGAAGGACTGGCTCTGCCTGTACCCGTTCGTCCGCAGCTACGAGTGGTACCTGCTGCCCGAGGCGGAGCGCCGCGAGATGCTCATCGAGCACGGCAAGAAGGGCTCGCAGTACACCGGCGTGATCGCCAACACCGTGGCATCCTTCGCGCTCGGCGACTACGAGTGGCTGCTGCCGATGGAGTCCGACGACCTGACCGACCTCGTCGACATGATGCGCGACCTCCGCTACACCGAGGCCCGCCGTCATGTCCGTGAAGAGGTGCCCTTCTACACCGGGCGTCGCGTCACTCTCGACGAGATCCCCGAGATCCTCCAGTGAACGCCGCCCTGCGCCTGGGGACGCGGCGCAGCGCGCTGGCGATGGCGCAGTCGCAGATGGTCGCCGACGCGGTGGCCGAGGCATCCGGTCGTGCCGTCGAGCTCGTTCCCATCGTGTCCGAGGGCGATGTCAACCGCGCTTCGCTGTCGCAGCTGGGGGGACGCGGCGTGTTCGCCAACGGTCTGCGCGAGGCGCTCGCGGCGGACCGTTGCGACTTTCTCGTGCACTCGCTCAAAGACCTTCCGACGCTGCAGCCCGACGGTCTCGTCATCGCCGCGACCCCGCCGCGCGAGGACGCCCGCGATGTCGTCGTGACGCGCGACGGCACCGCCCTGTCGGCGCTGCCCGCCGGGGCCAAGGTCGGCACCGGATCGCCGCGCCGCATCGCGCAGGCCCTGCGGCACAACCCGGGGGTCGACATCCACGACATCCGCGGCAACGTCGATTCCCGACTCGCGCGCGTGCGCGACGGAGAGCTGGATGCCGTCATCCTCGCCGCCGCGGGCATCGCCCGTCTCGGGGGCGACCTGGGCGGACTGTCGGCCGAGTACCTCGGACTCGCGGAGTGGCCGACCGCGCCCGGCCAGGGGTCGCTCGCGGTCGAGACGCGCGCCGACATCGCACCCGAGATCCTCGCCGCGCTCGCCGCGCTCGACGACACCGCGACGCGCGTGGAGATCACCGCCGAACGCACCATCCTCTCGGTCCTGGATGCCGGATGCCACGCGCCCGTCGCCACACACGCGTCGCTGACCGACGGCGACCTGCGCCTGCGGGCCATCGTCTACGCCCTCGACGGCTCGCATCGGATCGGTATCGATCGGACCGTGCGCCTGGAGCCGGGGTATGGTGGGGAACCTGGCAGTGGCAATGGTGCGAATGCTGCCGACGACGGGGGACCCATCGCGCGAGCCTCGCGCGCGGGCCAAGAAGCCGCGCGTCGGTTGCTCGAACGCGGGGCGGCCGACCTGGTACCACGAGAGTCGACCACATGAATGAAGGCCATCGGCACACGCCGACCCCAGACAAGCCGCTCGCCGGCCGGCGCGTCCTCGTGCCCCGCGGCGGTCCGTGGGGTGACGGTGTCGCCGCCAGCCTTCGCCAGCGCGGAGCCGTTCCGGTCATCGCGCCACTGATCAACTTCGCGCCGACGAACGATCAGGCGACCCTCGAGCAGGCGCTGAGCGACCTCGCCGACGGGGCGTTCGACTGGCTCACGCTGACCAGCGCGACGACGGTCGACGTCCTGTACGCCTACCGCGCCGTGATCCCGGCCAGCACGAAGGTCGCCGCTGTCGGCGAGACCACCGCCGCGGCCATGCAGGCCGTGGGCTACCGCGTCGACCTCGTTCCCGACCGCGACAACTCGGCGCAGGGCATGGCCGAGCAGATGATCTCGCTCGAGACCGAGCCGCGCAGCGTACTCACGCTCCGCAGCGAGATCGCCAAACCCGTGCTGACGCGTCTGCTGATCGAGGCCGGCCACCACGTCCGCAGCGTCGTGGCGTACCGCACGGTCGGCGTCCCCGTGACCGAGAAGATCGCCACCGACGTCCACTCCGGCCGCATCAACGCGATCCTCGTCACGAGCGGTTCGGTGGCCGAGCAGGTCGTCGAGCAGTTCCCCGACATCCCGGCATCCACCGTCATCGCCGCCATCGGACCGCGCACCGCGAAGGATGCCAAGCGCGCGGGCCTCGCCGTCGACGTCGTCGCCGAGCGGCAGACGGTCGAGTCGTTGATCGACGCCGTCGCCCGCTTCACCCTCCCCCCGGAGTCCGAGACCCCCGCATGAGCTTCCCCGAGTACCGCCCGCGGCGTCTGCGCCGCACCCCCGCGATCCGTCGTCTCGCGCGTGAGACGCACCTCGTGCCGTCGCAGCTCGTGCTGCCCCTCTTCGTGCGGGAGGGCATCTCGGAGCAGGTTCCGGTGACCTCGATGCCCGGTGTCGTGCAGCACTCCCTCGACACCCTGCGCCGCACCGTCGCCGAGGCCGCGGCGGCCCGGATCGGCGGCGTCATGCTCTTCGGTGTGCCCGCCGAGCGCGACGCGGTGGGATCCGGCGCCGATGACCCGAACGGCATCCTGAATCTCGCGACCGAGGCGGTCGTGTCCGAGGTGGGCGACGCGCTCGTCGTGCAGACCGACCTGTGCCTCGACGAGTTCACCGACCACGGCCACTGCGGCGTGCTCCGCGCGGACGGCGCGGTCGACAACGACGCGACCCTCGAGCGGTACACCGCCATGGGGCTCGCCCAGGCCCGGGCGGGGTCGGCGATGCTCGGACTGTCGGGGATGATGGACGGCCAGGTGGGCGCGGTGCGCGAGGCGCTGGATGCCGAGGGGTTCACCGACACCCTGCTCCTGGCGTACTCGGCGAAGTACGCGGGAGCGTTCTACGGTCCGTTCCGCGAGGCCGTGGACTCGCAGCTGAAGGGCGACCGCCGCTCGTACCAGCTCGACCCCGGCAACGGCCGCGAGGGCGTGCGCGAGGCGCTGCTCGACGTCGAGGAGGGCGCCGACGTCGTGATGGTCAAGCCGGCGCTGCCGTACCTCGACGTCCTCGCCGACGTGCGCGCGGCCGTCGACGTGCCGGTGTGGGCCTACCAGGTGTCGGGCGAGTACGCGATGGTCGAGGCCGCCGCGGCGCACGGCTGGATCGACCGCCGCGGCGCGATCCTCGAGAGCCTGCTCGGCATCCGTCGCGCCGGTGCCGATGCGATCCTGACCTACTGGGCCCTCGAGGCCGCGCACTGGCTGCGCGCCGACCTGTAACGCGCGCGAGTCGCCAAGATTTGTCGCTTCGCTGACCGCGGAAGCGACAAATCTTGGCGACTCACGCCCGTGCGCACGGGAGAATTGACACATGACAGACCTCAACGATCAGTGGTTCGCGCGCGCCAAGGACGTCATCCCGGGCGGGGTGAACTCGCCGGTGCGGGCGTACGGATCCGTCGGCGGGACGCCGCGGTTCGTGCAGTCCGCCGCGGGCGCCCGGATCACGGATGCCACGGGTCGCGAGTACGTCGACCTCGTCGCCTCGTGGGGTCCGGCCCTCCTCGGGCACGCGCATCCCGAAGTGGTCGGGGCCGTGCAGTCGGCGGCATCCCGGGGTCTGTCCTTCGGCGCTCCGACGGGGGCCGAAGTGGAGCTCGCCGACCTGATCGCGAACCGCGTGCGGGTCGGCGACCTGGCGCCGGTCGAGAAGGTGCGTCTGGTCTCGACGGGCACCGAGGCGACGATGACCGCGATCCGCTTGGCGCGCGGGGTCACCGGCCGCGATCTGCTGATCAAGTTCGCCGGTCACTACCACGGGCACTCCGACGGTCTGCTCGCCGCCGCCGGTTCGGGCGTCGCGACGCTCGCGCTCCCCGGTTCCGCGGGGGTGCCGGCGCCGATCGCCGCGCAGACGCTCGTGCTGCCGTACAACGACGTGGATGCCGTGCGCGAGGCGTTCGCGGTGCACGGCGAGAACATCGCCGCGATCATCGTCGAGGCGGCATCCGCGAACATGGGTGTCGTCCCGCCGCTGCCCGGCTTCAACGCCGCGCTCGCCGACATCGCGCACAGCCACGGTGCGCTGCTGATCATGGACGAGGTGCTCACCGGCTTCCGCGTGCACCCCGCCGGCTTCTGGGGGCTGCAGGCGTCGCAGGGTGAGACGTACCTCCCCGACATCCTCACCTTCGGCAAGGTCGTCGGCGGAGGGATGCCGCTGGCCGCCCTCGGCGGCCGCGCCGACGTCATGGACCAGCTCGCCCCGCTCGGCCCCGTGTACCAGGCCGGCACCCTGTCGGGGAATCCGCTGTCTGTCGCCGCGGGCCTGGCGACCCTGCGCCTGGCGACACCGGAGGTGTACGCCGCGGTCGACGCCTCGGCCGCCCGCATCGCCGACGCCCTCGACGCGGCGCTCACTGCCGAGGGCGTGGTGCACACGGTCCCGCGCGCGGGGTCGCTGTTCGGTGTCGCGTTCCTGCCCGAGGTGCCCCGCGACTACGCCACGGCGCTCACGCAGCAGTCGTGGCGGTACGCCCCGTTCTTTCACGCGATGCTGGATGCCGGCATCTCGCTGCCCCCGAGCGTGTTCGAGGCGTGGTTCCTCACCGCCGCCCACGACGACCTGGCTCTCGAGCGGATCATCGACGCACTGCCCGGCGCCGCGAAGGCCGCGGCGGGCGCGGCGGATCCGACGCTGCTCGCGCAGTAACCGGTCCGTGCGCGCCCGTCCATAAACGCCATCCACGCGCATAAACGGCGTGTGCACGTGTTTCCGCGCGCCGATCGCGTTTATGCCCGTGGGCCCGCGGCCCCGTCAGCGCGGGTGGAAGACTGGACGGATGCCAAACCCTCAGACCCGCGTCGTCGTGCTCGCCGGCGGTGTCGGCGGATCGAAGTTCACCCTCGGTGTCCGTGCCGCCCTGCGGCGGCTCGGGGCGCCCGAGGCGACCGTCGTGGTCAACACCGGCGACGACCTGTGGCTCTCGGGCGTGCGGCTGCAGCCCGACGTCGACTCGATCACCTACGCCCTCGCCGGGGTCAACGACACCGTGCGCGGGTGGGGCCGCGCGGGCGACACCGAGCGCGTGAACGAGGAACTGCAGGCGTGGGGTGCGGGCTGGCCGTGGTTCACGCTCGGCGACCTCGACCTCGGCACCCACCTCGCGCGCACGGGGTGGCTGCGCGAGGGCCTCACTCCGACCGAGGTCCTCGGTCGGATGGCGGAGCGCTGGCCGCTTGGCATCCGGCTGCTCCCGATGACCGACAGCGAAGTCGACACGCACGTGCACGTCGAGGACGGACGGCGTCTGCACTTCCAGGAGTGGTGGACCCGTTACCGAGCCGCCCTGGTCCCGACGCGGTTCGAGAACCCCGGGATCCTGGATGCCACGCCCGCCCCCGGCGTCGTCGAGGCGATCGCGCGGGCCGACGTGGTGCTGCTCGCCCCGTCGAACCCGGTCGTCTCGATCGGTCCGATCCTTGCGGTTCCCGGCGTCCGGGAGGCGCTGCGGTCGACGGCGGCGCGGGTGGTCGGTGTGTCGCCGATCATCGGGGGCCGGGTCGTCCGCGGCATGGCCGATGTGTGCCTGACGGCGATCGGCGTCGAGACCTCGGCCGCCGCCGTCGCCCGGCACTACGGCGCGCGATCGGCCGACGGCGTGCTCGACGCGTGGTTGCTTGCGGAGGAGGATGCCGCTGCGGCATCCGAGGTGCAGGCGGCGGGGATCCGCGTCCTCGTCGCGCCGCTGTGGATGCGCGACGAGGACGCGTCGGCGGCGATCGCTGAGGCGGCGCTGGGGGCGTAGGTCAGGCCGCCGCAGCCGCCAGCACCGCCGCGGTCCGCGGCCCCACGCCGAGGGCTACGGCCTCGGCGAGCTGCGCGGCGGTGTCGACGTCGCGCCGCAACGTCGACCCCCGTGACACCGCGAGGTCGGTGCACCCCAGGAGACGGTGGCGGGCCGCGGAGTCGGCGCCGAAGGCCGACACCCACACCGCGCCTGGTCGGGCGGTGACGAGGGTGGAGCCGGTGCCTTCGGCATCCGGGACGAGGCCCCGTTCGACCTGACCGGCCAGTTCGAGCGCGGCGTCGAGGTCGTGGGGCGTCAGGGCCGGGACGTCCCCCAGCAGCGCCGCCCGGGGCGCCCCCTGCCCGGCAGATACCGTGCCAAGCGCGATCGCGGCATCCAGGCCCCGGACGTCGCCCTCCGCGATCACGTCGACCGCCGGCCACTGTGACACCAGGGCCGACACCTCGGCGTCGTCGGTCACGACGAGCACGTGCGAGACGCGGGGGGTGGCCGCGGCGGCCGCGATCGTATCGAGCGCAATGGCGCGGGCAAGGGCCTCGCGGTCGGTGCCCGCGGCGGTCAGCCGCGTCTTGCCGAGCGCGGCGGGCTTCACCGGCACGACGACGGTCCAGCCGTCGCGGATCTCAGAAGTGCTCATCGCCTCCATTGTGTGCCGGATTCTGGACATTTCCGGCTGGGGGTAGCGGTGCGCCCGTGAATCGTGCTGCGGCGGCGGCTCTGGCGAGGCGAGATGACCCGCGATCGCCGAGATGACGGACCATTCGTGCGAATCAGGGGGCCGCTCGCGAATCGCGGGTTATCTGGCGCCCCCGCGGCGCGGCGCCCCCACCTCAGGCGAACCGCGCCCGCAGCCGCGGCAGGATCTCCGCGCCGTACATCCGGAGGAACTCCTCCTGGTCGTGGCCGGGGTCGTGGAACACGAGGTGACGGAAACCGAGGTCGACGTAGTGGGCGATGCGCTCGACGTGCTCGTCGGGGTCGGTCGAGACGATGAACCGGGATGCCGCCCGCTCGATGGGGAGTTCGTCAGCGAGGCGCTGCATCTCGAGCGGGTCGTGGACGCTCATCTTCTCTTCGGCCGAGAGGGCCAGGGGCGCCCAGAAGCGGGTCTTCTCGAGCGCGGTGTCGTGGTCGGGGTGGTACGAGACCTTGACCTCCATGAGCGTGTCGATGTCGTCGCGGGTGCGCCCCTCCTTAGCGAGGCCTTCGTCGAGGGCGGGCAGCAGCTTCCCGGTGTAGAGCTCGGGGTCCTTGCCGCTGGTGGTGATGTAGCCCTCGGCGATGCGGCCCGCGAGCCGTGTCGCCGCGGGGCCCGAGGCGCCGATGTAGATCGGCACCTTCTGCTCGGGGCGGTCGTAGATGGTGGCATCCTTCACCGAGTAGTAGGTGCCCTCGAACGTGACCCGGTCTTCGGTCCACAGCTTGTCGATGAGGGTGATCGCCTCTTTCAAGCGCTGGAAGCGCTCGGGCGGCTCGGGCCACTCCAGGCCGAGGGTCACTTCGTTGAGCGCCTCGCCGGTCCCGACGCCGAGAGCGACGCGGCCGGGGAACATCACGCCGAGCGTCGCGAACACCTGCGCGATGACGCCGGGGTGGTACCGGAACGTGGGGGTGAGCACCGAGGTGCCGAGCATGACGCGCTCGGTGCGCGCGCCGAGCGCGCCCAGCCACGGGAGGGCGTTGGGCGCGTGCCCGCCCTCGTGCCGCCACGGCTGCAGGTGGTCGGAGAGGAAGACCGAGTCGAAGCCCATCTCCTCGGCGAGCACACCGAAGTCGAGCAGCTCGTTCGGCCCGAACTGCTCGCTCGAGGCCTTGTATCCGAATCTCAGCGGAACGCTCATGACTCTCCTCCTTCGTGACCCGCGCGCGCGGGGCGATGCGTCAGCCGCGCACGGGGCTGTGCACGGGTTCGAACTCCGAACCGTCGGTACCGGTCAGTCTCTCGTGGAACGCCTGCACGGTGCCGGGCCACAGCAGGGTCAGCCGCCCCGACCTCTCGTCGACGTACCAGTTGCGGCATCCGCCGGTCATCCAGGGGGTGGATGCCGCGGCGGCGGCGATCTCTTCGGTGTAGGCCGCCTCTGCCTCGGGGCGGACGCGCAGCACGCGATCGGCGCGACGGTCGCGCTCGGCGAGAGCGCGGACGACGTACGCCGCCTGCTCCTCCATCATCAGCACCGCCGAGTTGTGGCCGAGGCTCGCGTTGGGGCCGTTGAGCACGAAGAGGTTCGGGAACCCCGCGACCACGGTCGAACCGAACGAGGTCATGCCCGTGCTCCAGTGCTCGGCGAGCGTTCCGTCTTCTCCGCGCACGAGGTCGGCGTACGGCTGTTGCGTCGAGGCGAAGCCCGTCGCCAGCACGAGCACGTCGGCCTGGTGCTGCCGACCGCTCGCGGCGGTGAGCGTCGCCCCGTCGACGCGGTCGAGCGCGGTGGGTTCGAGCGTGACCCGGTCGGATGCCACGGCGGGGTAGAACGCGTCCGAGAGCAGCACGCGCTTGCACCCGAAGGCGTAGTCGGGGGTGAGCGCGGCGCGCAGGGCCGGGTCGGCGACGTGGGCGTGCAGGTGGGCGAGGGCGGCGTCACGGGCGGCCGCGGAGGCCGCGGGGTCGCCGGAGCGCGAGGCGAACCGCGCCTCGCCCTCCGCGTAGAGCTGGGCGCGCAGACGCGCGAGGGCGCCCGGGTTCTGAGCGAGGCGTTCGCGCTCGGCCTCGGGGATCTCGCCGCCGCCGCGCGGCACGATCCAGGCGGGCGTCCGCTGGAACAGTGTGACGTGGGCGGCGCGCTGGGCGAGTTCGGGCACGAGCTGCACGGCGCTCGCCCCCGTCCCGACGACCGCGACCCGCTTCCCGGTGAGGTCGACGTCGTGATCCCACCGCGCGGAATGGAACAGAGGCCCCGGGAAGGACTCCAGGCCCGGGATGACGGGGACGTGCGGTTCGGTCAGCCGTCCGCACGCGAGGACGAGCGAGCGTGCGCGGAGGGTCTCGGCGCCGGTATCGATGGTCCACACTGAGGTCTCGGCATCCCACTCCGCTCCCATGAGCGGCGTGTGCAGCCGGAGGCGGTCGCTGACGCCCGCCGCCACCTCCCGCAGGTACTGCTGGATCTCGTGGCCCTCGGCGAAGGTCTGCGACCAGCCCGCGTGCGGATGCGCGGCGTAGCTGTACAGGTGCGCGGGCACGTCGCACGCGACGCCCGGGTAGGTGTTGTCGCGCCACGTGCCACCGACGTCGCCGGCCCGCTCGATGATCACGATGTCGTCGCGGCCCGCGCGGCGGAGAGCGCCGGCCATGCCGAGTCCCGCGAAGCCCGCGCCCACGACGACGACGTCCACGACGCTCACGCGGGTGCTCCGGCGGCGGTGGGCGCGACCGGCGAAACGCCGTAGTCGGTCGTCCGCAGACGGAACGGTCGCATCAGGCTGCGCGCGAGGCGCTCGGCGTCCGTGACCGGCAGCTCGAGGCCCTGCTCGATCCCGGTGTCGGGCAGCACCCGTCCGTCGTAGAGCGTCCCGCCGAGGTCGTCACCGCCGGAGCGCAGCAGCACGGCGGCGGTCTCGCGACCCACGCGGGTCCACGGGATCTGCACGTGCGCGATCGAGCCCGACAGCAGCAGCCGCGACACGGCGACCATCGCGCGGTGCTCGTCGAGCGGGGAGCGCCCCGGGACCAGCGGAACGTCGCCGCCGGGCAGCGGGATGGGCACGAACTCGGCGAAACCGCGCGTCTCGGACTGGATGCCGCGCAACAGCCGCAGGTGAGCGATGCGCTCTTCCGCAGTCTCGACGTGCCCGTAGAACAGCACCGAGGTGGACCGGAACCCCGCGCGGTGCGCCGCCGTGATGCCCTCGATCCAGCGGTCGATCTCGAGGTCGCCGGGCGCGACGAGCCCGCGCACGCGCTCGCTCAGCACCTTGACGCCGGTGCCCGGCACCGTGTCGACGCCCGCGTCGCGCATCGCCGCGAGCGCACCGTCGAGCCCGAGCCCGCCGCGGTCGGCGAGGTCGCGCACGTCGAGCGGACGATAGGCATGGACATGGATGCCGGGAGCCCCGCGCTTCACGGCCTGCACGAGGTCGAGATACCCGGTGGGGTCTTCGTCGGCGGAAAGCGCACCCTGGATGCAGATCTCGGTGGCACCGAGGTCGGCGGCATCCGCGGCGATCGCCTCGGCATCCGCGAGGTCGAACTCGCCGGCACCGCTGCGGCCCGCGCGGCGGAACCCGGTCGAGGTGAGGTTGCGGTTGCGGACGAGGGTCACCGGCTCGCCGACGGTGTAGCGGCGTGCGTCGTCGGCGGTGGCGGTGAGAGCGTCGAGCTCGGCGCCCGTCGCCTGCAGCAGCCGCGTCCAATCGGCGTCGTCGAGCGCGAGCGGGTCGGCGGCCGCCGTCTCGGCGAGGCGGAGCACGCCGGGGTCGACGGTCCTGGCGCTGGCGCTCACGGCACGGGGGATCACATCGGCCGCGAGGCCCGTGGCATCCGCCAGTCCCCGCACCGGGGCGTGCAGCGCAGGGTCGATCCAGGTCGTCGCGTCGCGCACGTACTCGGGGTGGGCGGTGAGGCGCTCGCGGAGCGCGAACCCGTGGGCCGCCGTCTGCGCGGCGAGGTCGTCGATGTGCGGCCACGGGCGCTCGGGGTTCACGTGATCGGCCGTGAGCGGCGAGACCCCGCCCCAGTCATCGATCCCCGCGCCGATCAGCAGCCCGAGTTCGCGCGGGTCGGAGAGGTTCGGCGGCACCTGGATCCGCATGTCGGGCCCGAACACGAGCCTCGCGACGGCGACCGTCGCGAGGTACTCGTGCATATCGGCATCCGGGGCCCCCTGCATCGCGGTGCGGGGCTTCGCACGGAAGTTCTGCACGATGACCTCTTGCACGTGGCCGTGACGATCGTCGAGGTCGCGCAGGGCGACGAGCGATTCGGCCCGATCGCGCACCGTCTCGCCGATGCCGACGAGGATGCCGGTCGTGAACGGGATGCCGGCGGCCCCCGCATCGTCGATGACGCGCAGGCGCAGGTCGGGGTCTTTGTCGGGGGAGCCGAAGTGCACCTGGCCGGGCTCTTCGTACAGGCGGCGCGAGGTGGTCTCGAGCATCATGCCCATCGACGGCGACACCGGACGCAGCGTCGCGAGCTCATCGGGGTGCATGACACCGGGATTGGCGTGCACGAGCATGCCCGTCTCGGCGGTGATGAGGCGCGCGATGTGTGCGACGTAGTCGATCGTCGAGGCGAAGCCGTGCTCATCGAGCCACGCGCGCGCTTCGGGCCAACGCTCTTCAGGGCGGTCGCCGAGGGTCAGCAGCGCCTCTTTGCAACCGAGCGCCTGCCCCTGTCGGACCACCGTGAGCACCTGCTCGGGGCTCATGTACGCGGGCTTGCGCAGGAGCGCGAGCTGGCCGGGGGTGTCGACGAAGATGCAGTAGTGGCAGCGGTCGCGACACAGCGTCGTCAGCGGGACGAACACCTTGCGCGAGTAGGTGATGACGTGCGGCCGGCCGGCGTGCTTCAGCCCCTCATCGCGAAGGAGGGCGGCGGCGCGGGACAGCGCATCGAGCGGGGCGTGGAGCAGCCGCTCGGTCTCGTCGACGTCGGGCCGGTGCCCGTCGCGCACCCGCGCGAGGAGGTCGTCGATCGAGACGCCCCGGGCCGGTGCGGCCTGCGGCGCAGCGCTGCCCGTACTCATCGCTCCAGGCTATCCCTCCGCCCCGACATCGGGGCCGCGCGGCGGGGGCCCGGCCGCGAGGCGGCACCCGCCGCGGATCGTTGCGCTCTCGTGAGGCGCCGGGGCCGACGGCATCCGCCTCCGCTGGCAGGATGGATGCCATGGTGACCCTGCTGCTCGATCAGACGCAGCTCGAGGTCGTGCTCTCGCCGACCGAGCGTGCCCTGTCGTTCCGCAAGCGCAACATCGTGGTGCCGCGCTCCACGATCGACCGCGTGCAGCTCACGGACGACGCGTGGACCTGGCTGCGCGGCGTCCCCAACCCCGGCACCAACCTTCCCGTCGCCGTCGCGGCCGGCACGTGGAAGTCGGCGGGAGGCAACGACTTCGTCATCATCCGCCGCCGCAAGTCCAGCGTCGTCATCGACCTCCGCGGCCACGACGAATTCGAACGCCTCGTCCTGACCACCAAGCACGGCGTGGCGTTGCTGAAGGCGCTGCGCCTCGAGGTGGCATCCGAGCCCGAGGACGTCGCCGACCTGGTCTCCTGACCCGCCCGCGCCCCCGCCGCCCGGACGTCAGTCGACGTCGCGGCGCCAGGTCGTGACGAGGCCGACCGCCACCAGCACCACGGCGTAGCCGAGCAGCACGAGGCCCCCGAGCCACCACTCGAGCTGCTCGGAGCCGCCGGCGCCCACGGCACCGAAGATCGTCTGCCCCACGAGCGCGTCGCTCGCGGCGCTGGGGAACCACCGCGCCACCGCGTCGAGGCCGTCGACGACACCGGCGATGGTCCGCACGATCGGCTCGATGAACAGGGTCACCGCCAGCACGATGACGATCGCCGCCACCTGATTGCGGACGACGGTCCCGACGCCGATGCCCACGACGGTCCACAGCGCGAAGGCGAGCAGCATGCGCCCCACGAGCACCCACGTGTCGGACGAGCCGAGCTGCGTGTCGAGCCCGAACACCGCGAACACCCCCGCTCCCGCGCCGATCGCGGCGAACGAGCCGACCACGCCGTACAGCAGTCCCACGAGGATCCCGACGACGAACTTCCCGACGAGCACGACACCGCGCCGCGGCGTCGCCAGGAACGTGGGGGTCAGGGTCTTGTGCCGGAACTCCGTCGTGACCATGAGCGTCCCCGCCAGGAGCGGGAAGACGTATCCGACGGCGCTCGCCGAGCTGTAGACCAGCGGCGCCAGATCGTCGGCGGGCGGCGTCGGGCCCTGCGCCCCCGGGAGCGCCCCGGATGCCACGCCCCCGAACGCGAGCGCGAGCACTCCCGCCGTGAAACCGACGTAGACGACGAGCACGATGCCCAGCACCCACCAGCCGGCGGTGCTGAACTGCTTCGTGTACTCGGACCGAGTGGATGCCACCAGGCTCATCGCGACACCTCCGCGTCGTCGTTGCGAGCCCCGGTGGCGGGAACGATGTCGATCACGCCGGTCGAGGCCACGGCGTACGAGGGGCGCGGACCGGGATCGGGCTCCGTCGGATAGGGTTCCGTCGGATCGGGTTCCGTCGGATCGGGTTCCGTCGGATCGGGTTCCGCCGGGGGAGCGGCGTCGCGCGCGGCGGGAACGACCGGCACGAGGTCGGTCGACGGCGCGGGCGCAGCCGTAGCCGCAATCGCAGCCGCGGGCGCGGCGGGCGCGGTGCTGCTCGGCTCTGGCGTCGGGGGCGTGGCATCCATCGCCGCGATGGGGCCGGCTGCGCTCGCGTGCGTCCGGACGCCGCTGACGAGTTCGAGGAAGATGTCCTCGAGGCTGGCGCCCTTGCTTTGCAGGTGCGAGAGCGCGACGCCGGCGCCGGCCGCCACCGCCCCGATCTCCACCGGCTCGTGATGCCGAATGGTGAAGCCGTTGCGCAGCAGCTGATACTCGATGCCGCGCTCGTCGAGCAGACGCGACAGGGCCTCGCGGTCCGGCGAGTCGACGACGGTGGAGTACTCATCGGGGTCGGCGAGATCCTCGGTGCCGCCCTGGAACACCAGGCGGCCCCGCGAGATGATCAGCAGCGCGTCGACCGTCTGCTGGACCTCGGCGAGCAGGTGCGACGAGATGAGCACCGTTCGTCCTTCTTCGGCGAGGTGGCGCAAGAGGGAACGCATCCAGCGGATGCCTTCGGGGTCGAGTCCGTTCGATGGCTCGTCGAGCACGAGCACGCCCGGGTCGCCCAGCAGCGCGGTGGCCAGTCCGAGGCGTTGGCGCATGCCGAGCGAGTAGCCCCCCACGCGTCGTCCGGCGACGTCGGCGAGACCCACGAGCCCCAGCACCTCGTCGATGCGTGAGAGCGGCAGGCGCGCCGCGCGGGCGTAGGCCTTGAGATGGTTCGCGGCCGATCGGCCCGGGTGGAAGCTGGATGCCTCGAGCGCGGCGCCGACGGTCTGCAGGGGGCGCTCGATCTCGGCGTAACGGCGGCCGCCGATGGTCGCCGAACCGGAGGTGGGCCGCACGAGTCCGAGGAGCATGCGCAAGGACGTGGTCTTGCCCGCGCCGTTCGGGCCGAGGAAGCCGGTCACCAGGCCCGGCTCCACGCGCGCGGTCAACCCGTCGACGGCCGACACCGCGCCGAAGCGCTTGGTCAGCCCGGAGAATTCCAGCACCTGTCCCTGGGGCATCGAGGACCTCTCGTTCGGCGGGCGTTCTCCCCATCCTCCCCGATCCGAGGCCGAAAACACATCTCGCGCTCTGTGTAACGTGGCAGCGTGAACGCACAGCGATCCGACGACGACGAGGTCTTGGCGCGAGCCTGGCGCGGCGTGGGTCATCTGACCCTGAACCGCCCCCGTGCGATCAACGCCGTCGACGTGGGCATGATCCGCCGCATCGCCATCGCGCTCGACCGGTGGGAGCACGACTCCGACGTCGACCTGGTGCTGCTCGACGGTGCCGGTGACCGGGGTTTCTGCGCCGGGGGCGACGTACGCGCGCTCTACGAGTCCGTGGTCGCCGGTCGCACCGACGAGGTGCACACGTTCTTCCTCGAGGAGTACGCGCTGAACCACCGCATCGCCACCTACCCGAAGCCGATCGTCGCGATCGCCGACGGCGTGACGATGGGCGGCGGCATCGGACTCGCCGGGCACGCGCGTATCCGTATCGTGACCGAGCGGTCGCAGCTGGCGATGCCCGAGACGCGCATCGGCTTCACGCCCGACGTGGGCGGGTCGTGGCTCCTCGGGCGCGCCCCCGGCCGGGTGGGCGAGTACCTAGGGCTCACCGGAGCGACCATGGATGCCGCGGACGCGCTGTACGCCGGCTTCGCCGACCACCTCGTGCCGGTCGCCCACCTCTCGGCTCTGGAGGAGGCGTTGCAGTACCGCGCCGATCCGTCGAGCCCCACCGAGCTCGTACTGCTGTTCGACGAGAGCCCGGAACGGTCGAACCTCGAGACGTGGCGTCTGTGGATCGACGATGCCTTCTCGGCCGACGACCTCGACGGCATCCTGCACCGCCTCCGCCAGCGCTGGGAGCCCGAGGCGCACGCCACCGCTGATCTGCTGGAGGCGTCGGCCCCGACCGCCGTGACCGTCACGCTGGAGGCGGTGCGTCGGGCGCGGGCGCTGCCGTCGCTGCGCGCCGCCCTCGCGCAGGAGTACGGTCTGGTCATGTGGTTCGCCACCACCCAGCCCGACCTCGCCGAGGGGATCCGGGCGCAGCTCGTCGACAAGGACCGCTCGCCGTCCTGGTCGCCCGCGCACCGCGCCGATCTGCCTCCCGGACGTGTCGCCGAGGCATTCGCCTACGAGCCGAGCCCCGCACTGTGGTGACCGTGGAATGAACGGGCGCAGGACGCGGCGGTGGTCGGTCGGGCGGCTGCTCGACGGGTTCTTCTTCGTCTTCGCGGGTCTCGCGGCCGTGTGGCTCGCGTACCTCAGTTTCACCCAGACCTTCACCATCGGGTGGGGTGGCATCCTCATGGCGATCGTGTTCTGGGGGCTCCTGGCGTACCTCGTCCTGCCGCGGCTGCATCGCATCCTGACCGCGATCTACGTCCCCGACTACTTCATGGGGCGCACGCGGACGTCCGACGGGTTGCTCGGCGACCCGGTGAACCTCGCCTTTCAGGGCGAGCGCGCGCAGATCGAGGCCGTGATGGCCGCGGCGGGGTGGATCCGCGCCGACCCCGTGAGCCTGGCCTCGTCGTGGCGCATCGTGGCCTCGACGCTCCGCCGACGCAGCTACCCCACGGCACCGGTCAGCCCGCTGTTCCTGTTCGGCCGCATGCAGGACCTCGCGTACCAGCAGGAGGTTGCCGGGTCGCCCGCGCAGCGGCACCACGTGCGACTGTGGCGCTGTCCCGACGGGTGGCTGCTCCCGGGCGGGCGCAGGGTGGACTGGCTGGCCGCGGGCACGTTCGACCGCGCCGTCGGCCTCTCGCTGTTCACGCTGCAGGTGACGCACCGCATCGACGCCGACACCGACATCGAGAGGGACCACATCGTCGCCACCGTGCAGACCGTGCCCGGGGTGGCCCTCGATGTCATCCGCGACTTCTCCACCGGCTATCACTCGCGCAACGGCGGCGGCGACACCATCTCCACCGACGGCGACCTGCCGATCCTCGACGCGCGCGGCGTCGACCCGCTGACGCTCCTCCCTGCGACGGGACAGAGGGATGCCGTCGGCCCCCGCGGCCCGGGGGAGGTGCGGCCGTGACCGAGAAGCATCCCCGCAAGAGGGCGGCGTTCGAACCCCTCGCCGCGCCGGTCGCGCACGACCCCGCGATGCGCCGCCCTGCTGCCACCGTCGCGGGCGGAGTGCTCGTGCTGCTGCGCGCGGCGGCGGGCATCGTGTGGGGCCTCACCGTCGCGTTCGAGCTGCCGCCGTGGGTGCAGGCGGTCGCCGGCGCCGCCGACGGATCCGGGGCCGAGCCGACCCTGACCCTCTCGGACCTCGGCCTGAGCGCGGGGGTGTTCTTCGGCATCCTGGGCGTGATCACGGTGATCCAGGCGGTGTTCGGCATCCTGCTGCTGCGGGGAAGCAACGTCGCCCGCGTCCTGGTGATGCTCGTGTCGACGGTCTCGATCGTGAGCGCGTTCGTGGGCTGGTGGGAGCTCGGGCAGGAGATCACGGTCGGCACGACCCTCGTCACGGTGAGCCTCGACATCCTCGTGCTCCTCGCCCTTTCGAGCCGGGATGCCGCCGCCTACGCCCGTCGCAACGAGCGACGCTGACGTCGGTCCGTCCGCACGGCTCCTGCAGAACCGATGCGCCGGCATCTTGCGACGGGGGCCGCCCGCACATCTGCCGGAGTTGTGCCGCCGTCAGCGAAACCTCGGGCGCATCCCGGGCGTTGCCCAGACGGCGGCGGATAGCCTGGATGTCGCCGCGCCCGAGCGGCAGAACGGATGACGGACGTGTTCGACAGCCCCATGTCGCTCTCGGCATACGAGGTGCTCCGCGTCGACGTCGATATCGACGACGAAGGTCTGCGGCGCGCCTATCGCGTGCGGCTGCGTGAGACGCACCCCGACACCGGCGGGGATGCCGCGCTGTTCGTGCAGGTGCAACGCGCGTGGGAGCTGGTGGGCACGCCCGAAGCGCGCGCGGCGTACGACCGTGGCCGAGGGGACGCCGCATCCGAGTGGAGCGGCGGGGGCGCGGCATCCACCCCGTCCCGTCCGGACACCCGTCCGCGGGCGCGCGCCTACGGGCAGCCCGGCGGGTGGCGGCGGGAGAGGTACCTGTCGCTCATCCGCGAGTGGGTGGGGCGCGGCGTCGACATCACCGACCCGTACGACCCGGCGCTGGTGCGCTCGGCACCGCCCGAGATCCGGCACATCCTCGCCGACGCGCTCGCCGAGGAGGAGACCGCGCGGCTGGTGGCCGACCTCGGCATGGGCTACACGGTGTGGCACGACGTATTCGCGGATCGCGACGGCGTCGACCCCGAGCAGAAGGTCGACCATCTCGTGCTCGGGCCGAGCGGCCTGTACGCGATGCTGAGCGAGGACTTCGGCGGACCGGTCGGCGTGCGCCGCGGCGAGATCAGCGGACCGAACGTCATCGGGGCACCCGTGACGCAGTTGGTCTCCCGGGCCCGCGTCATCGCGCGCGCCGCGGGTGTGCGGTTCAGCGGGGCGATGGTCGTCCTTCCCGACGACGCGATCCTCGATGCCGTGACCGAACTCGGCAAAGTACGCGGCACCCCGGTGGCGCTCGTCACCCGCAGCGCCCTCACGACGCTGCTGCGCCGTGGCATCCCGGGCGCCCGAGAGGTCGGCGGGACCGAGCTGTTCGACATCCGCACCCGCCTGCAGCAGCGCGTCCGTCACGTCTGACGCTCGTCCTCGCCCTGGACCCGAAAATTCTGGTGCGGGTGCATCCGCGACACGGTCTCCGGCGGAACAACTCCACAACGGGCGGACCACCGCCCCCCGCCAAGGAGGAAATCGTGCGTAAGACTCTCACTGCCGGGATCGCCACCGGCCTCGTGCTGGCAGCCGGTGTCGCCCTGCCCGCTCATGCCATTTCGTCATCGAGTGCAGACCTGTCGGTCCTGCACGCGATCCCCGGTCTGACCGTCGACGTCTACGTCGATGGCGCCCTCACCCTCGATGACTTCACCCCGGGAACCCTCGCGGGCCCGCTCGATGTGCCCGCCGGCGAGCACGTCGTCGCGATCACCGCGGCCGACGCGGCCGACGACAGCGCACCGGTTCTCGGCCCCGTCACCCTCAACCTGGCCGCCAACTCCAGCTACACCGCCGTGGCGAACCTGGACGCTTCGGGGAATCCCACGCTCAACAACTTCACCAATGACATCAGCGCGACGAAGGCGGGCGAAGGCCGCTTGACGGTCCGCCACACGGCGGCCGCTCCCGCCGTCGACGTGCTGGCGGGTGGTTCGCCCGTCGTCGAAGGGCTGGAGAACCCCAATGAGGCGACGCTCAACCTCCCCGCCGGCACCGTGTCCGCGGCCGTCGCGCTCGCCGGAACCACCGATCCGGTCCTCGGGCCGACGGACGTCACCATCAAGGACGGCACCCTGACCGTCGTCTACGCGTGGGGCAGTGCCGAAGACGGCAACCTCGCCCTCGCGGTGCAGGAGATCACGACCGCGCACTCGAACCCGGGCGGGGTCCCCTCCGGAACCGCGGGCTACGCCGCGCAGCAGGATGCCACGAACCAGGCCCTCTGGGTGACCGGTCTCGCGCTCGTGCTGGCCGGCGGCGTCGCCGCGACGGTGATGGTGCGCCGCCGCCGCGTCCAGTCCTAACTGTCCGGTCGCGGGGTGCGTCTCCCAGCGCGCCCCGCGGCCGGCGCCCGTCCCTTCAGGTGAGCTCCGTGAAACGTCTCTTTCCCGCTGTCCTGGCCGTCCTGCTCCTCGCCGGATGCTCGTCGCCGGCTCCGCCCGCCGCCTCTCCCGCGGCCGAGGTGTCGTCGACTCCTTCGTCGACGCCGGTTCCCCGGCCGACGGCGACGGTGGAGGTGCCCCGCTCGGCGGCCACGCCAGCGCCTGCGGCATCCGACCCTCCTGCCCGAGTGTCCATCGAGGCCCTGGGGATCAGTGTTCCCATCGTGCCCGTCGGCGTCGACGACGTCGGCTTCATGGAGATCCCCGAGGACCCCGCGATCGGCGGGTGGTATCGCTTCGGTCCCGAGCCCGGCACGGGAAGCGGCAACACCGTCATCGCGGCGCACATCGATTCGCCCGACTACCCGATCGGCCCCTTCGCGTCGTTGCGCGACGCGCCCGCCGGTGCCGAGGTGCGGGTGGTGTCCGAAGCGGGTGTGGAATCCCGGTGGTCCGTGCAGACCGTGACCTACTACGCCAAGACCGACCTCGACACGGATGCCCTCTTCGCCCGGACCGGACCGGCCGCGCTCGTCCTCGTGACCTGCGGGGGCGAGTTCGACGCCTCCACCGGCAGCTACCGCGATAACGTCGTCCTGGTCGCGACGCCGATGTCATGACCGGGGGCGAGCTCATGGGTGAGGAGTCGGCTCGGGCCGAATCGGCCCTCGACGCGCGCTTCCGCGCCGGAGACGAGAGTGCGCTGGGGGAGATCTACCGTCGCTGGTCGCCGGTGGTGTACACCTTCGCGCTGCGCTCGTTGGGGGATCGCGCCGACGCCGAGGACGTGACCCAGAAGACGTTCGTGTCCGCGTGGACGTCGCGCGCGACGTTCGATTCGTCCAAGGCGCAGTTGTCCACGTGGTTGATCGCGATCGCCAAACGCCGCATCGCCGACACGCACGAAGCGCGAGCGCGTATCCGCGCGCTGCACGAGCAACTGCAGCGCACCGCTGCGGCCGATGAGATCCCTGGGCCGGAGATCGACCTGAGTGAGACCATCCTCCTGGCGCGCGAGCTTGAATGCCTCGAGCCGGACGCCCGACGCGTCATGCGCCTCGCCTTCTTCGACGACCTCACTCACCAGGAGATCTCGGACCGTCTGCACATGCCCCTGGGAACCGTGAAGAGTCATATACGTCGCAGTCTGCTCCGCATGAAAGCCCGTCTGGAGGTGAGCCATGTCGCATCTTGAACCGGAGATCCTCGCTCTCATGGCGATGGGCGAGTCGGTGGCGTCGGCCGAAGACCGCGCCCATATCGAAGACTGCCCGGGATGCCGGAGCGAGCTCTCGCTCCTCCGGCATGCGGTCACCGTCGGACGCGCGACCATCGACGTCGGCGAGCTGGAGACACCGGATGCCGCCGTCTGGTCGCGTATCGCCGACGAACTGCGTCTGAGCGACGAGGCGCGAGCGGTCGTGGCGCCTCCCGCGGTGGGCGTGCCGGGATCTGCCCCGCCGCGGGACACCCTGTCGACCCCCGTGGTGGACACGGCGACGCGCCGGTCGAGGCGTCCTTCGACGCGCCGGCGATCCGCTTCCCGTGCGTCCTGGGTGTTGGCGGCATCCCTCGCGCTGCTGGTCGGTTTGGGCGTGGGTTCGTGGGCCCTCGTGCGTCAGCTCGCCCCCACGCCCATCGCGCAAGCCGCCTTGGAGGCGTTGCCCGACCACCCCGGTGCCAGTGGATCGGCGGTCGTCGACCGGGACCGTGAGGGAAGCGACACCGTGACCGTCACGCTGGACGCCCCGAACGACCCGAACGGCTACCACGAGGTGTGGCTCATCACCGCCGACGCGTCGGCGCTGGTCAGCCTGGGCGTGCTCGCCGGCAGCGAGGGAACCTTCACGATCCCCGCGGGCGTCGATCTGAACGAGTACCGGCTCGTGGACATCTCGGACGAGCCGGTCGACGGTGATCCGACCCACTCGGGCGACTCGATCGTGCGCGGACAGCTCGCCTTCGGCTGACGGCGGAGGGAATGTTCAGGCGCTCAGCGGCGCCTCGAAGAACGCCAGCTCCCGCTGCATCGACCGGGCGTACGCGGCTGACATCAGGGAGCGGACGGTGGGGGATGCCGCTCGGGCGGCGGCATCCGCGATCCGGGACGCCTCGGTCGATGACGCCGCGAACACCTCGTCGCCGTACGCCGTGAGCCAGTCGGCGTACGCGTGGTCGGGGGCGAAGGTGCCGCGCCAGCGGGCGCCGATGTCGGTGTACAGCACGAAGCACGGCAGCACGGCCGCGACCAGCACCGCGTAGGAGCCGCTCGCCGACACGGCGTGCAGGTGGTCGGTGTAGGCGGTGGTATCCGCCGCGGGTTCGAGGCCGGTGGCATCCACGTGGCTCTCGTGCAGGCGTGCTTCCTCGGCGAGGCACGACGCCGACGCGGACGCCCAGAAGCGCTGTTCCTCGGTCGAGGGCGCGAGCGCCGCCGCGCGGGCGAGGACGCGGGCGTACTCGCGCAGATAGAGCAGGTCCTGCCCGAGGTACCAGGTGAACGCCGCACGATCGAGATCGCCGGATGCCAGCCCTCGCACGAAGGCGCAATCGTCGACGTCGGCGCGCACCGGCGCCGCCTCGGTCCACGCGGCGGAGCTCCACGAGGAGCCGAGATCGAGGTGCGGCCGCAGCTCGTGGAAGTGGTCGATGGGGCCGTTGCCGCGCCCCACGTGGAGTCCGGAGGCGTGTTCGAGAGCGCCGGTGAGCCACGGCTTCGCGCGCTCCAGCGCAGCGGACCAGTCCAGACCGTGCGCCGCGAGCGTCGCCATGGCGGACGAGAGCGAGCAGCCCGTGCCGTGCGTGTGCGGGGTGTCGACCCGGCGGCCGGGCACCGGGTGGATGCCGGTCGCGTCGACGATGGCATCCGGACTGTCCGCGCTCCGCAGGTGGCCGCCCTTGAGCAGGATCGCGGCGTCGGTGCGGGTCGCGAGGCTTCGTGCCTGCCGGAGCGCGGTGTCCCAATCCGTCGCGACGGGTTCGTCCACCAGGACCGCGAGCTCGGGCAGATTCGGGGTCACGAGGTCGGCGAGTCGACACAGATCGCGGACGGCCGCCTCGGCGTCGGCGTCGAGCAGCCGATCACCGCTCGTCGCGATCATCACGGGATCGAGCACGACGACCGGCGGCCGCACCTCGGCGAGCCACGCGGAGACGACCGCGACGACCTCGGCCGAACCCAGCATCCCGATCTTCACCGCGTCGATGACGACGTCGTCGCTGACCGCCCGGAGCTGCGCCCTGAGGAACTCGGTCGGCGGCACGTGCACCTCGCGCACGCCGCGGGTGTTCTGCGCGACGAGCGCGGTCACGGCGGCCATCCCGAATCCGCCGAACGCCGAGATGCTCTTGAGGTCGGCCTGGATGCCGGCACCCCCGGTCGGGTCCGTTCCGGCGATGCTCAGGACGCGGGGGATCATGACCACGCCTCGCGTAGCGCGCGGCTCGCCGCGGCGGGGTCGTCGGCACCGCTCACCGCTGAGACGACGGCCACGCCCGCGGCCCCGGCTCGCCGGAGCGCGGCGATGTCGTCCAGCCCGATCCCTCCGATCGCGACGCACGGCAGGACAGTGGATGCCACGAGCGCGGCGAAACCGTGCACGCCGAGGGGTTTCGGGTGGTCGGGTTTGGTCGAGGTGGCCCGGATGACGCCGACACCGAGGTAGTCGAGCGTGCCCGGGGGCAGCGCGTCGGCCGCTGCGAAGTGCTCGGGGGTGTTCGCCGTCCATCCGATGAGCGACTTCGTACCCAGCAGGCGACGGGCGGAGGCGACGGGGAGATCGCTCTGGCCGAGGTGCACCCCGTCGACGCGCACGCCCGCGTCGCGGGCCGCGAGGGCGATGTCGACGCGGTCGTCGATGACGAACGCCGCTCGGCCGGCGATCACATCGGCGAGAGCGGTCGCCCGATCGAACAGCGCACGTCCGCTCGCGGTCTTGTCGCGGAACTGGATGACGCCGACGCCGGCTCCGGCCGCCGCATCGACGACCTCGACCACACGCGCGAACGGCAGGCGGTGGTCGGTGACGAGGTGCAGCGACAGGTCGATGGTGTTCACGCCGTGACCCGCCCGTCGAGCTCGGCGGGCTCGAGGGTCGCGAGGGCGTCGAGGAATGCCACCGCGAAGGACCCGGGTCCTCTCGAGGCCACCTCGGCCCGCTCGGATGCCACGGCCCAGATCGCGCTCGCCGTCGTCGCGGCGGTGAAGCCGTCGGTCACCGCGAGCAGTCCCGCCATCGCGGCGCCCAGGGCGCAGCCGCCGCCGGTGACCTTGGTCAGCAGGGCGCTGCCGCCGGGAACGAGCGCGGTGCGTTCGGCATCCACGATGAGGTCGACCGGACCCGATACCGCGACCGTCCCGCCCGTGCGGACGGCGAGGGATCGGGCGGCCTCCCGCGCGGCCTCGGGGGAGTCTGTGGAGTCGACCCCGCGACCGCCGGCGCCCGCCCCGGCGAGGGCGAGGATCTCCGACGCGTTGCCGCGCACGATCGTCGGTCGTGACGCGAGCAGCTCGTGGGCCAGCGCCGTGCGGACGGGCAGGGCGCCCACCGCGACCGGGTCGAGCACCCACGGCGTCCCGACGGCGACGGCTTCGCGCGCGGCGTCGCGCTGCTCGGCGGTCGGGGTGCCGAGGTTCACCAGCACGCCCCCGGCGATCCCGGCGAACAGGCCCGCCTCGCCGGGGATGTCGCACATCGCGGGTGAGGAGCCGAGCGCCAGGAGCGCATTGGCGGTGAAGTTCGTCACCACCGTGTTGGTGATGCACTGCACGAGCGGCGGGGTCGCCCTCAGCTCGGCCAGGGCGGTGGACGGAGACGACGACGTGCGAACGACCATTCGCGACATCCCTTCGCTAGTACGAACTAGATCAGGTTCGACGGGTGTGTTCTCAGCCCCAGAGGGCACCCCGTGTCACTGCGGGCGACGCTAGCACGACGGAGGGTGTCTCGTCGTCCACTCGGACGCGCGCGGGCAACGTCGAGACGAGCACGACGTGTCAGAAGGGTGCGGGTTCTTCACCCGGTTCGGGCGGGGCGGGATCGTCGGGGACGAAGCGGACGGCCGGCGAGTAGGCGAGGGGCTCGTCGGTGTAGGTGCGGCCGGTGGGGGAGGTCCATTCCAGCACCCCACCGGGCAGCTGCCGGACCCTCCATCGGGTGAACTGCTTCTGGCTGTGATGGCGCTGGCAAAGGTGCGCGAGGTTCGTGACGTCGGTCGGACCGCCGAGCGCGTAATCGTGGGTGTGGTCCACCTCGGCGCGGACGGCGGGCACGGTACAACCGGGCCATCGGCAGCGGCGGTCGCGGGCGCGGAGGAACCGGTCGATCGCGGTGGTGCGATGGTAGGTGTCGGTGTGGAGAACGGCGCCGGAGACGGGATGGGTAATCACTCGGTCCCAGGGGAGCGAGGTCGCCTCGGCGAGAGCACGCGCGGTGTCGGCGTCGAGGGGGCCGTGGCCGACGAGTTCGGCGGGATCGCTGTTCTCTCGCTCGGGGGCGAGCAGGGTGAGCGCGGGGACGACGACCTGCACGCGCGCGCGGATGCCGCCGAGGATGCCGGGTCCGTCGTCGGTGCGGGTGGGGTCGGCATCGGGGGCGGCGGTCAACAGAACGTCGGCGAGGATGTCGGCGCGAAGCTGCGCCATGGTGCGTTCGTCCGAGCCGGGCTCGGAGGCCTCGTCCCGCGCGTCGATGACAGCCCGGGCCTGCCGGGTGAGGCGGTCGTAGATGCCGACCGCGAGCACCGTCGGCATCGTCGCGACCAGATCGGACATGCCGTCCTGCCCGCTGACGATGCGGACACATCGTGCCTCGCGACCGCGCCGGTGACGTTCGCTCAGCGTGGTCGGCTGGAGGCGTTCGGCGAGGGCGGCGAGGCGCGAGCGCAACCGGCCGGGGCTGAGCCCGTCGGCGGTCGCGACGGCGAGCAGGTCGAACTCCTCGCGCGCCTCGACAGGCAGGGGGGAGCCGACGTCGATGATCGCGTGGACGTGCGCACGCGTGATCACGCCCGCCTCCCAGGCGGCGAGGGTCTGCGGATAGTCGTCGACCAGGGTCATGGCGTGGCTGATCTGGGACTGCACCGTGCGATCGGACAGGCACTCGGCCGAGGCGAGTTCGGAGGCGACCTCGCGCAGCGCCATCTCGGAGGCTCGAGCGTGCTCCCGTCGATCGGCCATCACGTCGAGTGCGAGGTGCCCGGCCGCGGCGAGAGCGCGGATGCGGGCCGCCTCCGCAGCGGCCAGCTCGGCACCGGTCCGCAGGGCCTCCGCGAGCACCGCAGACAGGCCCGCCGGGGCCGCGGAGGACGGATCGGAGTACATGTGTGCATGCTAGCGACGGCCTCCGACATTACCCCCGGTCCGCCTGCCTTTCTGGGGATGGATGAGGTCTCCCGAAGTATGGGGAGGAGGTGTGCCGGATCCCCCGGAGGCCGCGGCGCTCGCGGGGTATCGGCGCACCGCAGCCGGTCGACTCTCAGTCGTTGAGGCCGAAGAGGTCGAGCGGGTGCGTGAGTCGCCACCACGGGCTCGGTGGGTCGATGTCGGTCTCGAGCTGCACGTCGACGGTGTCGGCGTCGAGGGGTCCCGTCAGCACGAGCTCCCCGACCGAGGCGCCCGCGTCGCGGGCCTCACCGAGGTCGAGGGCCGTTCCCGGTTGAGCGGCCGCGCCGTTCCACAGCACGTTCTGCGCGTCTTCGGCCGTGACGAGCGCGACGTCCTCGCCCCACAGCGTCGACACGCGACCGACGACGGTTCCCGCGGGCACCGACGTCCGCAACTGAATCTCCTCGGCGAGACGCGCGTAGAGGTCGCGGCTGGCCTGATCGCGTGACTCCGGCCCGGGCTGTCCGAGGACGGCGGCGTAGACGCGCACGGTGGTCGTGCCCACGGTCAGGTCTTTCGCCGACAGCAGGTTCCAGGCATCCAGAGTCCCGGTCTTGATGCCCACGACGCCGGGGTCGGCGAGCAGCGGGTTGCCGTTGCGGAAGGATCCGGCCCCCGGCAGTGACAGCTCCGGGGTGCGCACGATCTCGGCGATCACCGGGTTCTGCAGTGCTTTCTCGGCGAGCGTGATGAGGGCGGCCGGGGTGGCGGTGTTGCCCGCCTCGATGCCGGTCGGGTTGACGATCGTGATGCCCGTGATCCCCCGCTCGACGAGGTACCGGTCGGCTGCGGCGACGAAATCGGCGTTCGAGGGCCAGATATCGGATGCCAGGCGCTGGGCGTAGTTGTTGGCGGACGCGATGAGCATGCCCTGCAGCATCTGCAGCTGGGTGAGTGTGCCGTCAACCGGGACGTCGAGCGAGGACTCGCCGCGGGCCCGGTACTGCCAGTAGTCGTCGCTGTCGGCCTGCGTGAAGGCGTACGTCGGCCCCTGTTCGCCCGGCGCGAGGGGAAGGCGCTCGAGCACGAGCAGCGCGGTCACGACCTTGGTGATGCTCGCGATCGACTCGGGGGCGTTCGCCGACGACAGCACATCGGGCATGCCCTGCACCGCGATGGCTGCTTCGCCCTGCCCGGGCCACGCCGGTTCGGCGGCGGGGGCGGCGATCGGCTGCACGACGAGCGGCTGGATGCGCGGGACGACGGCGTTCAGCGGCCACAGCAGCGTGACCGCGGCGTACACCGCGACCAGCAGCATGAGCAACAGGGGTGGTGCGACGGTGCCGGGCCGGAGGGCGCGGCGGCGGCGACCCGCGAGCAGGTCGGGGGAGCGCGGGCCGGTGGGTGTCAGCGCGAACTCGGGCGCGGAACGCGGCGCCGTCGCCGCGACCGGATCGACCCACGTCAGAGCGATCGGGCCACCGATGAGGACGCGCTCCGAGGACGGCGCAGCGGCCTCTCCGGCGGAGGCCACGGGGGCGGCGGAGGCCTCTGCGGCGGAGGCGGCGGGGGCGTCCGCGACGGGGGCGGCGGGGGCCTCCGGGGCCGGGAGGTGTGCGGCGGAAACATCTCCGGCGGGGGCCGGCCCGTCGGGGTGGGCCGGGGTGCGCGCCAGTTCTGGCATGGACGCCGCTGCCGGCTCCTCCGCCCCGGTCGCCGTCGACCGATCGGCCTGGGCGGCGCGGAGCTCGCGCCGCGTGGCCGGGGTCTGGTCGTGCACCCGCCCACGCTACCCCGGTGACGGCTCTATACTCGGGAACCACAACCACGGGAGTCCGGTGAGCCGGGCTGAGAGGAAGCGACCCACGCTTCGACCGTCGAACCTGATCCGGATCATGCCGGCGCAGGGAGGAGAGAAAATGCACACGTCCACGTCTGCCCGGACGGCGCCCGCCGTCGTCACGTCCGATCGTTTCCGGTGGCGGGTGGTCGACATCGTCGTCGCCGCGGTCCTCGGTGTCGCGATCGGCCTGATCTTCTGGGGCTGGAACACCGTCGGCGGCCTGTGGTTCGCCGCGATGGATGGCCTGACGCCCGGCCTCGGCGGCATCGCCGTCGGCATCTGGCTCCTCGGCGGCGTCGTCGGGGGCCTCGTGATCCGCAAGCCCGGCGCGGCGCTCCTGGTCGAACTGGTCGCCGCGATCGTGTCCGCCCTCATCGGCAACGTCTGGGGCATCAGCACGATCTTCTCGGGCCTGGCCCAGGGCCTCGGCGCGGAGTTGATCTTCCTCGCCTTCCTCTACCTGCGCTTCACTCTTCCCGTGGCGATGCTCGCCGGGGTGGGCGCCGGAGTCGGAGCGTGGGTGCTGGAGTTCTTCTGGGGCAGCTCGCCGAACATCCTGAAGACGCTCGAGTTCAACCTCCTGTACCTCGGCACACTCGTCGTCTCGGGCGCCGTGCTCGCGGGTGTCGTGGGGTGGCTGCTGGTGCGGGGTCTCGCCGCCAGCGGCGCGCTCAGCCGGTTCGCCGCGGGACGCGAACGCCGCCGCGAGGTCTGATGCCGCATCCCGCGCGCGTCGAGGTCGACGGCTGGGGGTGGAGGTACGCCGGCCGGCGTCTTCCCGCGACCCGAGACATCGACCTCACCATCGAGCCCGGTGAGCGGGTGCTTCTCCTCGGGGCCTCCGGTGCGGGGAAAACGACGCTCCTGGCGGGGCTCGCCGGTCTCCTGGGCGGCAGCGACGAGGGCGAAGCCACCGGTGCCATCCGCGTCGACGGTGCCGCGCCCGAGGCGCAGCGCGGTCGCATCGGCCTCGTCCTGCAGGACCCCGAGGCCGGTGTCGTGCTCTCGAAAGTCGGCGACGACGTCGCTTTCGGGTGCGAGAACCTCGGTGTGCCCGCCGACCAGATTCCGGGCCGCGTCATCGAGGCCCTGGCATCCGTCGGACTGGACGTGCCCCTGGATCGCCCGACGAAGGCGTTGTCCGGCGGACAGAAGCAGAGGTTGGCGCTCGCGGGCGTCCTCGCCATGCGACCGGGCCTGCTGCTGCTCGACGAACCGACCGCCAACCTCGACCCCGACGGTGTCCGCGAGGTGCGTACGGCGGTGGAGAGGGTGGTCGCGCGCGAGGAGACGACCCTCGTGCTCATCGAGCACCGCACGGCGGTGTGGGCCGACATGGTCACGCGGGTCGTCGTCCTCGCCCCGGGGGGAGGGCTCCTCGCCGACGGACCGCCCGCCTGGGTCTTCGGCCAGCACGGCGACGCACTCGCCGCGGCAGGGGTGTGGGTTCCCGGACGCGCGGTCGACCTCCCCGTGCTCGCGCCGGTGTCGTCGACGAGGGATGCCTCGCTGCAGGCGACGCGCCTCGCCATCGGTCGCGAGCGGCGGGCGCCGGTCCTCTCGGGGCTCGACGTCGCCGTGCCGGAGGCGGCGGGGACCGTGGTGACGGGACCCAACGGCGCCGGAAAGTCGACGCTGGCGCTGACCCTCGCAGGACTCCTGCCCGAGCTCGACGGCGAGGTCGTCGCGGCCGATCGCCTCGCCGCGCGGGGCGTGCGGCGGCCGTCGCGGTGGCGTTCGACCGAGCTCCTGACCCGCATCGGCACGGTGTTCCAGGAGCCCGAGCACCAGTTCCTCGCGACCACGCTGCGCGACGAGCTCGCCGTCGGCCCCCGGGCGCTGCGGATGCCGGCGGCCGAGGTCGACGCGATCGTCGATGAGCTGCTCGAGCGGCTCGACCTGGCATCCCTCGCCGAGGCGCACCCCTTCACGCTCTCGGGCGGGCAGAAGCGCCGTCTGTCGGTGGCGACCGTGCTGGCGTCGTCGCCGGAGATCATCGTGCTCGACGAGCCGACCTTCGGGCAGGACCGCCGGGGGTGGAGCGAGCTGGTCGGCCTGCTCCAGCGGGAGATCGCGCGAGGACGCAGCGTCATCGCTGTCACGCACGATGCCGATGTCGTCCGTCATCTGGGCCAGCACCGCGTCACACTGGCGGGTGCGGCGTGACGGCGACGATCACGTCTCGTGACCGCTCCGTCGCCTGGATCGACGGGGTCAACCCGGTCACGCGCATCCTCATCGCGCTCGCGCTGTCGGTGCCGTTGTTCGTCACGCTCGACGCGGTCAGCGCGGCCACCGCGGTCGTGCTGGAGCTCCTGTGCGTGCCGCTGACCGGACTCACCTACGCCACGGTGCTGCGTCGCATGATCCCGGTGGCCGTCTTCGCTCCCGTCGCCGCGCTGAGCATGCTGCTCTACGCGCAGCCCGGCGGCACGGTGTACGGAACGTTCCTGTTCGCCACGGTCAGTGACGACTCCATCGCCCTGTCGGGCGCGGTGCTCGTCCGGGTGCTGGCGCTGGGGCTGCCCACCATCCTGCTCTTCGGACGTACCGACCCGACGGAGCTGGCCGACGCCCTCGCGCAGGTGGCGAAGCTCCCCGCACGGTTCGTGCTCGGGGTGCTCGCCGGAGCGCGGACGGTGGGGCTGTTCGTCGACGACTGGCGCACCATGACGCTCGCGCGTCGCGCGCGCGGACTCGGCGACCGCGGCGCCCTCCGCCGCTTCCTCTCCATGGCGTTCGTGCTGCTCGTCTTCGCCGTTCGCCGCGGCACCACCCTCGCCACGGCGATGGAGGCCCGCGGATTCGGCGCCCCCGCCGAACGCACGTGGGCCCGTCCGTCGCGGCTGCATCCCCGCGACGGCGCCGCCCTCTTCGGTGCGGTGGCGCTCATGGCAGCGGCGTTGACCGCCGCCGTGACGACGGGGGCGTTCCGTTTCGTCGGGGGGTGAGCGCTCAGAGCACCCGTTCGAAGCACAGCGACCGCGGCATCGTCGCGATGTACGGCTCATAGACCGGGATGGGTGTGAAGCCCGCCGCGACGTACAGGGCGAGGGACTCCGGTTGCATTCGACCGCTCTGCAGGATCACCCGGCGTGCGCCGCCGTCACGCGCCATCGACACGACGGCGTCGGTGAGGGCGCGACCCACTCCGCGTCGGCGTGCTGCGGCCGTGACGATGAGGCGCTTGAGCTCCCATTCCTCCCCGAGTCGGCGCAGCAGGACGTGCCCGATCGCGGTGCCGTCGGCATCCACCGCGAGGAGGGTCGCGATCACGTCGTCGCCGTGCACGGCCAACGCCGCCGCCCGTTCCTCGGCCATCCCGGGCGGGTCGTCGGCGTCGGCGTCGCGGTAGCGTTCGTCGAGATCGGCGTCCAGGATGCCGCGGAGTGCGACCGCGCGCGGATCGTCGAGCGCGACCCGCTCGAGGTGGAAGGGCATCCCTCGAGCCTAGAACGCGCGACCGAACGATGGGGTTATGGATCGGGTGAACGCGGCCCGACATCGAGGGCGTGCGGGCTACGCTGTAGGCCGCGCGACCGGGTACCCGGGGCGACCAGCGGGGGGAGACGTGCGTTGTGGCACTGTTGCTCACGTTGATCGTCATCAGCGTCGCGGTCGTCGCTGCGGTGCTCATCGTGACCATGCTCCACCTCGGCACGCCGGGGACGCTCACGCTGTTCCTGCGGTTCGTCGCCGCCGCGGGCATCGCCGCCGTCGGCGCCAGCGTGCTGTACCTCGTGTACGGGAGCGGGGGAGGGGTCGCCTCGCTCGCGGTCGGCGACATGTGCATGGTGCTCGTCCCGCTCCTGCTCCTCGTGGCGGTGCGCACGCTCGACGGGGCGGCGTTCCTGTGGCCGTCGATCATTGCGTTCCTCCTCGCCATCGGTGTCGCCGGTGTCACCGCTTTCGTTCCTCTGCCGGGCTCGCTGGGGGTGAAGGTCGCGGTTCTCGCGGCGACCTGCGCGGCGTGCGCGTGGGTCGCGGCGCGGTCGCTGGCGCTGCCCGCCTCGGCGATGCGGATCATCGCTTTCGCATCGGGGGGTTACGCCGTCTTCTCCGTCCTGCGTCTTGTCGTCGCCGCGGTCGCGGGGTGGGGATCGCGACTCTATGCCGCGATGTTCTCGTTCGTCCCGGCGACGGTGGTGGGCGGGTTGGTCGTGCTGGCGCTCGGAGTGGCCGTGCTGCAGCTGCGAACGGCGAGCGATCCGTCGCCGCAGGCGCGTCGGGATCGGGCCCCCGGAGCGATCGTCGTCATCGGCGACTGGAGGCTCGCCTCGGCCGCGTACGGCCCCGACCGGGTTCGAGGTCTGGTGCGCGATCTGCGCGCCGCGGCTCGCTCCCTCGACCCCGACGCCGTCGACGTGCCCCGCGGCGTCGAGGTGAGTCTGTCGCACGCGGTCGTCACACTGGCCGAGGTGGCGCGGGCTGAGTACGGGTGGAGTGCCGACGAGGTCGCTCTCCTGGCCGACGGCGTGTCCACCGCCGCGGTGCGTACGCATCCGGTGCGGCTGCGCTCCTGGCGTCGAGGTCGTTCGCTGCGATCCTGAGTCCCGGGTAAAGTGACACTCGGTTTCTGCTTCGAAGGAGAACGCATGGACATCACGGGTGCATCCGCCCTCGTCACCGGGGGCGCTTCCGGACTCGGGCTCGCCACGGCCCGCCGCCTCTCCGCCGCCGGCGCCCGGGTGACGATCGTCGATCTGCCCTCTTCGGCGGGGTCGGAGGTCGCGAGCGAGGTCGGCGGGCTCTTCGCCGCGGCCGACGTCACCGATGCCGACCAGGTCGCCGCGGCCGCGGCCGTCGCCGCCGGATCGGGCCCCTTGCGGGTCGTCGTGAACTGCGCGGGCATCGCCCCGCCGGCGAAGGTGCTCGACCGCGATCTGCGGCCCACGCCGCTCGCCGATTTCGAGCGGCTCGTGCGCATCAATCTCGTCGGGACGTACAACGTCATCGCGCAGACCTCCGCGATCATGGCAGCCGATGAACCGAGCGAGGGCGGCGACCGCGGCGTGATCGTCAACACCGCCAGCGTCGCGGCCTTCGATGGGCAGATCGGGCAGCCCGCCTACGCCGCCAGCAAGGGGGGCGTTCACGCGATGACACTGCCGATCGCGCGGGAGCTCGCGCGTCACGGCATCCGGGTCGTCACGGTCGCCCCCGGCATCATGGAGACCCCGATGCTCAAGAGCCTGCCGCAGGCCGCTCAGGACTCCCTCGGTCAGCAGGTGCCGTATCCCTCCCGCCTCGGCGCCCCGGACGAGTACGCCCGGCTCGTGCTCGCGATCGTCGACAACGGCTACCTCAACGGCGAGACGATCCGCCTCGACGGCGCGATCCGGATGGCGCCGAAATGACCGACGGCATCCTGCTCCGTGTCGAGGGCTCTCTCGCGCGCGTCACCTTCGACCGCCCCGCCTCGCTCAACGCGATGGACTTCCCCATGGCCCGCCGCTGGCGCGATGTCGCGCACGAGGTCACGTCGGATCCCTCAATCGTGGCGGTGATCCTGGATGCCAACGGCCCCGCGTTCTGCGCCGGCGGCGACGTCGTGGCGATGGCGACCACCGGCGCGGCTGGGGCGGAGGTGACGGCGACCGCGGAGGCGATCCACGACGGCATCCGCACGTTCGTCGAGGCGCCGCTGCCGATGGTCGCGGCTGTCCAGGGGGCGGTCGCCGGCGGGGGACTCGGGCTTATGCTCACCGCCGACTACGTCGTCGCCAGCGACAACGCTCGCTTCGTCAGCCGCTACGCCAACATCGGACTGACGCCCGACCTGGGCGTGTCGACGCTGTTGCCCGCGGCCATCGGGCAGCGCCGAGCGCTTCAGCTCCTCCTGCAGGACCGCATGCTCGACGCCGCGGAAGCCCTCGACTGGGGGTTGGTCGCCGAGGTGGTGGCATCCAGTGATCTTCCGACGCGGGTCGAGCAGATCGCCCGGTTCTGGCTCGACGGGGCGACGGCCGCTTTCGGCCAGGCGACGCGCTTGGTGCGCGTCGGTGCGGGGCGGTCGTTCGCCGACAATCTCGCCGATGAGGCCGCCACGATCGGCGCGGCCTTCGACACCCCCGAGGCGCGGGCGCGGGTCGCCGCCTTCGCCGCCGCCTCCGCGAAAGGACGCTCATGATCCCCACCGACCCTCCAGCCGCCGCCGGTGCGGCGCCCGGAGCCTCCGCCGGCGTGGGCCCACTCACGGGCAAGACCATCTTGATGTCCGGCGGGAGCCGCGGCATCGGGCTCGCGATCGCTCTGCGGGCGGCACGCGACGGCGCGAACGTCGCCCTGCTGGCCAAGACCGACACCCCGCACCCGAAGCTCGAGGGCACCGTCCACACCGCGGCCGAGGCGATCCGCGCCGCGGGCGGCCGGGCCCTGCCCATCGTGGGTGACGTGCGCGACGAGGAGTCGATCACCGAGGCGGTCCTCCGCACGGTCGGTGAGTTCGGCGGCATCGACATCGTCGTGAACAACGCCAGCGTGATCGACCTGTCGGGGTCGCTCGACCTCGCGACGAAGAAGTACGACCTCATGCAGGACGTCAACGTCCGCGGAACGTTCCTGCTCTCACGCGCGGCGATCCCGCAGCTGAGGGATGCCGCGAACCCCCACATCCTCTCGCTCTCGCCGCCGCTGAACGTCACGCCGAAGTGGCTCGGAGCGCACACCGGGTACTCCCTCGCGAAGTTCGGCATGACCATGGCGACGCTGGGCATCGCCGAGGAGTTCGCCGGCGACGGTATCGCGGCCAACACCCTGTGGCCGCGGACGACGATCGCGACCGCGGCGGTGCAGAACGTCATCGGAGGCGACCGGCTCATGGCCGTGTCGCGGACGCCCGAGATCTACGCGGATGCCGCGTACGAGGTGCTGACGTCGCCCTCGCGCGAGCTGACCGGCCGGACATTGATCGTCGAGGACGTGCTCGAGGCCGCCGGGGTGACGGACTTCTCCGGCTACGCCGCGGTGCCGGGCACCCCCGACGCCGCGATGTACCCCGACATCTTCCTGGACTGACCCGCTGCCCTGCGGTCGGGGTGCGCCGTTCCGCCGGGGCCGCCCGGTCGGTCGTGCGCGGTTCCGCCGGGCCGTCCGCCCGGTCCGTGGCGCGCGGTTCCGCCGGGTCGGCCGCCCGGTCGGGGGTGCGCCGTTCCGCCGGGTCGGCCGCCCGGTCGGTGGTCCGCGGTTCCGCCGGGTCGGCCGCCCGGTCGGTGGTCCGCATAAACGCTTTCGGCGCGCATAAACGCGTGGGCAGCGCGTTTCTGCGCGCGGACAGCGTTTATGCGGGGTGGTGATGCCTTCGCGCGATCGCGGCCGGCGCCGTCAGAGCAGACCGAGCTCGGCGAAGGCGTTGTGCACACCGTCCTCGAGCACCGACGTGGTCACGCGACCGGCCAGGCGCTGCAGCTCGACCGGGGCGTTGCCCATCGCGACGGGGGTTCCGACGACCTCGAACATCTCGACGTCGTTCCAGCTGTCGCCGATGCCGATGGCATCCGTCGCGTCCAACCCGAGGATGCCGAGCACCTCCACGATCGCCGAGCCCTTCGTGACACCCGCCTGACCGATCTCGCCGTTCGAGCCGCCCGGAAGCGGGATGGACCCCGGGATGACATGAAACCCGGGGCCGAGCTCCGCGGCGGCGTGAGCGACGGTGTCGGTCGAGGGACTGACGAACACGGCCTTCGCGACACGGTCGCGGTCGACCTCGGCCAGCGGCCGGGTGCGCGGGATCGGGCCCGTCGCGGGCGCCGGGTGTCCGAGCGCGGCGAGCTCGGCCGCGCGGGCCGCGAGACGCTTCTGCACGTACTCGCGCATCACCGGCTCGACGCCCGGGGAGGCGAACACCGCCTCGTGCGTCTGCAGGAAGTAATGGATGCCGTGCGCCTCGAAGTACGTCTCGATCGCCGCCACATCGTCGCGGGGCATCGGGTGCTCCACGAGGAGGGCGCCGTCACGTGTGGCGTACGCGCCGCCGTTGCTGATCGCCCCGTCGAAGCCGATCGCCCGGACGTCGGGATGGATGTCGCCGTCGGCGCGCCCCGTGCACAGCCACACGAGGTGGCCGTTCGCGCGAGCCTGGCGGATGGCGGTGATCGTCGAGGGGGCGATCGCCGAGCCGTGCTCGATGATCGTGCCGTCGACGTCGAGGAAGGCAATACGGGGCATGTGTTCTCCGTGGGGTGGGCGGCGGACCCGTGCTCCGCGCGCGGCGGGGCCCGCGCGGCGGTGCCCGCGGGGCGGGGCTGCGGAGCCGGGTCGCTGCCACCGTACCGGTCGCCGGTGTCCGAGCCGCCCGAGGACACAGCGGAGGAGAAACGGCCGCACAACTCCGGCAAGACCGCAGGATGCCGGGGCGCCCGGGCTGTGGCATCCGGATCTTCCTGCGTTGTGTCGTGCCCTGATGGTCCCCGGGGCGTCCAGCCGCGGCGCAGGTGGCCGCCGGTACCCTGGAAGATATGACCGATCAGACCCCCGTGCGCGAGACCACGCCCCGGCAGGCGCGCCCCGCGGGGGCGCCGGCCGACACCGCGATCCGCGAGACGAAGCCGCGCCAGGTCCGCCCGAAGACCGAAGGCTGGCAGCAGGCGAAGGACGAGACAGGGCGTCCGCTCCTGCAGTTCGCCAGCCCCAAGCGCGGTAAGCCACCCGTTCACCTCGCCGACCTCACCGCCGAAGAGCGCGTGGCCAAGGTCAAAGAGCTGGGCCTTCCGGGCTTCCGCGCGAAGCAGCTCGAGAAGCACTACTTCACCCACTACACGTCGGATGCCGCTGCGATGACCGACCTGCCGGCATCCGGTCGTGAAGAGCTCGTCGCGGGGCTCCTTCCGCCGTTGCTCACCGAGGTGCGCCGCCTCGAGACCGACCGTGGCGACACGATCAAGTTCCTGTGGAAGCTTCACGACGGTGCGCTGGTCGAGTCGGTGCTCATGCGCTACCCCGGACGCATCACGCTGTGCGTGTCGAGTCAGGCCGGGTGCGGCATGAACTGCCCGTTCTGCGCGACCGGTCAGGCGGGCCTCACCCGCAACATGTCGGCCGCCGAGATCGTCGACCAGGTGGTGCGCGCGAACGCGCTCATCCGCGCGGGCGGGCTCGGCGACCCCCGAAAGGTGGGGCACGAGGACGAGCGCGTGACGAACATCGTCTTCATGGGCATGGGCGAGCCGCTCGCCAACTACGCCCGGCTCATGCAGTCGGTGCGCGTGATGGTCGACAAAGAGCACGGCCTGGGCATGAGCGCGCGCGGCATCACGGTCTCGACCGTGGGTCTGGTGCCGGCGATCACGAAGCTGTCGAACGAGGACATCCCGGTGACCTTCGCCCTGTCGCTGCACGCTCCCGACGACGGTCTGCGCGACGAGCTCATCCCGGTCAACTCCCGCTGGAAGGTCGATGAGGCCCTGGATGCCGCGCGCGCCTACTTCGACAAGACCGGGCGCCGCGTCTCGATCGAGTACGCCCTCATCAAAGACATGAACGACCACGCGTGGCGTGCCGATCTGCTGGCCGAGAAGCTCAACGCCCGCGGCCGTGGCTGGGTGCACGTGAACCCCATCCCGCTGAACCCGACGCCCGGGTCGATCTGGACCGCGTCCGAGGTGCCCGTGCAGAACGAGTTCGTGCGCCGTCTCAACGACGCCGGCATTCCGACGACGCTGCGCGACACCCGCGGCAAAGAGATCGACGGCGCGTGCGGGCAGCTCGTCGCGACCGAGGACGACGAAGCGGCCGCGGCCGAGACGCCCGTCGGCTGACGCCCCGGCGCCGCGGGGACGCCGGTGGGAAGTCAGTCTGCCGCGCATAAACGCGATCTATATGCAGAAACGCGTTCTCAGCGCGTTTATGTGCGCCGGTCGTGTTTATGCGTAGCGGCATTCGGGCGTCGGGCGATTCGGAACGCGGGCAACGGGCCCGATGTCGGATGCCGCCGATAGCGTGGACCCATGGTCGGTTATCGCTACCTCGGCAACAGTGGATTCAAGATCTCGGAGATCACCCTCGGCAACTGGGTGACGCACGGTTCGCAGGTCGGTGACGACGCCGCCATCAAGACGGTGCACGCCGCGCTCGACGCCGGCATCACGACGTTCGACACCGCCGACACGTACGCCAACACCGCGGCGGAGGTCGTGCTCGGCAAGGCCCTCGAGGGTCAGCGGCGCGAGTCGCTCGAGATCTTCACCAAGGTGTACTTCCCGACCGGTCCCGGCGGCCCCAATGACACGGGCCTGAGTCGGAAGCACATCATGGACTCGATCAACGGTTCCCTGAAGCGTCTCGGCACCGACTACGTCGACCTCTATCAGGCGCACCGCTTCGACTACGAGACCCCGATCGAAGAGACCTTCCAGGCCTTCGCCGACATCGTCCGCCAGGGCAAGGCGCTCTACATCGGTGTGTCCGAGTGGACCGCCGAGCAGCTGCGCGAGGGGCACGCGCTGGCGAAGCAGCTCGGCATCCAGCTGATCTCGAACCAGCCGCAGTACTCGATGCTGTGGCGTGTCATCGAGGGCAAGGTCGTGCCCACCAGCGAAGAGCTCGGCATCTCGCAGATCGTGTGGTCGCCGATGGCGCAGGGCGTGCTGAGCGGCAAGTACCTGCCCGGTCAGCCCGTGCCCGACGGATCCCGCGCCACCGACGAGAAGAGCGGAGCGACCTTCATCAAGCGGTTCCTCCGCGACGACGTGCTCGAGGCCGTCCAGCGGCTCAAGCCGATCGCCGAAGGGGCAGGGCTCTCCCTGCCGCAGATGGCGATCGCGTGGGTGCTGCAGAACCCGAACATCGCCGCCGCGCTCGTGGGTGCCTCGCGTCCCGAACAGCTCGCCGACACCGTGAAGGCCTCCGGTGTGACGCTCGACGCCGACACCCTGGCGGCGATCGACACCGCACTGGGTGACGCGGTGTTCTCCGACGCCGACAACACGTACGAGGTGTCGCCGAAGAAGCGCCTGGTCTGACAGGCGGACGGGCGGGCCGGGCGGTGGCGCCCGGCCCGCTTTCGCGCATCCGGGCGCTGCGCTGCTCCGGGGTGAACCCCCGGCCCGCTCAGGAGAGCAACAGGATGGGCGTCGTACCCTGTGCGAATGTCCTTTTCCGCTCACCGGCCGGGCCGCTTCGGTTCCGACGGCCGCATCGAGTTCACGACGGACGATGACCGCGAGCCCCAGTACCTCGACGACATCCTCGCCCAGCAGCGTGACGACGCCGGCTCCGCCTCGGCCGACGACGTGACCCCCGGCGATCCCACCGAACCCTGGGGTGCCCCGCCCGCCGGCGACGGCGACACGGCCCCGTTCGAGTGGCCGGATCCGGAGTTCGAGGAGGCGCCGCGCGCCGCGGTCCCCGCCGACACCGAGCCCGCCGACACCTCGCGCCCCGACACCTCGCGCCCCGACGTCGAGTCCGCGGCGCCCGAAGCGGCGCCGTTCCCCGCGCCCGTGGCATCCGACCCCCGCCCGCCGCGGCTGCGGCGTGCCGACCCGCGTCGGCCGAGCCTGTCGCTCGTGCGGCGCATGGCGGTCTTGGGCGGTGCCGACAACGACGTGCTCGACGAAGTGCCCGAAGAGGTTCCGCGTTTCGTTCAGATGTTCCTCGTGCTTCTGGGCACTGCGCTGGTCTCGGCCCTGTCGATGATGTTCGCCCTGCTCACCGGTGTGCGTGTGAGCATCCTGCTCGCGATCCCGCTCGCGCTGGTGTGGGGTCTGATCATCTTCAACCTCGACCGCTTCCTCACCTCGACGATGCGCTCGACGAAGAACATCTTCCGGCTCCTGGGCCTGGCGTTCCCGCGCGTCATCATGGCGGCGCTCATCGGCATCGTGGTGGCGGAGCCTCTCGTGCTGCAGGTGTTCCAGAACGACATCAACCGCGAGGTGAACTCCACCAACGTCACGCAGGCGCTCTCCGACCAGGATGCCGTGGCCAACGGCCCCGAGAAGCAGGCTCTGGATGCCGCCAGCGCCCAGGTCGCCGCGCTGGAGAATCAGGCCGCGACGGGCATCGTCGCCGGCACGTCCTCCACCTCGGCGGAAGCCGCCGCGGCGCAGCAGAGCGTCGATCAGCTCACGCAGCAGCTCGCCGCGCAGCAGCAGGTCATCGATCAGGCCCGGGCGGTGTACCAGTGCGAGCTGACGGGCGAGGGTGCGGGCGAGGTGCCCGGATGTACCGGCGTCGCCGGCGACGGGGCGAGTTCGGATGCCGCGCAGGCCCAGCTCGCGCAGGCCCAGTCGGCGTACGACGCCCTGTCGGCGCAGTTGCAGCAGGCGCAGTCGGGTCTCGCCGCGGCGAACTCGGCGGGTGCCGAGGCGGCCGCCGCATCGGCGGACCGGAACAAGCAGCAGGCGCAGGATCAGCTGCCGGCGGCGCGTGCGCAGTACGAGGCGGCGCTCACGGCCTACAACGATCGAGCGGCGTCCGTCGCCGACGGCAACGCCGGCGCCGTGGGCCTGCTGAGCCAGATCTCGGCGCTCGAACGGCTGTCGGAGCGTGAACCGACGCTGCGCTGGGCGCACTGGCTCATCGCAGCCCTGTTCTTCATGATCGAGCTGCTTCCGGTTCTGGTGAAGGTGCTCACCGGTTTCGGCGGCCCGTCGCTGTACGAGAAGGCCGAGCGGATGCGCACCCAGGTCGCACTCGACCGCGTCACCGCGAGGACGTTCCGAAAGCGCGCGGACGTGATCGCCGACGAAGCGGTCCGCATCCCGGCGGGCGTCTGATGGCCGCGTGGAGTGCGGGACTGCTGCTGTACCGGCGGCATCCCGCTCTCGAGGTTCTCATCACGCACATGGGCGGACCGTTCTGGGCCCGCAAAGACGACGGTGCGTGGTCCATCCCGAAGGGCGAGTTCATTCCCGGCGACGAGGAGCCCCGGGATGCCGCGTTCCGCGAGTTCCGCGAGGAGCTCGGCCTCGAACCCCCGGCCTCGGAGTGGGCCGAACTGGGCACCTTCGCGGCGTCATCGAGCAAGAAGCTCGTGGTGTTCGCCGCCGATGGCGCGGCGTTTCCGGAGTCGGGCTTCACGTTCGGCGAGTTCGAGATGGAGTGGCCCCCGCGCTCGGGCCGCACGGCATCCTTCCCCGAGGTCGACCGCGCGGAGTGGACGGGTCTGGATGCCGCCCGCGACCGCCTCGTCAAGGGCCAGCGCCCCCTCCTCGACGCGCTCGAGCGCCTGCTCGCGTAGCCGACCGGCGGCGTAGGCGAGCAGCGGGGCGGCGCCAGCGCGGGGTGCGGGGCGCGGGGTCGCGTTTCGGCGTTGAGTGTCCAAGACATGCGGCGCGGGGCGGGGTGTGTCCGCGTGTTGTGGACACTGAAGTGCGGGGCGGGCCCTGGCGCGGGGCGCGGGGCGGGCGCCGACCCAGGGGCGGCGGCGCCCGCCCGGGCTCACGGGCGCAGAAGCACCTTGCCGACGCGCGGCGACAGGCTCGCGGTCACGGCCTCGCGGATGTCGTCGAGGTCGAAGGTCGCCGCGACGGGCAGGGTGACCGTACCGTCGGCGAGGTAGCGCGACAGCTCGCCGAAGAGGGCGCCGCGGGTTTCGGCATCCATCGTCTTGCTGACGACGCTGCCCCAGAATCCCTTCACGGTCGCCTGGCGGAAGATGATGTCGCCGGTGGAGAGTTCGAGCTTCCCGGCGCCCATCGAGCCGAAGATGACGAGCGTGCCGTTGTCAGACAGCAGCGACAGCACGTCGTTGCTCGCCGAGCCGCCCACCGAGTCGACGCCCGCGACGATCCGCGCGCCGTCGGCGATCGCGAGAGCCTTCTCGCGCCAGTCGTCGGCGTCGGTGGACACGACGTTGTCGATGCCCTGCTCGGCGAGCTCGTCGACGGCGCTCTGTCGACGGACCAGCCCCAGGACGTGGATGCCACGCGCCCGCGCGATCTGCGCGACCATGCGCCCGACGGCTCCGTTGGCGGTGTTCTGCACGATCCAGTCGCCGGGTGTGAGGTCGAGGGAGTGCAGGAGGCTGATGGCGCTGAACGGCATGGATACGAGCTGCGCGGCCACCTCGTCGGGGAGGGCGTCGGCGACGGGGATGAGGCCCGCGGCCGGGGCGACGACGTACTCGGCCCAGACGCCGAAGGTGCCGCCGGTGGCGACGCGCTGGCCCACCTCGAGCCCGTCGACGCCCTCGCCGATCGCGTCGATGATGCCGACGGCCTCGGTGCCGGCGCGGGCGGGGAGGTCGGGCTTGAAGCCGTAGTCGCCGCGGATCGTCCACAGGTCGTGGTTGTGGATCGGCGAGAGCGTCACCCGCAGACGCACCTGGCCGGGGCCGGGCTCGGGGGTCGCGACCTCATCGACGGTCAGAACATCGGCGGGTTCGCCGATCTGGGGGTGCACGATCGCGCGCATGTCTCTCCTTGCGTGGTTATTTTGTAACGACCGGTCTAATATAGGCCTCGACCGGGAAGAAGGAAACCCATGGGCAGGATGCCGACATTCGACCGCCGCGCCGTCGTCGACGCCGCGCGCGATGTGTTCTGGCAGCACGGCTACGCCGAGACGGGGATCGCCGAACTCGAAGACGCCACCGGCCTGACCCGCTCCAGCCTCTACAACGCGTTCGGCAGCAAGCGCGGACTCTTCGACGCGGTGCTCGCCGGATACCTCGACGATGTCGTGCGAACGCGCCTGCGACCGCTGGGCGGGGGAGACCCGGGCGCTCTCGAGGCCTACGTCGAACAGATGCGCGCGGCGATCGCGGCCGACAGTTCCCGCGCTCGCCTGGGATGCCTCCTGCTCAACGCCGGAGCATCGCCACTGGCGTCGGACGACGACGACATCCGCGCGCTCGTGTCCGGCTACGCCGCCGAGATGCGGGCCGCCATTCGCTCCGCCGTCGCCGACCGTCGCCCCGATCTCTCGCCGGATGCCGTGGACGCCCTCGCCGGCGTCTGCGCGTCGCTCGTCGTCGCAGCGCTCACCCTCGCCCGCGCCGACCGTGACGCGGCCGTGGCGACCCTGGCATCCGTCCCGACGACGCTGGAGTCCTGGCGCTGAGCCCCTCAGCCGAGCTTCACGGCCGTGCCGTACGCGACGACTTCCTGGAAGTTCTGTGCGACCTCGCTGGTGTCGAAGCGCATCGCGATCACGGCATCCGCGCCGAGGGCCTGTGCCTGCTCGATCAGGCGCTGCTTGGCTTCATCGCGGCTCTCCTGGAGCTGTTTGGTGAGCCCCTCCAGTTCACCGCCGAAGATCGACTTGAGCCCCGCGCCGAACTGCACGCCGATGTTGCGGGCGCGCACCGTCAGGCCGGTGACCTCTCCGTAGACCTCGACGATCTGACGGCCGGGGACATCGTTCATGGTCGTGACGAGCATGCGGTCAGTCTGGCAGCGGCCCTGGGGCGCCCGCCAGTGTCGCGCGGGCCATCGCATGCCCCCGGATGCCGCGCGAGGCACAATGCTGTCATCCCCGCTTCTTCCCGGAGGTCCCCATGGCGCCGAACGCTTCTCGCATCGTCCTCGTCTCGGGCGCGCGCACCCCGATCGGCTCGTTCGGCGGCGCGCTGTCGAGCGTAGACGCGCACAAGCTCGGGGCCGTTGCGGTCACCGCGGCGCTCGACCGCGCGGGTGTGCCGAAGGATGCCGTGGACGAGGTCGTCATGGGCTGTATTGCGCAGAACGGACCCGACGCGTACAACGCCCGCCGCGTCGCGCTCGCGGCGGGGCTGCCGACCCGCGTCCCGGCCTTCACCGTGAACCGTCTGTGCGGGTCGGGGCTTCAGGCGATCTGGTCGGGGGCGCAAGAACTGCGGTGGGGCGGCGTCGACGTCGTGGTCGCCGGTGGCGACGAAAGCATGTCGCGCACGCCGTTCCTCGAGTACGGTGCCCGCGGCAACGCGAGGCTCGGCGACCGGACGCTCCTCGACGGCACGCTCGCCATCCTCACCGACCCCTTCAGCGGCCGGCACATGGGCACGACCGCTGAGACCGTGGCATCCCGGTACTCCGTGTCGCGGGAAGAGCAGGACGCCTTTGCCGTGGAGAGCCAGCGGAGGGCTTCGACGGATGCCGCCCGGGCGGCGTTCGCGGAGGAGATCGTGCCCGTGACGACCGGCGGGAAGAGGCCGGTCGAGGTGTCGGTCGACGAGCATCCGCGGCCCGGGACGACCAGCGAGGTGCTCGCGGGGCTTCGGCCCGCGTTCGAGCGCGAGGGGACGGTCACGGCGGGGAACTCGTCGGGGATCAACGACGGTGCCGCCGCGACCGTGCTGATGCGCGAGGACGACGTGCGCGCACAGGGCCTCGCGGGCCTCGCGACGCTGGAGGCCGTCACCACGGCGGGCGTCGACCCCGAGATCATGGGCTACGCCCCGGTGCTCGCGCTGCAGCGGTTGTGGGAGCAGACCGGACTCACCCCGGCCGACGTCGATGTGATCGAGCTGAACGAGGCGTTCGCGGCGCAGGCGGTTGCGGTGATCCGTGACGCGGGCCTGGATGCCGAGAAGGTGAACCCGTACGGCGGCGCGATCGCCCTCGGCCATCCCGTCGGGGCGACCGGCGCGATCCTCACGGTCCGCGCCGCCCTCGACCTCCAGCGCCGCGACCTCGAGTACGCCGTCGTGACGATGTGCATCGGCGGCGGCCAGGCCCTCGCCGCGCTGCTCCGGCGCTTCCGTTCGTAGGGCGCGAGTCGCCAGGATTTGTCGCCTCGGGCCCCGCCCGGGCGACAAACCCTGGCGACTCGCGCGCGCAGGCGCGGCGCCGCCGCGAACGGGAACGGCCCCCACCCCGGAGGGGTGAGGGCCGTTGCCGCGCCGGGGTCAGGCCGTGCGGCGACGACGCAGGGCGAAGGTCAGACCGCCGGCGACCAGCAGGAATCCACCCGCCAGCGCGACGCCCCACGGAGCCTGGGCGCCGGTCGCGGCGAGGGTGCCCTTGCGGAACACCTCGATCGCGAGCGGGCTCAGCACCGTGCCGTCGGCGCGCGTGATGACCACCGTGTGCGTCCCCGGCTCGAGCGCCACGGGGACGTTCACGCGGAACGTGACCGATCCGTTCGCGTCAGCGGCCGGGATGCCGGTGATCGCGGTCGGCGTGCTGTTCAGCGTCGCGGTCAGCTGCTCGCCGGCGTTCAGGCCCGCGACCGTGACGGTGAACGACCCGCCCTGCTCGACGCGCGTCGCGCTCGCCGTGACGCTCACCGCGGCGGGCGAGGTCGTCGGCTGAGTGGTCGGGGTCGGGGTGGGGGTCGGAGTCGGGGTCGGCGTCGGCGTGGGCGTGGGCGTGGTGCCCTCGTCGACCGGCTGCGCCCCCTTCAGGTACGCGCGACCCAGGGGCGACGGTGCGACCGTGCCCTTGGCGGTGAAGTAGTCCACCGTGGCCTGCAGGTCGATCTGACCCGAGTCGGCCTTGCCCGTCCCCTGCGCGAAGGTGGTGAAGTTGTCGCCCCCCGCCGCGAGGAACGAGTTCGTGACCACGCGGTACGACTTCGTCAGGTCGATCGGCGTGCCGTTGAGCGACATCGCGAGGATGCGCGAACCCGCTGCGGCGTTGGGGTCGTACTCGAACGCGAATCCCTTCGACACGCCCAGCGCGAGCACGGGACGCGAGGCGCCCTGCGGCTGCCACTGCTGCTCGAGCACCGACTTCAGCTGCGCACCCGTGAGCGAGAGGGTCACGAGCGTGTTGCCGAAGGGCTGCACGTTCGCCGCCTCGCGGTACGAGACCGAGCCGTTGTCGGTGCCGTACAGCAGGTCGGCGCGAAGGCCGCCGGGGTTCATGAACGAGATCTGCGCGTCCTGACCGTTGAACGAGGGGTTCTCGCTCGTGGCCCACAGGTACACGTCGGCGACGGTGTTGCCGAGGGTCGAGTAGGCGCCGCGGTCCTCTCCGCCGGTGTTGTTCTTCGCCCGGGTGATGTCGCCGGTGATCCGGCCCACCTCGACCTGGCCCTTCACGTCGGCGGTGGCCTTGGCATCCGCCACGATCTTCGCGACCTGCGTCTGCGGGTACGCGACCCACTGCGAGACGGTGGAGTCGTACAGCGACCGCACCCCCGGCGTGATCGAGACGAGCTCGCCGGCGTCGTCGAGGTCGATGTCGAGCGTGCCAAGGTTCGTGCCGTACTGACCCGCCTGGATGACGGAACGTCCGCCGATCTCGCACGCGTACTTCTGGTGCGTGTGCGCCGAGACGATGGCATCCACGTCGCTCGATGCGCCGCGGACCATATCGCCGAAGTCGCCGGACTCGGTGGCGATCTTCGTGCAGTCGGTGCCCTCGGAGCCTTCGTGGGCGAGGACGATCACGATGTCGGCGCCCGCTTCGCGAGCGTTCTTCGCCTCGCGGTTGGCCGCTTCGACGAGGTCGCCGAACTCGATCTCGGCGATCTTCGACGGGTCGACCATGCCGGCGGTCTGCCGGGTCACGGTGCCGACGAAGGCGACCTTGGTGCCGTCGACCTCCTTGATCGTGTACGGCTTGAGGGCGGGCGTCTTCGTGCCCTTCTCGTACACGTTGGCGCCGAGCGCGAAGTCGCTGAAGTCACCCGTGTTGCCGCCGTACGCCGGGATGACCCGGTCGGTCAGGTCGGCGAAGCCGCGGTCGAACTCGTGGTTGCCGACCGCGCTGATGTCGAGGGTCGCGGCCTTGAGCGCCTTGATGGTCGGGGTGTCCTGGTCGATGAACGACTCGAACGCGCTCGCGCCGATGTTGTCACCGGCCGAGACGAACAGCGTGTTCGGGTTCTGCTGCCGGTACTTCTCGACCGCGCCGGCGAGAACACCGGCGCCCGCGACGCCACCGCTCTCCTGAAGCAGACGACCGTGGAAGTCGTTGATCGTCAGGATCTGCAGGTCGGGGGTCTTCGGCTGCGTCGGGCGCACCTCGAAAACGGTGGTCGACCCGGACACCTCGTTGCCGGTGATGAGCAGCGGGATGCCGGTGGGAGAACGCAGCGCCGAGACGAAGGTGATGCCCTCGGGACCGAGGTCGCCCGCGGCGGCCGTCTTCACATCGGCGGAGGCGTCACGGTTGTTGACGTACGTGACGTACGTGGCGTTCTTGGGGTCGGTGATGTCGTAGACCATCACGCCGCCCGCCCGCTCGAGGCCGATGAAGGCGTACGTGCGGCCGTCGACGACGCCGATTGCAACGTTCTCGGGCTCGGGACCCTTGTCGTCGCTGCGGTCGTCGACGGTGTTGTTGTCGTTCGACACGTTGAACAGCTCGGGCGCGACCTCCTTGAGCTTCTGCTCGAAGTCGTCGCCGGAGTCGAAGACGAGCGTGCCCTTGGTGTCCCAGATCGAGAACGAGCGGCCGCCGTACGCGTAGAGCTCGCTGTAGCAGCCGTCGGCGGTCTTGCCGAGGTCGGTGACGACCTTGAGGCGTCCGAGGTCGGCATCCGCGGAACGGCCGGCGAGCGGCGAGGTCTCGCAGATGGCCGCGAGGTCCTTCTTGCCGAGGTCCTTGATGCGGGCCTCGTCGATGAAGTCGCCCCACTCGCGTCCGTCGCCCTCGTTCGCGGTGACGAGGTAGGTCCCGGCCTTGCCGTCGACGTTCGCCGAGTACGACGCGATCCCGTCGGGCATGTACAGGCCCTTCAGGCCCGAGACCGCGCGGATGTCGATCCCGCCGTCCTTGTCGCTGGTGTCGAGCGCGCTCGCACCCCAGTCCTTGTAGCCCAGGGGCAGGATGCCGGTCACCTCGGCCTTGGCGAGGTCGACCGTTGCGACGGCGTTGGCCTCCTGCAGGGTGACGTAGGCCACGGTGCCGTCGACGGTGATGTACTCGGGCTCGAGGTTGCGCGAGACGCGGTTCGCCGACAGCGGCGTGGAGCCCTGGTCGGGTGCGGCGACGTCGGGACCGAACACGCGGACCTTGGGGTCGAGCGTCTTGGTGCCACCGGGCTCGAACGCGCGGAAGCCCGCGGTCTTCACCGCGCTCTGCGCGGGAGCGGTGAGGGTGGATGCCACGGCGACGACGCTCACCGATCCTTCGGGGTCGGTGGAGAAGTCGTCGGCGGGTTCGCCCTCGTTGGCCACGACGGCGTACGCGCCGTCCTTCGAGAACGTCACCATGTCGGGGAGGGCGCCGACGGCGACTTCGCCGAGCACCGCGGATGCCGCGTCGTCCTTGTTCGCGTCGAAGAAGACGAGGTGGCCCGCGGCGGTCTTGTCGTCGGCTTCGAAGGCGATGACGCCCAGGCCGTCGTCGCGGACGGCGACGGAGTTGGCGACACCGTTCGAGGCGACGTCGAAGAGCTTCACCGGCTTCGTCGGATCGCTGTTGTCGAGCACCGTCACGGTGCCGGCCTGCGCGTTCACGACGAAGAGGCGGTCGCGGTAGGCCTGCACGATCTCGGCGGCCGACTCCTTGTAGACGCCGGTGTCGTACGAGCCGACCGGCGTCAGGCCGATCGCCGCGCCGGGGGCGCTGTTCGAGACGGGGGCGGGGACGATGGCGGCCGAAGCCGCCGTTGCGCTCGTGAGAGCGAGCGCGCACACCGCCGCGGTGGTCGCGGTGAACGCGACGGCGCGGCGAAGGAACGTCGAAGGCATGGATGTCCTCGGGGTGTCGGGTGGGATGACACGATCGACGGAGGCGTCGATCTCTCTCACTGTGCCCAGCGGCGGTGACGGCGGGGTGAACACGACGGGAAGGGACGGGGCGGTGCGTGCGCGAAGTCACCTCGTCCTTCACCGCGGGCGGCCGGTGGGTGAGACAGGACTAGCCTGGCCGCGTGACCAACTCGCCGGCGGGAACCCATCCCGATGAACCCCACCGCCAAGGGCTCGCGCAGCGCCTGAACTGGCTGCGGGCGGGCGTTCTCGGCGCGAACGACGGCATCGTGTCGACGGCCGCGGTCGTCGTCGGCGTCGCGGGTGCGACGAACCAGGTCGGGCCCGTGCTGGTCGCGGGGCTCGCCGCCCTGGTCGGTGGGGCGATCTCGATGGCACTCGGTGAGTACGTCTCGGTGTCGAGTCAGCGCGACAGTGAGCACGCGCTCATCCAGAAGGAACGCCGCGAGCTGGCGGAGGACCCCGAGGCCGAATTCGCCGAGCTCGTCGGGCTGTACGAGGCGCAGGGGCTCAGCCGTGACACCGCGACACGCGTCGCGACCGAGCTCACGGCATCCGATGCGCTGAAGGCGCACCTCGCCGTCGAGCTCAACATCGACGCCGAAGACGTGGTGAGCCCGTGGGCTGCCGCGCTCGCCTCGGCCGTGGCGTTCACCGTCGGGGCGATCCTGCCGATGCTGACGATCCTGCTCGCTCCGGTCGCGGTGCGTGTCCCGCTGACGTTCGTCGCGGTGCTCGTGGCGCTGGCGATCACGGGGTACCTGGCCGCATGGATCGGCGGCGCACGGCGGGGCCGGGCGATCCTGCGCACCGTCATGGGCGGCGCACTCGCGCTGGGAGCGACGTACGCGGTCGGAGCGCTGTTCGGGGTCGCCGCCGCCTGATCTTTTGTCATCCTCGCAATTACTTGGACGTCCATCTAAAATCGCTCTCGCGACGATGCTGTCGCCGACGAAGGAGAGCCGCATGGACACCACCCCCGCCCCCGCGCTCGACGCCCTGACCGCTGACGACCGCGCCGCCATCCTCGACGCCGTCCGCGAGTTCGCCGCGACCGAGCTGACCCCCCACGCCCTGGAATGGGATGCCGCGAAGCACTTCCCCCGCGACGTTCTGCGCCGCGCCGGCGAGCTGGGACTCGGCGGCGTCTGCGTGCGCGAAGAGTCCGGGGGTGCGGGCTTTCCGCGTCGTTTCGCGGTGGAGATCTTCGAAGAGCTCGCCGCGGGCGACCCGACGGTCACCGCTTACCTCACGATCCACAACATGGTCGCCTGGATGATCGACGCCTATGGCGACGACGCACAACGCGAGCGGTGGCTTCCGGGCCTGGTCTCGATGGAGCATCTCGGCGCGTACTGCCTCACCGAACCGGGGGCGGGGTCGGATGCCGCGGCGATCACGACCTCGGCCATTCCCCACGGCGACACGTTCGTGCTCACGGGCGTGAAGCAGTTCATCTCGGGTGCCGGCGAGGCATCCGTCTACGTCGTCATGGCGCGCACCGGCGAGCCGGGCGCGCGCGGTATCAGCGCGTTCCTCGTTCCCGCCGACGCCCCGGGGCTGTCGTTCGGTCCCAGCGAGAAGAAGATGGGCTGGAACGCCCAGCCGACGCGGCAGGTCGTGTTCGACGAGGTCCGCGTTCCCGCCGAGAACCTGCTCGGCGGTGAGGGACGCGGATTCGGGATCGCGATGGCGGCGCTCAACGGCGGCCGCCTCAACATCGCGGCGTGCTCTCTCGGCGGCGCGCGCTGGGCGATGGAGCGTGCGGTCGCCTACGTGCACGAGCGGTTCACGTTCGGCGAGCCGCTCGCCGAGAAGCAGTCGGTCGTCTTCTCCGTCGCCGACATGGCCACCGAGCTGGAGGCGGCGCGGCTGCTCGTGCACGCCGCGGCGGAACATCTGGATGCCAAGGCGCCCGACGCGCCGACCCGCTGCGCCATGGCCAAGAGGTTCGCCACCGATGTCGGGTTCCGGGTCGCGAACGAGGCGATGCAACTGCACGGGGGCTACGGGTACCTGCAGGACTACGGGATCGAGAAGGTCGTGCGCGATCTGCGCGTGCACCAGATCCTCGAGGGGACGAACGAGATCATGCGGCTCATCGTTGGGCGGAGTGTCCTCGCGGCGTGAGCGGAACCCCCTCCGCGATGTCGGGGACGCGTGCGACGATGCCAGCAGGACGACACGAGGGGAGCGGCATGACCGATCACGCCGGCGAGTACGAGACGATCCGGGTCGAGCAGCGCGGACGGGTGGGGTGGATCACCCTCGACCGGCCCGAAGCGCTCAACGCCTTGAACACCCGCTCGATGGTCGAGGTGGTCGCGGCGGCGACGGCGTTCGACGACGCGCCCGACGTCGGCGCGATCGTCGTCACCGGGTCGGAGAAGGCGTTCGCCGCGGGCGCCGACATCAAAGAGATGGAGGGCAAGTCGGGGCTCGACATGACGCTCACCGACCACTTCGGCGCGTGGAGTCGCTTCGCCGCGGTGCGCACGCCCGTCATCGCGGCCGTCTCGGGATACGCCCTGGGCGGCGGGTGCGAGCTGGCGTTGATGTGCGACATCATCCTGGCCTCCGATCAGGCGAAGTTCGGTCAGCCCGAGATCCAGCTGGGCGTCATCCCCGGCATGGGCGGGACGCAGCGGCTCGTGCGGGCGCTCGGGTATTACAAGGCCGCCGAGATGGTGCTGACCGGGCGCATGATCGATGCGGCCGAGGCCGAGCGCGCCGGGCTCGTCTCGCGGATCGTCCCCGCCGCCGAACTGCGGGAGGAGGCGGAGTCGGTCGCGCGCACGATCGCCGAGAAGCCCCTGCCGGCGCTCTACGCGGCAAAGGCGGCGCTCGATGTCGCGCTCGAGTCGACGCTGGCCGAAGGGGTGCGGTTCGAGCGTCAGGCGTTCGCGGCGCTGTTCGACACCGCCGATCAGAAAGAGGGCATGGCGGCGTTCCGCGAGAAGCGGGCCCCGAACTTCATGCACCGCTGAGTCGGCGGCGCGTCGACCCGAGGGTGCGGCGTCGGCGACCGCGCGCTGCCGGAGACACCGGTACGCGGGTCGTGCGCGTCACAGGGGGTCGGGAGTCGGCGACGGGTCGGCGAAATCGCCGGCCGCCTTGCGGAACCGCGCGATGATCCGCACCAGCTCGGTGGCGTCCGCGGGCGCGAGCCCCGGGTCGCGGAAGACGACGTTCAACGCGTCGGTGGCGTCATCGACGCGCGAGCGACCGGCATCCGTCAAGACGAGCAGGGCCGCGCGGCCGTCCGTCGGATGCGCTTCTCGCGTCAGGAGACCGTCGCGGGCGAGGCGTTCGACGGTGTTGGTGACACTCGTGGGGTGCACCTGCAGGCGCGCGATGGCGCTGGCCATCGGCATCCGTCCCTCACGTGTAAAGGCCAGCAGCCGCAGCATCTCGAACCGCGAGAACGTCAGGTCGAGCGGTTTCAGCGCGCGATCGATGGATGCCATGAGCAGCTGGTGCGCGCGGATCACCGACGTCACCACGGTCATGCCGTCGGCGGCGTCGTCCCAGCCGTGCGCGACCCACTGGCGTCGGGCCTCGGCGATCGGGTCGACCGGTAGGCGTCTGGCCATCCGTCCTCCTCCCGCTTCACGGTACCGCGCTACCACCATTCGCTCCGGCGACCAAGGGCGAGCCCTGCGTGGGGAGAGGCCGTTCGATCCCGGTATCGTCAGAGGTCGGTCCTCGCTCCAGCCCCGAGAAGTAGATGGCGTCCACACCCCGCACCCCGCAGCGCGGGTCTTCGCGCGTCGAGCCGCGCCGCATCGGCGAGCTGACGATCGCCCAGTGGGCCGGATCGCTGCTCCTGCTGGGGGTGCTGGCTCTCATCCTCGCGACGTTCGTCGTGCTGATGGCGCGCGTCGTCGTGTCACTCGGACCCGTGCGCGAGTTCCTCGCCGTCTACCCCGGGGCGTACGACCTGCCCGCCGCGGCTCCCGTCGGAATTCCCGCGTGGCTGGGGTGGCAGCACTTCCTCAACAGCCTGTTCCTGCTGCTCGTCATCCGGTCGGGGCTGCAGTTCCGTCGGCAGAAGCGGCCGGACGTCTTCTGGTCACCGCGGGGCAACAAGCGCCGCCGCATCAGTCTCGCGCTGTGGTTCCACCAGGCCATCGACGTGCTGTGGATGGTCAACGGCATCCTCTTCGTCGTGCTGCTCTTCGCGACGGGGCAATGGATGCGCATCGTCCCGACGTCGTGGGAGGTGTTCCCGAACGCGATCTCGGCGGCCCTGCAGTACGCCGCCTTGGACTGGCCGACTGAGAACGGGTGGGTGAACTACAACAGCCTGCAACAGCTGTCGTACTTCACGATCACCTTCGTCGCCGCGCCCCTCGCGATCGTCACGGGAGTGCGGCTGTCGGGCGTGTGGCCGCGCGACGCGGAGCGGCTGAACCGACTCTTCCCCGCGGAGTGGGCGCGTCGCATCCACTTCCCCGTCATGGTCTTCTTCGTCGCCTTCATCGCCGTGCACGTCTTCCTCGTGCTCGCCACGGGAGCGCTGCGGAACCTCAATCACATGTATGCCGCTCGCGGCTCGGTCGACCCCGACGCGTTCGCGTCCGATCCGACCGGACTCCTGCTGTTCGCGGCATCCCTGGTGGCGATGGCGGCCGCGTGGATCGCGGCGCGCCCGTCGCTGCTCATTCCGATCGCGCGCCTGTTCGGAGACGTGAAGCAACGCTGAGGTGACCGGTGCGGTGCTCGCCTGCTGGGGAGGCATCCCGGGCGCCGCGACGCTGTCACGTGGCCAGTTCGTCGAGCCACGACGATCGCAGACGCAGAGCGCGCTCTCCGCTCGCGATGACGACGGCCACCGTGATGGCGGCATTCATCGCGGGCGGGAGGTGGAGCGGGGAGACGAAGGTGCCGAGCGAATCCGCGATGAGGGGGATCCGCGAGACCGCCTCGATCACCTGAGGGACGGTCAGGCAGGCGCCGATGGTGACGATCACGGCCGAGGCCACACCGATGGCCCGACTGACCCGCGGGTGCGTGCGGTCCAGTCTGGCCCGCAGCCCTTCGCCGGAACGGGGGTGAGGCGTCAGCGCCCGCTCCTGGCCCGACGAAGACACGAAGTGGCAGCGCCGGAGGCCCGAGGCGCGTGCGGCGACCTCGATGTGCCCGCCGGGAACGGGAAATCGGGCGGGGAGACGCGACACCGCCTGCAGCGCGCCGTCGCGATAGAGTCGCGCCCGGATCTCGCCGTCCTCTCGATCGCCGAGTGTGCGGACGTCGATCGCGTAGCGAGTCGGTGACGTGGCGGATGTCGGGAGCGTGAGAAGGAACAGGGAGCGGCTGAGCGTCTGCCACCAGCGGAACGGGGCGAGGGGACGGCCGTCGCCCGGTCGGACTCGCCGCTCGGCCATGCGGGCGCGCCAGCCTCCGCGGGTGCGTCTTGGCATCCGCATGATCAGAGCAGGATCTGGCTCAGAGGATGGACCAGGTACCGCAGCGACACCGCCTCCCACGCGGCCCCGACGACGAGAAGCAGGAGGGCGGGGAGAGCCAGCAGCCCGAGGCTCTTCAGCCCCCGCACGTAACCGCGGCGCCGGGTGGGGGCGCCGACCCGGTTCGGTTGCAGCCAGCTCCGCCCGAGGAGGTAGCTCCCCAGGAGGAGCAGGATATAGGCCTGCAGCTCGATCAGCACCGTGAGGGAGTGCGGAATGAGCGCCACCCAGCCCACCGGCGTGGACTGGACGAGAGTGATGCCGGTCACCACGACCCACCATGCGAAAAACGCCAGACCGGCGAACGGCACGATGAGCGAAGGCAGGACGATGGTGAGCAGGCTCAGACGGAACACGTTCACGGCGAGGATCACGAGCGCGAAGAGCGGCGCAGACGAGGCGACCGCCGTGACGAGCTCACCGGTCCCGTCGGTCTCCAGGGTGGCGGCTCGGGCAGCGGGCAGTTCGGGAAACAGCAGCCCCACGGCGAACCCGGCGGCGAGCAGTCCGTAGGCGGCCGCGTTCAGGGCGAGGTAGGCGCGTCGGTTCTCGCGGATGACGTGGAACGGACGGCGCCAGAACGGCGTCGGGGAGGGGGCGTGACGGGAATCGGACATGATTCCATCGCAGTCGCTACCGCCCTGCGGCGACAGTGCCGCGACGTCACGACCGAGGGTGACATTAGTCAGTGACTGCCCCGAGCGCACACGATCCGGTCGAACGCTCATGCAACGGTCGCCCCGAAAGTGTGCGCTCAGCCCTCGCCGCGGCCGAGGCCGCGGCCCGGCGGGGGCGCCAGGGGGGGCAGGGGCGGCTAGGCCGGGCGGGGGGCGGTGGCGTGCAGGCCGCGGTGGATGAGGTCGACGCCGAACAGGAAGTCGGCCTCCGGCGGGTGGGCGACGCCGGGAGTGACCACGCCGACGCTGTCGTACTGCAGCCGCTGCTGCTCGTGCCACACGTGGCCGAGGACGAAGTGCAGCAGCGTGGTCGCGGCGCGGGCCGCGACGTCGTGGGCGAAGCCCTCGGCCGCAACGGCGGCTGTCAGCCGATCCCGCGCCGCGGTCGAGCCGAGGCCCAGCGCGAGCGTGCTCGAGACGACCTCGGCGCCGTCGCGGTAGGCCAGGAGCGCGTCGCGCAGGGCTCGCGCCTCCGCGGCGACCCCGGAGCCGCGCAGGAGGGATGCCGCCTGCGCCACGATCCGGTCGGAGAGCTCCGCCAGCAGCGACTGCTTGTTGGGGAAGTGCCAGTAGAGGGCGCTCGGCTGCACATCGAGGCGCGTCGCGAGGCGGCGCATGGTGAGGTCGGCGAGGCCGTCGTCGTCGAGGATGCGCAGTGCTGCGCGCGCCACGTCGTCGGCCGAGTGGCCGCGGCCGCGTCCGGGAGGGGTCACGGCTCCGAGTATAGTGAACGCCGTTCAGGTGAACGCTGTTCAGGTAAGGACCGACATGCCCTCTTCCTCTCGCACCCCGGATGCCACCGACTTCGCGCGCGTGGCCGTCTTCGCCGCGCTCATCGCGGCGCTCGGCCTTCCCGGAAGCTTCCCGGTCTTCGGCGGCGTGCCCATCACGGCGCAGACCCTCGGGGTGATGCTCGCCGGCGCGATCCTCGGGCCCTGGCTCGGCGCCCTGTCGGTGACGATTCTGCTGACCCTCGTCGCGGTAGGCCTGCCGCTGCTGGCCGGCGGACGTGGCGGATTCGCGATCTTCCTCGGACCCACCGCGGGGTACGCCCTCGGGTGGATCCTCGGCGCGATCGTCGTCGGGCTTATCGTTCACGCGGGGCACCGCCGTCCCGTGTGGTGGCGCACGGCGGTCGCGATGATCGCCGGGGGCGTCGTGGCGATCTACGCGGTCGGCATCCCGGTGCAGAGCCTGGTGACGCGACTTCCGCTGGCAGAGACCGCGCTGACGAGCCTGATCTTCCTGCCGGGCGACCTGCTCAAGGCGGCGATCGCGACGGTCGTCGTCACGCTGCTCGTGCGGGGGTACCCGCGGGGCTTCCGCCGCGCGTGGCGCACGGAGGCCGCGTCGGAGCCGGCCCCCGTCGCCGCGTGATCCTGCACTGCCGCGACCTCGGAGTGCGGCTCGACGGGCGAGACGTGCTGCGCGGAGTGAGCCTCGATCTCGACGCGCGCACCATCGCGGTGGTGGGAGACAACGGGTCGGGCAAGTCGACCTTCGCCCGTGTGCTCGCGGGTCTCGTCCGACGGCACGCGGGCGACCTGCGGATGGGGGGTCTCGATCCGGACGCGGATGCCGGGGAGCACCGCCGCCGCGTGGCCCTCGTGCTCAGCAATCCCGACGCGCAGATCGTGATGCCCGTCGTCTCCGACGATGTCGGGTTCTCGCTGCGCGCCCAGCGCCTGTCGCGGTCGGAGCGCGCGGAGCGGGTAGCGCGCACCCTGGATCGTTTCGGGCTCACGGGCATGGCCGAGCGCCCCGCGCACGACCTGTCCGGGGGGCAGAAGCAGCTGCTGGCGCTGTGCGGTGCGTTCGTGCGCGAGCCCGACGTGGTCGTCGCCGACGAGCCGACGGCCTACCTCGACGCCCGCAACGCCCGCCGCGTCGCCGACCATCTGCTCGCCGAGACCGGGCACGCACTCGTGCTCGTCACCCACGATCTGGCCCTCGCGCGACGTTGCGACGCCGCGGTGCTGTTCGCCGACGGGGGAGTGGGTACCGCGGGTGCGGCATCCGAAGTGGTCGACGCCTACGAGAGGGCTCTCGTGTGCTGAGCCTCTACCGGCCCGGCACCGGGGTGCTGCATCGCCTGACCGCGGGGCCGAAGATGCTGCTGCTCGCCGCGGCCGCGATCGGTCTTTCGGCGCTGCCGACCGCGGCGTGGACGGCGGCGGTCTGCGCGGTCGCGGTGTTCTCGGCCTACGTCATTCCGGGCGTCGGAGTGCGCACGCTGGGCCGTGAGATGTGGGGGCTGCGGTGGGTCCTCGCGGTCACGGCGCTCGGGCAGCTGATGTTCCTCGGCCCGGAGCCGGCCCTCGCCAACACGGCGCGGGTCGCGGCTGCCCTGCTGGTGGCCGCGCTGCTCCCGTTGACGACGCGCGTCGACGACCTGCTCGACGCTCTCGAGAAGGGCCTGCGTCCTCTCCGGAGGATCGGGATGGATGCCGACCGCGCGGCGGTGCTCCTCGCGGTGACCATCACGACCGTTCCGGTGCTCGCGCGGCTCGCCGCCGAGGTGCGCGACGCCCAGCGCGCCCGGGGCGTGCGGCCGTCGCTGCGTGCCGCCCTCGTGCCGTTCGTCGTGCTGTCGCTGCGGCACGCCGATCAGCTCGGCGAGGCGCTCGCGGCCCGCGGGGTGCGGTGAGACGCCGGTCGCGCGGCAGCGCCGGAGGGGCCGTGGACGAGACGTCTCAGTCCGCGGCAGCGCGCCCGGCCTCGAACCCGGCCGCGTAGGCCTCGTCGGCGCCGAGGTGGAACATGTCGCGCTCGGCCGGCCGGACGATCGACCGCGCGCCGGGAAGATCGAGGTCGCCGACCAGGTCTTCCCGCCCGCGCACGACCGCGACCGGCAGGCGCGCGGCCTTGCCCTTGACGAGGTCGGTCGCCGCGGCGATCTCGTCGGCCACGCACGGCAGTGTCACGATGAGCGGCCGGCCTTCGGCATCCGTCGTACCGCGCAGATCCTCGAACACGTGCACCCCGGCGGCGCCGATCGCATGGTCGGTCTGGCCCTCGCGCCACGCGCGGCCGAGCGTGTCGGTGATGAGCACGCCGACGCGGGCGCCCGTGGCCTGCCGCAGCCCCGCCGCGAGGGCACGCGCCGAGGCGTCGGGGTCTTCCGGCAGCAGCAGGACGGTGCCTTCCGGAGTGTTGCTGGCGTCGACGCCTGCCGCGGCCGACACGATCCCGAGGCGGTTTTCGACAATGCGGGTGACGTGCCCGGCGGGCGAGGTCCGGGATGCCACGAGCCTCACCGTCTCGCGCGTGATGGCGTCTTCGCGGTCGTCGGCGCGCAGGAGGCGTCCCTCCGCCTTCGACACGATCTTGCTCGTGACCACGACGATGTCGCCGTCGCGCAGGTCGGCGTCCGCGCGGGAGTCGGCGTCGACCGCGGTGCGGATCACCTCGACCAGGTCCGCGCCCGGCGAGATCTCACCGATGCCGGGCAGCGCCCAGATCTGCAGCACGTCAGCGGACGAAACGCACCTCGGTGAGCTCCTCACCGAGGAAGGGCTGCACCTGGGTCGCCCCGTCGAGCGTGAACCCGTTGCGCGTGTAGAAGCGATGCGCGCGGGGGTTGTCGTCCGCCACCCACAGGTACAGACCTTCGCCCTCTTCGACGGCGGCGTCGAAGAGCTGCTGGCCGATACCGGTGCCGTGGAACTGGTCGAGCAGGTAGATGAAGTACAGCTCCCGCGGTCGCGGAGCGTCGTCGTCGCGGGCCGGGCCCGACCCGACGAAGCCGACGATCTCGCCGTCGACGAGCGCCGCGTGCATGCGGTAGTCCTCGCCCTGCGCGGCCCAGTGGGTCCACAGCTCGGCCATGCGTTTGGGGGACACCGCTTCGAGCGCGGCCTTGCTGATCAGGTGGTCGTACGTCTCGTGCCAGCACGTCGCGTGCACACGGCCGAGAGCCTCGGCATCCACGTCACGCACCGGACGGACGACGATGTCGGCTCGGGTTTCCGCAGTCATGGCGTGACTCTACGCGCGGCTCCGGCCAGTCGGAAATCGGCGGAATCGGGGGTCGGAATGCGGTACAAGCGGTGACGCACGGTGCCCTTTGTAGGTCATGCACACCGATCTGGCCCGACCGTCGTCGAAACGCTACGCTCGCCCGTCGTGAACGTCCTGTGGCGCACCCTCCTGGTCCTCTTCCGTGCGCGTCGACGCCTGCGGCGAGAAGGTCCCGTCGACCCGAACTCGGTCGGGCGCATGCGCTTGCGCGTGCTTCCCACCGACATCGATCTGCTCCGGCACCTCAACAACGGCCGCTACCTGTCGCTGTTCGACCTGGGGCGGTGGGATCTGCTCACCCGCACCGGGATCGCGGGGGCCATGGCGTCGCACGGCTGGTACGCCGTTGTCGCGGCGGAGACCATCACGTTCCGTCGGTCGCTGGAGCTGTGGCAGCGATTCGACCTCGAGACGCGACTGCTCGGCCACGACGACCGCGCCGTGTACCTCGAACACCGCGCGGTCGTGAAGGGCGAGATCTACGCGCGCGCCATCATCCGGGCGCGCATCCTCCGACGCTCGGGCGGCACGGTCCCGCACGACGAGCTGTTCGCGGCCGTGGGGCGTCCCGAGGGTGTGCCCGACGTCGAGGCGTGGGTGCATGAGTGGGCTGCGGCGTCCGCGCTGCCGTCGACCAAGCGCCCGGCGCCGAGCGACTGGCGCTGACCCGTCGCCCCTTCCGTGCGCGAGTCGCCACGATTTGTCGCCTCTGAGCGCGGTCAGGCGACAAATTTTGGCGACTCGCGCCACCCGGGGCGTCAGCCCCGGGGCGACTTGTGCGGCCGGGGCGACTCGCGCCACCCGGGGCGTCAGCTCACGCTGAAGCGGGCGTCGAGCCAGGCGACCTGGCGAGCCCAGTGGCGCGTGCCGCCGCCCTCGTGGCCGTTGTAGGGGTACACCTCGATCGCCGCGTCCTCGGATGACAGCGCGTGGAAGGCGGCGAACACCCCCGACGGCAGCACGATGTCGTCCATGAGGGCGACCGAGAAGAACGCCGGGGCGGTGATCCTCCGCGCGAGGACGGCGCCGTCGATGTGCGACAGGGTGTGCAGGGCCGCCGCGGTGTCGTCGCGGTGGATCGACAGCCAGCGCGTGACCTCGGTGAACGGCGCCGAGGGGGTGCGGACGATCGCGTTCGGGATGTCGCACAGGAACGGCACATCCGGCAGCACGGCCGCGACGGTGTCCGGGCACAGGGCCGCGGCGGCGATCGCGAGCGCGCCGCCCTGACTTCCGCCGGTCACGGCGATGCGCGTCGCATCCACCCCGGGGAGCTCGCGCACCACGTCGAACAGCCGCGCGGCGTCGGTGTAGAGGCGGCGGTAGTAGTACTCGCGGGGGTCGTGGATGCCGCGGGTCATGACGCCCGGGTAGGCGGCGGTGGAGCCGTGGGGGTCGGGGGTGTCGCCGATGCTCCAGCCCGAGCCCTGGCCGCGGGTGTCCATGATCACGTGCACGTAGCCCGCCGCGGCCCAGGCGATCTTGTCGCCCGGGAGGCCGCGCCCACCGCCGTAGCCGATGAACTCCACGACCGCCGGCAGTGCCTCGTCGCCGTGCGGGCGGACGACCCACCCGCGGATCTCGTCGCCGGCGAACCCGGTGAAGGTCAGGTCGCGGATCGACAGGGCCCGCACCGGCGTGGGCACCGGCAGGAGCGTCGCCGGCCGCGCGGCGGCGCGGGCCTCGGCGAGGGTCTCGGACCAGAAGGCGTCGAGACCTTCGGGTTCCGGCAGCTCCGGGCGGTATTCGCGCAGCAACTCGAGCGGCATGTCGGTGAAGGTCTGAGCCATAGCGGTCTCCAGGGTCGGGGCGACTCGACAGTAGCGAACACGGACCGTCGCGCTGTCGGATCGAGACGAACGGCGACATCGTCGCCGTGAAGTGTGAGGCCTCACATCAGACGAAGTTGGGAGCGATACCACAGATATTCCGTTTGACAGCCGATGTACAGCCCATCGAAGATGGTGCGAAAGTGAGCGCTCACATTTAGCGCCCCTCTGCCGGTCCACCGGCCCACCCATCGTCGAGGAGGACGATCTTGGTGCTGTCACACCCCCGAACCGAGGAGGCCGCGCGCGGGAAGACCATCCGCCGCGCCGGCTCCCTCCTTGCCGCCGTCGCCGTGGTGCTGAGCGGCCTCGTCCCCGCCGCCGCTGTCGCCGCGGAACCGCTGCCCACGCCCATCGCCTCGTATGACTTCGCAGGCACCACCGGTACGACCGTTCCCGACGCGTCCGGCAACGGGCGCGACGCGACGGTCCGCGGAACCGGGTTCGCGATCGACGGCGATGCGCTGTCGCTGCCCGGTGGGGCTGCGGGATCGAGCGCCGCCTACGTCGAACTGCCGACCGGGCTCTTCGACGGGCGCAGCACGGTGACAGTGTCGGCGTGGCTTCAGGACCGTACCGGCGCGGGCAACCAGGCGGCGATGTTCTTCGGGACGACCGAGAACCTGCCGCAGCAGTACTGGTTGCTCAACCCGTCCAACCCCGCAGGGCGGGTCAAGTCCGTCCTGACCGATGGTCCGCGCATCGGACAGCCGTGGACGCTCGAGCGCGGCATCTCGCCCACCGACGCCTCGCGCGGCGTCGCGGGCCCTGCGGCGACCGACGCGTGGGCGCTGTACACGACGGTGATCACGCCCACCTCGATCACGGCGTACCTCGACGGCACGAAGCTCGGCACCGTGGCATCCACGCGAACCGTCGCCGACTTCGGGACCGGCCTGGTGTCGTACATCGGCAAGTCGTCGTACCCCGACCGGTTCTGGAAGGGCGGCGTCCGCGACGTCGCGATCTACGACACCGCCCTCACCGACGACGATGTGAAAGCGCTCGTCGCCGAGGGCACGCCCTCGAACCAGGAGGACGTAGATGCCGCGGCGGCCGCGCTCGCCGTGCCCGGGGCCGACGACGTGCGGGGCAACGTGACGCTGCCCACGAGCGGGCAGAACGGCACCACCGTCGCGTGGGCGTCCTCCGACGCCGCCGTCGTGACGGCGACCGGCGAGGTGACGCGTCCCGCGCACGGTGCCGCTGCCCGGACGGTCGAGGTCACAGCGACCGTGAGCAAGGGGTCCAGCTCGGCGACCCGCAGCTTCTCGCTCGTCGTGCAGCCGCTGCCCGCGGCGCAGGAGCTCGGCGCCTACTTCTTCCCCTTCTTCACCGGCGAGAGCACGACCACCGACGAAGAGATCTCGTTCGCGACGTCACGCGGTAACGACCCGCGCAGCTGGCTCACCCTGAACGACGGGAAGCCCGTCCTCACCTCCGACCAGGGCGAGGAAGGCATCCGCGACCCGTTCGTGCTGCGTTCGCCCGACGGCGACCGTTTCTACATGCTGTCGACCGACCTGAACATGTTCGACCGGTACAACGGCGACTTCGGCCGGGCGCAGGAAGTGGGCAGCCGGAAGCTCAACGTCTGGCAGTCGAACGACCTCGTGACGTGGAGCCCGCTGCGGCAGATCACGGTGTCGAGCGCCCTCGCGGGAAACACCTGGGCGCCCGAGGCCACGTGGGACCCGGAGCGCGGCGAGTACGTCGTCTACTGGGCCTCGAACCTGTACCCGAGCGCCTCGACCGACGGTCGCCGCGCCGCCGACAGCTACAACCGGATGATGATGGTCACGACGCGCGATTTCGTGACCTTCAGCGAGCCCCAGCCCTGGGTCGACGTGAAGCGCGGTGCGGGCAAGGGCACGATCGACGCCACGATCGTGCGCGACGGCGACGTCTTCTACCGGTTCATCAAGGACGAGGCATCCATGACCGTCCGTCAGGAGCGCTCGACCGACCTCACCGCGACCGTGACCGGGTCGCTCCCCACCACCACCTCGACCCCCGGCTGGCAGCTCGTCAAGGAGCAGATCGGCGTCGGCCAGCCCAACCCGTGGGGTGGCACGTTCACCAACGGCGAAGGTCCCACGGTGTTCGCCGACAACGCCGAGGCCGGTCACTGGTACATGCTCGTCGACCAGCCCAGCTACCACGGCGGCCAGGGCTACATGATGTTCGAGACGCGCGACATCGCGTCGGGGAACTGGACGTCGGTCCCGGATGCCGAGCTGCCGACGCGTCCGCGGCACGGCACGGTGCTGCCGATCAGCGCGGCCGAGCAGCAGCGTCTGCTCGAGGCCTACCCGACCGATGAGACCGCGGACTACTCCATCACCGCGTCGCCGGACGACGAGGGCGCCGAGATCTCCGACGAGATGTACGGCGTGTTCTTCGAGGACATCAACAACGCCGCCGACGGCGGGCTCTACGCGGAGCTCGTGCGCAACCGCTCGTTCGAGTTCCTGCCCGTCGACAACCGCGACTTCACCGGCATGACCGCGTGGACTCCCGTCGGCGTCGGGGGCAGCGGCTCGGCGCAGCCGGTGAACGATGCGTCGCGCATGAACGACCGCAACCGCACCTACCTGCAGCTGGATCTGACCAGCACCGGCGCGGGCACATACGGCGTCGAGAACGCCGGCTTCGACACCGGCATCGCGCTCACCTCCGGCGCCGTGTACGACGTGTCGTACTGGGCCCGGACGACGGCTCCCGTCGGTACCGCCGTCTCGCTGGTGCTGCGCACCGCCGACGGCACCCCGGTGTCGAACCCCTTCACCGCGACGGTGGCCGGCGACGGCTGGGTGAAGTACACCGGGACGGTCACCGCAACCGCGACGACCGACCGCGCCCGTCTGCTCCTGCAGGCCGGCGGCACCGGAACACTCCGCGTCGACGAGGTGTCGTTGTTCCCGCAGGACACGTTCATGGGGCGCCCCAACGGTCTGCGCAAGGACATCGCGCAGAAGATCGCCGACCTGCACCCGAAGTTCGTGCGGTTCCCCGGCGGCTGCATCGTCAACGTCAACAGTCACGAGGACTACTCCGCGGCATCCGGGTACGAGCGCGCCCGGTCGTACCAGTGGAAGGACAGCGTCGGGCCGGTGGAGACCCGGGCCACGAACGCCAACTTCTGGGGCTACAACCAGTCGCTCGGCCTGGGGTACTTCGAGTACTTCCAGTTCGCCGAGGACATCGGCGCCAAGCCCGTGCCGGACGTGCCCGCGCTGCTGAACGGCTGCGGTCAGGCGCTGCAGCCGACCGACCCGGCTCTGCTCGAGCGGCACATCCAGGACACGCTCGACCTCATCGAGTTCGCTAACGGCGGCGTCGACACGACGTGGGGCAAGCTCCGCGCCGACATGGGGCACCCGGAACCGTTCGGTCTCGACCGCATCGAGATCGGCAACGAGGAAAACTACCCCGAGGCGTTCATGGCGAACTTCGTGAAGTTCCGGGATGCCATCAAGGCGAAGTACCCCGACATGATCCTGATCAGCAACTCGGGGCCGGACGCCGAGGGCGCGACGTTCGAGAAGCACTGGGAGCAGAACCGCGCGGAGAAGGTCGACATGGTCGACGAGCACTACTACCGCGACCCGTCGTGGTTCCTGTCGCACAACGCTCGCTACGACGCGTACGACCGCAACGGACCGGACGTGTGGATCGGCGAGTACGCCTCGCGCGACAACCGCTTCTTCAACGCGCTGTCCGAGGCGGCGTACATGACCGGAATCGAGCGCAACGCCGACGTGGTGAAGATGGCGTCGTACGCGCCGCTCCTCGCCGACCAGAGCAGCACGCAGTGGCGACCCGACCTCATCTGGTTCGACCGCGACCAGGTGTGGGGCTCGGCCAACTACGAGGTGCAGAAGCTGTTCATGCGCAACACCGGTGACCGCGTCGTGCCGACCGAGGCCGGGGGAGACCTCGCGCCGACGAGCCTCCCCGGCGCCGTGGGCCTGTCGACATGGAGCACGTCGGCACGCTACGACGACGTCAAGGTCACGACCCCCGGCGGGGAGACGCTGTTCGCGGACGACTTCGCCGACAAGAACGACGACGGCTGGACGAAGCTCGCCACCGCGGGCTCGTGGTCGGCGGCCGACGGCAGCTACGTGCAGTCGTCGACGACGGCGAACAACACGCTCGTCGCCGGTCCCGCCCTGGATGCCACGGACTACGACGTGTCGCTGAAGGCGACCAAGCTCGCCGGTGCCGAGGGCTTCCTCGTCGGCTTCGGTGTGCAGGGGTCGGCCGACTACCTGTGGTGGAACCTCGGCGGATGGGGCAACACCCGCAGCGTGGTCGAGAAGGCCGTCGGCGGGGCGAAGTCGATCGTGACCGACACCGGGACGCCCCGGGTCGAGACCGGGCGCACGTACGACCTGCGCATCCAGGTGCGCGGTCCCGAAGTGACGCTGTTCGTCGACGGACAGCAGGCCGGGGAGTTCACCAACACCGCGGTGGAACCCTTCGCGCAGGTGATGACGACGGACGAGGCGACGGGTGATGTCATCCTCAAGGTCGTCAACGCGCAGGCGAAGGAAGCCGTCACCGAGATCGACCTCGGCGGTCTCGCGGTGCTCCCCACCGCGCAGATGACGGTGCTGGCCGCGGCCCCGGGTGCGGTGAACACCGCGGATGCCACCCCCGTGGCGCCGGAGACCACGGAGGTCGCCGTCAGCGGCACCTTCACGCGGACGTTCGCGCCGTACTCGGTGACCTTCCTGCGGATGCACACTCGCACGCCCGACACCCAGGCGCCGACGGTGTCGGTCGCGGCCACGCCCGCCGCGCCCGACGGAGCGAACGGCTGGTACGTGTCCCCGGTATCGGTCTCGGCTACCGCGACCGACGACACCGATGACGCTCCGCGCCTGGAGATCAGCGCCGACGGTGGGACGACGTGGGCGGCGTACACCGGCGCGTTCACTCCGGTCGACGGGACGGCGGACCTCGCGTTCCGGGCGATCGACGCCGCCGGCAACGTCTCGGCATCCGTCACCGCGGTAATCCGCCTGGACCGTCTCGCCCCGACGGCGACGAGCGAGGTGGATGCCACGACCCGCACCGTGCGTCTCACCGCGAGCGACCAGGGCTCGGGGGTCGACCGCATCGAGTACCGGGTGGGAGACGGCGGTGCCTGGACGACGTCCGCGGGCGCTGAGGCCACCGTCACCGTCCCGGAGGGCGCGACCGCGGTGACCTACCGCGCCGTGGACCTCGCCGGCAACGTCGGGGGGACCGCGTCGGCCGCGATCGGCACCGAGGCGGGCGACCCGACGCTGGCGGTGTCGGGCGACCTCGTCGCCGGTGGCGTCCTCACCGTCTCGGGCACGGGATGGCCCGCCGACACGGACGGGCGTCTGGAGCTGCGCTCCACACCGGTCGACCTGGGCGCCGTGCGCACCGACGCCGCCGGAGCGTTCCGCGTCACCGTCACCCTCCCCGCGGACGTCACCGCGGGACGGCACGAGCTGGTCGCCCTCATCGGGGACGAGCGGGTGTCGGTGCCCCTCGAGATCCGCGCCGCCGGACCCGGCGTGACGACGCCGCCGGCGAGCGTCCCGGCCGCTCCGAACGCGGGGCCGTCGCTGGCGGTGACGGGCGGAGCGCTGTCGCTCGGAGCCGTCGTCCTCGGGCTCCTGGCGGTGGGTCTCGGCCTGGCGCTGCGTCGTCGCCGCCGCGTCAGCGAGAACTGACGTCTCCGACGAAGCCCCGGCCGCCCGCTCGTGCGGCCGGGGCTTCGTCGATCTCGCTGTCGTTGTGCGGGCGGACCGGCGGGCCTCGGGTCGTGGGCACGCGCTCTGCTTAGGCTGTGGAGCATGAGCGAGAACGATCCGCAGACGCACGGTTCCCTGCTCTCCGGCGACGCCGTTGAGCGCGCCGTCGCCCTCGTCGAGTCGGGGCCCCTGCCGCCGGCACCGGACGCCAGTCGCTTCCTCGCGGACGCCGCCGACGGCATCCTGCGACCGGAGGGGACGACCGCTCCCGCCGCCGCGCTGCGCCGGGTGGCTGCGGACGTGCCCTCGACCGTTCCCTGGATGCTTCGCGGCGCCGTGCAGCTCGGCGGTGCGGTCGCCCCGGTTCTGCCGACGCCGGCCGTGCCGCTCGTGCGGCGGGCGCTCGCCGACGCGCTCTCCTCCCTCTTCCTCGACGCGCGCAGCGACCGCCTCGGCCCCGCGCTCGCGGCCTGCCGAGAGGACGGAGCCGTCCCGGACGTGCGGCTCACCGCGCCGCAGGTCCTCGGCGAGAGCGCCGCACGGCACCGCTTCGACGGCATCCGCGCCCTCGTCGCCCGAGACGACGTCGACCGGGTGTCGTTCGCGGTCCGCGAGGTGGTCACCGGCATGTCGGCGTGGGCGTTCGAGGCGGACGTCGAGCACGCCGCCGAGCGTCTGCTGCCGTTGTTCGTGGACGCCGAAGCGTCGGGCACACACGTCACCCTCGTCGTCGAGGGGCGCGACGACCTCGATCTCACCGTTGCTGTGCTCACGCGTGTGCTCGAGGAGGCGAGCGCGGCGTCGGCTTCCGCCGGCATCGCGCTGCCCGTCGCCGTCCCCGAGACGTTCGGAGCGTTGCGGGAGCTGGCCGCGTGGGCGGGCGTGCGGGCGGCCGCGGGGGGCGCGCCGCTCGTCGTCCGCCTCGACGACGCCGTTCCTCTCACCGACGACGCCCTCCGTGCCGCGCGGCACGGGTGGCCCGCCCCCGTCGCGACCTCGACCGCCGACCTCGACGCCCTCACCGTCGCGGCCGTGCGCGAGGCGCTCGGACGCCGCGGTGCCGAGGGTCTGCGGGTGGAGGTGGCCACCAGCGATCCGGTGCGCGCGGCGTTGGCGCAGACGCTCGCCGAGTCCGTCGGCGCGAGCATCGACCGGGCGGTGCCGCTGGGCGTCGAGCCCATCGCCTCGGGGCCGAGGATCGTCCTGGCTCCCGTCGTGCACCCCGACGATGTCGACGCGGTCATCGCCCCGCTCGCGGCGCGAACGGTACCGCCCCGCGCAGACGACACCGACGTCCGCGACCGGATCGCGGCCGCACTCGCGACGCCCGACGCGACGCCGGCGCCGCGGCGGGTCGGGCAGCGCGCGGCGACGCCGTCCCCCGCACTCCTGCGCGAGCCGGCCGTGGACGACCCCGCCGACCCCGGGCTCACGCAAGCGGTGCTCGGCATCGCCCGCGACGCCGCCCCGGGGGACACGTCGGCTCTCGCCCCCGACGTGCAGCAGATGCTCTTCGGCGGGCAGGCCTTCGTCGACACCGCCGTGTTCTCCATCCGCGAGACGACCGAGCTCGCGGGCGCGGCGCCGGGATTCCGCAACACCCCCGCCACCGACCCGGGCGTTCCCGAGGACCGCGCGTGGGTGCACGAGGTGTGGGCGGCGGTCGACGGATCGACGGCCGGCGACGCCACCGCGGCCGGCGGGCGCGTGGACGACGAGGCCGGACTGGACGCCGTGCTCACCCGGGTGCGCGAGGCCGCGACGGAATGGGGCAGCCGTGCCGCGGCCGACCGCGCGGTGGTGATCGGTGCGGCATCCCGGTCGCTCGCCGAGCGCCGCGCCGCTCTCGTAGAGGTCCTGGCCTCCGAGAGCGGTGCGCTGTTCGCCGAGGCGGATGCCGAGGTCGACACCGCCGTCGACGCCGCGGCGTACTACGCGGTGACGGCGAAGGAGCTCGACCGCGTCGCCGGGGCGGTGTTCTCGCCCGATCGGGTCACCGTCGTCGCTCCGCGCTGGAACTCCTCGGTCGGGCTGTGCGCCGCCGAGGCCCTCGCCGCGCTCGCCGCCGGCTCCGGTGTCGTGCTCACACCGTCGCCGCGCGCGCGACGAGCCGGGGCCGTCGTGGCCGAGGCGCTCTGGGCGGCGGGCGTCCCGCGCGACGTGCTCGCCTTCGTCGACCTCAACGAGGAGGCATCCGGTCGCGCGCTCATCGTTCACCCGGGTGTCGATCGCGTTCTGCTCGCGGGTGCGCGGTCGACCGCCGAACGCTTCGTCGCCTGGCGGCCCGACCTGCCGATGCAGGCCCTCACCGCCGGCCGCAACGCGGTCGTCGTCACGCCGTCGGCCGACCTCGACCGTGCCGTCGCCGACATCGTCGAGGGCGCTTTCGCGCGTGCCGGTCAAGCCGCCACCGCGTCCTCGCTCGTGATCCTCGTGGGCGCCGCGGGGCGCTCGACGCGGTTCCTCGCGCAGCTGAAGGATGCCGTGTCATCGTTGCGCGTCGGCCCCGCCGATGACCCGTTGTCCGACGTCGGTCCGCTGGTCGAGGAGCCCACCGGCGACGTGCGTCGTGCGCTGACCGTGCTCGCCGACGGTGAGCGCTGGCTCGTGGAGCCGCGCGAGCTCGACCTCGGGCCCGAGACCGCGGGACGCTTCTGGACGCCCGGGGTTCGCACGGGTGTCCACGCCGGTTCGCACCTCACCCGCGCCGCGGTCGCGGCGCCGGTGCTCGGCATCCTGCACGCCCCCACGCTGACGCGCGCGATCGAGCTGCAGAACCTCGTCGGGTCGGGTTTCGTCGCGGGGCTCCACACCCGCGACGCCGCCGACCTCGACCTGTGGCTCGACACCGTCGACGCGGCGGTGCTGCGCGTGAACCGCCCGACCACGGGAACCGTCGTGCAGCGGGAGCCGCTGGGCGGATGGGGACCGGCGGGCGTGGGACCGGGGGCGATGTCCGGCGGGCCCAACCGTCTCGTCGCCCTGGGGTCGTGGCGCCCGTCGTCGGGCGGACCCGCGTCGACGACGCTGCACCTGCGCGGGCTCGACACGCGCATCTCGACGCTGATCGAGGCGGCGCAGCCGACCCTCGACTACGCGGCGTTCGAGTGGCTCCGTCGGGGCGCGCTCTCGGACGCGGTGGCGTGGGACCGCGAATTCGGCCGCGTCAAGGACGCGTCACGTCTCGTCCTCGAGCGCAACCTCCTGCGGTATCGGCCGACGGACGTGGCCGTACGCGCCACCGCGGACGCCCCGTGGCACGCGGTGCTGCGCGTCCTCGTGGCCGCCGTGCGGTCCGGATCCTCGTTCGGCCTGAGCACCCCCGTGGGACTCCCCGCCGCCGTGCGGCACCTCCTCGGTGAGACCGGGGTGCCCGTCTCGGTCGAGACGGACGCGGAGTGGCTGCAGCGCATGGCGGGTGGCATCCCGGATGCCGAACCGGCCGACGACGGCACCCCCGTCGACGTCGCGCCCGCCGGGCCCCGCGCTTCGCGCGTGCGGCTCATCGGAACCCCCGCGTCGGTCGAGACACTCCGCGTGGCCCTGGCCGAGACGGTCGGCGGCGACCCCGCACTCACGGTCTACGCGGGCGAGGTCACGACGGCGGGCCGCATCGAGCTGCTGCCGTTCCTGCGGGAGCAGGCCGTCTCGATCGAGGCGTTCCGCTTCGGTCGCCCGGATGCCTGGAGCGCCGAGGTCATCTGACGCGACGGTCGTCCGCGGGCGCCCTGGTCGGAGGGCGGCCCGCGGACGACTGTTCTCGCTACTGGATGCCCTCCCGCGTGAGACGCCACTGCTGGCACGTGAGCCCGTTCGCGGGCCACTGCTGCGCGACCGCGCCGTCGGCCGTGGCGCATCCGTCGATCTCGAGGAGCTTGCCACTGTTGACGTTGGCGAAAGTCCACCATCCGCCCGCGGTGGACGCGTTCCACCGCTGCGTCGCGCTCCCGGTCGGCCCCCACTGCGCGGCGTCGGCACCGTCCGCGGTCGATGCCGCCGGGATCTCGAGGAGCTTGCCGCTGTTGAGGTTCGTCAGCTGCGTGCTCGTCCCCGACGGTGTGAGGGTCCACCGCTGCGTCGGGTGGGCGGTGGGGCCCCACTGGCCGACCGCGGCGCCGTCCGCCAGCGACGCGCCGAGGACCTCCAAGAGCTTGCCGCTGTTGCGATTGGTGATCTGGAACTGCGGATCCAGACCGGCGGTGCGCCACACGCGGAGGGTGTCGAGTTCGGCGAAGTTCGTCCCCTTGCCGAAGCGGATCGTGTTCGCGCCCGCGTTGAGCGTCACGGTCTTCTGCGCCCAGGCATAGCGTCCCCAGTCGACCGTGGGCGGGTACGAGATGGACGAGGCGCTTCCGCCGTTGACACTCACGGTGTGGCTGGCGGTGCTGCCGTATCCGTTGGCGTAGCGCACGTCGAGGGTGTAGGTGCCGGCAGAAGGCACCCGGACGGTGAACTGGACGGCACTGCCGCTGTTGTTGATGTTGCCGATCTTCTGCCCGTTCGCGGCCTGCGGGTGCACGACGACCGCGGCATCCGTGACGGTGGCCTTCTCCGCTTCGTACTGTTGCGCGTCCACCGGGATGGAGCCGACGCGGATGTCGTTCAACGCCGTCGCCGTGTTCTCGACGTTCGTGGCCTGATACAGCGTCCGGCCGTCCGTGCCGATGTCGATGCCCTGCGCGAATCCACTGAAGTTACCGCCCTGGGTGTCGCTGGCGTCGTACGTCACGGCCATGGGGAGCCGCTCCCACGGGCCTTCGCCGAGGTTGTAGTTGACGTAGAAGTTCTGGCCGCCGTCGATCGCACCGGTTGCCGTCAGCGACCACTTGGATGCCACGATCACCGTGCCCTTCGGTCCGCCGCTGGGCACCCATTTCACGTAGGGCGATGACCCGATGCCTCGGCCGTCGGCGAGCCGCACGGGCGTGCCGATGCTGGTCGTGTCGCCCCAATTCAAGCCGTCCGCGGAGGTCTTGAAGTACACCGGTGCGGTGTTCTGGGACTGGCTCGGGCGGTTGACCACCTCAAAAGTGGCGAGGTATCGACCGTCGGGGAGTTTCGTGACGGTGATCATGCCGGGACGGTCGCTCTGGTTCGGTGGTGCGGACACGTTCACCAGCGGCCCCCACGTCTGGCCTCCGTCGACCGAGCGGCGGTACGACACCGCTTGCAGCACGCCCGCAGACTTCTGGCGTTCGTCCGAGTAGTAGGCGACGAGTCCGCCGCCCCCATCCACCGCGAGCGACGGCTCCCACACCGTGGTCGTCGTCGACGTGGGGCTCGGGTCGTAGACGGCGGGGCCGCCGGCGTCGATCGTGCTCAAGGGTGTCCAGGTGGCGCCGCGGTCGGTGCTCTTGTAGACGACGAGCCGGCTGGAGGATCGATCCTGCGGCATGATCATCCCGGTCAGGAGCAGTGTTCCGGCGGCCAGCGATCCTGACGCTTGGGGCATCTCGTACAGGAACGGCTGCGCCGTGCGGGTGTAGCCGGGGAAAGCGACGCTGGGATCGACGTCGGCGATCTTCGTCCAGGTTGTCCCGTTGTCGGTGCTCCGGTGGATCGGATACACCTGCTTGCCGTTTTGCAGCACGAGTTTGTCGTAGGTCACCAGTTGGGTGCCGTTGGCGGATCCGTTGTTCTTGAGGACGATGATCTTCGCGTACGTCGTGCCCGCCGGAACTCCGCCTTCGGGGTTGAAGGACGAGCCTGCCGGTGGCGCGTACACGACGGAGCCGTTCCCGGTCGTGACGGCAGAGGCGGACATCGGGGCCGAAACGGCCGCGAGCGTGAGGGCCGCGGCCGCCAGGGCAGCGGTGAGCGCGCGGCGGTGTGGTCGGCGGGGATTCGGGGAAGGGGACATGGTTCCTGCTCCTCTGTCGGGGAGGTCGGAGCCGGCACGCGCCCGCGTCAGCGCAGCGACCCGCTCTCGCGTGGGATGCGCCCTACGACTACAACGTTGTAGAGCGATCCCGAAGCTAGGGGACGACGGGGGGTGCGTCAAGAGTTCTTCTGCAACGTTGTAGAGTCGGCACGGAACCGGGAGGGATGCCATGAGCGCAACGCTGCACGATGTGGCCCGCGCGGCCGGGGTGTCGATCAAGACGGTCTCGAACGTGATCAACAACTACCCGCACGTGCGGTCGGCCACGCGAGAGCGCGTCGAGGCTGCGATCGACGAGCTGCAGTATCGGCCGAACCAGGCCGCTCGAAGCCTGAGATCGGGGCGGACGGACATGATCGGCCTGATCGTTCCGGACCTTCGGAACCCCTACTTCGCCGAACTCGCCGACGATGTGATGCGCGCCGCCCGCGCGCACGGCTTCTCGGTCCTGATCGAGCAGTTCGACGCCGAGCGGGACAGCGAGCTCGCGGCCCTCCGGGGCGCACGCCGCCGAGGGTTGGATGGAGTGCTCTACTCCGTGCTCTCCCTGGGTGAAGACGATGCTGCGCTGCTCGACGACGTCGGGATGCCGATGGTTCTGCTGGGAGAGCGGATCTTCCACTCCGCGCACGATCACGTGACCATGCGCAACACCGAGGCGGCGCACGCCGCGACGGCGCACCTCATCACGTCGGGTCGCCGGCGCATCCTCGCGCTGGGGTCGCACCCGGGCGAGGTCGTCGGGTCCGCGGGCCTGCGGCTGCGAGGATACGAATCGGCGCTCGCGGAAGCCGGGCGTCCGGTCGACCCGCAGCTCGTCGTGCCGGTCGATCGGTGGCATCGGATTGATGGTGCCGATGCCATGCGGGCGGTCCTCGATGCGGGGATCGAATTCGACGGCGTCGTCGGATTCAACGATTCACTCGCTCTGGGGGCGATGCGTGTCCTCCTCGAGCGCGGTGTCCGCATCCCGGAGGACGTGGGGATCGTGGGTTTCGACGACCTCGACGAGACCCGGTACTCGTTGCCGGCACTGACCACCATCGACCCTGGTCGCGATGAGATCGCGCGGGTCGCCGTCGAGCTGCTCGTGGAGCGCATCGCGGGCAATCACGACACCGCGCCGCGCGAGATCCTCGCGGATTTCCGGCTCGTCGAACGCGAGTCCACCCGGGGCTGACGCCGACGCTTGACAATCACAGCACGTCGAGCAATCATCCTTTTACAACGTTTACCTACATCGTTGTAAACAGCATTGCCCCTTGCTCGACTGGGGCGCACCCGACGACGCAGTCACAGAAAGGCATCGAAGATGATGAACCGCACCGCAGCCGTCCTCGCGACGGTGGGAGCGACGGCCCTCGTGCTGGCAGGATGCTCCGGCTCCTCCAGCCCGGCCACCGAGGGCCCGGTCCAGCTCACGTTCTGGCACGGCTACACCGAAGCCGACGGCGAGGTCCTCGACCAGATCGTCGCTGACTTCAACGCGTCCCAGGACGCCTATGTCATCACCCCGGAGACCAAGACGTGGGCGGTCATCGACGACACCCTCCTCCCGGCGTTGACTTCCGACCAGGGCCCGGACATCGTGGCCATGCCGGCCGAGCGCATGCCCGTGTACGCGGATCGCGGTGCCTTCGCCGACCTCACGGACTTCTACGCCAACGCCGACAGCAACACCGCCGACCTCGTCCCCCAGGCCGTGGACATGGTCACGGTGAACGGCACGTCGTACGGGGTCCCGACCGGATTCGTGCCGCTGGCGATGTTCTACAACAAGGCGCTGTTCGCCGAGGCCGGCATCACAGAGGCGCCCACGACATGGGACGAATGGGTGGCGGATGCCACGCAGCTGACCGTCGACGAGAACGGCGACGGCACGCCGGAGCAGTACGGCGTGGCGATCCCCGACCACGCGACGGTCGCCAACGGCCTGTGGCCGAGTCTCCTGCTCAGCGGCGGAGGTCAGATCGTCGAGGGCACGGACGAAGCAGTCATCGATTCGCCCCAGAACGCCGAGACGCTCGCCTTCTGGACCGACGCGATCACGAATGACAAGATCTCTCCGACCGGCCTCGACGGCATCGGCGCGGACGAGCTGTTCAGCTCCGGCAAGGCCGCCATGCACGTGGGCGGTCCGTGGATGGCATCCATCGCCAAGGACAACAACATCGATTACGGGATCGCCGCGATCCCCGCGGGTCCGGCCGAGCAGGCCGCCTCGGCCATCGGCGTCGCCATGGGCGTCACCGAGCAGGCCGACGAGGCGAAGAAGGCGGGTGCAGAGGCGTTCTTCGCCTACTTCTTCCAGGAGGACGTCGCCACGGAATGGTCGCTCGCGTCCGGTTGGCCGCCGCTGCGCACCGACATCCCGCTGAGTGAAGTCTCGTCCAACCCCGTGGTCGCTGCCCTGAGCGAGATCGCCCCCACCGGTCGTGCGCTGCTCCCGGGGGTGGTCAACAGCGTGGACGTCATCACATCCATCGACGAGCTGACCCAGAAGGCCGTCGCCGGCGGGGACATCGACGACCTCTTGCAGACCGCTCAGAGCCAGATCCAGCAGGCCATCGAGTGATCGACGGCACGGGAGGGGCGCCCGCGTCGCCCCTCCCGTGTCTCCCGAACCACCCCACGGACAGGAACTCCATGACCACGCACGCCCCGAGTGCGCCCGCCCGACGCCCCGGCGCCTATCGGCCTCCGACGCCCCTCGGGGGCCGCGGGCCCCTCCGCCACAGCCCCCGGCACCGTCTCACGGTGATCGCCTTCCTCACGCCCGCGATTGTCATCCTCACGGTCTTCGTCGCGTGGCCGATGATCTCGGCGCTGCGGTTGTCGTTCACCGATTCCAGCGGCTTCGGCCGCGAAGAGTTCGTCGGCCTCGAAAATTACGTGCGGGTCTTCACCGACGGCGACATCCTGCGGGCCATGGGCAACACCGCGCTGTACGCGGTGCTGTTCACCCCCCTCGCGATCGCCATCGCGCTGGCCTTCGCGTTGTTGCTGAACAACCCGTCCCTGCCCCTGCGCGGGCTCTTCCGAACGGCGCTTTTCACGCCGTTCATCGTGTCGTTGGCGGTCGCGGCCTTCGCCTGGTCGTATCTGCTGGACCCCCAGATCGGGCTCCTGAACTTCTGGCTGCGCGGTGTTGGCATCCAACTGGGCAACGTGCTGCAGGACCCCACCCTCGCCATGCCCGCCGTGGTGCTGGTCGCCGTCTGGAAGAGCTTCGGGTTCTACATGGTGATCTTCCTCGCGGGCCTGCAGGACATCCCGACGAGTCTCTACGAGGCGGCCCGCGTCGACGGGGCCACGGCGTTCCAACGATTCCGCAACATCACCTTGCCGATGCTCGCGAACACCATGGGTTTCGTCGTCATCGTCGCACTCATCGCCGCCCTGCAGGCGTTCGACCAGATCTACGTCATGACCGGCGGCGGGCCCTACGGAACGACGCAGACCATCGTGATGGAGATCTACCAGTCCGGGTTCCGCAAGCTCGAGCTCGGTTTCGCTTCCGCTCTGTCCTACGTGCTCCTGCTCATCACGCTCGTGCTGAGCCTGGCGCAGTTCCTCTTTTTCTCTCGTCGGGAGAAGGACGCCGCATGACCGCTCTCGCGCCCGCCCCCTCCGTTCCCGCGGCCGTCGCTCTCCGCCGCCGACCGTCGCCGCACGCTCGTCGTCGGCGTGCCGTTTCTGCGCTTCTTCTCGTCGTCGTCGGTATCGCGACGCTGGCTCTGATGCTGCCGATCCTCATCATCGTGTTCACGGCGTTCAAGCCGGTCGCCGAGGTCAACGCCTACCCGCCGACGCTCCTGCCCGCAGAGTGGACGCTCGACAACTTCACGCGCATCTTCACCGACCTGCCGTTTGCGCGCCTCATTCTCAACAGCTTCGTCTTCGCGGGCGGCGTGACCGCGTTCGCGTTGGTCTTCGACTCCCTCGCGGCCTACGCGCTCGCGCGACTGGACTTCCGCGGCAGCCGCGTGCTCTTGATCGCCATCATCGCGAGCCTGATGATCCCGTTCCAGGCCACCCTCATCCCGATCTACCAGCTCGTCGCCGACCTGGGGTGGGTGAACTCCTACGCCGGGCTCATCGCTCCGCGCGCGGCCGATGCGTTCGGCATCTTCTTCCTGCGGCAGTTCTTCCTCTCTCTGCCCCGTGATCTCGACAACGCCGCACGGATCGACGGAGCCAGCGAACTGCGCATCTTCCGCAGCATCGTGTTGCCCAATGCGGTCCCCGCGCTCCTGACGCTTGGGATCTTCACCTTCGTCAACAACTGGAACGACCTGCTGTGGCCGCTGGTGTTCACCACGCAGGCCGAGATGGGCACGGTCACCTCGGGATTGACGCTTCTGACGGGCCCGGGCGGGATCATCCCGCAGGGCGTCATGATGGCCGGCTCGCTCATCGCCGTGCTGCCGCTGGCCATCCTCTTCCTGATGATCCAGAGGCGGTTCGTCGAAAGCGTCGGAACGTCAGGACTGAAATGAGAGAGCAACGGATGCCGACCACCCCCTGGTACCGCGACGGCCGCCTGCACTTCGGGGCGGGCATCGAAAACACGTTCGTGCCCCAGGAGCGCGCGGGAGAGCGCGCCATCGACGAGTACGCGCTCACCGATCACTACGCCCAGTGGAGCGGCGACCTGGATCTCGCGGTTTCGGTCGACGCGGAGTTCCTGCGATGGGGGATTCCCTGGCACGTCGTGTCGCCGGAACCCGGGCGATGGGACTGGTCGTGGACCGATCGTGTGCTCGACGGCTTCGCCGCGCGGGGCCTGCGCCCCATCGTCGACCTGCTGCACTACGGCACGCCGACCTGGATCGAAGGCGAGTTCGCCCACCCGGACTATCCGTCCTTCGTCACCGAGTACGCGGCGCGGGCGGCGGAACGGTATCGCGATCTCGCGACGGACTACACCCCCGTCAACGAGCCGATGCTGCACTCCCTGTTCAGCGGCGAATACGGCTACTGGCCCCCGTATCGCTCCGGCCCGGCAGGACTCGTCCAGATCGCGACGGCGATCGCGCGCGGATTCGTCGGCACCCAACGTGCCGTCGCGGACGTCCTCGGGCACGAAGCCACGTTCGTGCACGTCGACGCCTCGATGCGGTACGCGGGTGATGTCGACGCCCCCGAGCATCGCGAGACCGCGTACCGGTACGCGCACCAGGCGTTCCTGGTCGAGGATCTCGTGACCGGCCGGGTCGGACCGGACCACGCGCTGCTGCCCTTCCTTCTCGCCCACGGTCTCGACGACGACGCGTTGACGTGGTTCGCCGACAACGCGGTGCAGCCGGACGTGATGGGAGTCAACTACTACCCCCGCCACTCCACGGAGCTGTTCGAGTCCGGCATCCATCACGGAGGTGGATTCGCCGACCCCCGTCCGACACGGGACGACGGCGTCGAGGGACTCGAGGAGATGTTGCGGACGTACGCCGAGCGCTACGGCGCCCCCGTCATGCTCGCCGAGACGTGCGTCACCGACGACGTGCCCACGCGACTGGCCTGGCTCGACGCGTCTGTGGCCGCCGTCAACGGTCTGCGAGCCGACGGCGTCGACGTGGTCGGCTACACATGGTGGCCGCTCTTCGACATGTACGAGTGGACGTACCGCCACAGCGAGTTGCCCCGCGCCGCTCATCTCTTGACCATGGGCCTTCACGATCTCGTGGAGACCCCGACCGTTCTGGCACGCCGACGCAACCCGGTGGCCGACAGATTCGCCGAACACGCATCCCGAGGAGCACGATGACCACCGCCCGCTTGACCATTGACGCGCGTTTCCCCATCGGGGAGGTGCGGCGTCGCCTCTTCGGCGGCTTCGTCGAACATCTCGGACGTCACGTTTACGACGGCATCTACGAACCCACCCATCCCGACGCCGACGAACAGGGGTTCCGCCGTGATGTGCTCGAGCTCGTGCGCGAGCTCGGCGTCTCGATGATCCGGTACCCCGGCGGCAACTTCGTCTCGGGCTTCCGCTGGGAAGACAGCGTCGGGCCGCGAGAGCAGCGGCCCCGCCGTCTGGACCTCGCCTGGCACTCCACCGAGACCAACGAGGTCGGCCTGCACGAGTTCGCCGACTGGCTCGACAAGGCCGGCAGCGAGCTGATGCTCGCGGTCAACCTCGGAACGCGCGGCACGCTCGAAGCGATCGACCTGCTCGAGTACAGCAACCTCCCCGGCGGCACCACGCTGTCGCAGCAGCGCATCGACAACGGCCGCCAGGCGCCGTTCGATGTGCGGGTGTGGTGCCTCGGCAATGAGATGGACGGACCCTGGCAGCTCGGGCACCGCTCCGCGGAGGACTACGGCAAGCTGGCCGCGCAGACGGCGAAAGGCATGCGACAGCTCGACCCGTCGATCGAACTCGTCGTGTGCGGGTCGTCGGGCGCGCAGATGCCGACCTTCGGCGAGTGGGAGCGCGTTGTCCTCACCCACACGTACGACGAGGTCGACATGATCTCGTGCCACGCGTACTACCAGGAGCACGACGGCGACATCGACTCGTTCCTGGCGTCCTCGGTCGACACCGACCGCTTCATCGAGGCCGTCGTGGCCACCGCGGATCACGTCGGCGCTGTGCGCGGCAGCGACAAGCGCATCGACATCTCGTTCGATGAGTGGAACATCTGGTACCAGACCCGCTTCCACGACGTCGACCAGCTGAGCGGCATCGACAACTGGCCCGTCGCGCCGCGTCTGTTGGAGGACGTCTATTCGGCCGTGGATGCCGTGGTGTTCGGCAGCCTCATGATCTCGCTGCTCACCCACGCCGACCGGGTGGCATCCGCCTCTCTCGCTCAGCTGGTGAACGTGATCGCGCCGATCATGACCGAACCCGGCGGGCCAGCCTGGAGGCAGACGACGTTCTACCCGTTCTCGATCACCTCGCGGCTCGCGCGCGGCGAGGCGCTGCGCGTACAGGTGGAGGCCGGGACGATCGAGACGGCGAAGTACGGCACGGTGTCGGCGGTGGATGCCGTCGCCACCCACGACGCCGAGACGGGTGCCGCCGCGGTGTTCCTGGTGCACCGCGGGCGGCACGAGCCCGTCGACATCGCGATCGACATCAGCGGCTTCGGGGACGTCGAGCTCGTCGAGACGCACGTGCTGCACGATGACGACCCCTCCGCCAGCAACACGCTGGAGCAGCCCGATCGTGTGCAGCCCCGCCCGCTCGAGGGAGCGCACATCGAGGGCGGCATCCTGCACGTGACGCTGCCGCCTATCGCCTGGGCGGCGCTCGCGCTGAAGCGCATCGGCTGACGCCGGGAGGAACGTCCCTCCACTGCGGGCCCGCGAGGGTTCGTGGCGGAGGGGCGTTCCGTGCGCGGTGCGGTGGTTCCGGGATGTGCACTCCCGCCGTCGGACCGAGATGGATGCCACTGACCGCGCGCATCACGGACGTTGTGCGCCGCGAACGCCCCTCACCCGCCCGCATTCGCACGCGACGGGCGCCGTTGGGTGCACAATGGAATCGGCGTGCCCGGACCGACCTTTCCCCGCACGGCGCAATCGGCGCCGCCGGGTCGAAGGGCCACCGGGCCCAGAGGACAGCGTCCGCCGCACCTTCTCCTGAGGAGCAGAGATGTCCGCGAACCCCACCGCCGCCGCCGTCGAGACCGAGACGAACGAGCGCGTGCAGCAGCACCGCCGGTACCTCATGTGCCGGCCCGAGCACTTCACCGTCAGCTACAGCATCAACCCGTGGATGGAGCCGTCGCGCCCCACCGACACCGACCTGGCCCTGCGCCAGTGGCAGTCGCTCTACGACACGTACGTCGCGCTCGGTCACGAGATCGAGCTCATCGACCCCGTCGAGGGTCTGCCCGACATGGTCTACACCGCCAACGGCGGCTTCGTCATCGACGGTGTGGCGTACGGCCCGAAGTTCCGCTTCCGCGAGCGCGCCGACGAGGCTCCCGCGTTCATCGACTGGTTCGCCGCGAACGGCTTCGAGGTCGCCGAGCCCGTCGAGGTGAACGAGGGCGAGGGTGACTTCCTGCTCGTCGGCGACACGATCCTCGCGGGCACCGGTTTCCGCTCCACGGGCGACAGCCACCGCGAGGTGGGCGAGGTCTTCTCGCGCGAGGTCGTGTCGCTCACGCTCACCGACCCGCGGTTCTACCACCTCGACACCGCGATCGCCGTGCTCGACCCGGTCGAGGGCGTCGGCGGCGTCGAGAAGGCCAACATCGCGTACCTGCCGAACGCGTTCGACGAGCGCAGCCAGGCGATCCTGCGCGAGCGCTACCCGGATGCCATCCGGGTCTCGGATGCCGACGGCGCGGTGTTCGGCCTGAACTCCGCCAGCGACGGCAAGAACGTCATCATCTCGCCCCGCGCGAAGGGCTTCGAGGCGCAGCTGCGCGAGCGCGGGTACACCCCGGTTCTGGTGGATCTGTCCGAGCTGCTGCTCGGTGGTGGCGGCATCAAGTGCTGCACGCTGGAGCTGCGCGGAGGCACCCGATGAGCACCGCCGTCGACGACCTCGGCGCGCAACTGATCGCCGCCGAGAGCGCGCACGTCGCGCACAACTACCACCCGCTCCCGATCGTCGCCGCGCGCGCCGAGGGCGTCTGGGTCACCGACGTCGAGGGCAAGCGCTACCTCGACCTGCTGTCGGCGTACTCCGCGCTGAACTTCGGCCACGGCCATCCGGCGATCCTCGCCGCCGCCCGCGAGCAGTTGGATCGCCTGACCCTCACGAGCCGCGCGTTCCACAACGACAAGCTCGGGCCGTTCGCGACCGCTCTCGCGCAGCTGTGCGGCAAAGATCTGGTGCTGCCGATGAACACCGGCGCCGAGGCGGTCGAGACGGGCATCAAGGTCGCTCGCGCGTGGGGCTACCGCTCCAAGGGCATCGCGCCCGACGCCGCCACGATCATCGTCGCCAACGGCAACTTCCACGGCCGCACCACGACGATCGTCGGGTTCAGCGACGACCCGGTGGCGCACGACGACTTCGGTCCGTACGCGCCGGGCTTCGTCCACGTGCCGTACGGAGACGCGGATGCCATCGCCGCCGCGATCGACGAGAACACCGCCGCGGTGCTCGTCGAGCCGATCCAGGGCGAGGCCGGCGTCGTCATCCCGCCCGAGGGGTTTCTCCGCCGGGTGCGGGACATCTGCACCGAGAACGGTGTCCTCTTCATCGCCGACGAGATCCAGTCGGGACTCGGCCGCGTGGGCGAGACGTTCGCGTGCGACCGCGAGGGCGTCGTGCCCGACATCTACCTCCTCGGCAAGGCGCTGGGTGGTGGCATCCTGCCGCTGTCGGCGGTCGTCGCGAACGAGGACGTCCTCGGGGTCATCCGGCCCGGCGAGCACGGGTCCACGTTCGGCGGCAACCCGCTGGCCAGCGCCGTGGGCTTGCGGGTCGTCGAGATGCTGGCATCCGGCGAGTTCCAGACCCGCGCCAAGGCGCTGGGCGAGCATCTCGCGCAGGCACTGCAGGGCCTCGTCGGTCACGGCGTGACCGCGGTGCGGGTGGCCGGGCTCTGGGCCGGTGTCGACATCGATCCCGCCGTCGGGAGCGGCCGCGAGATCGCCGAGAAGCTGCTCGCCCGGGGCGTGCTGGTCAAAGACACGCACGGGCAGACGATCCGCATCGCACCCCCGCTGACGATCCGGGCGACCGAGATCGACTGGGCGATCGAGCAGCTCCGCCACGCCCTGTCCTGAGGAGCGCGAGTCGCCAGGATTTGTCGCCCCGGCATTGCCGTAGGCGACAAAACCTGGCGACTCACGCGCGGTCGGTGCGGCCAGTCACGCGCGGAGCGCGACGCCGGTCAGACGCCGCGACTCCTCCCACACGCGCGCGGCCTCGGTGAGGTCCCGAAGCGGTCGGTACAGCGCGTGCGTCGTGGGGGCGCCGCCGAGGTTGAGCGGCCCGCGCGGGCCGTAGAGCACGTCACTGCGCGGTTCGGTCGTGGCGGCGAGCAGGGCGGGTTGCGCCGCGGAGCGGACGGTCCCGAGCAGGATGCCGTGACGCGACATCCAGCGGATCACCCGAACGCTCGACAAGTCGGCCGCGCGCCCGATCTCAGGGCGTACCGCGAGCAGATTCGTGGGGGCCACGCCCGGATGCGACAGCACGCTCCGAACGCCCCACCCGGCATCCCTGCTTCGTCGGTCGAGCTCCCGGGCGAACAGGCCGAGGGCGATCTTCGAAGCCGAATACGCCCGCTGCCCGTCGTACGCGCGCTCGGACTGCACGTCGTCCCAGTCGATCCGTCCACTGCGCGCGGCGATGCTCACCTGCGTCACCACGCGCGCCCGCCCGGCGGCGAGGAGCGGAAGGATGCCACCGACGAGGGCGACGTGTCCGAGGTGATTGGTGCCGAGCTGCAGCTCGAAGCCGTCCGCCGTCGTCTGCCGCGCCGGCGGCGTCATCACACCGGCGTTGTTGACGAGAAGGTGCACCGGGCGCCCGTCGGTGCGAAGCCCCTCGGTGAACGCGGTGACGCTTGCGAGCGACGACAGGTCGAGGTCGTGGAGTTCGAGGCGGGCGCCGGGTACCCGTTCGCGGATCGTCTGCACCGCACGGTCACCCTTCGCACGGTTGCGGACGGGAAGCACGACCTCGGCACCGGCGGCGGCGAGCCGCTCGGCGATCACGAGGCCCATGCCGTCGCTGCCGCCGGTCAGCACAGCGCGGCGGCCGGCGAGGGAGGGAAGGGGGATGTCGATGTCGGTCACGGTGTCTCCTCGGTCGGGGTGGATCCCACAGTGCGCCGCGCTCCGCGACTCAACCAGGACCCGTCGATCCCCGGCTGAGCCGACCGCCCTTCCCGGTCGACCGCCGCGACTCCCGGGCGGACCGCCGAAGGGGGGATCGCCGCATCCTGGTTCGGCGGCCGGCCGGCGGGTAGACAGGGAACATGATCGACCGGACGGCTCTCGCGGACTTCCTCCGCACGCGGCGCGAGGCGCTGCAACCCGAGGACGTCGGGATGCCGCGTGGCATCCGTCGCCGTACCCCGGGACTGCGTCGCGAAGAGGCCGCGGCGCTCGCGCACATGTCGACGGACTACTACGCCCGGCTCGAACGGGAACGCGGACCGCAGCCGTCGCCACAGATGCTCGCGGCCATCGCGCAGGGATTCCATCTGACGCGCGCCGAGCGCGACCATCTGTTCCGTCTCGCCGGGCACGTGCCCGACGAGCGCTCCGCGGCGGGGGAGCACATCAGCCCGGGACTGCTGCGCATCCTCGATCGTCTCGATGACACGCCCGCCGAGATCATCACCGAGCTCGGCGAGACCCTCCGCCAGTCGCCGCTCGGGGCCGCGCTCAGCGGCGACGCGTCGCTGCGGAAGGGCCCGGCACGCAGTCTCGGCTACCGCTGGTTCACCGATCCGGCGGCGCGGGAACTGTACGCGCCCGAGGAGCACGAGTTCCTCAGCCGACTCTTCGCGTCAGGGCTGCGCGAACTCGCCGGTCGCCGCGGCCGTGAGTCGCGTGCCGCAGCGCTCGCCGACGCCCTGCTCGAGCGGAGCGCGGAGTTCCGCTCCCTGTGGGCGGCCCATGAGGTGGGTCTCCAGCCCCGTCAGACGAAGCGTTTCGTGCACCCCGCCGTGGGCGCTCTCGACCTGCATTGCCAGTCGCTGATCGATCCCGAGACGTCGCACTCGCTGCTGGTCTACACCGCCGTGCCCGGCAGCGAGAGCGCCGAGAGGCTGCGCTTGCTGGCGGTCCTGGGTCCGCCCGTCCCCACCGCGTGAGTCGCCAAGATTTGTCGCCTGAGACGGGTCTCAGGCGACAAATCTTGGCGACTCACGCTTCGTGCGGCGTGCGGAGGGCCGCTTCGTGCGGCGCGCGGGGGCGCGGGGGTAGCGTGCAGGGGTGGGAGAGAACGTCAGGGTGCTGCGGCGCCCGGCAGCGGACGGGGCGCCGCCGTTCGAGCTGAGCTACGTCCGCACCGGTCCGCGCACGTCGACACCGGCGCTGATCATCCCGGGCGGGCCGGGGCTGGCATCCGTCCTGCCCTACCGGGGACTCCGCCGGCGCGCGGCGAGCGGCGGACTCGACGTCATCATGGTCGAGCATCGCGGCGTCGGACGTTCCCGCCGCGACGACGCCGGGCGCGACCTTCCGCCTGTAGCGATGCGGATCACCGCGGTCCTCGATGACCTCGCTGCGGTGCTCGACGCCGAGGGCGTCGACCGCGCGCACATCGTCGGCTCCTCGTACGGCAGCTACCTCGCGTCGAGCTTCGGGGCTCGGCATCCCGATCGGGTTGCGGGGATGCTGCTCGACTCCGCCCTGCAGCGCGCCGACGACCTCGACCTCGAGCGTGCCCGCCTGCGGGCCCTCTTCTGGGATGCCGACGACGACCTCGCGCGCGGCGTGAGACGCCTCGTCGCCGACGGGATCGACGAACGGGTCGTGCTCGATGTCGTCCGCGCGGCGTACGAGCTCGTCGGCCCCGAGCTCGTCGAGCCGCTCGTCCGGCACCGCCCCGGACTCGCGTGGCGCGCGCTCGCGACCTACGCGACGAGGGACGGTTCCGTCGCCCGGATCCCCCGCATCTACGAGTTCGACATCGTCGGCACGATCGCGTTCCGTGAGCTGCACTACGGCGCCCCGCCCGACGGACGCCCGTTCGACCCGGCGCTGACCTACGCGCCGCTCGCCGGACGGTACCCGGCGTTCGCGGGCGAGCCCTACGACCTCGCGTCCGAGGTCGCGCGATTCGCGTGGCCGCTCGTGCTCCTGTCGGGCGACCGTGACCTGCGGACCCCGCCCGAGATCGCCGAACGCGTCGCCCGAACGGCTCCGGATGCCACCCTCGTGCGCCTCCACAACGGCCACAGCGCCCTGGACACTCACCCGATGGCGCTGCTGAACGCCGTGCGCAGGCTCGTCCGCGGCCAGCAGTACCGGCTCCCCGGCGAGGAAGCAGCGCTGGACCGCCTGCCTCGCACCGGTGTTTCCGCATCATTCCCGCGGCTCCTGCGGCCACTCGCGCACATCGACGCCCTTCTGCACACGCGCCTTCCGGGTCGCTGACGCGCCGCGCGGCGCGGGGGTTCGGCGCCGTGCAGGAAGCGGGGTGCGACCGGTGCCGCTGTCAAGCCTCGGCGGATCCCGCCGGTACGGGAAGAATCGGACGATGAGCGCTCCCGTTCATCCCCCCTTCCCCCTCCTCATCCCCGACGACACCCCGGCTCTCGACGACGTCCGCGCCGCCCTCGCGCGAGCGGATGCCGTGGGCGAGCTCGGCACCGACCTCGCCGCCACGCTCGCGTGGGTCGTCGGTGTTCCCCGGCCGCGCTCGGTCGCCCTGACCTGGGAGCTGCTGGCGTCGGTCGCCGCCCGTGACGTCACCGCCGCCCGCATCCTCGAGCCGCACCTCGACGCGCTCGGCATCCTGGACGAGGCCGCCGTCGCCGGATACCCGACTCCGGACCCGGCCGGCTCGTGGGGCGTGTTCGCCGCCGAGAGCCCCGGCACGCGGCTAGAGGCGCGTGAGGATGCCGGGACCTGGACGCTGCACGGCACGAAACCGTGGTGCTCCCTCGCGGCCGACCTCACCCATGCGCTGGTCACCGCGTGGGTCGACGATGAACGGCGACAGCTCTTCGCCCTGGACCTGCGCGACCCGGCGGTGACGGCGCGAACCGGTCCCTGGCACGCGCGAGGACTGGACCGCGTCGTGAGCGCCCCGATCGATGTCGACGGCGCGGTCGCGGTGCCGGTCGGTGAGCCCGGGTGGTACCTGCGCCGCCCCGGCTTCGCGCACGGCGGCGTCGGGGTCGCCGCATGCTGGTGGGGCGGGGCCGTTCCGCTGCGGTCGGCTCTCGCCGCAGCGGCGCGGGCGGATCGGGCCGATCAGCTTTCGCGCGTGCACCTCGGCCGAGCCGACACCGCGCTGTGGGCAGCCCGCGCCGTGCTCGTCGAGACCGCGCAGGTGTTCGACGCCGGGGGCTCGGCATCCGAGAGCCTGCGTGCCGCGCGCGCCCGCGCCGTCATCGTCGACGCGGTCGAGACGACGCTCGCGGAGGCCGCGCACGCTCTCGGGCCGCTTCCGCTCGTCGCCGACGAGGCGCACGCCCGGCGCGTGGCCGACCTGCAGGTGTACGTGCGGCAGCATCACGCCGCGCGCGACCTGGCGAAGATCGGCGGCGACGTGGCGGAGGGTGCGAACGCATGGTGAGCTTCGACCACCGCGACCCCGGCACCGACGAGGACACCTGGACCGCGGCCCTCGCGCGTCCCCTTCCCGCACTCGACCTCGACGTGGACCGTGTCGTGGTCGTGGCCGCGCACCCCGACGACGAGAGCCTCGGTGCCGCGGGGCTTCTGGCAACCGCGGCGGAGCGGGGGATCGCGATCGATCTGATCGTGGTGACCGACGGTGAGGGATCGCATCCGGATTCCCCCACACACAGTCCCGCGACGCTCGCGCTGCTGCGTCGCCGCGAACTCATCGACGCCGCTCGCATCGTCGGCCTCTCCCACGACCCGCTCTTCCTCGGTCTGCCCGACGGCGGAACGGACGACTACCGCGACGACATCGCCGCCGCGGTATGCGCGACGCTCGACCGGTCGGACGCGGACCGTGTGCTCGTTCTCTCGACCTGGCGCGGCGACGGCCACCGCGATCACCGCGTGGTCGGTGAAGTCGTCGAAGCGGTGTGCGTGGCGCGGGGTGTGCGCTCGCGCGCCTTCCCGATCTGGCTGTGGCACTGGGGAGCGCCCGGCGACGTGCCGTGGCACCGCGCCGAGCGTCTGGCGCTTCCCGCCTCGGCTCGGGATGCCAAGGCGCGGGCGCTCGAAGCGCACGCGAGCCAGCTCCGGCCGCTGTCGGCCGCGCCCGGCGACGAGCCCATGATCCACGCCGGTATGCGCGCGCACTTCGCCCGGGACGCCGAGGTGTTCTTCGCCCCGGAACCGTCCGGCGAGGGACCCTCGGTTCGCGCCCCCTCCGAAGCGAAGGGCGGGGGAACGGTCGGTCAGGACTACTTCGACGACATGTACACGCGGCACGACGACCCCTGGGGCTTCGACTCCCGCTGGTACGAGGAACGCAAGCGCGCCACCCTGCTCGCCGCGCTCCCGCGGCGCCGGTATCGTTCGGCGTTTGAGGCCGGATGCGCGACGGGCGCCGTCACCGCACATCTCGCGGACCGCTGCGACCGCGTGCTGGCCGTCGACCTGGCGCCGGCGGCCCTGGATCGAGCTCGCCGGCGCCTGTCGGACCGCGAGAACGTCGAGGTGCGTCGCGCCGTCCTCCCCGACGAGTGGCCGGAGGGCGAGTTCGACCTCCTCGTGCTGTCGGAGGTGGCCTACTACTGGGGCGGCGCCGACCTCGACCGTGGACTCGCCGCGTGCGTCGGTTCTCTCGCCGCCGATGGGCACCTCGTGGCCTGTCACTGGCGGCATCCGGTCGTGGAGTACCCCCGCGACGGGGACGACGTGCACGACGCACTCGCGGCGCGCGGCGATCTGGTGTGCCTCGTCCGACACGAGGAGGCGGACTTCGTGCTCGAGGTGTTCGGGCGCCCCGGCGCACGCTCCGTCGCGGCCGAAGCGGGACTCGTGCCGTGAAAGCCGTCGCGGTCGTGATCCCCGCCCACGACGAGGCGGCGCTCATCGGGCGCTGCCTGACGTCGGTGTCGCACGCCGTGGCCCGGGCGCGGGAACGCGAGCCGGGCCTGGTCGCGACGGTGACCGTCGTGCTCGACGCGTGCCGAGACAGCACACCGGTGCAGGTGCGGCGGTGGCCGGTCCAGGCCATCGAAATCGCGGCCCGCAACGTCGGCACCGCCCGCCGCGTCGGTGTCGCGCACGCCTGCGCGGGCGTTGACGCGCGTCCCGAGGACACGTGGATCGCGATGACGGATGCCGACACCGTCGTTCCGCGTGACTGGATCACGCATCAGCTGGACCTGATGGATGCCGGGATCGACCTCGTCCTCGGCACGGTGCGCCCGGATTTCGCCGACCTCAGCCCCCGCCATGCCGCGCACTGGCGGGCGACGCATCATCGGGGCCGTCCGGCGGGGAACGTCCACGGCGCCAACCTCGGCGTGAGGGCCAGCGCGTACGCCGAGGCCGGCGGTATCCCGGATCTCGCTGAGCACGAGGACGTCGCCCTCGTCCGAGCCCTCCGGGCCATCGGGGTGCGGGAGCACGCGAGCGACGTGCACGAGGTCGAGACGTCGGGGCGCTTCACGGGACGGACGCCGGGCGGCTACGCCGCGTTCCTGCGGCGGGTGCACGCGTGGATCGACGCCGCGCCGGTCGCGGCGCCGAGAGTGTGACGCACCCTGAGGCCTCGGCATCCATTCGTCAACCGCCTCGGCCGTCGGGCGGGCGGCGACCAGACTGGTGGCCCCCGGAACGAGAGGCATGACCATGAAGGCACTGACCTGGCAGGGCAAGCGCGACGTGAGCGTCGAGGAGGTCCCGGACCCGCAGATCCTCGAACCCACCGACGCGATCGTGAAGATCACGTCGACCGCGATCTGCGGCTCCGACCTCCACCTGTACGAGCTCTTCGGGCCCTTCATCGACAAGGGCGACGTGCTCGGCCACGAGCCGATGGGCGTCGTTGTCGAGGTGGGCTCGGCCGTGACCGACCTCGCCGTGGGCGATCGGGTCGTCGTCCCGTTCAACATCTCGTGCGGGCACTGCTTCATGTGCCGTCGCGGTCTGCAGTCGCAGTGCGAGACGACGCAGGTCCGCGAGTACGGCAGCGGGGCAGCGCTGTTCGGATACACCAAGCTCTACGGCCAGGTGCCGGGCGGTCAGGCCGAGTACCTGCGGGTTCCCCTGGCCGACTACAACCACATCCGCGTCGGTGACGACCTGCCGGACGACCGGTATCTCTTCCTCAGCGACATCGTGCCGACGGCGTGGCAGGGCGTGCAGTACGCCAACGTCCCCGAGGGCGGCACGTTGGCGGTCATGGGGCTCGGGCCGGTCGGACAGTTCGCCGCCCGCATCGGCGTGCACCTCGGCTACCGCGTGCTTGCGGTCGAGCCCGAGCCGGAGCGCCGCGCGATGGCCGAGCGGCACGGCGTGCTCACCTACGACCTCACCGACACGGTGGTCGACGAGCTGATCGACCTGACCGAGGGCCGCGGTGCCGACGGCGTCGTGGATGCCGTGGGCATGGAGGCGCACGGAAACGGTGGCATCCGGCTGGCGCAGAACGCGGTCGGACTGCTCCCGGACGCGCTCGCGCGGAAGGCCATGGACAAGGCCGGTCTGGATCGCCTCGCCGCCGTGTACTCGTCGATCGACCTCGTCCGTCGCGGTGGCACGGTCTCCCTGAGCGGTGTCTACGCCGGTGAAGCCGACGTCCTGCCCATGAAGACGATGTTCGACAAGCAGATCAACTTCCGCATGGGCCAGTGCAACGTGAAGCGGTGGATCGACGATCTGCTGCCGCTGGTCGAGGACCCCGCCGACCCGCTCGGCGTCATGGACCTCGTGACGCACAGCGCCCCGCTCGAGGACGCCCCCGGTCTATACGAGACGTTCCAGAAGAAGGAGGACGGCTGCATCAAGGTCGTCCTGCGCCCGTGACCTGAAGGCGTGAGTCGCCAGGATTTGTCGCCCGGGAGGCCTCCCAGGCGACAAATCCTGGCGACTCACGCCCCGGCGGGGCGGGGGACGGGGCGGGGCGGGTCAGACGCGACCGGCGTGGACGGACTCCAGAGCCGCGGCATCCGCCTCGCGCATGCCCTCGATCGGCTCGCCGTTCCAGACGATGTCGTCGCCGAGCGCGGCGAGCATCTCCTTGCGGTCGCCGTGCGAGATCTTGGCGCCGTGCACGAGGGTCGCCGGGCTCCACAGCATCGCCGCTCCGTCCCACCAGCCGGCGCCGACGTCGCGGACGTGCAGCAGGTCGTGCAACGTCGTGGGCAGGTGCTTGAGAGGCTCGGTGAAGGCGTCTGCCAGCACCGCCAAGGTGATCTGCCGCTCGGTGCCGGGAACGGCCACGACCGTCTGATCCACCGCTCCCTCGATCGCGCGCGAGACGTCCTCGGCCTCGAGCAGGATGACACCGTTCGTGGGCCGCGGGTTGCACTCGATGATCTTGTAGTCCGGCGTGACCTCGGTGCCGTGGTCGACGAAGTCGAACGAGATCTGCCCGGTGAACCCGGGGTCGAGCGTGTCCACCAGCTGCTGCGTGTAGCGCAGCGTGTCGGTGCTGTCGACGGCGATGAACGCGATCGCGGTGCTGTGCGCCCACTGCTCCGCGGCCTTGTACGTCGTGTGGGCGGTGACCCGGCCGTCGACGACGACGCTGTAGGTGCACACCATGGGGCCGTCGACGAACGGCTGCACGAGCCAGGGCTGCTCTGGCGTCGGCACGCAGTCCTCGACCGGCACCTTCCCCGCGAGGGGCCCGGTGTTGGTCAACAGCCCGACGCCGCCGCGCGAGAACGCCGCGCGAGCGAAGTACCGGGGGAAGCTGTCGATCGCGGCGCGCAGCTCGTCGGGGGAGGTGACCACCACGGTCTCGGGGATGGGGACCCCGGCCTCCTGCGCCAGGCGCTGGAAGCTCGCCTTGTCGTGCAGGCGCGCGAGGTCGGCGAAGCTTCCCGCGTACAGCTCCACGCCGTCGGGCAGATCGGCGACGCGGGCAGCGAGATAGAACACCTCCTCGAAGGTGGGGAGGATGACATCGATGTCGTGAGCGCGCACGTAGTCGCTGACCGCGGCGATGAAGGCATCCGTCTCGAACCGGGGCGACGGCGTGACCAGGTGCCCGGCGAGGAAGCGCGAGTGGTTGCCGACCGCCCCGTCGTATGTATCGCTCGCGAAGACGGTGTGCCCGACGCTGCCGAGCTTGCGGATGAGGTCGAGAGCGAACGTGTTGCGGGAACTGGTGACGAGAACGCGCATGGGGGCACCCTTGGTCGAGCCGGCTGATGTCGGCTCAGCCTAGCCACGGCGGTGCCCGCGCGGGGGAAACACCTCCGCAACACGGGCCTGGGTAGGCTCGGGGCATGGGTGACCTGTTCGACGGTTACGGCTCCACGTTGGCGCCGCGCAAGACCGCATCCGGCATCCCGGCCTACGACGAGATGTTCGGTGTCCCCGCCGCCCCCGGTGACGCCGCGCCCTCGCGGGAGGCGTATCGGGAGCTCTACCAGACGCTGGCGCAGATGACCCAGGAAGAGTTGCGCGGCCGCACCGACTCGCTCGCGAGTTCGTACCTCGCCCAGGGCGTCACGTTCGACTTCGCGGGAGAGGAGCGTCCTTTCCCTCTGGATGCCGTGCCCCGGGTCATCGCCTACGACGAGTGGTCGCGCATCGAAGCGGGTGTGAAGCAGCGGGTGCGGGCCCTGGAGGCGTTCCTCGACGACGCCTACGGCAATCAGCACTGCGTGCGCGATGGCATCCTTCCGGCGGGGCTCATCTCGTCGTCGCAGTACTTCTATCGTCAGGCCGCCGGCATCCGCAGCGCCAACGGGGTGCGGATCCAAGTGTCGGGTATCGACCTCATCCGCGACGAGCACGGTGAGATGCGCGTGCTCGAAGACAACGTGCGGGTGCCCTCGGGTGTGTCCTACGTCATCTCCAACCGGCGGGTCATGGCGCAGACGCTGCCGGAGCTCTTCGTCTCCATGCGCGTGCGCCCGGTGGGCGACTACCCCAACAAGCTGCTCGCGGCGCTGCGCGCCTCGGCCCCGCCCGGTATCGACGACCCGAACATCGTGGTGCTCACCCCCGGTGTCTACAACTCCGCCTACTACGAGCACACGCTGCTCGCGCGGCTCATGGGCGTCGAGCTCGTCGAGGGCCGTGACCTGCTGTGCATCGGCGGGAAGGTGTTCATGCGCACGACCCGCGGTCCGCAGCGCGTCGACGTCATCTACCGCCGCGTCGACGACGATTTCCTCGATCCGCTGCAGTTCCGGGCCGACTCGATGCTCGGCGCGCCGGGCCTCATGCTCGCGGCGCGCCTGGGCAACGTGACGATCGCGAACGCCGTGGGTAACGGCGTCGCCGACGACAAGCTGCTGTACACCTACGTGCCCGATCTGATCCGGTACTACCTCGCCGAGGAGCCGATCCTGAAGAACGTCGACACGTGGCGGTTGGAGGATCCGGGGGCGCTCGAAGAGGTGCTCGACCGTCTCGACGAGCTCGTGGTCAAACCCGTCGACGGCTCGGGCGGCAAGGGGCTGGTCGTCGGGCCGGATGCCTCGCCGGCAGAGCTCGAGAAGCTGCGTCGGCGTCTGCTCGCGGACCCGCGCGGCTGGATCGCGCAGCCCGTCGTCATGCTCTCGACGATCCCCACCCTCGTCGAGGATGGGATGCGTCCCCGCCACGCCGACCTTCGGCCCTTCGCGGTCAACGATGGCGACGACATCTGGGTGCTGCCCGGCGGTCTCACTCGCGTCGCCCTTCCCGAGGGGCAGCTCGTGGTGAACTCGAGCCAGGGCGGCGGCTCGAAGGACACGTGGGTCGTGGGCGGGTCCGCCCCCTCCCACGTCGAGTACGGCCAGGGCAACGGGGTTTCCGGGCTCGTCGCAGATCAGGCGGCCGTGACCGAGGCGATCCCGATCGTCTACGACGGCCAGCCCGCCCCCGCGACGGCGCCGCGGGATCTGCGCGCCGACCGCGATCAGCAGGAGCAGCAGCAGCAGGCCGACGCCGGCGTGCAGCACGGGCCCCAGGCCGAGCAGCAACAGCAGCAGGGGGAGGTGTCGTCGTGCTGAGCCGCATCGCCGAATCGCTGTTCTGGATCGGCCGCTACATCGAGCGGTCCGACGGCACCGCGCGCATCCTCGACGTCCACCTCCAGCTCCTCCTCGAGGACCCCTGGATCGACGAGGACACCGCATGCCGGTCGCTGTTGAGCGTGATGGGGTCGGCCTTCCCCGAGAACGTCGACAGCGTGCGACGCGACGACGTGCTGGCGCGACTCGCGGTCGACCGCATGAACCCGTCGAGCATCGCGTACTCGCTCACCGCGGCACGAGAGAACGCCCGCCGCGCGCGCGAGATCGTCTCGACCGAGCTGTGGGAGATCCTCAACACGACGAACTCTCGGATGCCACGGCGCCTGCAGACCGACAAGGTGCACGAGTTCTTCCAGTGGGTGCGCGAGCGCGCGGCGCTCGCAATCGGCATCGTCGACTCGTCCACGAACCGCGACGAGGCATGGCAGTTCTTCACGCTCGGCCGCAGCATCGAGCGCACCGACATGACCGCCCGGTTGCTCGCGACCCGGTCGCTCACCGAGGTGTCGGGTCCGTCCTGGACGACGATCCTCCGCTCGTGCGGGGCGTACGAGGCATATCTGCGCACCTATCGGGGTATGCCGAGCGCCCGCAACGCCGCGGAGTTTCTGTTGCTGGACCGCCTCTTCCCCCGGTCGATCATCTATTCCATCCAGCGCGCCGAGGACTGCATGAGCGCCATCGATCCCCGTGCCGACCGCGTGGGCCACTCCAACACGGTGCTCCGGGCGCTGGGACAGATCCGCAACGATCTCGAGTACCGCCCGATCAGCGACATCCTCGCGGAACTCCCCGAGCACATGCAGCGCGTGCAGACCGTGACCCGAGAGGCATCCGAGGCCATCCGTTCGCGGTTCTTCCCCACGCAGGCCGAGCCCGCCTGGATCGGAGAGATCTCGTGAAGCGCCTGCGCATCGAGCACCAGACCGGGTTCACCTACCCGGGTGACGTCGTGGCCTCGTACAACGAGGCCCGCATGCTGCCGGTGTCCACGGACAGCCAGTTCGTGCTGAGCTCGTCGCTCGACATCGAGCCGTCGACGTCGGTGAACCAGTACGTCGACTACTTCGGCACGCGGGTCGCGGCCTTCGACGTGCTCTCGCCGCACTCGGGGCTGACGATCACGGCCCGCTCCCTGGTCGAGGTGCGCCCGCGCCCGATCGAGCACGCCGACATCACGTGGGAGGAGTTGCGAGAGCAGGCATCCAAGTCCATCGCCACGGTCGAACAGCTCACTCAGACACGACGGACGACGCCGCACCCCGAGGTGGCGGAGATGGCTCGCGCGGTCGCGGCCCGCCATGACCGTCCGGGGCCGGCCGCGCACGCGATCGCCGAGGCCGTGGGTGAAGCGATCGACTACATGCAGGGCGTCACGGGCGTGCACTCCACCGCCGTGGACGCGTGGGAGGCCCGGAAGGGCGTGTGTCAGGACATCGCGCACATCACCCTGGGGGCGCTGCGCGAAGTCGGCATTCCCGCGCGGTACGTGTCGGGCTACCTGCACCCCAAACCGTCCGCCGAGGTCGGCGAGGCCGTCACCGGCGAGTCGCACGCGTGGGTCGAGTGGTTCGCCGGTGACTGGCAGGGCTTCGACCCGACCAACAACATCGAGATCGGCGACCGGCACGTGCTCGTCGGACGTGGACGCGACTACAACGACGTCCCGCCGCTGCGCGGCGTCTACGCCGGGCCGGGGAAGAGTCAGCTCAAGGTCAGGGTCACGATCACTCGCGAGACCTGACCCGGGCCGTCCCCAGCGTCAGCGTCGAGGCCAGGCCGAGCGTGAGGAAGCCGGCCGCGGTGAAGGCGGCGGCGCGCGTGCCGTCGCTGAAGGCGGCTCGCGCGTCCTCGGCGATGTCGCGTGTCTGCGGCGACTGCTCGAGCCCGAGGATCGCCCCACCCGCGCTGTCCACCACCTGCGACACCACCTGGTCCCGCTGCTCGGTCGGCAGCCCGCGGTTGTCGAGGGAGGCCGCGAGAACGCCGGACGTGGTCGAGAACAGGACCGTCCCGAGGATCGCCACCCCCAGTGCCGCCCCCAGTTGGCGCGACGTCGATTGCGTCCCGGACGCGGCTCCGCTCTCGCCCGCGGGGACCTCGGCCAATACGACCCCGGTGAGCTGCGCCGTGGCGAGGCCGACTCCGACGCCGTAGATGAACAGGAACGGGATGAGCGGGCCCCATGTGGCATCCGGTCCGATGGTCAGGGCGACCCCCGCCACCCCGATGATCTCGGCCGCGAGGCCCGCACGTACGATCCACACCGGCGCAGCGCGACCGCTCAACGCGCCCGCGATACCGCTCGCGACGAACGACCCGATGGCGAGCGAGAGCAGCAGGAGCCCCGTCTGCAGGGCGTCGAAGCCGACGACGAACTGCAGCCACAGGGGCAGGGCGAGGATGATGCCGAACTCGCCGAGGGAGACGACGGCAGCGGCGATGTTGCCGTTGCGGAAGGACGCGATGCGGAACAGGCCGAGAGCGAGCAGGGTCGAGCGCCCGGTGCGCTGGCGGTGGGCGCCCCACGCGACGAAGGCGACGAGCGAGACGGCGGCCAGCGCGAAAGCGATCGGCACGGGCGACAGGGGCAGCGACCATTCCCAGGGGCCGATCTGCGGCGTCTGCTCGACCGTCCACCAGCCGTAGGTGCGGCCCTCGATGAGTCCGAAGACGAGCGGGGCCATCGTCGTCACCGACAGCACGGCGCCGATGCCGTCGATCGACTCCCGCCTGTCGCTGCGCGACTCGGCCACCGTGAAGAGCACGCCGATGACGATGAGGATGCCGAGGGGGATGTTGATCCCGAAGGCCCAGCGCCAGGAGAAGGCGGTGGTCAGCCATCCGCCCAGCAGCGGTCCGACGGCGGCCATTCCGCCGATTGTCGACCCCCACACGGCGAACGCGATGCCGCGCTCGCGTCCGTGGAACGTGGCGTTGATGAGCGAGAGGGTCGTGGGGAGGATCATTGAGCCGCCGATGCCCTGGACCAGCCGGGCGAGGATGAGGAGCCCGCCGCTGGGGGCCACGGCGGCCGCGATCGAGGCGAGAGCGAACACGGTGACCCCGATGAGCATGAGGCGTCGTCGTCCGACCCGGTCCGCGAGGCTTCCGAACACCAGGAGCAGCGACGCGAAGACGAGGGTGTACGCCTCCTGCACCCACTGAACCTCGGTGGAGGAGATGCGGAGCTCCTCGACGATGGACGGTACGGCGACGTTGACGATCGTCGAATCCACGATGATCAGCGACACGGCGATGCTGATGAACACCAGTCCCGCCCACCGGCGGGGGATCTCTCCTTGACTCACATCGCTAGCTTATCTAGCGAAAAACACCGGAGGAAGGGGATGCCGCGACGCCGTGCGCTGCGCCCTGCACTTTCCGCATCGCCCTGCATCGCCCGGAACGATGACCGGACGAAACGTTGGGACGAATAGCGCAAGATGATGGCCTACCATCGCAGCGAGGGGAGCTCACCGTGGCTGAGGAGTCGACAGTCGAGAACGTCAAGGCCGCGGTCGACCGCGTCGTCCGCAGCGTGCTTCCCACAGCCCCGGCGCCGGCCATCGCCGATCTGCGCACTCTGGCCGACATCGAGGCCGGACCCGCTCCTCGTGTGTGGGTGGATGCCAGCGCGCATACGCTCGAAGCGTTGCTCATCGCCCGGTCCCGCTTGGACCACGTCGACGAGGCGTTGCAGCTCATCGACGCGCACTTCGCCAACGGGCGCCTGCGCGGACCGAGTCGCCTCGAGGCGACCACCCGCTCCACTCTCTTCTCCGCGGTGTCCGAGGCCTACGCCGCCGCGGGGTGGGTACAGCGCGCCGCCGAGTACGCCGCCTCCGCCATCGCGTATGCGAACGGTCCGGTGGCGCTGTACCGCGCCCACGCCGTCCGCGGTCTCACGGCCGCCATCAACGGGGAGTACCTCGTCGCCGCGGACAGCCTCCGCGAGTGCGAGGACGTGGCATCCCGGTCCGGCTGGGAGATCGTGCACCCCGACTACGACCTGCTCCTCGCCCGCATCCTCCTCGCCTCCGCCGACCTCGACGCGGCGGCTTTGGGTGTGCTCGCGGAAGAGCTGCGAACCGGGTCGCCCGGCGACCCGTTCTGGCTGTACTCCGCGCGCGCGGCCGAGGCGATGCGGGCTCTCATCCGTCGCGACTACGCCGAAGGGATGATGCTCGTCGCGACGCTGGCCGGTGGAACCGATGCGCACTCGGGCCACACGATGGTGCGGGGCTTCGCCCAGGGGGTGTACGCTGACCTGCTCCTGGCCCGGGGGGAGCCGAGGCGAGCGCTCGCGGTGCTCGAGGGGCGGCAGTCGCCGCCCGGGCACGCCCTGTGCTTCGACATGCAACGCGCCGCGGCGCTCATCGCGCTAGGGCGTGAGCGAGAGGTACTGGAGTCCACGGACCCGTGCATCCGGATGGGCACGGAGCACTGCGTCCGTACGCTGACGCCGCTGTTGCTGCGGCGTGCCGTCGCCCACGTCCGGCTGGGCAATCACGAGGCCGCCTACACGGTTTTCGCGGAGGGGTTCTCGCTCTCCGAGAGCCTGGGCGGCTCGCTCACCCCCTACCTGACCCTCCCGCAACCCGAGGTGCGCGCCCTGCTGGAGCGGCTGGCGACGCTTCACCCGGAATCGGCCGAAGCCGCGGCACGCGTCTGCGCGGCGCTGTCGTACGTGCCCGCGCGGGAGCCGCGTCCACCGCTTCCGGCGCTGAGCCCTCGCGAGGAGCGCCTGGCGCTGTTCCTGCGCGGGCCGCGCAGTCTTCCGCAGATCGCGGAAGCGCTCGAGGTGTCACCCAACACCGTGAAGTCTCAGCTGCGGTCCATCTACGCGAAGCTCGAGGTGTCCGGACGCGATGCTGCCGTGGCGGTGCTGGAGGCGCACGGCTTCTACGTGTGACGCGGTCCGCTCAGGCCGAGGGGCGCGGGTGAGGGTCGGGTCGCGTGCGGCCGGCGCCGCGGGGACGCTCCGTCGGCGGCAGCGGAATCGGTGTGGTTCCCGCGATCTCGTCGCTGAAGTCCTCCGGCTCGACCGGGACGGTGGCCAGCGGGCGCGTCTCGTCGAGGGTCAGGCGGAACCGTTTGGTCTCGTGCCGGTGCAGGCGCCCCGACGCCAGCGTCCAGGTCACCCCGACCCCGCACGCGATGAAGGCGACGACGGCGGCGAGACCGATCGCCACGCGCGGCCCGAGCTCCTCGGCGACCGCTCCGACGATGGGAGCTCCGACCGGCGTCCCTCCGAGCAGGATCGCCATGTAGAGCGCGAGCACGCGACCGCGCAGCGCCGGATCGGTGGTGGTCTGGACGTAGCCGTTGGCCGTGGTGAGCATGGTCACGACGCAGAAGCCCGTGAGGACGAGGGTCGCCGCGTACGTCTCGTAGCTGGGCGCCACCACCGAGAGACCGGATGCCACGGCGAAGCCGCCGGCGCCCAGGATCACCACGCGCATGCGGGCGCGGTCCCGTCGTGCGGCCAGCAGGGCTCCCGCGAGCGAACCGATCGCGACAAATGAGCTGAGCAGCCCGAAGCCGTCGGCGCCCCGCCCGAATTCCAGCGCCATCGTGGACGCGAAGATGGGGAAGTTCATGCCGAACGCGCCGAGGAGGAAGACCATGGCGAAGATCACCACGAGGTCCGGACGTTTCGCGACGTAGCGGAAGCCGTCCGCCAGACGCGCGGGTCCGCCGCGGCGGTGGTGGACGACCAGCTCGTGAGGTCTCATGAGCAGGAGCGCCGCGATCATGCCGAGGAATGTCACGGCGTTGACCAAAAACACCCAGCCGGTTCCGACGACCACGATCATCAGGCCCGCCACGGCCGGCCCGATCAGCCGGGCCGTGTTGAAGGAGGCGGCGTTGAGGGCGACGGCATTCGAGGCGTTCTCGCGCGCGACGAGGTCGGAGACGAAGGCCTGTCGCGCGGGGTTGTCGAACGCCGTGATCAGACCCAGCGCGAGAGCGAAGACGAACATCAAGGGCAGCGTCATCACGCCCGTCACCAGCAGGATGCCGATCGTGACGGCCAGCAGCAGCATCGCGCCCTGCGTGCACATGATGAGCTTCCGGCGGTCGAAGCGGTCCGCGACCCACCCGGTCACCCCCACCAGCAGCAGCGGGGGAGCGAACTGCAGGGCCATCGTCACGCCCATGGCGGCGGCGTCGTTGGCGGTGAGCTCGGTCAGGACCACCCAGTTCTGCGCCGTCGCCTGCATCCACGCGCCGATGTTGGACACGAGCGCGCCGACGAACCAGACGCGGTAGTTGTAGACCGACAACGAGCGGAACATCGCACTCACGTGTCTGCCACCTTTCGCATGATCTCGGCCGCCGCCGCGAGCGTCTGCCGCTCATGGCCGGACAGGTCCGCCAGGGCCTGCTCGAGCCAGGCGTCCCGACGCCGAACGGTCTCGTCGACCACGAGGCGACCGGCATCCGTCAGGGCGATCGTGACCTTGCGGCGGTCGTCCTCGTCGGGGGTGCGCGAGACGTACCCCGCCTCCTCGAGCAGCGAAACCGTGCGGTTCATCGACGGGGCCGTGACGCGCTCGCGCTCCGCGAGCTGGCCGAGGGTGTGCTCACCGTGCATCGTGAGCGCGGCGAGCACGGCGAACTGTCCGTCGCTCATGGTGTCGACCGCGCGTTGGGAGCGCAGGCGGCGGGCGAGTCGGAACGTCGCCATCCGCAGCTCGGAGGCTGCGGAACGGAGGGCGTCACGCGAGTCGGATCGGGGGGATTCGTCGACGCGGTCATTCATGGTTCTCGATAGTTAGCGTATCTGATTAGTCTTGCTAACGGTTCGTTTCGTCGTTTTCCGGCCGAGCGCCGCCCCTAGACTCGCCGCATGCCCGAGTTCGTCGACGCCTACGGCATCCCGATCGTCTACGACGTGTACCCGGCGGAGTCGCCGCGGGCGGTCGTGCAGCTGCTGCACGGGGTGGGGGAGCACGCGGGCCGGTACGACAGGCTCATCGAGGCGCTCGTCGCCGACGGCTACACCGTCTACGCCGACGACCACCGCGGACACGGTCGCACGGGCCTGCGCCAGTGGAACGGTGACCACCGCAAGCTCGGTCGGCTCGGCCCGGGAGGCCTCGGTGCCGCGCGCGACGCCGTGTGGACCCTGACGCAGATCATCCGCGAGGCCCACCCCGATCTCCCGCTGGTGCTCCTCGGGCACTCGTGGGGTTCGTTCCTCGCGCAGATGCTGGTGGACCGGCATCCGGATGCTTTCGACGCGGTCGTCCTGAGCGGATCGGCCTTGCGCTGGCCCGGTGCCCTCAACGCGGGCGACCTGAACGCCCCGTGGAAGCACGTGCGCGGCTCGGGCATGGAGTGGCTCTCGAGCGACGAGCAGGTCGGGCGGGACTTCGTCGCCGACCCTCTGACGACATCGACTCCGCTCCTGCGGCTGTTCGGCCCGCTCGAAACCCTCAGGCTCCTCGGCCGCCCCCGGCGCGATCTCGGGCACGACGTTCCGATGCTGCTCATGGTCGGGCGTGACGACACCGTCGGGGGGCCGCGCAGCGTCCATCGGCTGGCGGACGCCTATCGCACGCGTTCCGGACTCACCGACGTCACGACCCTGGTCTATCCCGGCGCGCGCCACGAGATCTTCGCCGAAGTGCGGCAGGCCGAGGTGCGTGCCGACCTGCTGGCCTGGCTCGACACCCGGTTCCCGGCGCGAGCCTGACCGCCCTCACCGGGCCACCGCGGCGCCGCGGCATCCGGGAGCGCTGCGCGTGGCGCGGCATCCGGCGGTCGCCGCACCCCAGTGCGTCCGTCGTCCGCCGTAGGCTGAGGGGATGCACGGCGAGTACAAGGTCCCCGGCGGAAAGCTGGTCGTCGTCGACCTCGAGGAGAAGGACGGCCGCATCGCCGGCTTCCACCTCGCGGGCGACTTCTTCCTCGAGCCCGACGACGCCCTCGATGACATCGACGCGGCCGTCAACGGGCTGCCCGTGGAGTCCGACGTCCCGACCATCGCCGCGGCGATCCGCGCCGCGCTGCCCGAGGGGGCGCAGCTGCTGGGGTTCACGCCCGAGGCCGTCGCCACGGCGATCCGCCGCGCTCTGGTCACCGCGCCGGGCTGGGGCGATTTCGAGTGGGAGGTCGTGCACGATGCGGCGGTCTCTCCCCGCATGAACCTCGCCCTCGACGAGGTGCTCACCGCGCGGGTGGGGGCGGGCCTGCGCAAACCGACGTTGCGCCTGTGGGAGTGGAACGAGAACGCCGTCGTGATCGGCTCGTTCCAGTCGTTGCGCAACGAGGTGGACCCCGCCGGGGCTGCGAAGTTCGGCTTCGACGTCGTCCGTCGCATCTCCGGCGGCGGCGCCATGCTGATGGCCGCGGACTCCATCGTCACCTACTCGCTCTACGTCCCCGCCTCGCTCGTCGCGGGGATGACGTTCGCCGACTCGTACGCCTTCCTCGACGACTGGGTGCTGCAGGCTCTTCGCTCGCTCGGCATCGACGCGGTGTACCAGCCGCTCAACGACATCGCGGGCCCCCACGGCAAGATCGGGGGAGCGGCGCAGAAGCGCCTCGCCAACGGCGGGGTGCTCCACCACGCGACCCTCAGCTACGACATGGACGGTCAGATGCTCACCGAGGTGCTGCGCATCGGTCGCGAGAAGCTGAGCGACAAGGGCACCGTCTCGGCGGCGAAACGCGTCGACCCCCTGCGCAGTCAGACGGGTCTTCCGCGGGATGCCGTCATCCAGCGCTTCATCGACACCTTCACGACGCTCTACGGTGCGACCACGGGTCACATCACCGAAGAGGAGTACGCCGAGGCCGAGGCGCTCGTCGCGTCGAAGTTCGCCACCGACGCGTGGCTGCAGCGCGTTCCGTGAGCGGGCAGACCCTGGCCGGTGTGCTCGACCACGGCACCGTCGAGATCCACCACGCCGACAACCTCGCCGTGACCCCGGCCCTCGCCGACGGCTCGTTCACCCTCGTGTACCTTGACCCGCCGTTCAACACCGGCCGCACCCGATCGAAAGCGGTGGAGTCGGCCCGCCGGGCGCCGGCGGCGGACGAGACAGCGGAGGTCGAGGAGCCGCTCGTCCTGGCATCCGAACCTCCCCGTGACCCGGCGATGCTCGTCTTCCCCGGCGAAGAGGAGCCCGCGCCCGCCCCCGTGATCCATCGCGGTTTCCACGGTCGTGAGTATTCGCGGCTGCGCGGCGACCTGCGGACGTACGACGACCGGTTCGACGACTACTGGGGGTTCCTCGAGCCGCGGCTCGAGGAGGCCTGGCGCCTCCTGGCCGATGACGGCACGCTCTACCTGCACCTGGATTACCGCGAGGTGCACTACGCCAAGGTCATGTGCGACGCGCTCTTCGGGCGCGAGCGTTTCCTCAACGAGCTCATCTGGGCCTACGACTACGGGGCGAAGACGCGCCGCCGGTGGCCGACGAAGCACGAGACGATCCTCGTGTACGTCAAGAACCCGTCGGCGTACTTCTTCGATTCGGATGCCGTCGACCGTGAGCCGTACATGGCGCCGGGGCTCGTGACCCCCGAGAAGGCGGCACGCGGCAAGCTCCCCACGGACGTGTGGTGGCACACGATCGTGCCGACCACGGGTCGTGAGAAGACGGGATACCCGACGCAGAAGCCCGAGGGGGTGCTGCGCCGCATGGTGCAGGCGTCCAGTCGCCCCGGCGACCGGGTGCTCGACATGTTCGCCGGCAGCGGCACGCTCGGCGCCGTCGCGGCGCCCCTCGGCCGGCACTCGGTGCTCATCGATGACAATGCCGACGCCGTCGCGGTGATGCGCAAGCGGCTGCCCGGGGCCGCGTTCCGCGGCTGACGGTCGCGCCCCGGAGGCGAAACGCGACGCGCACGCCGAAGACGGGCCTAGGGTGAAACGCATGGAATTCGGCATCTTCGTCCCGCAGGGTTGGCGCTTCGATCTGGTGGGCATCGACCCCGCCGAGCAGTGGCGCGCCATGAGCGCTCTCGCCCAGAGTGCCGACGAGGGCCCGTGGGCCTCGATCTGGGTCTACGACCACTTCCACACCACGCCGGTGCCGAGCGCGGAGGCCACGCACGAGGCATGGACGCTGATGGCCGCGTTCGCGGCGGTCACCGACCGCGTGCGGCTGGGGCAGATGTGCACGTGCATGGGATACCGCAACCCGGCGTACCTGGCCAAGGTCGCCGCGACGGTCGACCTCATCTCGGGCGGTCGCGCCGAGATGGGCATCGGCGGCGGCTGGTACGAGCACGAGTGGCGCGCGTACGGATACGGATTCCCGCCCATCGCCGAGCGCCTCGGGCGCCTCCGCGAGGGCGTCGAGATCATGCACCAGGCCTGGACCTCGGGCTCGGCGACCCTCGACGGGAAGTACTACCAGGTCGATGGCGCCATCGTTCAGCCGCAGCCGCTGCAGGCCGGTGGCATCCCCCTCTGGATCGCGGGCGGTGGCGAGAAGGTCACGCTCAAGGTGGCGGCGAAGTACGCCTCCTACACGAACTTCGGCGGTTCGCTCGAGGAGTTCGAGCACAAGTCGGAGGTTCTGCGCGCCCACTGCGACACCCTCGGACGGGACTTCACCGAGATCACCCGCTCGACGAACTTCAACACGATCATCGCGCCCACCGAGTCCGAGGCCGACGAGCGCCTCGCCGCGGTCGTCGCGCGCCTGCGTCCCCACGTCGGTGACGAGCGGGCGGATGCCATCGAGGCCGACTACCGCTCCTCCGACACGTTCGGCACCCCCGAGCAGATCGTCGAGCGTCTGCGTGCGCGCGCCGAACACGGCCTCGGCTACGCCATCCAGTACTTCCCGGAGGCGGCCTACGACACCTCGGGCATCTCGCTGTTCGAGCGCGAGGTCGTCCCGAACCTGTAGGTCGCGTCCGGTCCTCCGGCGAACCGCCCCTGCCCCGGGAAACGCACACAGCGCGCGTTCCCCGGGGCAGGGGCGTTCACGGCGGGCAGCTCGCTTCGGGCGTCCTGCTCCGACCCGCTGACGTTTCGTAAACGTTTGCGTGGTTCGGGGTCGATTTTCTAGCGTCGAGCCCGCAAACGATTGCGTTCGCTGCCGGGCAGACCCAAGGGAGGGCTCATGACGACGATTCGTGATGTCGCCCGTGTCGCCGGCGTCTCGCCCGCCACCGTGTCGCGCGTCGTCAACGGACTGATCGGCTACTCCGCCGAGACGCAGCGCCGCGTCGAAGACGCGATCGCGCAACTCGGGTACGAGCCCGACACCTTGGCACGCGGACTCCGGACGAAGCAGACGGCGGTCATCGGCGTGCTCGCCCCGGTGGTGTCGGACGCCTTGGCATCCGAGATCATGAGCGGTGTCGAGGCGGCCGCCCGCGTGCGCGGCTACTCCGTGATGCTCGGCAGGACCGGCCCGGGATCGACGTTCGCCCCCGGCTACCTGCGCACCCTGCGCACGTATCGGGCAGCGGGCGTGATCCTCATCTCCGCCGCGATCACGCCCGAGATGCGTCGCGCGCTCGGATCGGGCATCCCGCTCGTGTCCGTCGCCATCCGCGATGGGCAGCGCTTCCCGAGCCTCGCCATCGACGACGAGGTCGCCGCCTACGACGGCACGCGACACCTGATCGCCCTCGGACACCGACGCATCGGCCTTCTCGCCGGTGATCCCGACTCGGTGCTGGTGAACACCGCGCGCAAGCGCGGCTACCTGCGGGCGATGTCCGAAGCCGCTCTGGCGCCGGTGATCGCCCACGGCAACTCGCTGTACGACTCGGCTCCGCCCGCGCTCGCCGACCTCCTGGCGCGGGATGCCGGGCTCACCGCCGTCTTCGCGCTCAGCGACGAGATGGGGCCCGCCGTCGTGAACGAGCTGCAGCGGCGCGGCCGGCGTGTTCCGGACGACGTGTCCGTCCTGGGGTTCGACAACACCCGCACCTCTCAGCACGTCCACCCCGCCCTCAGCACGATCGCTCAGCCGCTCGAACGCATGGGTGAGCTGGCGGTCGAGCGGCTGCTGACCGACGGCCTGCCCTCCACCGGCCCGGTCCCTCGCATCCTGCCCCATCGGCTCATCGAGCGCGGCTCGACGGCGCCGATCCGACCCGCACGACCGAATCCCCCTCGCAACAAGGAGCAATCATGATGCAACGACGCCGTGATCGACGACTCGTCGGCCTCGCGCTCGCCGCCACCGCGGCGATCACCCTCACCGCCTGTTCGGCCTCCGACTCGGGAACGAGCGCGCCGGCAGAAGAGGCGGAACTGGAGGGTCGAGGTCCCATCCAGTACGTCTCGAGCCCCGACGCCTCCGGCGCCGCCCAGGCGACCATCGACGCCTGGAACGCCGACCACCCCGACGAGCAGGTGACGTGGGTCGAACTCCCGCTCGACGCCGACCAGCAGCGTCAGCAGATGGTCCAGAACGCCCAGGTCGAAGGCGACGCCTATTCGGTGCTGAACCTCGACGTGGTCTGGACGAGCGAGTTCGCCGCGAACCGGTGGATCACCGCCCTCCCGGAGGACGCGCTGCCGGTGGACGAGTTCGTCCCCGCCACCGTGGAGGCCGCCAGCTACCGCGACACTCTCTACGGCGCCCCGTACTACACGGACGGCGCGCTGCTGTATTCGCGCACCGATCTGCTCGCGGCCGCCGGAGTCACGGAGCCGCCGCGCACCTGGGCCGAGATGCAGTCCGCGTGCGACGCCGTCCTCGCCCTCCCCGACGCGGCCGGGATGTCGTGCTACGCCGGTCAGTTCGACAAGAACGAGGGGCTCACCGTCAACTTCAGCGAGGCGGTGGCCTCCGCCGGGGGGTCCCTGTTCGACGCCGAGGGTCAGCCCACGGTCGACACCCCTGAGGCGCGCGCGGCTCTGGACTTCCTCGTGAACGGATTCGCCTCCGGCATGATCCCCCGTGACGCCATCACCTTCCAGGAGGAGCAGGGTCGTCAAGCGTTCCAGGAGGGTGGGCTCGTCTTCCACCGCAACTGGCCCTACATCTACAAGTCGCTGTCCGCGGACGATGGATCATCCGCCGTCGCCGGGAAGTTCGGCGTCAGCGCGATCCCGGGCGAGAACGGACCCGGCGTCTCCACTCTCGGCGGCCGCAACATCGCCATCTCGAGCTTCGCGGAGAACAAGGCGACGGCCGTGGACTTCATCGCTTTCTTCACCAGCCGCGAGCAGGAGGAGGCGCGCCTCGCCCTCAGCTCGCGTGCACCTGTCATCCCGGAGTTCTTCGAGGACCCGACCGTGACGACGACCTACCCCTACCTGCCGACGCTGCTCACCTCCCTGGAGAACGCCCAGCCGCGTCCGAAGGTCGTCGCCTACGGGGCCACCACCGCTGCCATCCAGGACGAGATCTACGCCGCCCTCACCGGCGACAAGGATCCGGAGACGGCGCTGGCCGACCTCCAGGATGCGCTCACCGCGATCGTGAACGGTTGAGCAGACGCCGATGACGACCACCATCGCCCCTCGGGCGACTCCCCCGGGGCCCGCCCGCCGGCCGACCTCCCCCCGCGCGCGGGTGCGCGGGCCCCGAGAGGGGGGAATGGCGAGCTTGCTGCTTTCGCCGACCTTCCTCGTGCTCGCCCTCGTGATCGCCTATCCGCTCTTGTCGGCGGTGTACCAGTCGCTGTTCGCGGCGGAGTCCGGCCTGGATGCCGACGGCTTCGTCGTGGAGGGTGAGGCGTTCGTCGGGCTGGGCAACTACGTCGACATCTTCGCCGGCGCCGAGTCCGGTCGGTTCTACAACGCTCTGTGGAACACCACGCTGTTCACTTTCGTGACGGTCGCGTTGGAGACCGTCATCGGTGTCGCGTTCGCCGTCGCCATGAACCGCGCCTTCCGCGGACGCGGATTCCTCCGCGCCGCCATCCTGATCCCGTGGGCGATCCCCACGGCCGTCTCGGGCCTGCTGTGGCGCTGGATCTTCCAGTCCAACGGCATCGCGAACGATCTCTTGAACACCCAGGTGCTATGGACGGCCGAGGGCTTCGCCGCGCAGGCCGCGGTCATCATCGCCGAGGTGTGGAAGACCGCGCCGTTCATCGGGCTGCTCGTCCTGGCGGGAATGCAGCTCATCCCCGAGGAGGTGTACGAGGCGGCGAAACTCGACGGCGCGAACGCGTGGAAGCAGTTCACCACCATCACTCTGCCGCTCGTGCGGCCGGCGCTCCTCGTCGCCGTCCTGTTCCGGATGCTCGACGCCCTCCGGATGTTCGACCTGCCGTTCGTGCTGATCGGGCCGCGGAAGAGTTCCGTCGAGACGCTGTCGATCCTCGCGTGGGACGAGTCGAACCAGTTGCAGTACGGCACGGCGTCGGCGTTCGCGATCATCCTCCTCGTGTACGTCGCCGTCATCGCGTTCGTGTTCATCCGCGTGCTCGGGGCCGATGTCGTGGGCGACGCAGACAAGCAGGAACGGAAGGCGGCCCGCAAGCAGGCCGCACGAGCAGCCAAGGAGGCGTCACGATGACCGTGTTCGCGGAAGCACCCCCCGCCGCGAGCGCCGCGCGCAAGCGGCCACGTCGCGTCGGCGGTACGATCGCCCGAACGGCGGGCATCGCGGTCGTCGCCGTCTACTGCCTCGCGCCCTTCTACTGGATGCTGGTCTCCAGCTTCCGCACCACCAACGACATCTTCGACACCTCGTTGCTGCCCACCACCTGGTCTCTCGAGAGCTACGCGCAGGTGTTCGACGCGTCCAACGACTTCGGCCGGTCGCTGCTGAACAGTCTCGTCGTGGCCGGAACGACGACGGTCCTGGCGCTCGTGCTCGGGATCTTCGCCGCCTACGCCATCGCCCGGCTGAAGTTCCGGTTCAAGACGGGCATCCTCGCCGTCATCATCGCGACGTCGATGTTCCCGGGCATCGCGGTCGTCGTGCCTCTGCTCCGGCTGTTCACCGACATCGGCTGGATCAACACCTACCAGGCGATGATCGTGCCCAGCCTGTCGTTCGCGATCCCGCTCGCCGTCTGGAACCTGACCACCTTCATGCGGCAACTTCCGTACGATCTCGAGCAGGCGGCCATGATCGACGGCTGCACGAAGTGGCAGGCCTTCACCAAGATCCTCCTGCCGCTCGCCGCGCCGGGGGTGTTCACGACCGCGATCCTCACCTTCATCCACTCGTGGAACGAGTTCATCATCGCCCTCTCGATGGCCAACGACCCCGCGATCCAGACGGCGACCGTGGCGATCTCGAAGTTCACCGGCGCGAGCGACTTCCAGGCGCCCTTCGGTGCGCAGATGGCGGCCGGAGTGGTCGTGACCATCCCGCTGATGATCATGGTGCTCATCTTCCAACGACGCATCGTCGACGGGCTCACCTCGGGCGCCAACAAGTGAGCGGGTGGTGGGACGACGCCGTCGTGTACGAGGTGTATCCCCGGTCGTTCGCCGATGCGGACGGCGACGGGGTGGGCGATCTACGCGGGATCATCGCGCGTCTGCCCTACTTGGCGTCGCTGGGTGTGGAGGGCCTCTGGCTGACCCCGTTCCAACGCTCGCCGCAGGAGGATCAGGGCTACGACATCAGCGACTACTGCGATGTCGACCCCCTGTTCGGCACTCTCGCCGACTTCGATGAGCTCCTGGCATCCGCGCACGCCCACGGACTGCGCGTCCTCGTGGACATCGTGCCCAACCACACGTCGGTCGAGAACCCGTTGTTCGAAGCGGCGGTCGCCGCGGGCCCGGGATCGCCCGAGCGTGACCTGTTCGTGTTCCGGCGTGGCCGGGGCGAGGCATCCGAACTCCCGCCGAACAACTGGCTCAGCGTCTTCGGCGGCCCCGCGTGGCACCGTGCCGCCCCGGGTTCGCAGACGGACCCCGAGTGGTATCTGCACCTGTTCTCACCGGGGCAGCCCGACTGGAACTGGGAGAACCCGCGCGTCGGCGACTACTTCGAGCGGGTGCTGCGTTTCTGGTTCGACCGCGACGTCGACGGCATCCGTGTCGATGTTGCGCACGGCCTGTTCAAGGCCGAAGGGCTGCCCGACTCGCCGACCGTGCCGACCGTCATCGACGGGCTGCGGTCGAACCCGCTCGCCATGGACCAGGAACCGGTGCACGACGTCTACCGGCACTGGCGACGCGTGGCCGACTCGTATTCGCCGAGCCGGTTGCTCGTCGGGGAGGTGAATCTGCCTCCGGAGCGGTCGGCGCGCTACACCCGGCCGGACGAGCTCCACCAGACCTTCGCGTTCGCCTTCATCAAGCTCGGGTGGGATGCCGCGAGCTGGCAGGAGGTCGGCGCGCAGCTCGCGCGTGTGCGGGACGAGACGGGCTCATCGCCGAGCTGGGCGCTCGAGAACCATGACATCGTGCGGACCGCGACCCGGTTCGGAGGCGGAGTACGCGGCCGGCGCCGGGCGAGGGCTGCGCTGGCGGCTCTGCTCGGGCTTCCCGGCGCCGTGTACGTCTTTCAGGGACAGGAACTCGGCCTGCCCGAGGTCGACGTGCCGCTGGCGGATCGTGTCGATCCGATGTGGCACCACGGGGGCGTCAGCCGTGACGGCGCGCGCATTCCCCTGCCCTGGTCGGCCGACGCCGACGGTGCGCACGGTTTCTCCCCCTCCACGGGGGAGCGGTCGTGGTTGCCGACGCCCGAGGGGTGGGGGCGCTTCTCCGTCGAAACGCAGGAGGGCTCGGACGATTCCAGTCTGGCGCTGTTCCGCCGGGCCACGGTGCGACGGTCCGACCTGCACGCGTCCGGCAGATTCTCGACCGGCGAGGGGGTGTCGTGGAGAGCGGACGACGGCGGCACCGCGGCGAGAGACACCCCCGTGCGCCTCATCGCGCGACGCAGCGGTGGGGTGAGCGTCGTCGTGGCGATGGGGGACGGCCCGGTCGTGCTGCCACCCGGCGAGCTTCTGTTCTCGTCGGAGCCGCTGATCGAGGGGCTGCTTCCGCCCGACGCCACCGCCTGGGTCGGCTGACGCCGCCCGCCTCAACGCGTGAGTCGCCAGGATTTGTCGCCCGCGATGACTCGCCGGCGACAAATCCTGGCGACTCACGCACCGGGGGTGTCAGGCGTCGCGGCGGGCGCCCTCGGACGGCGTCACCGTGAACACGTTCGGGGCGCGGAAGCCGGATGCCGCGAACGCGGCGTGCACCGCCTCGGTCGCCGCGGGGACGAGCTCGGTGGGGATCAGCGCGATCGCGGCGCCACCGAAGCCGCCGCCGGTCATGCGCGCCCCGAGCGCGCCGGCGGACAGGGCCGTCTCGACGGCGAGGTCGAGCTCGGGCACCGAGATCTCGAAGTCGTCGCGCATCGAGGCGTGCGACGCCGTGAGCAGGTCGCCGATCGCGGTCGGCCCGTCGGCGTCGAGGGCCGCCACGGTGTCGAGGACGCGCTGATTCTCGGTGACGATGTGGCGCACACGGCGGAAGGTCACGTCGTCGAGGATCTCCGCGGCGCGGGGCAGATCGTCGACCGTGAGGTCGCGGAGGGCCGGGACGCCGAACGCCGCCGCACCCTGCTCGCACGAGGCGCGGCGTTCGCGGTAGCCGCCCGAGGAATGCGCGTGCTCGACGAGGGTGTCGACGACGAGGATCGCGAGCCCGGCCTCGTCGAAGCCGAGGGCGACCGGCCGGGTCTCGAGCGTGCGGCAGTCCAGGAACGTCGCCGCGTCGGCCTCGCCCAGCATGGACGCCATCTGGTCCATGATCCCGGTGGGGGCTCCGACCGCGTCGTTCTCCGCCGTGCGGCCCACCCGCGCGAGCGCGATCTTGTCGAGCCCGGCGTTCCACACGTCGTTGAGGGCGGATGCCACGGCGCCCTCGATCGCGGCCGACGACGACAGCCCCGCGCCCACCGGCACCTCTGACGCGAGGGCGATGTCGACGCCGCGGGGGGCGGCATCCGGCGCCGCGGTGCGCAGCGCCCACGCCACGCCCAACGGGTACCCCGCCCAGTCGAGCCCGCCGGCGGCGATGCGGGCGTCGAGCTCGGCGAGCGACACCTCGACCGAGCCGGGGGCGAACGTCGAGCGCACACGGATGACGTCGTCGTCGCGGAGCGCGACGGCGGCGACCGTCCTCTGCGCGATCGCGAACGGCAGCACGAAGCCCTCGTTGTAGTCGGTGTGCTCGCCGATGAGGTTCGCGCGCCCGGGCGCGGACCACACCCCCACGGCGGGACGGGCGAGCAGGGCGCGGGCGTCGTCGACGGCGGTCATGCCGTCACCTCCGGAACGGTGTCGATGGCGGCGCGCAGACGGTCGGCCTGCGCCTCGGGGGTGATGTCGCCGATCCAGGCGCCCATGGCGGCCTCGGATCCGGCGAGGTACTTGAGCTTGTCGGCCGCGCGACGCGGCGACGTGATCTGCAGGTTCAGCCGCACCCTGTCGCGCGCACGCCCGACCGGAGCCTGGTGCCACGCGGCGATGTACGGCGTGGGGGTGTCGTACAGGGCGTCGATGCCCCGCAGCAGCCGCAGGTAGAACGGGGCGAGCTCGTCGCGCTCGGCATCCGTCGTCTCGGCGAGGTCGGCGACGTGCCGGTGCGGCAGCACGTGCACCTCGATGGGCCACCTCGCCGCGAACGGAACGAACGCGGTCCAGTGCTCGCCGCGCAGTACGACGCGCGGACCGGATGCCTCGAACTCGAGGATGCGCTGGAACAGGTCGGGGGAGGTGCGCGCGACGGTGTCGAGCAGACGCTGCGTGCGCGGCGTGACGTACGGGTAGGCGTAGATCTGGCCGTGCGGGTGGGGGAGGGTGACGCCGATCTCCTGCCCACGGTTCTCGAACGGGAACACTTGCCGGATGCCGGGAAGCGCCGACAGCGCCGCCGTGCGGTCGGCCCACGCCTCGATGACGGTGCGGGCGCGGGTGCGGGAGAGCGTGCCGAACGAGCCCTCGTGCTCGGGGCTGAAGCACACGACTTCGCACCGCCCGACGGAGGTGCGGGTGCGGCCGAGGCCCAGGTGCTCGAGGTCGTCGTCGTCGCGGGGCGGATCGATCGCCGCGGGGGCGTCGCCGGTGGCGATGTCGAGCGCGGGGCCGAACGAGGGGGATTTGTTCTCGAAGACCGCCACGTCGTAGCGCGAGGGGATCTCGGACGGATTCGTCGGCGTCTGCGGCGCCAGCGGGTCGAGGTGCGCGGGAGGCAGGAAGGCACGGTTCTGACGATTGGATGCCACGGTGATCCAGTCGCCGGTGAGCACGTCCTGCCGCATGGTCGCCGTCGTGGGCCGGGGGTCGAGCGTGCGGGCGTCGACGGAGCGCTCGGCGCCGAGCGTGGTGTCGGCGTCGTCGAAGTAGATGAGCTCGCGACCATCGGCCAAGCGCGTGGGGCGCTTGACGACTCCGGCGCCGAGGGTCACCGGCAGGGGGTTGTCCGTGTTCACGATAACACGCTACAGACCGGGCGTGATATCGTCAACACGAGGGGGTGGAATGCGCGTATCGATGGCGGATGTGGCCGCGGCGGCCGGTGTGTCCGCGCAGACGGTCTCGCGCGTCGCGAACGGCAGTCCGCGCGTGGATCCCGCAACCCGTGCACGCGTGGAGCGGGCCATGAGCGACCTCGGGTATCGCATGCACCGCGCGGCCCGCGCCTTGCGCACCGGGCAGACCTCCACCATCGGACTGGTTGTGTCGACCCTGGCATCCGTCGGCAACTCCCGCATGCTGCAGGCGATCTCCGAAGCCGCCGCGGCACGCGACTACGCGCTCGCGGTGGTCACGGTGGGGGAGCGCGACATCCGCGAGGCCTTCGCCCGTCTGCGCTCGCAGGGCGTCGACGGGGCCGTCGTGCTCAACGAGGCGACCGAGCTCGCCCGCGACGTCGACCCGCCGGGCGACCTGCATCTCGTGGTCGTCGACTCGCCGCCCGACGAGCGGTTCTCGATCGTGCAGACCGACCACGCGGCCGGTGCGCGCGCGGCGGTCGAGCACCTGCTCGCGCTCGGCCACGGCACCGTGCACCACATCGCGGGTCCCGCGCGGTCCTTCGCCGCGACCGAACGCGAGCGGGGATGGCGCGCCGCGCTCGACGACGCGGGGCGGCGAGTGCCCGAGCCCGTGCGCGGCGATTGGACCTCGGCATCCGGTCATGCGGCCGTCGCGGCGCTCGCGGACGCGACGGCGGTGTTCGTCGCGAACGATCAGATGGCGCTCGGCGCGCTGCGGGCGTTCGCCGATGCGGGGCGGCGCGTCCCGCACGACGTCGCGGTCGTCGGCTTCGACGGCATCGTGGATGCCGCCGAGTTCCGGCCCCCGCTGACGACCGTGCGGCAGGACTTCGACGCCCTCGGTGCGCGGGCCGTGCAGGCGCTCGTCGCCGCGATCGAAGGCGGCGCGCACGCCAGCGAGACGGTCCCCGCGGCCCTCATCGTCCGCGACAGCACCCGCTGAACTCCCGTCGCCCCGCGGCTTGCGCGCGTCCCCTCGGCGGCGGGGCGCAAATCGTGCACCGGGGCGGTCACCGAACGCCCCGGTGCACGGATCCCGCCCCGAACGCCCGGTGCCTACTCCTCGAGCTGCCCCAGCGACGGCTGGGCGACGAAACGGACCACGGGCTCCACGGCCTGCTCGAGCTCGAGCACGACGATCTCGTTCGCCCCGGCGCGCAGCACCGGCGCGGGGACGTACAGCGTCCGCTGCGGGACGCTTCGCCAGTAGCGGCCGAGGAAGAAGCCGTTCACGAAAGCGAAGCCCTTGCCCCACGCCGCCGTGTCGAGGAACAGATCGGCGGGCGCGTCGAGGTCGAACGTGCCCCGCAACAGCGACCGACCCGTCGTCCCGGCGCCGGTCCCCGCGGCGGATGCGAGGTCGACGGGCGTCGCGGTCCACCCGGTGAGCGGGGCGCCGTCGAGGGTCGCGCCGCCGATGAGGCCCTTCGCCTCGCCGAGGCGATGCCCGTAGTTCACGCGGCCCTGATCCTCGACGAGGACGGTGAGCCGCGTGCCTTCCGGGACCGCCAGCGCCCGTTCATGAAGCGTGCGGGAGAGACGTCCGACCGGCACGCCGTCGACGTGGACCCACGCGAGGTCCCGTACCTCGGCGAAGGCGAGAACGGCGCGACCGTCGAAGGCGGGGAGGTCGACGTCGTAGCGCACGAGAGGGCCGAGATACCCGAGCTCCTCGAACGTCGCGGGGTCGTCGGAGACGGCACCGGAGGATGCCGGCATCCAGTCGCCCTCGCCCGAGAGCGCCACGTCGAAGGTCGGGGCGTCCGGGCGCGCGCGGGGCGCCACCTCGGGCACCGGCGCGTACTTCGCGATGACGTCGCGGAACGCGTGGAACTTCGCCGTCGGGTGACCCGCCTCGTCGATCGGGGCGTCGTAGTCGTAGGACGTGACGATCGGGTCGAAGCGGCCCTTGTCGTTCGCGCCGTTCGTGGTGCCGAAGTTCGTGCCGCCGTGCACCATGTAGATGTTCACCGACGCTCCGGCGGCCAGCAGGACGTCGAGATCGTGGGCGGATGCCGCGGGGTCGGTCGTGTGGTGGATGCTGCCCCACCAGTCGAACCATCCGTCCCAGAACTCCGAGCACATGAGCGGACCGGTCGGCTGGTGCTCGCGCAGGGTCTCGAGGCGTTCGGCGGAGCGGGAGCCGAACGAACCGGTGAGGTGCAGCTCGGGGAGGCTGCCGTTCTCGAGCATCCACGGCATCGGCTGGTCGACGGTCGTCAGCGGCACCGTGATCCCGGCGTCGCGGGTGACGCGGACGAGCTCACGAAGGTAGTCCTTGTCAGAGCCGTACGCGCCGTACTCGTTCTCGATCTGCACGAGCACGACGGTGCCGCCGCGATCGATCTGGCGGGGCGCGACGATCTCGTACACGCGCTCCAGGTACTCCGTGACGGCGGCGAGGTACTGCGGTTCCGAACGGCGGAGACCGATCCCCGGGGTCGAGGTCAGCCAGACGGGCAGACCGCCGTTGTGCCACTCGGCGCAGATGTAGGGGCCCGGGCGCACGATGGCGTGCAGGCCTTCGGCCGCGACGAGGTCGAGGAAGCGTCCGAGGTCGTTCCAACCCGTGGCATCCCATTCGCCCCGCACCGGCTCGTGCGCGTTCCACGCGACATACGTCTCGATGGTGTTCAGGCCCATCGCTTTGGCCGTGCGGATGCGGTCCGCCCAGTGTTCGGGATGGATGCGGAAGTAGTGCAGCGTGCCGGAGATGACCTGGAAGGGTTCGCCGTCCAGCAGGAAGTCGGTCTCGCCGATGGTGAAGGTGGTCACGTTCTCTCTCGGGTCAGGAGGCCAGCTGCACGCGAACGCGCGCCCAGGCGAGCGGGGGGAGGGTGAAGCGCAGGATGCCGTCGACGACCTCCACCGCCAGAGACGCGGGGGCCACCGGCTCGGCGTCGGCGGAGTTCGTGGTGTGACGGTCGCCGCCCTCGGGGACGGTGAGCACGACGGCCTCGGCGGATGCCACTGGGCCGAGGTCCATCGCGACCTCGGTCGGGGTGTCGAGTGAGCGGTGCGCGAGGAAGACGTGGGCGATGTCGCCGTCGACGGTGGCGATGGCATCGACGGCGTCGACGTCACCGTGCCGGGAGGTGGAGATTCGCGCCCCGTCGACCTCGACGGGGACGACGTGGCCGGTCGCGGCCTCCGCGGTCAGGCGGAAGGGGTGGAACGTCGTCTGACGCCACGCAGGTCCGCCGCCGGGTTCGGTCCGGATGGGGGCGATGACGTTGACCAGTTGCGCGAGGTTCGCCATCGACACGCGGTCTGCACGGCGCAGCAGGGTGATCAGCAGCGAACCGACGACGACGGCGTCGGTGACGGTGTAGTCGTCCTCGATGAGGCGCGGCGCGACGGGCCAGTCTCCCGTGAAGACACGAGGCTTGTCGACCTCGTTCCAGCGCGTCTGGTTCCACACGTTCCACTCGTCGACGCTGATGCCGACACGTGCGCCATAGGGCGTGCGCGCGTCGACCTCGTCGATGATGTCGGCGACCTCGCCGATGTAGCGGTCGAGGGCGGCGCCGCTGGCGAGGAAGCTCTGCGGGTCGTCGGGGTCTTGCTCGTAGTACGCGTGGACCGAGATGTGATCCACGAGGCCCGCCGTGTGGCGGAGCACCGTGCGCTCCCAGTCGCCGAACGTCGGCATCTCGTGGTTGGAGCTGCCTGCGGCCACGAGTTCGATCGCGGGGTCGAGGAACCGCATCATCCGCGCGGTCTCGGCGGCGAGGCGCCCGTACTCGTCGGCGGTCTTGTGGCCGATCTGCCAGGGCCCGTCCATCTCGTTGCCCAGGCACCAGAGCCGGATGCCGAAGGGGTCGTCGCGTCCATTCGTGCGACGCCGGTCGCTCAGCGCGGTACCGGAGGGGTGGTTGGCGTACTCGAGCAGGTCGGCGGCCTCGACGACGCCGCGCGTGCCGAGGTTGACCGCCTCCATGACCTCCAGGCCCGCGGCATCCGCCCACTCGGCGAACTCGTGCAGACCCACCTGATTGGTCTCGGTGCTGTGCCACGCGGCATCCAACCGCACCGGACGCTCGGCGCGGGGACCGACCCCGTCCTCCCAGCGGTAGCCGGACACGAAATTGCCGCCGGGATAGCGCACGACCGTCGCGCCGAGTTCGCGGACGAGGGCGAGGACGTCGGCGCGAAAGCCGGATTCGTCGGCCGTGGCGTGGCCGGGCGAGTGGATGCCGTCGTAGACGCAGCGTCCCATGTGCTCGACGAACGTGCCGAACAGACGACGCGGAACCTCGGCGCCGGGGGTGCGCGGATCGATCGAGATGCGGGTGGGGGAGGTCATGCGGCTCTCCTGGAGCGGGAAGGGAAGGGGCGGGTCGCTCGCGCACGCTGCGACCCGCCCCCGATCATCGGCTTACTTGTTGACGGCGAAGCCCTGGTCGTTGCCGTACTGGACCAGCTGCTCCTGCCAGGCGGCGAGACCCTCGTTGAGGTCGCCCTGGGTGGCGTAGGCCTGACCCACGGTGTCGCCGTAGATGCTGTTCGCGTACACCTGGAACGGCAGGTAGCTCCAGCCCTCGCGGACCTCGCTCGATGCCTGCGTCAGCACCTGGTTGATCTTCTGGCCACCGAAGTACTCCGACTCCTGGTCGACGAACGCCGGGTCGCTCAGCTGCGCGGTCGTGGAGGGGAATCCACCCGACTCGGCGAAGATCTTCAGGCTCTCCTCGTCGTTGTTCAGCCACTTCAGGAAGCCCGCGGCCAGCGCCGGGTTCTTGCTCTGCTTGGTCACGGCCTGGCCACCGCCGCCGTTCTCGGCCGTGACGGGGGTGCCGTCGTACGTGGGGATCGGAGCGACGGCCCACTTGCCCGCGCCGTCGGGAACCGAGGACTCCAGCACGCCCGGCATCCAGGCGCCGATCACGAGCGAAGCGATCGAGCCGTCACCGAGGCCCTTGAACCACTCGTCGCTCCAGCTGGGGGTGTCGGAGAGCAGGCCGCCCTCGACGAGGCGGTTCCAGTTGTCGGCGAAGGTCTTCGAGCCCTCGTCCTGGAGGTCGATCGTGACGTCAGTGCCCGAGGTCTGGAACGGCGTGCCGCCGGCCTGCCAGATCATGCTGGTGGTGAAGCCGGAGTCACCGGTGTCGGCGGTGATGTACTTGGTGGGGTCGGCGGCGTGGAGCTTCTCGGCCGCGGCGACGTACTCGTCCCACGTGGTGGGGACGGCGATGCCGAACTGGTCGAAGACCTCCTTGTTGTAGAACAGGGCCATGGGGCCGGAGTCCTGCGGCAGACCGTAGATCTTGCCGTCGAACTCGACCGAGCCCCACGTTCCGGGGCTGTAGTCGCTGGCGAGGTCGCCGAAGCCGTAGGGCGCGAGGTCGAGGAGCGAATCCGACAGGGCGAACTGCGGGAAGGCGTAGTACTCGATCTGCACGACGTCGGGAGCGCCCGAGCCGGCCTTGATCGCGTTCTGGAGCTTGGTGTACTCCTCGGTGTTCGTGCCGGCGTTGACGTAGTTGACCTTCACGTTGGGGTACTTCTTCTGGAAAGCCTCGACCTGGGCCTCGGCCGACGGCGTCCACGACCAGTACGTGATCTCGCCGCCCTCCTCGAGCGCCTTCTCGATGTCGTCGGCGCTGCCGCCATTGCTGCCGCCTGCCCCGCCGCCGGAGCAGGCGGTCAGGGCGCCCACCGAGAGCGCGGTGGCGGCGAGAGCGAACACGGCCCGCCGCGCGGCGTTGCGCTTGCGCATGAATGTCATCGGGGTTCCTTCACTTCGTTGTTGTGGATGGTGTTGCGGGATTCCGGGGCGGGACGCACCGGGTTCGGGAGGGAGTCGAGGTCACTGCTTGACGCTTCCGGCGCTGAGGCCGGACTGCCAGAAGCGCTGCAGGACGAGGAAGGCCGCCACGATCGGGATGATCGAGAGCAGGGCGCCGGTGATCACGAGGTTGTAGATCGGCTGGGCGCCGACACCCGTGGCCTGCGCGTTCCATTGGTTGAGGCCGACCGTGAGGGGATACCAGGCCGGGTCGCTCAGCATGATGAGGGGCAGGAAGTAGTTGTTCCACGTCGCCACCACCGCGAACAGCAGCACCGTGACGATGCCGGGGGTGAGCAGTCGGATGGAGATCGTGAAGAACGTACGGAACTCGCCGGCGCCGTCCATTCGCGCGGCCTCGAGCAGCTCGGTGGGAATGGCATCCGTCGCGTACACCCAGATGAGGTAGAGGCCGAACGGGCTGATGAGCGACGGGATGATGATCGCCCAGGGGGTGTTCGTCAGGCCGAGCTGGCTGAACAGCAGGAAGGTCGGCACGGCCAGAGCCGTACCGGGGACGGCGATGGCGCCGAGAACGACCGCGAACACGGCCTTGCGTCCGCGGAAGTTGTACTTCGCCAGGCCGTATCCCGCGAGCGTCGCGAGCAGCGTCGCACCGCCGGCGCCGACGACGACGTAGAGCAGGGTGTTGCCGAGCCAGCGCAGGAAGATGCCGTCCCGGTAGCTGAGGGTCTGCGCGATGTTGTCGAAGAGGGCGAAGCTGTTGCCGGGTCCGAGGCCGAATGTGGTGAACAGATCGGGCTGGGTCTTGGTCGCGTTGATGACGAGCCAGAACAGCGGCACCAGGGTATAGAGCAGGTACAGACCCATCACGATGCTGAGAACGAGCGACTTCCTGCTCTGGGTCGGTGAGGTGCGCGCGAGGCCACGGCCGGAGCGCGCCGTGGTGACGGAAACGGTGTCGGTGCGGGGTGCGGTCGCGGTGGTCATCGCGCCTCCTGACGTGAGCCGCGCAGCTGCACGACGTAGGCGATGACGGCGGTGATGACGCCCATGATGATGGCGACCGTGGCCGCGTAGTTGTACTGCTGCCCCGCGAACGAGAGGTTGTAGGCGTACATGTTCGGCGTGAAGAACGTCGTGATGGTGTTGGGCGCCAGGGGCTTGAGGATGTTCGGCTCGTTGAAGAGCTGGAAGCTGCCGATGATCGAGAAAATCGTGGCGATCACGACGGCGCCGCGAACGGCGGGGATCTTGATGGAGAAGATCGTCCGCCAGGCTCCCGCGCCGTCGATGGATGCCGCCTCGTAGAGCTCACCGGGGATCGTCTTCAGCGACGAGTAGAAGATGAGCATGTTGTAGCCGACGAACTGCCACGTGACGATGTTGCCGATCGAGACGAGCATCCACTCGGGGACGAACGGCTGGATGACGGATCCGCCGAGCAGGTCGTTGAGGTTGCGCGTGAGGCCGAACTGGTCGCCGTAGATATAGCCCCACATGAGGACGGCGACGACGGCGGGAACGGCGTAGGGCAGGAAGATGACGATGCGGTAGAACCCCGCGGCGTGCAGGCGTGCGCTGTCGATCGCGAGCGCTGCCGCCAGGGCGAGCAGCAGCATGATCGGAACCTGGACGACGAGGAAGAGCGAGACGCGGCCGAACCCGTCCCAGAACTTCGGGTCGCTGAAGGCCGCGGCGTAGTTGGCGAAGCCGACGAAGGCGTTACCTCCGATGAGCTGGTCGCGGAAGAGGCTCAGGTACAGCGAGTAGGCGAGGGGGGCGAGGAAGACGAGAGCGAAAACGATCGCGAAGGGGGCGACGAACAGCCAGCCGCGGTCGTCGATACGGGCGCGCCGCCGACGGCGCGGGGTGCGCAGGGCGGGTGGGGGTGCCGCGGTGGTCGTCATCGTCCGATTGCCTCTTCGTTGGTGCGCATCTCGGTCGGGTCGCCGCGATGTTGACGTAAACATACCCAGCGACCGCTAGCATGTCAACGTCAACATCCGAGGGGGCAGACATGAGCGAGACGACGACGGTGTCGAGCCCGGCGGCAGGACGCGGGCGGCGTCGCGAGGTGTCGATGGCCGATGTGGCCGCGGCTGCCGGCGTGTCGGGGCAGACCGTGTCACGCGTCGCCAACGATCGCGCCAACGTCGATCCCGAGACCCGTCAGCGCGTGCTCGATGCCATGGCATCGCTCGGCTACCGCCCGAACAGCGCGGCGCGGGCGCTGCGTTCGGGACGCTTCCGCAGCATCGGCGTCATCATGTTCTCGCTGAGCTCGTACGGCAACACGCGCACCCTGGACGCGCTCGCGTCGGTGGCCGCGGCATCCGGATACTCCATCACCCTCATCACCGTGCAGTCGGCCTCGCAGTCCGACGTGTCGGGGGCGTTTCTGCGTCTGCGGGAGCATGCCGTCGACGGCATCGTGATCCTCATCGAGACGCACCGGCTCGGCGAGAACGAGCTGTCGATCCCCTCGGGGCTGCCGGTCGTCGTGGTCGACTCGAGCGCCGACTACCCCTACGCCGTGGTCGACAACGACCAGGCGCAGGGAGCGCGGCTGGCCACGGAGCATCTGCTCGACCTCGGTCACGAGACGGTCTGGCACGTGTCCGGACCGCCGGAGTCCTTCGCCGCGGAGCGGCGGCGCGTTGCCTGGCACGCAGCGCTGGAGGAGCGTGGATGCCGCGTGCCCCCGCCGCAGATCGGTGACTGGACCGCCGAGTCCGGGCATCGGATCGGCGCGGTGCTCGCCCAGGACCCGGAGGTGACGGCCGTCTTCGCGGCCAACGATCAGATGGCGCTCGGGGTGATCCGCGCGCTGCACGAGGCCGGGCGCGCGGTTCCCGGTGACGTGAGCGTCGTCGGCTTCGACGACATGCCCGAGTCGGCCAACTTCTGGCCTCCGCTCACCACCGTGCGGCAGAGCTTCGGCCGGGTCGGCGAGGAGGCCATGAGCGCGCTCATCGCCGACATCGAGGGGGTCGGCGGCACGCACGCGCGCACGCTGGTCCCCACGTCGCTGGTCGTGCGCCAGAGCTCCGGTCCGCGCGGCTGAGTTAGGGCCCGCGCGGCCGCGCTCGGAGGCGGGTCGAGCGGTGGTGGGGCGTTGTGCCCGGGCGCGCTCGTCCGCTAGGTTCGATGTTGACGTCAACATGTTGACGTCAACATCTCCCCTCCTCGAGGGCCGCAACGCTGCGGCCGGATCGGAATGACGATGAAGTCAGCTCGACTGCTGTCGATGACGTGCGCTGCCGCCCTGGCAGCCGGCGGGATCGCCGCCACGGCCTCGGTCGCCCCCGCCCCCGCGGAGGCGGCATCCACGGCCACCGTTCGCATCACCCCCAACCCGGCCTCCGCGGCGGAGCCGTTCGAAGGCTGGGGCACGAGCCTGGTCTGGTTCGCCAATGCCACGGGCAACTACCCCGCCGACGTGCGACAGAAGCTTTTCGACGCCGTCTTCGGCGAGGAGGGGCTGAACCTCAACATCGCGCGCTACAACATCGGCGGGGGCAACGCCTCCGACGTGCCGCCCTACCTGCGGCCCGGCGGCGCGGTCCCCGGGTTCTGGAACCCCGACCTCCCGGCGACCGACACGCAGGGCGAGATCACCTCGAACTACGCCGACCGCGCGCGGTACAAGGCCGCGTGGAACCCCGACGACCCCGCCCACTACGACTTCGACGCCGACTCCGCGCAGCGGTGGTGGCTTGACGCCCTGAAGGACAAGGTCACCCACTGGGAGGCGTTCAGCAATTCCCCGCCGTACTTCCTCACGCAGAGCGGATACGTCTCGGGCGGCATCAACAACGCCACGAGCGAGCAGCTCGCTCCCGCCGACATGGAGAAGTTCGCCGGGTACCTCGTCACGGTCGTGGATGAGCTCGAGAAAGAGCACGGCATCCAATTCGACACGATCGACCCGTTCAACGAGCCGAACACGAACTACTGGTCCACCCAGATCCCGAACGGGGCGACGTGGCCGACCGGTGGGCGCCAGGAGGGCGCGCACATCGGGCCACAGGCGCAGGATGCCATGGTCAAGGCCCTCGCGAGCCGTCTCGCGCAGCCGGGCACGACGACGGATGCCGTCATCTCGGCGATGGACGAGACGAACCCGGGCATCTTCGCCACGAACTGGAACACCTGGTCGGCGCAGTCCAAAGACCTCGTCGACCAGCTCAACGTGCACACCTACGGCACCGGCGGGCGACAGGTCGTCCGCGATATCGCCAAGGCCGCCGGCAAGCCGCTGTGGATGAGCGAGGTCGAGGGCAACTGGACGGATCAGAGCCGCGGCTTCGTCACCAACGACATCGAGAACGGTCTGGGCATGGCGCAGCACATCGTCGGCGACCTGCGCGAGCTCGAACCCGAGGCGTGGGTGTTCTGGCAGCCCGTGGAAGACCTCTACAACATGGAGAAGGTCGAGAAGCTGAACTGGGGCAGCGTCTTCATCGACTTCGACTGCAACGCCGAAGGGAACTCGCTCCGCCGCATCGCCGACGGAGACGCCGACCCGTCGTGCCAGGTGCTGACGAACGAGAAGTTCAACACGGTGCGCAACTTCACGCACTACATCCAGCCCGGCGATCGGCTGATGGCGACCGACAACGCGCAATCGACCGCTGCGCTCGAGGCCGACGGTGAGGGGGCGACCATCGTCCATGTCAACTCCGAAGCCGCCGATCGGACGATCGAGATCGACCTCCGCGATTTCGGAACCGTCGCCCCGGACGCCACCGTCACCCCGATCGTCACGACGGAGTCGACCGCGGAGCAGCCGTCCGTCAACGCGCTCCGGGAGGGCGCGAAGGTCGCTGTGAACGCGGCATCCCGGACCGCCGTCGTCACCGTGCCGGCGAAGTCCGTCACGACGTTCGTGATCGACGGCGTCTCGGGCGTCTCCGACGACGCCGCCGCGTTCCGCGACGGCGACACGGTACAGCTCACGGGCCTGCAGAGCGGCTTGGCGCTGGATGCCAGCGCGGACCTCACGATCGCCGCCCCCGCCACGACGGTCGACGCCGCACGGGCGCAGACCTGGACCGTGCGCAGCATCGACGGCGAGGGCACAAACCGCCACCGCTTCACCCTGCAGAACGGTGAGGGTGCGTTCCTCGGCACGCTCGAGGGCGGCACGAGACTGGTGAACGCCGACCCGGCCACGGCAGCGGCGGATCCCGCACTGCAGTGGATGGCGTCCACCACCGACGGCACGTACTTCTCGGTGCTCAACGTCGCGGCCGAGCGCGTGCTCGACGTCAACGGCGCCAGTACGACACCGGGCGCGTCGGTGGGGCTGTGGACCTCGAACGGCGGGGGCAACCAGCAGTGGCGGGTGGCGAGCGCCCGCATCGTGGGGACCGAGCCCGTCTCGGCGGCGACGGCCGTCGGCGTCGTTCCCACGCTGCCCGGCGACGTCACGGTGCGCTACGCCGGACGCGTGCTGCGCGACGCCGCGGTGACGTGGCAGGTCGACGGGTTCGATTGGTCGCAGCCCGGGACCGTCCAGGTGCGTGGCACCGGCACCGATCTCTTCGGCACCGCGTTCGAGGCCACGGCGACGGTCGAGATCGGGGCGTACACGGCCACTCGGCCCGCCTCGGTGACCGTGCCCGCCGGCAGTGCGGTCGACACGGTGAAGGGGCTGGCCAGCGACAGCGTGCGAGCCGAGCTGAGCCCCTCGGGCGCGGACTTCCGCATTCCCGTCGAGTGGGTCTGGGACGGTGTGACCGACGCCGCCTTCGCGCAGCCGGGTACCGTGACGGTCGCGGGTGTCGCCACCGGGCCGAGCGGGGAGCGTCTGGACGCGGAGCTGACGGTCATCGTCACCGCGGCCTCGGAGCGCAACGTCGCTCCCGAGAGCACGCCGTCAGCGACCTTCACCGAAAGTGCGCAGTACAGCGTCACCAACACCATCAACGGCAGCTCGACCGACAAGGGCTGGTCGAACTGGAGGTCGGGGAGCAAGAACGCCCAGGACACCCTGACGTACGACCTCGCCCAGCGCGAGACCGTGACCGGTGTGTCGGTGCAGTTCTACCGTGACGGCGGCAGCCTCAGCTGGCCCGAGTCGATGCGGGTGGATCACCGCGTCGAAGGCGGCGAGTGGATCGAAGGTGACGTGGTCAGCGTGCCCGCGCCCGCGACCGGGGCACCCCTAGTCGAGGTGCCGGTGGGCGCCGCGGCCGACGAGGTGCGTGTGGTCCTGAACGCCCGGTCGCAGACGCACATGATCGTGTCGGAGGTCGAGATCTTCGCTGCTTCGCCCGCGCCGGCCGGAATCGCCGACCTCGCGCGCCTGAGCGTGGGCGACGTCCCGATCGAGGACTTCGCTTCCGACGTCCTCGACTACACGGTCCCCTCGACGGGGTCCGCGTGGCCGACGCTCTACGCCCTCGCCGTCGACGAGGCTGCGAGCGTCGTGGTGACCCAGCCGGCCGAAGCCGAAGGCATCGGATCGGTGCGTGTCACCGCGCCCGACGGGACCGAGCGCACCTACACGGTGACCATCGCCCGCACGGTCGGGATCGACACGCCGGTGATCACCGGCGAGGCCCGCGTGGGGTCGACCGTGCGCGCGACCGTCGCCACGGATCCGGACGACGCCGCGCTGGCCTACGTCTGGCTGCGCGACGGAGCCCCGATCCCCGGGGCGACCACGGATGCCTATGCGCTCGCCGCCGAAGACGAGGGGCGCCGAATCGCCGTCGAAGTGACCGCCGAGGCGGACGGCTTCACCGCGAGCGCCGCGCGCTCCGGCGAGATCGTTCCCGTCGCGGCATCCGTCGACCCGGGCGATGGCACCGGAACCGGTGGCAGCGGTGGCTCGAGCGGTGGCTCGGGAGACGGTGCCGGGACCGGCGGAGGATCCTCGGCCGGCGCGGGTCCGGGATCCGGTTCCTCGAGCGGGGCGACCGGAGCGAAGTCGGGCGGTCTCGCCGTGACCGGTCTGAACGCCGGCGGCGTCGCGGCCACGTCCATCGGCGCGGTGCTCCTGATCCTCGCCGGAGGGGGGCTGGTGCTCCTGCGTCGGCGCCGTTCGCAGGCCTGAGTTCCGATCACGGGGCCGCTTCGGTCGCCTTCGGGCGATCGGGGCGGCCCCGTCGTTCGCGCTGCCGAGGGCTGGGGCGGCTGTCGAGGCCGCGGGCGGTCAGCGTCGCCGCGACGTCGGCAGATCGATCGGACCCGTGACTGCCAGCTCGTTCTCCCACACCTCGACGCCGCGAAGCCCGGGGAGCCGGGCCTGCGTGAAGACCGGGTCCAGGCCCTCCCGCCGCTGCTGCGTGTAGTCCTTCAGCAGCTTGAAGGCGACGCCCGAGAGCAGCGCGATGGCGACCAGGTTGACGATGGCCATGAAGCCCATCGCCCCGTCGGCGAAGTTCCAGACGACGTCCGCCGAGACGAGCGCCCCGACGAAGACGGCCGCGATGGCGAACAGTCGGTAGCCCAGCAGCACGGACGGGTTCGAGGTGATGAACTCGATGTTGGTCTGGCCGTAGTAGTAGTTGCCGAGGATCGAGCTGAATGCCAGCAGGAAGATGATCACGACCAGGAGGACGTTGGACCAGCTGCCGAGCGCGTCGACCACGGCCCCCTGCGTCAGCCCGATGCCGCGTTCGGCGCCCGCGAGATCGGGAACCGAGACGAGGATGAGGAACGCGGTGATCGAGCACACCAGGAACGTGTCGAAGTAGACGCCCAGGGTCTGCACGAGGCCCTGCTTCACGGGGTGGGTCACCGCCGCGCTGGCGCCGGCGTTGGGGGCCGAGCCGAGCCCCGCCTCGTTCGAGAACATGCCCCGCTTGACGCCCGTGAGGATGATGTAGCCGAGGGCGGCGCCGACGACCTCGTTCGGCCCGAACGCCGAGGTGAAGATCAATGCCACGACGCCGGGCAGCCGATCGAGGTGGATGACGACGATCACGAGACCCAGGAGCAGGTACAGCAGCGCCATGACGGGCACGAGCGTCTGCGTGACCGAGGCGATGCGTCGGACGCCGCCGAAGACGACGAGCCCCATGAGGACCGCGAGCGACGCTCCGATGACCACCGGGAGCCACCCCGCGGCATCGCCGCCGAAGCTTCCGGAGATGGTCGCCTGGATGGTGTTCGCCTGCAGGGAGCTGAAGGCGATGGGGAAGCAGACGATCAGGATCACGGCGAACAGCACGCCCATCCAGCGCGCACCGAGCCCGCGCTGCATGTAGTACGCGGGGCCGCCCAGGAAGCCGTCCTTGTCGCGCGTCTTGTAGAGCTGGGCCAGCGTCGACTCGATGAAGGCGGAGGCGCCACCCACGAACGCCATCAGCCACATCCAGAAGATCGCACCGGGGCCGCCGATCGCGATGGCCGTGCCGACCCCCGCGATGTTGCCGACGCCGACCCGGGAGGCCGCCGAGATCGTGAACGCCTGGAAGGAGGAGATCGACTGCGGCTCTCCGGTGTCGGTGCGCGGAGTCCGATCCCGCAACGTGCGGAACATCTCGGGAATCAGCCGGAACTGCACGACACCGGAGCGCACCGTGAAGTACACGCCGAGGACGACGACGATCGGAAGGACGATCCACGTCCACAGGTTGTCGCCCCAGGTCAGCAGCCAGGCGTTCACAGCATCCATCCGGACAGTCTGGTTGCCGCGGCCGTCATCCGCCACTTCGCCGACGGTCGCGCAACCGCCGCGCGACGCGTTCGCCGAGCCCGGCGGCATCCCTGTTGACCGATCTCGCCCCTCGAGCGGCGAACCAGGGAAGGATGGAGAGGTTCGACATTCCCTCCGGTGAGGAGCCTCATGCACGTCAACGCCTACGCGGCGTCATCCGCGACATCCCCCCTTGAACCGACCACGATCGAGCGGCGGCCGGTCGGTCCCGCCGACGTCCTGATCGACATCGCCTACGCCGGCATCTGCCACTCCGACATCCACACCATCCGCGGCGAGTGGGGCGAGGTGCCCTACCCGCTGACCGTCGGCCACGAGATCGTCGGAACGGTCGCCGAGGTCGGCGCTGACGTGACGAAGTACTCCGTCGGCGACCGTGTCGGCGTCGGCTGCATGGTCAACTCGTGCCGCGAGTGCGAGAACTGCCGCGCCGGCGAGGAGCAGTACTGCCTCAACGGCAACATCGGCACGTACGGCGCCGTCGACCGCGACGGCACCGTCACCCAGGGCGGCTACTCGCAGAAGATCGTCGTCGACCAGGACTTCGTGCTGCGCGTGCCGGAGTCCATCCCCTACGAGAAGGCCGCGCCCCTGCTGTGCGCCGGCATCACGACGTACTCGCCGCTGAACCACTGGAACGCCGGTCCCGGAAAGAAGGTCGCCGTCGTCGGCCTGGGCGGTCTCGGTCACATGGCGGTCAAGATCGCGCATGCCATGGGCGCCGAGGTCACGGTGCTGTCGCAGACGCTCAGCAAGAAGGACGACGGCCTCGCGATGGGCGCCGACCACTACTACGCGACCAAGGACGACGAGACCTTCACGACGCTGAAGAACCACTTCGACCTGATCGTCAACACCGTCAGCGCGCCGCTCGAGCTGAAGAAGTACCTGGGGCTGCTCACCCTGAACGGCACGATGGTCAACGTCGGCGCTCCGCCGGAGCCGCTGCCGATCCAGGTCTTCACGCTGTTCACCAACCGCCGCTCCTTCGCGGGGTCGTCGATCGGCGGCATCCGCGAGACCCAGGAGATGCTCGACTTCTGCGCCGAGAAGGGCATCGCGCCCGAGGTCGAGGTCATCTCGGCCGAGCAGATCAACGAGGCGTACGAGCGCGTGCTGAAGAGCGACGTGCGCTACCGCTTCGTGATCGACGCCGCGACCCTCGCCTGATCCCGGATGCCACGGCCCCGGCGTTCCACGGAGCGTCGGGGCCGCGGCATCCGCGCCACGGGGGCAGCGGGGTCGCGGCATCCCGACGCCCCGATTCACGCATAAACGCGATCTGCGTGCGTAAACGCGCTGTCACCGTGTTTCTGCGCGTGGATCGCGTTTATGCCTGCCGTGCCCATCGCCGAATGTGCGCCGGATCCGCGCTGCCCGGGGCCGGCGGGGCTGCGGCGGGGCTGCGGCGGGCCGGCGGCGCCGCGGCGGGCCGGGCCGCGGCATCCCGACGCCCCGGCTCACGCATAAACGCGATCTGCGTGCGTAAACGCGCTGTCCCCATGTTTCTGCGCGCGGATCGCGTTTATGCGTGCCGTGCCCATCGCGCGACATGTGCCGGATGCCGCACCGCCCGGGGCCGGCGTTCCACGGAGCTCCGGGCCGCCCGGGGCCGGCGGGCCGCGGCATCCGTACCGCCCGGGGCTGGCCATCCGCACCGCCCGACACGCATAAACGCGATCTGCGTGCGTAAACGCGCTGTCACCGTGTTTCTGCGCGCGGATGGCGTTTATGCGTGCCGTGCCCGTCGCGCGACATGCGCCGGATGCGCGTCGCCCGCGGCAGGCGGGGCCGCGGAGCGTCGGGGCCGTGGCATCCCGACGCCCCGACTCGCGTTTCTGCCTGCCGTGCCCCTCGCCGATGCGCGCGGATCGCGTTCATGCGTGCCGCGAAGAAGCGGCGCCGCTCCCGGGGGAACGGCGCCGCTTCACGGGATGCGTCAGGCCTGGCCGAGGGCGGCGGAGACGACCGCGCGGGCCTCCTCCTGCACGGCGCGCAGGTGCTCCTCGCCGCGGAGCGACTCGGCGTACAGCTTGTACACGTCCTCGGTGCCCGAGGGGCGAGCGGCGAACCACGCCGACTCGGTCTGCACCTTGAGGCCGCCGATCGCGGCGCCGTTGCCGGGCGCGTGCGAGAGCTTCGCGGTGATCGGCTCACCCGCCAGCTCGGTGGCGGTGACCGCCTCCGGCGACAGCTTCGACAGTGCCGACTTCTGCGCCGGCGAGGCGGGGGCGTCGACGCGCTGATAGGCCGACGCGCCGAACTCGGCCTCGAGCTCGGCGTACCGCTGCGACGGCGTCTTGCCGGTCACGGCCAGGATCTCGGCGGCGAGCAGGCACAGCAGGATGCCGTCCTTGTCGGTGGTCCAGACGGTGCCGTCCTTGCGGAGGAACGACGCTCCCGCCGACTCCTCCCCGCCGAACGCGACCGAGCCGTCGAGCAGGCCCGGCACGAACCACTTGAACCCGACCGGTACCTCCAGCAGCGTCTTCCCGAGAGCGGATGCCACGCGGTCGATGATCATCGACGAGACCAGGGTCTTGCCGACCGCGGCATCCGTCGGCCATCCCTCGCGGTGCGAGAAGAGGTAGTCGATCGCGACCGCGAGGTAGTGGTTGGGGTTCATCAGGCCCGCGTCGGGGGTGACGATGCCGTGCCGGTCGGCGTCGGCGTCGTTGCCGGTGAGGATGTCGTAGTCGGCGCGGGCGGCGACGAGCGAGGCCATGGCCGACGGCGACGAGGGATCCATGCGGATCTTCTCGTCCCAGTCGAGCGTCATGAACTTCCACGTCGGGTCGACCTCGGGGTTCACGACGGTGAGGTCGAGGTCGTAGACCTCGGCGATGAGCGCCCAGTACTCCACCGACGCCCCGCCGAGGGGGTCGGCGCCGATGCGGACGCCGGCGTTGCGGATCGCGTCGACGTCGATGATGGATGCCAGATCCCGCACGTACGCGTCACGGAAGTCGTACTGGCCGAGGCTGTCGAGGTCGATGTCGGCGTGGCGGGTGCGCTGCATGCCCGTGAGTCCCGCGGCGATGAGCTCGTTCGCACGGTCGGCGATCCAGCCGGTGGCGTCGGTGTCGGCGGGGCCGCCGTGCGGCGGGTTGTACTTGAAGCCACCGTCGCGGGGCGGGTTGTGGGAGGGCGTGACGACGATGCCGTCGGCGCGGCCCGGGTCATCGATCGAGCGGCCGCGGTTGTAGGTGAGGATCGCGTGGCTGAGCGCCGGGGTGGGCACCCACGAGTCGCGGGAGTCGACGCGCACGTCGACGCCGTTCGCGACGAGCACCTCGATGGCGCTGCGCTCCGCCGGCAGCGACAGGCCGTGCGTGTCGCGCCCGAGGAAGAGCGGTCCGGTGATGCCCTGCGACGCGCGATAGTCGACGATCGCTTGGGTGGTGGCGAGGATGTGGTCCTCGTTGAAGCTCGTGCTCAGCGACGAACCGCGGTGGCCGCTCGTGCCGAACGCGACGCGCTGCTCGGGCACCGCGGCATCCGGTTTGCGGTCGTAGTAGGCGGCGATCAGTTCGTCGATGTCGATGAGATCGGATGCCTCGGCGGGCTGTCCTGCGCGACTGCTCATGCCCACAGTCTGCCCGGTGCGGAGCCCCGGCGCACACGCGCCGGCCCATTCGCGGCGCAGAACATCCCAAGAATGTGCCCAGACCCGGTTCGGGGTAGCCGGCGGTGGGCCGCGGGTTCCTCGCGGCCCCGGTCGGGGCGGGCCGTGGACGGGGGCGATCCCGAGGCTTCCGCGGCGCCACCCCCGGTCTAGGCTGTACGCCGTGCTGCCCGACACCGACACCCCGCCCGCCCGCCGTACCTACAGCTACCTGGGCCCGGCGGGGACGTTCACCGAGGCGGCCCTGGCGCAGGTACCCGAGGCGCGGGACCAGATCTGGCGACCCGTGCGCAACGTCGGAGAAGCGCTCGCCGACGTCGTCGAAGGACGCTCGGATGCCGCGATGATCGCAATCGAGAACTCGGTGGACGGCGGCGTCTCGACGGCGCAGGACGCTCTGGCCACCGTGCCCGGCCTGCGGATCGTCGGCGAATACCTCGTACCGGTCAACTTCGTGCTGGTCGGGCGTCCCGGGATGACGCTCGCCGACGTCTCGCTCGTCGCCGCGCACCCCGTCGCCTACGGCCAGTGCCTCGGATGGCTCCGCGATCACGTTCCGGCCCACGCTCACCTGCCCGCGGCGAGCAATGTCGCCAGCGCGCTGGGCGTCCTCGACGGGTCGAGCGGGGCGGATGCCGCGATCGCCGCGCCCGGGATCGTCGCGCACCACGAGCTCGAGGTCCTCGCGGAGGAGATCGGCGACAACCCGAACGCGGTGACGCGGTTCGTGCTCGTCAGCCGCACGGTGGCCCCCGCGCCCCCCACCGGCGCCGACAAGACCTCGCTCATCGTGGAGCTGCCCGAGGACCACCCCGGTGCGCTTCTCGAACTCCTCGAGCAGTTCGCCACGCGGGGGATCAACCTGAGCCTGTTGGCATCCCGCCCCATCGGCGATGCGCTCGGTCGCTACCGCTTCGTGATCGACGCGGACGGGCACGTGCACGACGAGCGCATGGCCGACGCTCTGCTCGGCCTCCGTCGCTTCAGCCCGAAGGTGATCTTCCTCGGCTCCTACGCGCGCGCCGACCGCGCGATCGTGCGCTACCCGCAGCGGTACTCCGACGACGTCTTCGTCGAGGCTCGGGATTGGCTGCGGGGTCTGCTCAGCGGCGAGCCGGAGTCCTAGCGAGACCCCCGGCCGGGATCCTGCGCGGCCCGCCCGAGGAAGCGGCGCTCTGACACGCCGTGCGCTGACCCGGTGGCGAGAGACGCCTGGCGGCGCCGTGGGGCCGCCCGTCTCAGGCGGCGGTGACGGCGGACGGGGACGCCACGAGCTCGAGCGTCTGCGTCCGAGCCTCAGAGGTCTCCAGCGACTCGCCGTCGTACGCCCCGGCGACGGGAGACAGCATGATCTCGTCGACACCGTGTCGGGCTGCGAACGCCGCGAGCTGCGACCGCACGTCGTCGCCCGTTCCGACGAACCACTTCTGACGGGTGGATGCCATGATCGACTCGGCCATCGCGTCGAACGGATCGGCCTTCGCCTGCTCGACCGTCTCGAGCGGAACGAGCGGACGGTTCGTGCGCAGCCGCGCCATCATGCGCAGCTGCGGGAGAGCACGCTCCTCGGCCTCCTCGGCGGTAGGGGCGGCGACGACGTTGGCCGTGACGAAGGTGCGGGGCCCCTCACCCGACTCGTTCGGCTGGAACTGGTCGCGGTAGAGGCGCAGGGCGCGGTCGAGCCCTTCGCCGGCGAAGTGGTTCGCGAAGACATACGGCAGGCCGAAGCTCGCCGCGAGCTGCGCGGAGTAGTCGCTCGACCCCAGCAGCCACACCTGTGGCATCCCGGATGCCAGGGGTGTCGCCTTCACCTGGTACTCGGTGCCGGAGGTGAAGCGCACCGTGGCGCCCTCGGGGGAGGTCAGCGCGAGGATGTCGGTGACGTGGTCGGGGAAGCGTGAGACATCGCTCGTCGTGCCCGAGCGGTGCAGCAGCTGCGTGATGACGGGGTCGCTACCGGGAGCGCGACCGATGCCGAGGTCGATACGGCCCGGGGCGAGGGCCTCGAGCGCGGCGAACTGCTCGGCCACGATGAGCGGGGAGTGGTTGGGCAGCATGACTCCGCCCGACCCCACCCGGATGCGCGACGTGCGGGCGGCCGCCGCGGCGATCAGCACGGGCGGCGCCGTCGACGCGACCGCGGGCATGTTGTGATGCTCGGCGAACCAGTAACGGCGATACCCGAGCCGGTCGGCGCGCTCCACCAGATCGAGAGACGCGGCCACGGCCTGTGCGCTGCTCTGGCCCGAGCGCACGGGGACGAGGTCCAGGACGGAGAGGGAGGGGATCGCGTCGGTCACTCTGGAGTCAACCCTTCCGCGATGCCGGGTATTCCGATCGTGCACCCACCGCAACCCCCTCACGGCCCTTTCCCGCACGGCCCTACCGTCACGCCCATGAGTGGGGCACAGACCATGGTTCGAACCCAGATGGCCGTCAACGACGCCGTCTTCGCGCTGGCCCAGGGCCAGGACCTCGAAGATTTGAGGAGGAGGATCGAAACCGCCGTGGATCTCGGCGGGCGGTTCGTCTCGTTCATCGCCGTCGGCAACCGGCAGGTGAGCATTCTTTTCTCCCCCGGCACAAAAGTGGCGCTCTCGGTCGAGACCGTCATGTACGACGAGCGTGACGACGGCAACCTGGATGTGCCGTTCGGGGGATTCTTCGACGAGTGAGGGCCGCCCGGCGACGCTCAGGAATCTCTCAGTCGAAGACGCGTGACGAACCGCCGGCCCGGCACGTCTCCACTGTGACTTCGCGGAACATCCGGTTCCGCAGATCACGGAAGGAAGCGCAATGGCTCAGAACACCACCGCCACCACCACCCCCGTCACGCCCACGAAGGACGGCGGCTCGACCGTCATCGTGGATGCCGTGGTCGCCAAGGTCGCCGGGATCGCCGCGGCCGAGGTTCCCGGCGTGCACGCCCTCGGCGGCGGCGCGGCGCGCGTGATCGGAAACATCCGACAGGCCGTGGGCTCCAAGGACTACGCGCAGGGCGTCTCCGTCGAGGTGGGCGAGACCGAGGTCGCCGCCGACATCGCGATCCAGGTCGACTACCCGGAGCAGCTGCAGCGCGTGGCCTCGAACGTTCGCGCCGCCGTGCACCAGGCCATCACCGAGCTCGTGGGCATGAAGGTCGCCGAGATCAACGTCACCGTCGTCGACGTCTTCATCCCCGGGGACGACGACGAGGACGACGCGGCGGACTCCCGCGTCAACTGACGAATCCCGTGACAAGGGGCGCCGCCTTCGGGTGGCGCCCCTTTCCGAGTGCGGGTGATCAGCCGCCGTGCCGCACCCGGTCGTACGCGTCGAGGGCGCGCTGTCGTGTCTGCTTCAGGTCGACCATGGGCTCGGGGGCTCCGCCGTCGAGATGCTCGGGCGCCCATCGCCGGATGTACTCGTCGTGCGGGTCGAACTTCTCGCGCTGAGTCTCCGGGTTGAACACGCGGAAGTACGGCGCGGCATCCGCCCCGGACCCCGCGACCCACTGCCAGTTGAACGGGTTGCTGGCGGCATCCGCGTCGACCAGGCAGTCCCAGAACCACTGTTCACCGAGGCGCCAGTCGATCAGCAGATTCTTGGTGAGGAAGGATGCCGTGACCATGCGCACCCGGTTGTGCATGACCCCGGTGTGCCACAGCTGCTTCATCCCGGCATCCACGACCGCGATCCCGGTCTCGCCGCGCTGCCATTTCTCCAGGTGCGCGCGGTTCAGCCGAGGCCAGGGGAAGTCGTCGTACTGGCGGCGCCAGTTTACGGTCGCGAGATCGGGGGAGTGGAAAAGCACGTGCCACGCGAACTCGCGCCAGATGATCTCGGACAGGAAGCCGGTCGCCGACTCGGCGTGCTTCCCCGACCCGCGGTGCTCGAGCGTCGCGTGCCAGATCTGGTAGGGGCTGATCTCTCCCCACCGCAGTCGCGGCGACAGGTTCGATGTCGCTCCGCCGGCGAACGCGTCGCGCGAGAAGGCGTAGTCGCCGAGGTCGTCGTCGAGGAACTCGCGGAGCCGCGCGAGCGCTGCGGGCTCGCCGGGCTCCCACGTCTCCCGGAGACCACCCGCCCAGTCCGGTGTGGTGGGCAGAAGCGCCCACGCGTCCAGGTCGTCGGAGTCCGGCCTGCTCGACGGCCCCGGGATCTTCCGCGCCTCCGGGAGCGGCGCGCGCGGCGCGGGCATCTTCTCCACCGCCCGGCGGAACGGCGAGTACACGCCGTAGGGCTTGTCAGCGCCGGTGCGGACGGTCCACGGCTCGAACAGCAGGTTCGCCGCGAACGACGCGACCGTGACGTCGTCGTCGCGCAGTCTCTCCTTGATGCCCCGGTCGATCTCGCGCTCGGCCCCGCCGTAGCGGCGGTTCCAGAACACCGCACCCGCTCCGGTCTCGTCGACCACCGCGGGGAGCACGTCGGACGCGCGCCCTCGTCGCAGCATCAGGGTGGAACCCCGGTCGCCGAGGCGTTCGGCGAGGGATGCCAGCGAGTGGTGCAACCACCACTTCGCCGCCCCGCCGAGGGGACGCACCCCGTCGGACTCGTCGTCGAGGACGTACAGCCCGATGATCGGTTCGCCCCGATCGAGGGCCGCCCGCAGTGCCGGGTGATCGGTGAGCCGCAGGTCGTCGCGGAACCACACAAGAGACGGTGAACCCATCCCCCGACGCTATCCAGCCACCCCCGCCCCCCGCCGGGCTTGACACGCCCCGTCCCGCCCCGCCGCGCCGCGCGCGCCGCCGCCCGGCGGGCGGGCGTGCGGCGGTTACAGCGTGGACGTGTCGTGGCCGGCGGGAAGGGCCACTGCCAGGCCGCCCTCGATGATGCGGGTGTAGATGCGCGTCGCCTCACCGAACTCGTCGCCGTCGAGCTCGATCGGCTGGGCGGGCGCGGTGGCCAGCTCGATGCCGGTGCCGCGCAGGTAGCGCACCGACGAGTCGCGACGGCGTTCGAGCACCCTGCGCCCGGCGCGGAACCGACGCAGCACCGAGTTGTCCCACCAGATCTTGCGCCACACGCCGAGCCAGCCCAGCGGACCCGCGGGCTGGATGACGGCGACGTCGAGGACGCCGTCGGCGATCGAGGCATCCGGGATCAGCGCCACGCCGCCGGGGAGAGCGCCGCAGTTGGCGAAAAGGACGCTCTGCACCTTCGCGGAGTGCAGACGGTGGCCGTCGAGCTGGTACATGACGCGGAACGGCTTGGCGTTCACGAGCGACCGCGCGGCGCCGTCGACGTACGCGACCCACCCCACCGACTTCTTCAGCTCGGGGCGGGTGTTCTGGATCATCGCGGCATCCAGGCCCATGCCCGCCATCACGACGAACCCGTGCTCCTCGACCGTGCCGTCGGCGCGACGGATGCGGGCGATGCCCGTGTCGGTGGGGTGCACCTTGCCCTCGAAGGTCGCGCGGATCATCGTGTCGGCGTCGTCGAGCGGCAGGTTCAGGTTGCGCGCGAGGAGATTGCCCGTGCCGCTGGGCACGATCGTGAGCGGGATGCCGGTGGAGGTCAGCGCCTCGGCCACGGCGCGGACGGTGCCGTCGCCACCGGCCACGAGCACGGCATCCACTTCTTCTTCGAGGGCGGCGCGGGTTGCGTCGTCACCGAGGTCGTCGACGGTGGTCTCGTAGAACAGCGGCTCGGCCCAGTCAGCCTCGGCGGCGAGCTCGCTGACCCGGGGGCGCAGCACCTCGGGGGCCACCTTCGTGGGGTTGTAGATGAGCGCTGCGCGCTTCTTCGTCGTCGGCTCGGCGTCCATGGGCGCGTCGTCGCCGTCGGGCGAGACGCGCTTGGCCTCTCCGGACTCGGCCTCGGAGGAGTCGGGCTCGACGTCCTCCGGCTCGCGGATGACGTCGTCGGGTTCGGCCGCGCTCTTGGGGTCGGGGTTGTCCGAGACGGTGTCGCCGTCGTCCTCGCCCTTCAGGCTCGCGTCATGGAAGTCTTCTTCCGATCCCTCGGAGGCCGCCTTGTCCTGCGCGGCCTCTCCCGAGACGGCGGAGTCCTGCTGGGGGGCGTCCGCGTCGTCACGCGGTTCTTCGGGGTCGGCCATGGCATCCACCATAGGACCGGAACCGCCCGCGAACCCGGTCGATCGGGCGGGGTTGACGCGTGGGCCCTCCAGCGGCACGGCGCCGGATGCCGCGGGGCGCGACCGTAGGATGGACGCGTGATCGACCTGACTCTGCTGCGTGAAGATCCCGAGCTGGTGAAGCGCTCCCAGATCGCCCGCGGGGAGTCGCCCGACTCCGTCGACGCCGCGATCGACGCCGACCGGGAGCGCCGCAAGCGCATCACCGAGTTCGAGGAGCTCCGCGCGGCGCAGAACGCGCACGGCAAGAAGGTCGCGCAGGCCCCGAAGGAGGACAAGCCCGCGCTCGTGGCCGAGGCCAAAGAGCTCAGCGAGAAGGTCAAGGCCGCACAGCATGCGGTGACCGCCGCCGAGGAAGCAGCGGAAGAGGCCCTCGCGAAGATCGAGAACATCGTGCTCGAGGGCGTTCCCGCCGGCGGCGAGGAGGACTTCCTCACGCTCCGCACCCACGGCGACGTGCCGACATTCGACTTCGAGCCGCTCGACCACCTCGCCCTGGGCGAGAAGCTCGGCGCCATCGACATGGAGCGCGGCACCAAGGTCTCGGGCAGTCGCTTCTACTTCCTCACCGGCATCGGGGCCCGCCTCGAGCTCGCGCTCATGACGCTCGCGCTCGACCGGGCGCTCCAGGCCGGGTTCACACCGATGATCCCGCCGACGCTCGTGCGGCCCGAGGTCATGCGCGGGACCGGCTTCCTCGGCCAGCACGCCGACGAGGTCTACCACCTCGACGAGGAAGACCTGTACCTCGTCGGTACGAGCGAGGTGCCCCTCGCCGGCTACCACATGGACGAGATCCTCGACCTCGGGCGCGGCGCCAAGCGGTACGCCGGGTGGTCGACGTGCTACCGCAGCGAGGCCGGCTCGTACGGCAAGGACACCCGCGGCATCATCCGCGTCCACCAGTTCAACAAGCTCGAGATGTTCGTCTACACCGACCCCGCGGATGCCGAGGCCGAGCACGACCGTCTCGTCGCGATGCAGGAGGGCATGCTGCAGGACCTCGGCCTGTCCTACCGCGTGATCGACGTCGCCGCGGGCGACCTCGGCTCCAGCGCCGCGCGGAAGTTCGACATCGAGGCCTGGGTGCCGACCCAGGGCGCGTACCGCGAGCTCACGAGCACCTCGAACTGCACCACGTATCAGGCGCGCCGCCTCGACACGCGGTTCCGACCGGCCGACGGCGGCAAGACGCAGCCGGTCGCGACGCTCAACGGCACGCTCGCGACCACCCGGTGGATCGTCGCCCTGCTCGAGACGCACCAGCGCGCCGACGGATCGGTGACGGTGCCCGAGGTGCTCCGCCCGTACCTCGGCGGACTCGAGGTCATGGAGCCCATCGCGTGACCGACGAGGCCGCCCTGCCGCGGATCGGTGACGTCGACGCGTCACCTCAGCACGAGGCGGCCGACGTCGTCGCCGAGCTCGCCGAGGATGCCCCGGTCGGGCGCATGCTCATCGCCCTCGACATCGACGGCACCGTGCTGCTCGAGGACGACTCGTTCAGCCCCGGGGTCGTGGATGCCGTGCGCGCCGCGCAGGACGCGGGGCACGAGGTCATGCTCGCCACCGGTCGCAGTTGGGACAGCACCCGCACGGTCATGGAGCGCCTCGGTATCCATCCCGAATACGCGGTCTGCTCAAACGGCGCCATCGTGATGCGGCGCGTGGGCGGACCGGATGCCACCGACTACGAGCGCGCCCACGTCGAGACGTTCGATCCGACGGAGGTGCTGACGCTCCTGGGCGAGCATCTGGCCGACGCGCACTTCCTCGTCGAACTGCCGGACGGTCAGCGCCTGTTCACCGACTACCTGGACGACTGGAACCTGCAGGGCGGCAACAAGGTCTCGTTCGCCGAACTGTCGGATCAGCCCGTGTGCCGCGTGGTCGTCGTCGCGCCCGAGAAGACCGACCAGGACTTCCTCCAGCTCGTGGAGCGCATCGGCCTCAGCCAAGTGTCGTACGCGATCGGCTGGACGGCGTGGCTCGACATCGCCCCGCAGGGGGTGAACAAGTCCACCGCGCTCGAGCTCGTGCGCGCGTGGCTCGACATCGCCCCCGAGAACGTGCTCGTCATGGGCGACGGTCGCAACGACATCGAGATGATGCAGTGGGCGGTGTCGCACGGCGGGCGCGCGATCGCGATGCAGCAGGGCCCGCCCGAGGTGCACGAGGCCGCCGGCGAGGTGGGCCTGTCGGTCACCGAGGGCGGCGTCGCCGCGGTGCTGCGCGCGCTTTAGGTCCCGCCCACCCACCGGGCACGGCTTCCCCGCCTGTCAGCGCCGATCGTGTGCTTTTGCGGGGCGTGGGCGCGTGGCTGGGCAGACTCGCACCGTCTTCGTGAGCATGCCGGCCTCCGGTAAAGGACGTCTCGACGCATGCACCCGCTCCGGTTCGGTCGAGACGCGCGTCCCAGCGGCCGTCTGACACCGTTGTCCCCGCGTGTCGTCGCCGCCGACACGCTCCGGAAACGCCGCGTAACTTGTCTGACATGCTGACCTGCCATGGTCGGGGCACCCCAGCGATCCCGAGCCGAAGACCCGTGCGGCTTGCGGTCGCGCTCGCCCTATGCCGAGGAGCTCGAATCGCGCATGTCTGCACACGTCCCCGCTTCACCCCCGAAAGCGGCTCGCCGCCTGAGGGTCGCACTGATCGCGGCCCTGGCCCTCTTCGGGCCGCTCGCGGCCGCACCCGCGGCGCACGCCGCTCCGCCCGCCGCGACGTTCACGTTGGAAGTGACTCCCACCGATGCGACGGAGGGGGACACCCTCATCGCCACCGTCATCGGCACGGGCGTCAGCGATGTCTACGCGTTCGACCTGGTGTTCGCCGTGACCGAGGGCGTGCTCGCGTCGGCGAGTGAGACGCCGGCCGGGCCGGCCGGTGGGTTCACCTCGGCGGTGGACGGCCCCGGCACGATCACCGTGTCGCACACCCGACTGGGAACCTCACCGGGGTTGTCCGGTGAGGTCGTTCTGGCGACGGTGCCGTTGCGCGCGACGGGCTCCGGCGCTGCGCGTGTCGAGCTGACGTCGGTGCGCCTGGTCTCATCGACGAGCGAAACCGTGACTCAGACCGCTGTGGCGTCTGAAACCGTCGACATCGTCGCCCTCCCCACACCGACGCCGACGCCCACGCCGTCCGCGACGCCCACGGCATCGGCCACCGCCTCGCCGTCCGCGTCGAGCGCGCCCGCCGCGAGCGGTCCGGACGACCTCGCGACCACCGGTGTCGACGCCACCCCATTGCTCATCTCGGGTGCCGCCGGCGTCGCCCTCATCGCCGCGGGTGCCGTCTTCGTCGCTCGCCGCCGACAGGGGGTGCGCGAATGATCTCGCTCGTCCCGTCTGCCACGACTCGTGAAGGAACGCTCATGACCCCGCTGTCTCGCCGTGCACTGGCCATCGCCGCGACCGTCGGCGTGGTCGCCGCCGGGGCGTTCGTCGCTCCGGCTGCTGTGGCCGCTCCGGCCCCCGCGCCGACGGCGGCTCCCTTCCTAGCGCCGTACTACACCGAGCTCGACGTGACGAGCGACTCCCAGGTCACCACCGCTGACCTCGAGGTGCTCGCCGGTGAGATCGGTGAGACCTCCGGCGGCGCCAGCTGGGCCGAGGTCGCGCATCTCGACCTCGACGATGACGCCGCGATCACGGCATCCGATCTGGCCCTGCTCTCGGAGCGGATCATCTACGACGACGGCCCCTTCGAAATCGTCGAGGCCGACACGGTGGGGATGCAGGCCGCGATGAACGCGGGTGTGCTGACCTCGGTTCAGCTCACGCAGCAGTATCTCGACCGCATCGCCGCGTACGACAAGGTCGTGCGGCAGGAAGGCGGCCGTGCGCTGAACTCGATCATCACGACGAGCGACGTGGCTCTGAAGGCCGCACAAGCGGCCGACGCGATCCGCGCCGAAAAGGGCATGACGAGCATGCTTCTCGGCATCCCGGTGGCGCTGAAGGACAACTACAACACCGTCGACATGCCGACCACGGCCGGTTGCGGCTGCTGGAACGAGAACCAGACGACGACGGATGCCACCATGGTGAAGGGTCTGCGCGCCGACGGCGCTGTCATCGTCGCCAAGGCCAGCATGGACGAGTTCGCCATCAACCTCTCGTCGCAGTGGTCGGCGTTCCAGCCCGCCGGTACCGCCCTGACCGTGTCGAGCCCGTACGACACGACGAAGAGTTCGGGCGGATCCAGCGGGGGCACGGGTGCTGCAATCGCGGCCAACCTCGCCGGCATCGGTTTCGGAACCGACACCGGTGGCTCGATTCGGATCCCCTCGACCTACAACCAGCTCGTGGGTGTCCGCCCGACCGTGGGTCTGGCCAGCCGCGACGGCATCGTGCCGCTCGCGCTGTCGCAGGACACCGGGGGGCCCATGGCTCGGTCGGTCCTCGACGCGGCGGTTGCCCTCGACGCCGTCGTGGGCGAAGACGCGGGCGACCCGGTCACAGCGCGTTCGGCAGGGAAGATCCCCGAGACCTACACGGCGTTCCTCGACGCGGACTCGCTGAAGGGGAAGAAGATCGGGTACATCTCGTCGATGGTCGGGACGAACCCCATCACCCAGCGGCTCTTCGCCGAGGCGCGCGAGACGTTCGAGGCGCAGGGCGCCACACTCGTCGAGGTTGCTGCGCCGGACGGATTCGCGGCGATCGTCGGTGAGGGCAGCGGAAGCGGACCCGAGTTCCGCCACGACCTCCAGGACTACATCGCGAAGTACCTCAACCCGGCGGTGACCACGAACAGCCTGCTGGCGATCTCGCAGTCCCCGAACATCGTGCCGGGCCGCGCGACCAACCCGTACGGCACGCGCGCCGCTGTGACCGAGGAGGCATATCAGGCCTGGGCGGGTCCGCAGGGTTCGCACACGCTCCAGTTGGCGAAGGGGAAGGAGATCATGACTGCTCTCCTGAACGACCAGGGTCTGGACGCCCTCGTATATCCGACGGCCAACCCGTACGGCACGATCGGCACCAACATGCGCCTGAGCCCGAACACCGGTCTGCCTGCGGTCACCGTCCCGATGGGGCAGGGAACCATCGATGAAGGTTCGACCGGGGGCGTAAACCTGGAGTTCCTCGGTCGAGACTTCGCGGAGGGGTCGCTTCTCGGCCTGGCGTACGGCTTCGAGCAGGCGTCCCACGCCCGCACCACGCCGGCAGCCTACGGTCCACTCGGCTGATCGTGACGCGGCGGCGGCTCCGGACTCACGGGTTCGGAGCCGCCGCTGTCTGCGTGTGGGCGGGAGGGCTCGTCTCGCGCTGCACCGTCGCCGCGGTGCTGCGCGCGCTCTAGATTCCCGCCCACGCTTCCCGGATCGCCGCCTTCAGCGTGCTCGTGTCCGTCCGGTCGAGGTCGCGCCGACTGCGCTCGAACGCCGCGCGGGCGGCATCCCGGAAGACCTCCGCGTGCCGGGGAGCGGATGCCGCGAGCGAGGCGAGGCACTTCTGCAAGCGCACCTGCACCTCGATGTGCGGCGCCCCGTCGCGGGCGAGCGGACGGAAGGCGTCGGCCGCGAGGTCGCGCAGCTCGGCAGGCGCGATGAAGACGCGCGCGTAGCGCACCTCGGTGTCGGGTTCGATGGCGATCGCGCGTGTCAGCACGCGCTGCAGTGCCGCGATCACCTCGATCGCGGTGCCGGGGTCGTTCGTCGACGGAGACAGCGCGCGGCTGCCGATCTCGGTCAGCGCGATGACGCCGAAGCGGGGGTCCTGCTCGAAGGTGCGGTGATTCTCGATCCGGAAGGCGGCGCGTACCGCGGTGGTGAGGTCGTCGTCGACCGCCCCCGAGACGCGGGCGAGCGGGATGCGCGCGTCGGCGACCCGGCCGGGTGTGGCCTCGACGTAGATGCGCACGTCGCGGTCCTCTGCCACCCGGTTGAGCGCGGCGACGTCGAGGTAGGTGACGTAGCCGACCCGGTCGGCGTGCACGGCTCGGGCTCCCACGGGCACGGCGCGCAAGACCTGCGCGCCGAGCGCGGGCGAGGTGGCGTGGATCTCGAGAGCCGCGCTCGCCGCTTTCTCGACGCGGTCGATCACGTCGGCCATCCGTCCGAAAGTCGACAGGTGCGAGATCCACCGCAGCAGCGTGACCACGACGATGGCGATCACGACGAGCGTCCCGACGAACAGGATCGTCCGCCCCTGCTCGGTGTAGTACGGGGTGGACAGCGCCACGATGCCCACGAGCGAGTAGGTGAACGCTCCGACGAAGGTGGACACCGCGTTCTGCGAGGTGGTGTCGGTAATCAGCAGGGGAGTGGACCGCGGTGTCGCGGTCGTGGTGGCGGACGAGAACGCGGTGACCATCGCCGTCACGGAGAACGTGCTCACGGTGAGCATCGCCGTGGCGATGATCTGCAGGAGCGAGCCGACGGCGTTCTGGCCGAGGTCGATCGTGACGCTGAACGGCAGGAGCGGCCCGACGAATCCGGCTACCAGGGCGACGGCGATCCCGATGAGCGTGAACAGCGCTGCCCGCACCCACACCTTCTTGCCGAGCCGGAGGAAGAAGGATGCCACGGACCCGCGGTGCGTCGTCATCCCCCGACGCTAGCCGTCCCGCCGCGCGTGGGCGCACGGTTGCGAACGGCTCCCGTCTCGGAGAAGCGCCCGCAGGTCCCGCTGCGGTATCGGCCCGCCGGGAGCGCGGTCGGCTCCGACGCCGGAGTCGGCACGCGCCGTGCTTCGAGCCGCGGCTGGGTAGACTCGCACGGTCGGGAGGGTTGTCCGAGCGGCCGATGGACCTGGTCTTGAAAACCAGTGGGCAGAAATGTCCCGTGGGTTCGAATCCCACACCCTCCGCAAAATGAAGGTACGCGACGGCATTCGAACCCTACGAAGGCGATGAGGCCGCGCGTGCGCGTTCTCCGTGCCGCGTCCGATCCGGCTCTCAGAGTCGCTGGCCGTGATTGCTGAGTAGTCTAGGCCGGCCCGGTAGCGTCGTCGGAAGGCTCTGCGGGTTTTGACGCCGCCGTTGTTCCTGTGTCGTGGCTCCGGTTCCAGAACTGCAGAAAGACGATCCGGAGCGCGAGCCACCACGTGTATAGCGATTCCGCCCCTTCGCCGGTCCCGTCGCTGAGCAGACCGTGGGCGACTTCGTTGCGGAGGTTTGGGCCGGCGGCATCGAGGTAAAGGACGCGAAGCTCGTAAGCAAGATCAGCACCGAAGATCTCGTCAACCTTCTCACTCTCAAGCAAGCTTGACAGTCCCTTCTCGTTCTCGACGCCCTCCTCCGTGCGCGTGGTCGTGAGTACGCCTGAGTTCTGCAGATGGTGACGAACGAAGTGCTCGATCTGAAGTGTGAGGAGTTGGGCGGCGGTGGAGAAGTCTCCGGTGTAGCCGTAATACAGCCCGCGCGCGAACTGTCTGACGTGATCGAGTGGCACGGTCGAAGATCCCGCCGTGACGGCGATGAAGTCGCCGACGGTCAGGTGATGTTCGTTGGTCAGCGTCTCGAAGGCAGGCCAGAGTCGTCCCGCTGCGAGCAGTTGTATGCGGAGGACATGCGCCTGGACCATCTGTCGCCATACCGCTGGGTCAACGCCGAAGACCGGCGTGCCACCTGAGCCGGCGGAGCGCTTCACGACCCGGCCGTCTGCTGAGTAGGTCGTCAGCGAGAATAGGGCTGTGAAGGGGTGCCGCTTTAGGCGTTCTTCTGCGTCGGCTCGATTGTGCGAGAACGATGCAAAGTCGTGTAGCAGCGCAAACATCAGCAGCGCCTTCTCGGGTTCGAGGCCAGAGACCTGCCTTCTCGCTTCCCGTGCAGCTTCGCTTAGGTCCACCGGGTCCGACTCGTACCGGTGCATGCTGCCGAGTCCGGCCACGCCTACCTCGCGGATCCGGCGGCGCAACATAGATGCGGTGTCACTGAGGCCGAGCTTGTCGCGATCGGCGCGAGGGATCTTACGAAGATCGCGAAGCGCGCGCTCCAGCAGATAGCCCGCACGGGCCAAGTTCCCGTCCTTCTCACCTGCGAGCGCTTCCGCCTCCGCAATGTAGGACTGAATGACCGTCGCGTATGCCGCTCCGCCGGCGTCCATGTCGCCGTCGGCACCGAACCAGTCCCCGGCGCCCTCGTAGTAAATCCGTGCCTTGTCTGCGTCATCCGCAAATGAATCTCCGATGTCCTGGAGACGGCGAGCGATGTCTTTGGCTCGTGAACGGCCGAGGCCGTGCCTCGAAAGAGCGTCCGCCAACTGTACTTGAAAGTAGTCCTCGATCGGCTCATCGAGGAGATTGCGCAGGAGTTCCTTCTGGAAACCTGCAAGCTCCGTGCTCGTGGACTTACCAAAGCGCTTCGCCGTCTCTATCGCACGGTCCCACATGTCGCGTTCACCAAACCACCGCTCGGAAGCGATACCGACACGAAGCAGCAGGTGGAGGTGGGCGTGGATGTGATCCATTCGGGCGCGGCCACCGACGCGAATGGCCAAAACGTCATGCACGCGAGCGCGAAGGAGGTCGTGAGGCACGTGTTCTACGACGTCCTCCAGCAAGGACACGCTCTCGTCGGTCAGGTCGGTGGGTACGAATGTCCGGCCTTCCCCGGATTGGTACATAGGGCCGTAGCCACGGTTCCAGTCATCTGGAATGACGTAGAGCGAGGCGATGGCGCTCAGTGCCTCCAAGGCCTCCTTGGCGAGCGCGTCTCCTTCGGACGCTGCCGCCTCGCGCAGGGGGAACGTCAGCAGAGTGACGCCGTTGCGTTCGGCCTCGAAGGATTCAAGTAGGGCTGGCGACTTGAACAGGAGGTCCCAGTTGGGTCGAGCCGCTTCGTCGACGTTCGATTCATCGTCCTTCGCGCTTCCCTGCATCCTGTCGTCATCCTCCTTGGCCACACATTCGCTCTGATCCAGCGCCAGTTCAGCCACGCCATCCGTTGAGGATTGATAGTCTTGAAATGGCAGCGCATTGATGCTTGCGGGCAGATGCTCCTTCGCTCGTTCGGGGAGCGACGCGTTATTCTGGTTGCCCGGCGGATCGGCTCGTTGCCGGGGTTTCGGAGCAGTCTACGGCTGCCAGATCGAAGATCGAAGCGCTTCAAATCCGACCATAGCCGTCGCTTTTGCAGGGTTGGATACCGCCGCTCGAACGGCCTTCGAAACGGCAATCTTCGCGCTCTTGAGGTTTTCGCTCTGGTCGCCCGCGACACCGAGTGCGTCAGCTGCTTTGGTGAATTTGTCGCCCCATTTTCTTTTAGGGTCAGCAAAATGAGAGGCCTTGAAGGTTCGACCAAACAGTGAGCTGATCTCATCAAGATAGACGCCTGGGTCAATTAGGTCCTCGATCTCGGAAGGCTTGTGACCGGCGTTGCGCAGGATGAAAACACTTTTCTGGTCCAGAAACCCCTGGCTGATGAGGAGTGCCGCTTCGTCTTCTCCCGCCTTGTCGTTGTCAAGGACAACTATGATTCGGCAGCCAGTCGACTTCTCGCGCTGGAGGTGTGAGCGAAGCTTCCCGGCGCCGGTGGTTGGCTTGAACACAATCCTGCCTGTCAACAAGTCCTCCTGAGTGGTGCTCTGCACATGCTTCAGTACGGAAGGAATGATCTCTGCGTCAGTCACTCCCTCAGTGAGTACAACGATTTCAGCGGAGTCGAGATTATCTGCGAGCTGGATTCCAAGCGTGTCTCTAATAGTGCTAACGGACCTCGCGGGGGAGGCGGCATTCTTCTGGACGAGGATGTTCGCCTCCACAACCTCGCGGTTCACGAAGACTGAATTGTGGGTAGCGAGAATAACCTGCTGGCGCTGTGACAATTTTGTGAACAATAGTTGGAGATCGTGTACTGCCTTTGAATGTAGATGAGCCTCCGGCTCGTCCACCAACAGAATAAAACTATCTTTCGCATCGTCGAGTCGCTCTCGTGCGAGACGCTGTATCAGTGCGAGGGCGAAGAGGCTTTTGACGCCGTCTCCCTTCTGTGAAAGAAGAGTGGCGGAGCCGTCGTCGATCAGTATGTCGCCGATTGAGTCGGATTGAAGAAAATTGCGTGTCGTGATCTCCACGGAGTCTATGGTGGGGAGGTAGGTCGAAATGGAACTTTGAAGGTCTTTCTGCACATCTTGCACTGCCGCCTTGCGAAGCTCATTCACCTGCTGGATGGCCAACTTATATTCGTTGGATTCCGCTAAAGCGGACAAGCGAATGTTGGCAAGCTCATTGAGGATGTTGCGCACCTGCTCCATAGTCCGAACGGCAGGAACCAGTACGTGAGTAACTCGTTGGGCAATGAAGGTTGCTATTTTATGAGCATTCGCCTGGTACTTGGAACCGCTCGGCCCCTGTTTGAGTATTCCTATGGACGTGCTGGTGCGGGAGAGCTGTAGGACGATCGGAAGGTCGCCATTGATTTGGAGTCCAGTTTGCGCCTTAAATTCTTCGCGTTCAGTTTCGTCCAGGACAAACTTCATCCGTATTTCTGTCGGTCGTGTTGACCGCGAGCTTTGTTTGCTGAGCGGATAATCTTGCTGCCAGTTGAATGGGAGGTCGACATCTGGGTCTCCGCGCTCTATGCGGGGATTGACTCCATATATCAACGTGACGCGCTGACCCGACAGTTCACCGCTCTGCGCCAAATCTTCCGGTAGTTGACTCCAGGAGCGAATTATGCGCATTCCTAGGGCCAGGGCGCGGAGGAGGTTAGATTTCCCCTCGTTATTAGGGCCGATGAGCGTGGTCAAATCGTGCACGTGGAACGTAGTCATGATGGACCGATAGTTGGCGACGGATACTTCTTCGAGCCGCATGCTTCCCCCTGTAGGCGCCCGGATCTCGCCATCGTATGCCCGACTCCGACCCTCCTGTATGCGGAAGACGTGGGTGCTCGACGAACCGCGCGGTTGAGGCTGGACGACAGGGATCGGCGTTGACATCGGACCGCACCCGCGACGCTGTCGGGCGTCGCGCAGCCTCGTGTGTCACGCGGACTGCCCTTGCTGGCCCAATCGAACACGCACGCCTATGTTTCGGTTGACGGGAACTGCATCAAACGAAGCATGAGCGACGCCGCGGTGTTGAGAGCGAGCTGAGCGTCCGCCCGCGTCGCCGAGGACGCCCCGTGGGCATTCCCGCGCGCGGAGCGATTGGCGGTGAGCCAGCTCAGCAGGTTCTTGATCGCTTGAAGCAATTGCGAGTCCGCGTTGCTGAGAAAACCACTGTCTTTCGCCGACGCAAAAAGCGCACTCAGATCGTTCCCCTTGGCGCCGAGCGATTGCAGAGCTTCCTGCACCGCGGAGTATGTCAGCGAGACCGCAGAGCCGTAGTTCCCCTGGGCGAGATTGTTGGTGGCCTCACCATATGCCCGCTCAGCCGCGTCGAACCGTGGGTCCGCACTCAGTAGGGCCTCTAGGGGCTGCACGACATCGACGTGAAGAGGCTGGCTCTCGCGCCTTCGGAATCGGTCGTGCAGGTAGAGCCAGCCGACTCGCTCCTCGAGAAGGACGTCATTCGCACCCGTGAAGTACGGCTCCAGGTCGGACAATAGTTCGCCTGCAGAATCGACCATGCCCTGTGCTGACCACTTGCGATCGATGGCCGCGAGAGCGATTGGAATGGCGGCGAGCCAGTCCGCAATCTCCGCGACGGTGACGTACGGGTTCGTGAGCGCCTCGGCGAGCGTATCGGCGCGGGGTGGTATGCGCGAGTGGCGCCGGATCAGGGCGAGAACTTTCTCGTCGAGTTCGCCACTTAGGTAGCCGCCATGTGCTTCCTCGATGACGTCCTCACTAAGCGCCGCCAACTTACGGCGCACTACCTCCGAAAATTCCTCAGTCCAACGGATGCCGCGTTCGTTCTCATACTCCGTGCGGATCCGCACATAGTCGGCGTGAGACGGAAGCCAGTCGCCAGGGTCGAGCTGCACCATGCGGGTGACTATCCCACCGCAGGCTGGCGCGGCTGCGCGGGCCCAGCGCGTGGTCTGCGCAGCCATAGACCTAGAACAACCCGGGATTCCATCTGATGACGTGAGCTACCCAAACCGCGAAGCGATCCAGTCGAGCAGCCGCTGTGTCTCCCAAGAGGGGTTCGAAAGCCATCGCGCAGGCTCCGCCAATGTGATGGACGGGCCCGCGGGTCCGTCCATCACCGCTTTCGGCATCCTCCCGCTCTGCGGTTCCGCGCGGACCCGTCACCGGCTCCCGTCCACACGCCGCGCCCGTTCTTCACGCCATTCACAGGACGTGGTCCCTAAACTGTGTCCGACCTGCGCTTCGTCGAGGTCTCGTGGTGCCGCGCCGCGGCATCCGTCCTCCCGAAAGGACCCGAGTGAGCAAGACCACGACCCCGCGCGGGCGTCGCACGATCGCACGCCACGGGCGCCTGCGTTCGGCCGGACCGCTGAGCCAGTTGTTCCGTGGCCTCGCTGTCGCCCTCGCGGTGCTGCTCGTGTCCGGCGCCGCGGTCACGGCGTACGCCGTCTACGACCTGTCGTCGAGCTTCACGGCCGACGCCGTGGAGCTGAAGAACCAGCCGGCTGTGCCGCCGGACCTCGGCGAGCTCAAGGGCGGTGTCAACCTGCTGATGGTCGGCACCGACGAGTGCGAGCCCGAGTTCGCGGATTACTTCGGCGACCGGTGCACGGGGCCGGATGCCGAGGGCAACCTGAACGACGTGAACATGCTCGTTCACATCTCGGACGCCCCGCGCCGCGTAACGGTGATCTCGTTCCCGCGTGACCTCATGGTGCCGATCCCGTCGTGCACCGACGCCGACGGCAACGAGACCTCGGCGATGTGGAAGCAGCAGATCAACAGCGCCTTCATGTACGGCGGACTGTCGTGCGTGGTCTCGACGATCTCCGAGCTCAGTGGTCAGGACATCCCCTTCGCCGCGAAGGTCAGCTTCGGCGGCGTCATCAACATCACGGATGCCATCGGCGGGGTCGACGTCTGCATCGCCAACGGCATCCAGGACCCGTACACCGGTATCGACTGGCCCGCGGGCATGCGGACGGTCAAGGGACTCGATGCCCTCCAGTTCCTCCGCACCCGTCACGGTGTCGGTGACGGCGGCGATCTCGGCCGCATCTCGAACCAGCAGCAGTACATGTCGCGTCTGACGACGAAGCTCCGCAGCGAGGAGGTGCTCTCGAACCCGGCGACGCTGTACAAGCTGGCCTCGACGGCCCTGCGCAACGTCAGCCCCTCCACGTCTCTGACCAACCCGCTGACGCTCGTGCAGATCGCGATGGCCGTGAAGGACGTGCCCTTCGACGAGATCGTGTTCGTGCAGTACCCCACCTACCCCGACCCGGACGACCCCAACCGCGTGGTTCCCGACGAAGAGGCGGCTGAAGCGCTGTGGGCCGCGCTCGCGGCCAATCAGCCCATCCAGCTGTCCGGCGAGCTCAGTGGCGGCGACGGTGTGATCGTCGACGAGAGCGCCACGCCGGCGCCCGTCGAGTCCGAGGCGCCCGCGCCGAGCGACAGCGCGGCTCCCACCCCGGAGCCGTCCTCCACGGCGATCACGCTGCCGTCGGAGATCGCCGGCCAGACCGCCGCGCAGGCCACCTGCTCGAACGGAAACGCCCGCTGACGCGCGGGGTGTGGCATCCCGATCCCGGATTCGGATGCCACGCCCCGAGCGGCTACTATGGACCGGTGTGCTCGCGCTTCGGCGTCGATCACCTGGAGACGTCGCATAGTCAGGCCTAGTGCACCACCCTGCTAAGGTGGAGTCCCCGTAAGGGGACCGAGGGTTCAAATCCCTCCGTCTCCGCCACGAAAAGCCCCGGTTCTCCGGGGCTTTCGTCGTTCGTGGTGCGCTCGCCGCGACTACGCGGGAGGCGGCGGTGCCGTCGACTCGCGGACGACGAGCTCGGCCGACAGCTGAACCCGTCGGTGGGCGATCGTCTCGCCGCGCGACATGGCCAGCGCCAGGCGGGCGGCCTCGGATGCCATGCCCGCGAGCGGCTGGTGCACGGTCGTCAGCTGCGGGTTGACCCAGCGGCACAGGTCGACGTCGTCGAAGCCGACGACCGAGAGGTCTTCGGGAACCCGGAGTCCCCGTTCCCGCGCGGCGAGGTAGATGCCGTACGCCTGCTCGTCGGAGCCGCTGATGATCGCGGTGGGCCGCTCGGGGGCGTCGAGGAGCTTCCCGCCGTAGGTGATGCCGCCGGAGATGAGCGAGTCGCCCACCTGGACGAGCGCGGGGTCGGGGGTGATGCCGCGACGTCCGAGTGCGGACATGTAGCCGTCGAGGCGGTCCTGGTGGCACTCCAGGTTGAGCGGACCGGTGACGAATCCGATGCGCGTGTGCCCGAGATCGAGCAGATGGTCGGTGGCATCCCGGGCTCCGGACCAGTCGGCGGCGGACACCGTGACGAACGACTCGGTGTCGGTGCCAACGGGGTCGACGAGAACCACGGGCACGTTCAAGCGCGCGAGCTCTTCACGACCGACCGGATCGATCTCGGAGACGACGATGACGATTCCGTCGGTGCCCCGCCCGGCGACGCGCTGCAGCCATTCGGGGGTACCGGCCGGCGAGCCCTCGGTCGCGGTGACGACGAGATCCGCTCCCGCCCGGGCGGCTTCGGCCTGCGCTCCGCGCAGGAGCTCGGTGGCCCACTGGGTTTCCAGGCTCACGATCACGAAATCGAGAAGGGATGTTTCGCGTCGCGCCTTGCGTCGCTCGTACCCCCGCTCCTCGAGGAGCTTCTCGATTTCTTCGCGTTTCGGGGCGGAGATGCCCGGGCGCCCGTTGAGCACACGAGACACCGTCGGCACGGAGACCCCGGCGACGCGGGCGATCTCCGCCAGCGTGGCGGTGCGCTGCGACATGGGTTTCCTTCCCCCCGGAGCCCGCACTCTTGACCGCGGGCGGCGACGGATCTACTATAGCAACCACGCAAGTTGCGTAACAAGTTGTTCCTTACTTCGTTAAAACTTGCGATGCAAGATCATGCGGCTCGCGATGCTGCGAGCTCGCCTCACCTGCAGCACAAGAGGAGAAATCCATGTCGAAGAAGACATCGTCCTGGCGCCGTGCCGGCGCGACGGCGGTCGCCGGTCTCACCCTGCTGTCACTCGTGGCCTGCTCGGGAGGCGGATCGGGAGGCGACGACTCCGGGTCCGCCACCGAGGGGAATCTCGTGTGGTGGGGCTGGACCCCCGACAAGCCCGTCGCCGACCAGCTGATCGCCGCGTTCAACGAGGAGTACCCCGACATCGCCGTCGAGTTCGTCTCGAAGCCGATCGACAACTACGACTCGGTCATGGGTCCCGCCATCACGTCCGCCGACGGGCCCGACATCTTCAACGTCGCCCCGGGCTCGGCGAACGGCGGCGTCGAGACCTTCCAGGCGGGCGCGATCGACCTCGCCCCCGTCGTCGAAGAGGCCCTGGGCTCCGACTGGCGCGACAAGCTGTCGGCATCCGGGGTCGAGGGACTGGTCGTCGACGACAAGGTCGTCGGGCTGTCGGCCGGGTCGGTCTACTCGGGGAGCCTGTGGATCAACAAGGACATGTTCGACGCCCAGGGCCTCACGCCCCCGACGACCCTGGAGGAGTGGAAGCAGGTCTGCGCCGCGTTCCAGGCCGCCGGTCAGGGTTGCTTCGTGCAGGGCGCGGGACAGTGGGCGTTCGACATGGACACCTTCGAGGCGATCATGGAGAACGTCGAGCCCGGGGCCTACATCGAGGCTTCGCTCGGCGAACGTCCCTACACCGACCCCGCGTTCGTCGAGGGGATGGAGATCTGGAAGTCGCTGTTCGACGACGGCATCATGCAGGACGGCGCCGTGGGGCTCCAGCAGTACCCCGACGCCAGCAACGCCTTCATGTCGGGCCAGTACGCGATGGTCATGATGGGCACCTGGTACACCCAGTACACCGTCCGCGACACGATGATCGGAGCGATGGAGGCCGCGGGCGTCTCCAACCCCGAGCCGTTCACCATGATCCCGATCCAGTTCCCGGATGTCGCCGGCACCGGCGAGACGGGCAACATGTTCGGTGACGCCGACTACGGCCTGGCGATCAGCGCGCAGTCCGACCAGCAGGCCGCCGCCAAGACGTTCGTCACGTGGCTGACCACGACCGAGGCCGGGCAGCAGACCGTTGCCAACACCCTCAACGACATCCCGTCGCTCCTGGGCATCCAGCCCCAGTGGGACGACATCGACCTGGTCAACCCCGAGGTCCAGCTCGACGCCCTGAAGGAGTACACCGACGTCGCGGCGTCGTCGACGCAGCCGCGGTTCGCGACGGTCTCCGCCGACCTCAACAGCGCCTTCCGTGACGCCCTCATCGGCGTCGCCACCGGTGACGTCACCATCGACGACGCCCTCGCGGGCCTGCAGTCCGTCGTGGACGCGCAGTAGCCCCGCGCCGAATCCCTCCGTGGGCGGGTCCACTCCCGCCCACGGAGGATCCCGCCCCACTCAAGGAAGAGCACATGAGCACCCTTACCGAAGCCGTTGTGACCGCGGGGCGGTCGCGACGCACCCCGGGCCGCGGTCCACGCCGTGCCGGACAGAGGTCCCCGTACCCGGGCGGCCTCGCGTGGATCCTTCCGGCGCTCGCGCTGGTCGTCGGGATGATCTACTTCTCCATCGGCTACACCGGCTACGTCTCGACCCTCGACTGGAACGGGTTCATCCTCAGCCCGTCGGAGCCGGTCGGCGGCGACAACTACGCCGCGATGTTCGCCGACCCGATCTTCTGGCGCGCCATCGGGCACACCGCGATCTTCTTCGTGGTGACGTTCACGGCACAGACGGTGATCGGGTTCGTCTTCGCGGCGATCATGCACTCGCGGATCCACCTGGCTCCGGTGTACAAGGTCATCATCTTCGTCCCGACGGTCCTCGCGCCCGCCACGATGGCTCCGGTCTTCCGCCTGATCTTCGATGCGAACGGCTCGTTCAACGGCATCCTGTCGGCGATCGGACTGGGGTCGCTCACCCAACCGTGGCTGGCGGGCAACGTCACGGCGATGGTCGTCGTCATGCTCGTGACCATCTGGCAGTGGACGGGGCTGACGTTCATCCTCTTCTACGCCGCGATGAGTCAGATCGAGCCCGAGATCCTCGAGGCGGCTCGCGTCGACGGCTCGGGCAACATCCGCACCCTCTGGTCGATCGTGTGGCCGATGTGCCGCGGCACCGCTGTCGCCCTCGCCGTGCTCGGCGTCATCGGCGCGCTGAAGACGTTCGACGTCCCGTACCTCGTGACACGGGCGGGACCCAACCACGCGACCGAGTTCCTCGGCACCTACATCTTCCAGACCATGGTCCAGGAGAAGCACTTCGGCTATGCCGCCGCGATCTCGGTCGCCCTTCTCGTGCTCGCGATCGGTGCGGGGCTGCTGATGAACCGGATCAACCGACAGTCCGAGAGGAGCTGACCATGTTCGACGTCCGATCCCGCGCCTCGCGGTGGGGCCTGCAGCTCCTCGCGACGCTCATCGTCGTGCCCTACCTGTTCCCGCTGGTCGCCATGGTGCAGGGTTCCCTCGCCGGTCAGGGTCTCGGCAACTACGCCAAGGTCTTCGCCACCGGCATCGTCCACACCTACTTTCTGAACAGCATCATCATCGCGGCGTCCACGATCGCCCTCGTCTACGTGTGCACGATGCTCGCGGCGTTCGGCTTCGCCAAGCTCCGCATCGCGGGCAAGGAGATCTGGTTCTGGCTCCTGCTCGTGGCGTTGACGATGCCCGAGGCGGTGCTGCTCACACCGCTGTTCGTCACGGCGTCGACCTTCGACATGTACAACGAGCTCATCGCCGTGATCCTGCCGCTCGCGGCGCTGCAGGTGCCGTTCACCGTGCTCCTGGCGCGCAGCTTCTTCAACGGCATCCCGAACGAGCTCATGGAGGCGGGACGCATCGACGGCGCGAGCGTCGTGCGCGTGTTCTGGCACATCGTGCTCCCGCTCACCCGTCCGATCGCGGGGGCCATCGTCGTGCTGACCCTCATCAACAGCTGGAACGCGTACCTGCTGCCGCTGCTCATGCTCAACGACCCGAGCAAGCAGGTGGTGACGCTGCTTCCCACGTTCTTCATGAGTCAGTACACCAATGACCAGACCGGTGTGCTGGCGGCGGCGGTCATCACGGCCGTGCCGGTGATCGCGGCCTATCTGCTCTTGCAGCGCTCCTTCGAGCGCGGCCTCGCCGCGGGAGCGCTGAAGTGACCGGCGGACTGCTCGCGGGCCAGTTCGCCGTGGTGACGGCGGGCACCTCCGGCATCGGTCGCGCCGTGGTCGAACGCTTCCTCGCCGAGGGGGCGGAGGTGCTCACGACGGGCATGACCGCGGCCCGAATCGACGAGGCGCGGAACACGTGGGGCGATCGCGTCCACGTGCTGCGGGCGGATGCCTCCCGACTCGACGGTCTCGACGAGCTCGCCGCCGCGGTGCGGGCGACGGGTCGTGGGGTGGACGTCCTGGTCGCGAACGCCGGGCGCGACGTCGACTCGACCCCGGTCGCGGAGACGGATGCCACGGCCTTCGACCACGTCAGCGATCTCAATTTCCGCGGCACGTTCTTCACGGTGCAGCGTCTGGTGCCCCTGCTCAACGACCACGGCCGGATCGTCCTGGTCTCGTCGATCGCCGGCTCGAACGGCGGTCCGGGCCACGCGGTCTACAACGCCACCAAGGCCGCGGTCCGCTCGCTCGCCCGCACTCTCACGGCGGAGCTGGGCGGACGCGGCATCCGTGCCAACTCGGTGAGCCCCGGTCCGACCGCGACGGCCGGATTCGATCAGTTCACCGGCGGCTCCGAGACCGTTGCTGCCGCGGTGGCCGAGATGGTCCCCCTGCGGCGGATCGGCCGACCGGAGGAGGTCGCCGCCGCCGTGGCGTTCCTCGCCACCGCCGAGTCCAGCTTCATCGCGGGCGTCGATCTCGTCGTCGACGGCGGCATGAGCCAGGTCTGACCGCACCCGCCCCTTTTCCCATCCCCCGAGAAGAAAGACCCCCTCTTGAGCACTCCTCTGACCTTCGCCGTCGTCGGTACCGGCTGGCGATCCGACTTCCACATCCGCATGGCCGCGGCCGCGCCCGATCGGCTGGAGGCCGTCGGCGTCCTCGCCCGCAGCGACGAGGCCGCCGAGCGCATGGCCCAGCGATGGGGGATCCCTGTCGTCCGCACGATCGAGGAGATCGTGGCGCTCAAGCCCGACTTCGTCATCGCCTCGGTGTCGTGGCCCTCGATGCCCGGTGTCGTGACCGAGCTCGTCGAGCACGGGGTGATGGTGCTGGCCGAGACCCCGCCGGCCCCGACGGCCGACGGCCTGCGCGAGCTGTGGGCGGCGGTGGGAGCGTCGGGACGCGTCCAGGTCGCCGAGCAGTACATGCTCATGCCGGGTCACGCGGCGCGGCTCGAGGTCGTGCGGTCGGGGGCCATCGGCCAGCCGACGGCGGTCGAGGTGGCCTCGACGCACCTGTACCACGCGACCTCGATCATGCGGTCGTATCTCGGCGCGGGAATGGCGGATGCCGTGGTCTCGGCGCGCACGTTCACGGCGCCGCTCGTGGACCCCCTGACCTTCGACGGCTGGGTCGAGAATCCGCAGCCGCAGCCGCGCACCACCACGATCGGCACGATCGACTTCGGCGACGGCCGCATGGGCCTGTACGACTTCGTCGACAACCAGTGGTGGAATCCGCTGCTGGCTCGGCGTCTCGTCGTCCGCGGCTCGCTCGGCGAGATCGTCGACGACGCCGTCACGCGCCTGTCGGGCGAGGGCGTGCTGACCTCGCCCATCACCTACCGGCGCACGGGCATCGACATGAACCTCGAGGGGAACGAGGTCGTCTCGGCCGCTTTCGAGGGGCGCATCGTCTACCGGAACCCCTGGGTGGGCACACGCCTGTCGGAGGACGACATCGCCGTCGCCTCATTCCTGGAGCTCACCGGTCGCTGGGCGCGCGGTGAGGCCGACGGCCCCTACTCTCTGGCCGACGCCTGCCAGGACCATCTGCTCGGACTCGCCATCGAGGAGTCCGCCCGCAACCGCGCCGACGTGCGCGTCACCAAGGAGGTGTGGGCCTGATGCCCCTCATCACGATTGAAGTCTCCGAGACCGTCCCCGTCGCGCAGCGCTTGGCCTATGCCGAGGCGGTGCACCAGGGTCTCGCCGAGGGCCTGGGCATGGACATCGAGGACCGTTTTCAGGTCATTCACCCGCTCCCAGCCGACCACATCATCGCCGACCCGCACTACCTGGGTGGTGAGCGTCGCGACGTGCTGTACGTCCGCATCCTGATGGTGCGCATGTACGACGACGAGACCAAAGCGCGCGCTTTCCGTGCCGTCGCGCGGCGCCTGGAGGCCGAGGGCGTACGCCCCGACGACGTCTTCCTCGCGGTGACCGAGAACACCATCCAGGACTGGTACCCGGGGGCACGAGGGGAGTCCACCGACGATGTCTGATCTGTCGCAGCGCCGTGTCGGCGGACGTGTGCGCCTCGTCGACCCGACCGGGCGCCCCCTCGCGGGGGCCCGGGCGCGGGTCGAGCAGACGGCGCACGCGTTCGGGTTCGGCAACATCGGGTTCGACTTCATCGAGTGGATCGCCGGTGCGCCCGACATCGAGGGCGCGCGCGAACTCGAGCACTTCGGCGGGGCCCTGGCCCTGGATCCCGAACGGCTCGCAGCCGATTACCTCGAGCTCTTCAACGCGGTCACGCTGCCGTTCTACTGGCGCGGCTACGAGCCCCGCCGCGGTCAGACCGACGAGGCGCGCCTGAAGCGGACCGCCGAGTGGTTCGCCGCGCGCGACGTCCAGATCAAGGGCCACCCGCTGGTCTGGCACACCCTCACGCCGTCGTGGCTGCTCGATCTCAGCGACACCGAGGTCGAGGACGTCCTGCGCGATCGCGTGCACACCACGGTGGCGAACTTCGCCGGGGTGATCGACCTGTGGGATGCCATCAACGAAGCGGTGATCCTGCCCGTGTTCACCGCCGAGGAGAACGCCGTCACGCGGCTGGCGCAGTCCAAGGGACGCGTCGAGATGGTCAAGCTCGCGTTCGAGTCCGCCCGCGAGGCGAACCCCGACGCCCGCCTCGTGCTCAACGACTTCGATCTGTCGGCGGACTACGAGCGCCTCATCGCGGACTGCCTGGATGCCGGCATCCAGATCGACGCGCTCGGGGTGCAGACCCACATGCACCAGGGCTTCCGCGGCGAGGAGCAGATCGCACACATCCTCGAGCGCTTCGCGGCCTTCGGCCTGCCGCTGCAGATGACCGAGACCACGCTGCTCTCGGGCGAGATCATGCCCCCGGAGATCGTCGACCTCAACGACTACATCGTCGACGAATGGCCGAGCACCCCCGAGGGGGAGGCGCGGCAGGCCGACGAGATCGTGCGCCACTACCGCACGGTCCTCGCCCACCCTGCGGTCGAGTCGCTCACCTACTGGGGCATCACCGACCACGGCGCGTGGCTCGGAGCGCCCGCCGGTCTTCTCCGGGCGGACGGCTCGCGCAAGCCCGCGTACGACGCGCTGCATTCGCTCATCCGCGGCGAGTGGTGGGTGGGTCCGACCGACCTGACCGCCGACGCCGACGGCATCGTCGCGATCGACGGGTTCGCGGGCCGGTATCGCGTCGACAGCGGCGCGGCATCCGCGGTCGTCGAGCTGACGGATGCCACCCCGGTCGAGATCGTGGTGGACCCCGATGCGCGGTGAGGCGGCCGAACTCGCACGCGTCGGCGGCAGGGTGAGCGACGTCGTCGCCCTCGCCGCCGACGCGGCCGCGGCCGTGCGTGCGGCGAGCCGCGAGGTCCGGGCCGGGTGGCTGCGCGCGATCGCAAAGGCGGTGGATGCCGCGGCGGACGCGCTCGTCGAGATCGCCGACCGTGAGACGCACCTGGGCGCCGAGCGCCTGCGCGGTGAGGTCGCCCGCACCACCGGGCAGCTGCGGCTGTTCGCCGGAGTCCTCGAGGAGGGCTCGTACCTCGAGGCCATCGTCGACGCCGCCGACCCCGCCGCCGTTCCGCCGCGGCCCGAGCTGCGCCGCCTGCTCCGCCCCCTCGGCACGGTCGCCGTCTTCTCGGCGTCGAACTTCCCCTTCGCGTTCTCGGTCGCCGGCGGCGACACCGCCGCGGCCCTGGCGGCGGGATGCCCCGTCGTGGTGAAGGGGCACTCCGGTCACCCCGAGCTGTCGCGGGCGACCGCGCGGATCGTGACCGACGCGCTCGCCGCCGCCGGCGCGCCGACCGGCGCCTTCGGTCTCGTCGAGGGTCGCCAGGCGGGTCTGGATCTCGTGCGGGCACCGGTCGTCCGCGCCGCGGCCTTCACCGGGTCGCTCGCCGGGGCGCAGGGCCTGATGGACGAGATCGCCCGGCGTCCCGACCCGATCCCGTTCTTCGGCGAGCTCGGGAGCACGAACCCGGTCGTCGTCACCCCCGGCGCGATCGCCGCCCGGGGCGACGCGATCCTCGACGGGCTCGTCGCCTCCTTCACCCTCGGCGGGGGACAGTTCTGCACCAAGCCGGGACTGGTCTTCGTGCCGCGCGGGGTCGCGGACGACCGACGCCTGCACGAGCGCGTGGCCGAGCGCCCCGCGTTCACTCTGCTCACCGATCGCATCACCGAGGCGTTCGCGCCCGGGGTCGCGCGTTTGCGCGACGACGGAGCGGCACGGGTCGTCGCGGGGCACGCCTCCGAGGCATCCGGTCCCGTCCGCGCGATGGTCGTCGCCACCGACATCGGCACGTTCCTCGGACGCTCCGACGTGCTCCTGGAGGAGTGCTTCGGGCCCGTCACGGTGCTCGTGGAGTACGACAGCGTCGCCGAGGTGCCCGCGGCGCTGTCCCGCGTCGCCGGATCGCTCACCGGAACACTGCACGCGCAGCCGGACGAAGCGATCGACGACATCGTGGCGGCTCTCGAGGAGCGCGTCGGACGCGTCGTGTTCGACGGGTGGCCCACCGGCGTCGCCGTGACGTGGAGCCAACACCACGGCGGACCGTGGCCCGCGACCACGAGCGCGTTCACCTCGGTGGGCGCGACCTCGATCCGCCGCTTCCTACGCCCCGTCGCCTACCAGCAGGCACCCGCCGCGGCGCTCCCCGCCGACCTGCGCGACGAGGCTCTCGCCGGCATCCCGCATCGCCGCGACGGCGAGCTCGTGCTCCCGTCGAAGACGGAAGGAACGTCATGACCGGCCCGGAGGGCGGCGCACGCAGCGCCCAGTTCTACGGCGGCGAGGACCGCAACGCCTATCTTCACCGCGCGTGGATGCGCCGGGGCATGCCCGATCACGCGTTCGACGGACGGCCCCACATCGCAATCGCCAACACCGCGTCCGAGCTCACCCCGTGCAACTCCCATCTCGACGAGGTGGCGCAGAGCGTGAAGAACGGGGTCTACGAGGCCGGCGGCATCCCTCACAATCTGCCGATGGTCTCCATCGGCGAGACGACCGTCCGCACGACCGCGATGCTGTGGCGGAACATGGCCGCGATGGCGGCGGAGGAACTCCTCCGCGCCAACCCGGTGGATGCCGTGGTGCTGCTCGGCGGATGCGACAAGACCATCCCCGCCCTCCTCATGGCCGCCGCCTCCGTCGGCATCCCGGCGATCGTCGTTCCCGGCGGGCCGATGCTCAACGGCACCTTCCGTGGACAGCCCCTCGGCTGCGGAACCGACGTCTGGAAGCTCAGCGAGGAGGTGCGCGCGGGAGGCCTCGCGAGCGACGTCTTCCGCTCGACCGAGTCGTCGATGATCCGCAGCCGGGGGCACTGCAACACGATGGGCACCGCCTCGACGATGGCCTTCATGGCCGAGGCCCTCGGCATGACGCTGCCCGGGATCGCCGGCATCCCGGCGCCCGACAGCCGGTTGCTGGAGTACTCGCACGCGACCGGCCGGCGCATCGTCGAGCTCGCCCGCGAGGGACTGACTCCCGCGGATGTCCTGACGAAGGCGTCGTTCCACAACGCGATCGTCGCGCTCGCCGCGATCGGCGGCTCGACCAACGCCGTCGTGCACCTGCTCGCGATCGCGGGACGCGTGGGCGTCGACCTCACGCTCGACGACTTCGACGCGATCGGGGACGGCGTGCCGCTGCTGGTCAATCTCCAGCCCGCGGGCGCGTTCCTCATGGAAGACCTGTTCCGCGCTGGAGGCTACCTCGCGGTGCTGCGCGAAGTGCGCGAGCGGCTCGATCCCACGGCGATCACCGTCGCGGGACGGCCGCTGGTCGACGAGCTCGACGCGCACGAGGTCTGGGATCGTGCGGTGATCCGCACGGCGGACGAACCGCTGCTCCCGGATGCCGGAATCGTCGTGCTGCGGGGAAACCTCGCTCCGTCGGGAGCGATCATCAAACCCGCCGCGGCGACGCCCGCGCTGCTGCGGCACCGCGGACCGGCTGTCGTCTTCGACTCCGTCGAGGACCTGCGGGCACGCATCGACGACCCCGACCTCGACGTCGACGAGAACTCCGTGCTCGTGCTGCGCGGGTGCGGGCCGCGGGGTTATCCCGGCATGCCCGAGGTGGCGAACATGCCTCTTCCGCGGAAGCTCCTCGAGCGGGGGGTGCGCGACATGGTCCGCATCTGCGACGGACGCATGAGCGGAACCGCGTACGGCACCGTCGTGCTGCACGTCGCGCCCGAGGCTGCCGCGGGCGGACCGCTCGCCCTCGTGCGCGACGGCGACCTGATCGAGCTCGACGTGGCCAGCCGGAGCCTGACCATGCTCGTCCCCGACGAGGAGCTGCGCGCCCGGAAGCCGGCGCCGGCCGCCACCGCTGCGTACGCCTCGCCGCGGCGCGGGTGGGAGCAGCTCTACGTCCAGCACGTCCAACAGGCCGACACCGGCGCCGACCTCGACTTCCTGGTCGGGGCGACGGGACCGGCCGTGATGCGGGAGTCGCATTGACCGTGAAGGAGCTTCCATGCCGTCCCTGATCCACGCCGCCGTGCTGCGGCAGACCGGTGAGCCCCCGCGGATCGAGCAGATCGAACTCGCCGACCCCGGCCCCGAGGAGATCCTCGTCGAGATCGAGGCGGCGGGGGTCTGCCACTCCGACCTGCACTACCTCCGGGGAGAGTTGCGGTGCCCCCTCCCCGTCGTTCCGGGTCATGAAGGTGCCGGCCGCGTGCGAGCGGTCGGCGAACGCACGAGCGGTGCGATCCGCGTCGGCGACCGGGTGGCCCTGTTGTGGCGCCCCAACTGCGGGCGATGCCGCCAGTGCATGGTCGGGGCCCCGATCCTGTGTGAGATGGGCGCCGTCCAGGCCCAGTCCGGTGGGCTGTTGGACGGAACGACGCGCATGCGCGACACCGACGGGCCCGTGCACCACCTGCTCGGAGCGTCGAGCTTCGCCGAGCGGGTCGTGGTCCACGAGCGCAGCGTTGTGCCCGTGCCCGACGACATTCCCGCCGAGATCGCCGCGATCGCCGGCTGCGCCGTGATCACCGGGGTCGGCGTCGCGCGCAACGTCATCGGCCGCTGCCTCGGCGAGCCCGTCGTCGTGATCGGCGCGGGCGGTGTGGGCCTTGCGGCGGTCATGGGGGCGAAGCTCTCCGGGGCCCACCCGCTCATCGCGGTCGATGTCGACGAGGACAAGCTCGCCCTCGCCCGCCGTCTCGGAGCGACGCACACCGTGCTCGCCGGGGACGGCGACCCGGTCGACGACGTGCTCGCGCTGGCGCCGGGCGGCGCGGCATGGGTCGTCGAAGCCGTCGGGCGCCCGCAGACCCTCACCACCGCGGTCCGGATGCTGCGGCCCCTGGGCACCGCGGTCGCGGTCGGTCTCGGTGCCGTCGGGCAGACGTTCGACGTCCCCATCAACGAGCTGGTGCAGCGGCAGAAGAAGATCGTCGGGTCGCTGTACGGGTCCTCGGTCCCGGCGCTCGACCTCCCCGCGATCTTCGAGCTCTACCGGGCCGGACTCCTGCCGCTCGACGAGCTCATCGGCACCCGCTACCGGCTCGACGGCGTCAACGAGGCGTTCGCCGCTCTCGCCGCCGGCGCCGTCGGGCGCGCGGTGATCGTCCCGGGAGGTGTGCCGGCATGACGTACGCGAACTATCCGAGCCTGGCGGGACGCGTCGCCGTCGTGAGCGGCGGCGCGACCGGCCTCGGTGAAGAGATCGTCCGCCACCTCGTCGCGCAGGGCGCTCGCGTGGGGTTCGTCGACATCGACGTCCCCGCAGCGGAGGCGCTCGCCGCCGAGCTCGGCGAGGCCGCGCGCTTCCTTCCGTGCGATGTGCGCGACATTCCCGCGCTCGAGGACGCCATCGCGCGTTTCGGTGCCGAGCTGGGTCCCGTGCGGATCCTCGTCAACAACGCCGCGCACGACCTGCGCCACACGATCGACGAGCTCGACGTGGCGTACTGGGACGATCGCCAGGCGGTGAACCTCCGCCACCACTTCTTCGCCGCGCGCGCTGTCGCCCCGATGATGCGGGCCGCGGGCGGGGGCTCGATCATCAACATGGGCTCGATCAGCGCGCACATCGATCTGCAGGATCTCGTCGGCTACATCACGGCCAAGGCGGGGATCGAGGGTCTCACGCGCACGCTCGCCCGCGAGCTCGGTCCCGACCGGATTCGCGTCAACTGCGTCATCCCCGGGTGGGTGATGACGGCGCGCCAGATGCGCGACTGGGTGACGCCCGAAGCGGAGGAGCACATTCGCCGGAGTCAGAGCCTGGCCGACAAGGTGTACCCGGCGGATGTCGCGCGGATGGTGCTGTGGCTGGCCGCCGATGACTCGGCGATGTGCACCGCGCAGAAGTGGGTGGTCGACGGTGGCTGGCTCTGAGCCCCCGACGACGTCTGCGGCCCGCTGGATCGGCGATCCCGCGGTCGACCACGGCGAGGGAGCCTTCTGGGACCCCGTGACCCGGACCCTGCGCCACGTCGACATGCTCGCCGGCGACCTCATCACCGTCGCCGGGGAGCCGGCATCCGTCGACCGAGCTCACGTCGCGGACGTGCTGAGCGTGATCCGGCGTCGCCGCGGTGGGGGCTTCGTCGCCGCGGTCGAGCGCGGGTTCGCACTGCTCGACGACGACCTCGCCGTCGTGGGGCGGATCCCGGTGTTCGATGACCCCGCGGTGCGCATGAACGAGGGCGCGTGCGACGCGGCGGGACGTTTCTTCTGCGGCTCGATGGCCTACGACGTGCGACCGGGCGGCGGGCGCCTGTACCGTCTCGACCCCGATCTCTCCGTCCACGTCGCGCTCGAGGGGGTGTCGATCCCGAATGGACTCGTGTGGACGGATGCCGGCACCACGGCGCTGCACGCCGACACCCTGACCCGCGAGATCCGCGCCTACGACTACGGCCCCGATCGCGGCGAGTTCGGCGCCTCGCGGGTGTTCGCGCGCGCGAGCGCCGACGACGCGGGGTCACCCGACGGCATGGCCCTCGACGCCGAAGGTGGTGTGTGGGTCGCGATGTGGGGTGGTGCCGCGGTGCACCGCTACGACGCCGAGGGGCGGCTCGACCACGTCATTCCGCTGCCGGTCACGAATCCCACCTCATGCGCGTTCGGCGGTGACGACCCGGTCCTCTACGTCACGACCTCGCGTCAGGGCGTCGCCGCGGGGGAGGAGCCCCTCGCCGGTCGCGTGGTGGCGGTGCCCGTCGGGGTAGCCGGGGCTCCGGTCTTCGACTTCGGGGGCTGAGGAGCGCGGACGGCGCCCCCGGAAAGATCCCGGGGGCGCCGTCCTGCGTACCCGGGGCTACGCCGGCCGGTTGATTCTGCACGGGATCTTGACGCTCCATCCCCGCACGTATACTCTCGCATTACGCAAACTAGTTTGCAAACAGTTTGCACTGATTCCACGATCTTGTGAAGTCGTCATGCGGAGGTTATGAATGAGCGCGCGTAAAACCGGTTTGGACGCGACGGGAGATGCGCGGCCCGCCGCCGCCCCGGTCACCATCCAGGCGGTCGCCGCGGCTGCGGGTGTGAGCAAGACCACGGTGTCGCACGTGCTCTCGGGCAATCGGCCGGTCTCTGCTGAGACCCGCCGGCGCGTCGAGAAGGTCATGGACGACCTCGGCTTCAGCCCGAACTTCTTCGCGCAGGCACTGAACCGCAACCGGAGCAACACGATCGCCCTGATCGCACAGGACATCACCAACCCGTTCTACCCGGCTCTGGCGAGGGGTCTGCAGGCCGCGGTCTCGAACCAGGATCAGGTCGTCATGCTCTTCGACGCGGGCGCGGGTGAAGGGGCGCTCACGCACGCCTTCGTGGCCGACGCGATTCAAAGGCGCGCCGATGGCGTGGTGATCGCCGTCAGCGATGTCGATGACGACATCGCGCGCCTCCGCGAAGCCGGCATCCCGGTCGTCGCGGTGGGGTCGGGCGCGTCGAAGCTCCCGATCGATTGGGTCACCGCCGACGACGAGCGGATCGCGGCGGACGCCGTGATGCACCTCCACCTGCTCGGACACCGCCGGATCGCGACCATCACGGGGCCCCTCAACCACACACCCGGGAAGCCGCGATACCTGGGGTATCTGCGCGCCATGCAGGACCTCGACCTCCCGGTCGAGCCGGAGATGATCGAGCACGGCGAATGGACGCGTGAGAGCGGATTCGACGCCATGGCCAGGCTCGCCGCCCGGCACGACCGGCCGAGCGCGGTCTTCTGCGCCAACGACATGATGGCCATCGGGGCGCTGGATGCCGCGCGACGCAGCGGCCTGGCCGTCCCGGAGGATGTGGCCCTCATCGGCGTCGACGACATCGACGCCGCCTCCCTCGTCCGCCCGGCCCTGACGACGGTGCGCATCCCGGCCGAGGAGATTGGCCGCGCGGCCGGAGAGCTCCTGCTCCACCGCATCGCCGAGGGGATGACCACCACCCACCGTCACGTGTTGGTTCAGCACGTGCTCATGACCCGCGAAACATCCTGACGCGCCCCCGGCCGTCACGACCACGCCCTCCCGGGAGAAGGAAGTCCCCGTGCACTCAGCGCTCGACCCCCGCGACCTCGTCCCCGACGAAGCGGAACAGCTCGCCCATTCCGGGTACGTCACCGGCGATCTGACGACGCGAGCGCGTGCCGCGGCGGCCGCATCGGATCTGGATGCACTCGCGCGCATCCGAGAAGAGCTCGCTGGCGCTCCGATGCGAGCGGACTGGTCCTTCGACGAGCCGAGCGACCCGGTGACGCTGGGGCTGCTGGGTTCGGACGTCGCCGCCCGGGCGGTCGACCCCGACGAGCTGCCCGGGCGCCTTCGCGGCGCCTGGCTCGGGCGGACCGTCGGAAACACGCTCGGGAAGCCGATCGAGGGGTTGTCGCGCGGCGAAGTGGAAGCCTACCTGCGCGCCGCGGGACAGTGGCCGCAAACCGGATACGTCGCGCTGCTGGAGCCGCTCCCGAACGGGGTCTCGCACCTGCACGAATCCGCGCCGGTCGCCTCGGCCGGACTGTTCACGGACGTGCCCCGGGACGACGACATCGACTGGACCATCCTCGGTCTGCACCTCATCGAGCGGTACGGCCGTGACCTCACGACCGACGACATCGCCACGGAGTGGCTCGACAGGATCCCGTTCACCCAGACGTTCACAGCCGAGCGGGCCGCCTACCGCAATCTCATCCACGGCTTGCACGCGCCCCAGACGGCGGTCGTGGACAATCCGTATCGCGAATGGATCGGCGCGCTCATCCGGGCCGACATCTTCGGGTACGTTCAGCCGGGCGATCCCGCTGCGGCCGTTCGGCTCGCCCTCATCGACGCCCGCCTCACGCACGTCAAGAATGGCATCTACGGAGAGATGTGGGCCGCCGCGCTGGTGGCGACGGCGTTCTCCACCGACAGTGCGGAGGAAGCGCTCGCCGTCGCGCGTCGGTTCGTGCCCGACGGCTCCCGCCTCGCGGCTACCCTCGACGGCATCCGGGAGCTCCACCGGAGCGGCGCGAACGAGGTCGATGCGCTCGACTGGATCGACCGCGAGCTGGGCCATTACAACTGGGTGCACACCCTCCACAACGCCGCCGCAATCGCTGCGGGCCTCCTCTGGGGGAAGGGCTTCACCGATTCCGTCGCCCTCACCATCGCGGCGGGACGCGACACGGATTCGTCCGCCGCGACGACGGGGAGCGTGTACGGAGCGCTGCACGGCGACGAGGCGATCCCGGCGGAGCTCGTCGGCACGACCCACCACCACGTGCGCAGCAGCATTCGCGACTTCGACCGGGTCACGATCGACGAGCTCGCCGCGCGAACTCTCGCCGTGGCGCACGTGGCGCTGCCGACCGCATGCAAGGCGGTTCTGTGATGAGCCGGCGGAAAGTCATCATCGATACCGACCCGGGACTCGGCGAGCCCGGCAGCGATATCGATGACGGTCTCGCCATCGCCCTCGCCATCCGCGCGCCGGAGCTCGAGGTGCTCGGCCTGACCATCGTGAACGGCAACGTGACCCTCTCCACCGGGGTGCATGTGGCCCGCAACCTCGTCGATCGCCTGGGAGTGACCGACCTTCCCGTCCTCGCGGGAGCCGACGCGCCCTTGACCCGTGACATGGCCTCCGTTCGGGCTCTGTTCGACGCCGTCCCCGGGCACGGCGGGCCGCGCGACCCGGGAGAGTTGCGCGGTCCGACAGCCGAGTCGGATGCCGCCGACTGGATGATCGAGCAGGCAGAGCGCTACCCGGGCGAGATCACCGTGTTGGCCATCGGTCCCATGACCAACCTCGCCGTGGCGATCCGTCGCTCGCCCGCATTCGCGGCGAACGTGCGGGAGTTCGTCCTCATGGCGGGAAGCGCCACCACCTACGCCCAGAACATCACCGTCGTCGGCGACTTCAACGCGTACGTCGACCCCGAGGCGCTCGACGTCGTCCTGCGTAGCGGGGGCCGCATCACCATGGTCGGCCTCGACCAGACGTCGCGGGTCCTGCTCACGCGCGACGACGCGGATCAGATGCTGGCGTCCGTGGATCCCTTCTCGAAATGGGTCGGGGAGTGCACTCACGCGTGGATCGACTACCTCGCACGTGCCTTCCCGAAGCGTGCGGAACACGAGTTCGGCTGCTTCCTGCACGACCCCCTCGTCATCGCCGCGCACCTCGACCCCGGTATCTGCCAGTGGGACACCGCGCACGTGGAGGTCGAACTGATCAGTGACTTGGCTCGCGGCCTGGTCGTCGCAGACCGCGGCCTCTCGCTCACCGTCCCCGCACCGTCGAACGCAACGGTCGCCGTGGACACCGACGTCGACGCCTTCCGCCGACTGTTCCTCGACCGTATCGCCCTCACACCGGCGCCCGATCCGGGCATCTGAAAGAAACAGCAAGGAGTAACCCGACATGCGAACTCACAACGACGTGACCCGCTGGCTTGCCGCCGGTGCCGGAGCCGCCCTCGCGCTCGCGGCGCTGACGGCGTGCAGCGGATCAGGGGGCCCGGGAACGATCGACGGCGTGGCGCCGTCGAGTCTGACCGAGCCGACGGAGCCGATCACGATCACGTACGCGGGCGCCGCCTACGACGCCAAGCAGATTCAGCCGGTGCTGGACGCGTTCCAGGCGGCGCACCCCAACATCACCGTCAACTACGAGGCCGTGCCGTTCGATGACTTCAACAGCGTGCTGGCGGCACGCTTGACGTCGTCGCAGGACGCCATCGACGTCTTCGACGTCGACATGCCGCGAACCGCCGCGTACGCGGCCCGAGGCTGGCTGACCGACCTGACGGACACATTCCCCGACCTCGCCTCCGCCGTCGACCCGGGGAGCCTGGAGGCGGCGACCGTGGACGGCAAGGTCGTGACGATGCCGTACCAGACCTCGACCAACATCATGTACTACAACAAGGCGCTCCTTGCCGCCGCGGGGATCAGCGCGCCCGGCGCCACCCCCGACGACCGCGAGACGTGGGAGCAGATCACCGAGGACGCCAAGAAGGCGCAGGACGCCGGTGCGCAGTACGGTCTGCTGTTCGATCAGATCGACCGCTATTACCAGCTGCAGCCATTGGCGGAGAGCGCCGGCGGCGGCCCCGGTGGGACCGGAGAGGGAAACCTGACGCCGGACGTGACCAACGACGGCTGGGAGAAGGCGTTCAGCTGGTACGGCTCGATCTTCGCCGACGGGCTCTCGCCGCGCGGGGTTGCCGTCGCGGACACGCCCAACCTGTTCGCCGCGGGCAAGGTCGCGTATTACGTGGGTGGACCGTGGTGGGGAACGCAGTTCGTCGGCGAGGCTGGGCTCGACTTCGGCATCGCGCCCTTCCCCGCGTTCGCGGGTGGTGAGGCGGCGACGCCCACGGGGGGCTGGTCCCTCGGGATGAACCCCCAGGCGACCGCGGACAAAGCCAACGCCAGCGCGATCTTCCTGAAGTTCATGGGCATCGACGACGGAGGCTACGCGCAGTACCTCTCCGCGCTGGCGGTCCCCCCGTCGAACCTCGAGGGCTCGGCGAAGTTCTACGACGCCGAGGTGTTCACGGACCCGCGGTTCACGGGGGTGGTCGATCTCATGAAGAGCGAGCTGGCCACCACAGCCACGTTGCGCCTGCAGACCGTCGGGTACGTCGAGTTCGAGGACATCATGACGAAGACGTTCGACGACATCATCAACGGCACGGATGCCAAGACGGCTCTCGCTTCGGCGACTACCCAACTCGACGACGCCTGGGCGAAGTACCGCCAGTAGTCCGCCCCGCCGGTACCGGGGCTCGCCCCCGGTGCCGGCCGTCTGGAGACACACGATGACCTTGGCTACACATCAGCTCGATCACGCCGATCGAGTCGCCGCCCCCACGGCCGACCCCCCACCCGTTCGGCGCGGACGTCACCGGACCGTGCGTCGCGACCTGCTCGCGGCGGTGTGCTTCCTCCTGCCGACCGTGGTCCTCATCCTGGTCCTGCGCATCTGGCCGACGATCGTGGCCCTGGTCAACGCGACGCGCAGCGGTCTTCCCGGCAGTCTCGCCGAACCGGAGTTCGTCGGCCTCGACCTGTTCGCCCAGATGTTCTCCAGCCCCGCCTTCTGGAACAGTGTCGTCCAGACATTGATCTTCAACGTCATCGTCAATCCGCTGCAGATCCTCCTCGCGCTACTCCTGGCGGTGCTCTTGACGCAGAACCTGCCCGGTTCTGGGCTCTGGCGCACGCTGATCTTCCTTCCCGCCGCGGTTCCGCTCGCCGGCAGCACGATCGTGTGGGGCATCGCGCTGCGCCCGGACGGTCCGGTCAACGGACTGCTGGAGCTGTTCGGCCTGCCGGCGCAGCCGTGGTTCACCAGCCCCGATCAGGTGCTGCTGTCCATCATCGTGCTCGCCAGTTGGATCGGCATCGGGTACTGGATGATGTTCCTCATCGCGGGACTCAACGACATCCCGCCCGTCTACTACGAGGCGGCGCGCATCGACGGGGCCGGCCCGCTGCGCACCTTCTTCTCGGTCACGCTGCCGATGCTGAAGCGCCCGTTGCTATTCGTCCTGGTGGCCGACACCGTGTCGAATTTCGTGCTGTTCGCGCCCGTACAGATCCTCACCGGGGGAGGGCCCGAGGGTCGGAGCAACTTCTTGATGTACGACATCTTCCATCGCAGCTTCGAGCTGAGCGACCCCTATCAGGCGTCGGCCCAGCTCGTCGTGCTCCTCCTGCTCATGATCGCCATCGTCGCGGTCCAGTTCCGGTTGCTGGGGAACGGAGCGACCGAAGAATGAACGCACATGCCCGCCCGCTGTCCCGGGCGATCCTCACAGCCCTGGCGGTGATGATCTCCCTCGCTTTCCTCGCGCCCGTGCTCTGGCTCCTCGCGAGCACGTTCCGCTCGGCGACAGAGACCTTCGCCTCGAGTTCCCCCTTGAGCTGGCACGTGCTCTGGCCACAGGAGTGGACTCTGGACAATCTCCGCTCGGCCGTCGACAGCGGGTTCCTCACCGCACTCGGCAACAGTCTGGTTGTGGCGGCGGCCACGGTCGCTCTCGGACTTCTCGTGAGCTCAGCGGCCGCATTCGCGCTGGCGGTGATCCCGTTCCGTGGTCGTGGTGCCGTTTTCACCGTGGTCGTGCTCAGCTTCCTCATCCCCTTCGAGGCGATCGCGATCCCTCTGTCGCGCACGGTCTCGGACTGGGGTCTGGCCAACACTCTCATCGCCCTGATCCTGCCGGGGTTGGGCAACGGTCTGGCCGTCTTCACGCTGCGACAGTTCTTCTTGGGCATCCCCCGCTCCCTGTCGGAGGCTGCACACCTCGACGGAGCGGGATGGTTCCGGATCTACCGGTCCATCTATCTCCCGCTGACGCGACCGGCGCTGATCGGGGCGGGACTCATCCTGTTCCTGTTCCAGTGGCAGGCCTACCTCTGGCCGATCCTGATCACCTCCACGCAGGCAATGGATCTGGCGCCGGTGGCGATCGCCAAATCCTTCGGGGCTTTCTCCACCGACTACGGGCGCGTCTTCGCCGAGACCGCGATTCTGGCGGTGATCCCCGCAGTGATCCTGCTGGCACTGCAGCGCTACTTCGTCACGTCGGTCGCGAGCACCGGGAGCAAGGAGTGAACGCGGGGCGAGGCGACTCCCCCGTGGAAGTGGCGGTGGTGGGGTCGGTGAACCTCGACATCGTGATCAGTTGTGATCGGCGACCCGGGCCAGGGGAGACCGTCGCGGGGCGGACGGTCGACGAAGTCATCGGCGGCAAGGGCGCTAACCAGGCCATCGCCGCAGCCTCCGCCGCGCGGTGCGCTCTCATCGCCGCCGTGGGCAACGACGCGGCAGCCCAAGCGGCGCGGACCGCGCTGGAACAGGCGGGCGTCATGCTCGACGCGCTGGACGTGTCCGCCCTTCCCACGGGGCGGGCGTACATCACCGTCACGCCCGACGGGGAGAACAGCATCGTCGTCGTCCCGATGGCCAACGCCGACCTCACGGCCGATCGAGTCTTCGCCTCGCTCGAGCGTAAGCGCCCACGCGTCGTCCTCTCCCAGTTAGAGGTTCCGCTCGAGGCGGTGTACCGCGCGGCGGACTGGTGCGAGTCGAACGGCGCCCGATTCCTGCTGAATCCCAGCCCGATGATCGCCTTCGATCGGCGCCTGCTCGCCATGGCTGATCCTCTCGTGGTCAACCGCCACGAAGCCGAACTGCTGTGCGGGCCGCGGGGGGCGGATGTGGCAGGTCTCGCACGAGAGCTCTCGGCCTTGTGCCGTTCCGTCGTCGACACCCACGGCGCGCAGGGGGCCTATGTCGCGGTCGATGGTGCGTTCGACCTCGTGCCGGCGCCCGCTGTCACGGTCGTCGATACGACGGGCGCCGGCGACGCGTTCGCCGGTGCGATCGCCGCTCGCCTCGCTCGGGGCGACTCGGTGCGTCACGCCACGGAACACGCCGTGGCAACCGCCTCACGGATCGTTCAGCTGGCACGGTCCGACCGCTGAGACAGCCAGCGCACTCACTGCAAAGGAGCAGACATGCCATCCATTCGAGCCGGCGCGGCGTCCCTGGGCGTCCTGGCGCTTCTTGTCACGGGCATTGCGGTTGCGCCACCGGCCAGCGCTGATCCCCTGTCACCTGCGACGGGGGCCCGGCCGTCGACGTCCGGAAACCCCACGGCCGGGCCCGGGGGAGTGGTCTACTTCGTCGATGCGACGGGCGGGAACGATTCCAACGCGGGAACCTCGCCCGCAGCCGCGTGGCGGACCCTCGCCAAGGTGAGCAGTCAGACCCTCGCCCCCGGAGATGTCGTGGCCTTCGAGAGAGGCGACACCTTCACCGGCTCGGCGACGATCTCGGGTGGCGGTACGAGCACCAACCCGGTCACCGTGACGGCGTACGGCTCCGGTGCACAGCCTCTTCTGACCAACCCGGGGGGCTGGAACATGCTGCTCGTCGACGCTCCCTACGTCGCCGTCGAAGACCTGTCCTTCACCAACGGGGCAGTGTTCGACAATGCCGACGGCGTCGGAATCCGGGGCCCGAAATACGAGCGGAGCGGTGCCGTCGCCATCACGGGCAACGGGACCGGCGTCCTGGTGCAGGACAGCACCTTCACCGACGTCGGCGTCGGGGTGAAGACCTACGGGGCCGAATCGAAAGTGCTGCACAACACCTTCCAGAACCTCCGCATCGCGTACCGCGGACCGGACTCCGGCATCCAGACCTCGTACGGAGCGATCGGCGTCTCGGTCAACAACAGCGGCGTGGAACTCGCCTACAACGACTTCCTCGGTTGCCGATCGACGAACAGCCCCTACGGCGCTGACGGCGGGGCGGTGGAGATCGAGGGGTTCCTCTACTCCAAGGACGACATCACCATCCACCACAACTATTCGCGCGGGTCGCAGGGGTTCCTGGAGGTCACCGAGACCACGACGTCCGACGTGACCGTGAGCGAGAACGTCAGCGACGACTATCAGCAGTTCATCGCGTGGAACACCACGACGACGCCGAGCGGGTACGTGGTGCAGAACAACACGGTGATCCGTTCGCTCGACTCGGCGACCCTGTTCGACTGGTACTACTACCGCGAGGCCGGGCCGTCGCCGAGCGCGAGTTGGGCCACGATTCAGAACAACGTCTTCCAGACATCGGGCAGGTTCGGCGTCTTCAACTTCCCCCACGACCACAACTTGTTCGCCCCGTCGGTGAGGCTGAACTACGCGCTCGGGTCGGGCGACATCATCGCGCCGCCCGCCTTCGTGGACCCCGCAGCCCGCGACTACCGACCGGTGCAGACCAGCCCTGCGGTCGACAACGGAACGACCACGCCCTCGGCGACGGATCTGGCCGGCAATCCACGGGGTGTCGGCCTGGGAACGGACATGGGGGCGCACGAGCTGCAGGCTTCCCCCTCGACGCTCGGCATCGACCTGGTCACCGACGGAGGATTCGAGACGCAGACGGCGATCTCCGCCGGTACGACACCGTGGTGGAGTCAAGGCGGCCTCACCTATGGGGTCGACGTGAATGCCGGTAAGGCGCACTCCGGGCTCGACAACGGGTGGATCGCGACGTCCGGCACGGGGTGGGGAGCACTGCGTCAGACCGTCGCCGTCAGCCCGAACACCACCTACCGGCTGATCGTCTGGGTGCGCAGCTCGGGCAACGTGAACAATGCCTGGGTCGGGGCCAAGACGACGACGGAGACCGTCATCGGCGAACTCCGACATGGCCAGGCCGCCGTGGGGTACACCCGGTACGTCGTCTCCTTCAACAGTGGCGCGAACACGACGATCCGACTGCACGCGGGCCTGTATGGCGCGGGCGGCGGGACGTGGGAGCAGATCGACGACGTCTGGCTGCAGCAACTCTGAGGCGTGAACCCAAGGTCGGGGCCGCCGCCGCATACCCCGGTCGGCGGGCCCGACCCGGGTCCCCGGCCGGGGCATTCCCCGGCACGCTCGCCCTACCCCCGCTGCACCTCGAGCGCGTCGATCCCCGGCATCCCGAACCACGAGCGCCCGGCGACGGCATCCACGATCGTCATCAGCACGGCGTCGCACGATCGGCAGCGGGCGACGGCCCCCATGGCGCTGGCGTACACGACGACCTCGGCGACGGCGCCCCCGTCCCCGCACGCTCGGCAGCGGACGCGCGAGTCGGTGGCGTCCCACCCGAGGAGGTCGGCCAGCCGGCCGGCGAGCGCATTGCCGTCGAGAACGTCCATCACGAGCCTCCGAATCGCTCGGTGCGGATATCGCCGGGCTTGTGTCCGGCGTCCAGGAGCCAGCGCGAGACCGCTTCGACGAACGGGGTCGGGCCGCATACGTACACGCGCGGGGAGTGCTCGGCCGGCACGACCGCGTCGCGCAGCCGCTCGGCCGTGAGCCGGGCGGGGGGAACGGATGCCTCCGGGGGAGCGGCGCGCGTGTAGACGATGTCGAGATGGAGCGACCCCGTGGAGGCGAGGGCCGTGAGTTCCTCGGCGAAGAACACGTCGCCCGGGGTCCGAACGGAGTAGAGAAGCCGGAACTCGCTCGCGTCGTCGCTCGCCGCGTGCGCCTGGGCCATCGCGTACAGCGGCACGACCCCCGAGCCGCCGGCGATGAGCTGCACCGGTCGCGGCGCGGCCTCGGTCGACGGTGTCCACACGAAGAACGCTCCGAGGGGGCCGTGCACCTCGATCTGGTCGCCGGCCCGGAGGTCGTGCACCAGGAACGGCGACACCTCGCCGTCGGGGACTTCGTCGATGGCGAGGACCACCCGCGTACCGTCGCCCGACGACGCGATCGAATACGACCGCGAGGCCTGGTAGCCGTCGGGAGCCGTGAGTCGCAGGTCGAGGTGCGCGCCGGCGTCGTTGCCCGGCCAGGTCGGTACGTCGAGTGCGAGGCGTTTCGCGGTCGGGGTCTCGGCCCGCACGTCGGCGACCGTCGCGGTGTGCCAGGCGGTCCGGCGCCGCATCACCAGTACCGCTCCTCCTGCCACGGGTCGCCGTGCAGGTGGTACCCGTTCTGCTCCCAGAACCCGGGGTCGTCGTCGGGCATCGTCACCAGACCCCGCACCCACTTGGCGCTCTTCCAGAAGTACAGGTGCGGCACGAGCAGACGCGCGGGCCCGCCGTGCTCGGGCGTCAGCGGCTCGCCGTCGGCCTCGAACGCGATCCAGCTCTTTCCGTCGAGCAAGTCGTCGAGGGGGACGTTCGTGGTGTACCCGCCGTAGGAGTGCGCCATGACGAAGTCGTGCGCCGTCTCGACCTCGTCGAAGATGCGGTCGAGCGAGACGCCGCGCCACGGCATGTCGAGCTTGGTCCAGTGCGTGACGCAGTGGATGTCGACGGTGATGTCCTCCATCCCGAGCGCCTGCAGCTGGGCGGTGTTCCATCGGTGCTCGCCGTTCTCGGTGCGGACGACGAACTCCCAGTCGTCCGGGTCGATCTCGGGCGTGGGTCCGGCCGAGAGAACCGGCCAATCGCCCACCAGGGTCTGACCGGGGGGAAGAGGCGGATCGCGCTCGGCCCGGCGTCCGGAGAACCCGCGAGTGATGAATGACATGGATGCCTCTTTCCTCCCGGAGCGGGACGAATTTCACCCTAGCCAGGTCGTTGGAGGCGCGGTAGGGACGAATGTCGAAACGCCGGGACCGTCGTTTCTCAGTGTGTCGAACGATCCTCGTCGGAACGCGGGGTTCGGGCCTCGGCCGCCGCCGCGAGCATCGTGTCGATGAAGGCGGCGGTCGCGTCTCCGCCCACGGCGAGGGGGTGCAGCAGCTCGCCGGACGTGGTGAGCAGCACCGCGGCCGGCCGTTCGTTCGGGATGCCGAGCGCTGCCGCGAACTCTCCCGACGGGTCGGCGTGCATTCCTTCCTCGGCGGCGGCCAGGGGGGAACCGTCGCCCACCGGCACGATGAGGCGCACGTCGACGAGCGTTTCGAGAAGCTCCCCGTCCCAGGTCATCCGGGCGATGATGTTCTCGCACGAGGCGCACCCCCGGCGCACGAAGAGCAGCAGCTGCGCGCGGCCTCGCAGCGCGCGCTGCCGCGGGACGACCACGTCCCCGTCGGGGGTGATGAGCGCGGCATCCGGTACGCCGTCGGCGGGGGGATCGGCCGGGGAGATACGCAGCGACGAGGCGATCATCGCGACGGCGACGGTGCCGAGCACGACCCCGGCCGTCGCGAGCGGCGACGAGATCAGGCGCACGGCGAGCGAGGGGAGCGTGGGCTCCACCACCGCGCCGGCGAGCGTGAGGCCGGCGAGCGCGCAGAGGCTCGCGTTGCGCGCGGTCATGGCGGGGCCGACACGCGTGGATGCCACCGGCCCGAAGCACCCGCACTCGTCGGTCGAGGCCATCGTCTGTGCGCGCATCCCCGTCGCGAGGAACAGCAGCGTGAGCGCCAGCGCGACGCACGATGCCGTGACGGCCGTCGGCCCCGTGCCCAGCAGCAGACCCGCGGAAGTGAGGAGTTCGAGGGTGGCGACCGCGGCCACGGTGGGCCGCGCCGGGAGCTGCGTGATCCGCAGTGCGCGCAGCGTCGACGGCGCGGCGCCGAGATCGAGGAGCTTGCCCGCGCCGCTGACGGCGAACACGGCGGCGAGGACGAGAGCGGGAAGCGTGGCCAGCGCGAGCATCGTTCCAGGATGCGCCCGTCGCGTGCCCGCGGGGTCTGGGCGAGGTGCGCACAGACGGCGGGTGAAACCGCTCTTCACCCGGGATCCGCGAGAGAGGGTTAGGGTCGCTCTGACGACTCCGTCACTGCACGCGGCTCCCGCGGCAGCCCTTCATCCAGGGAGAATCGCGTATGTCCGTGGGTCTGCTCGCCGTCGTCGACGACATCCTCAGCGCCGCCCTCAAGGCGAGCGCGAAGACGGCGGGCGTCGTCATCGACGACGCCGCCGTGACGCCGCAGTACGTGCAGGGCATCACCCCCGCGCGAGAGCTTCCGGTGGTGTGGAAGATCGCCCTCGGCAGCATCATCAACAAGTACGTCGTGATCATCCCGATCGCGCTGCTGCTGACCGCGTTCGCGCCCGCCGTGCTGCCGTTCCTGCTCATCGTGGGCGGCGGGTTCCTGTGCTTCGAGGGCGCCGAGAAGGTGCTCGAGTGGTTCGGGGTGTCTCACGAGCACGCCGACGACGGTCCCCGCGATGAACGCAAGCTCGTCCTCGGCGCCGTGCGCACCGACCTGATCCTGAGCACCGAGATCATGCTCATCGCGCTGTCGAGCCTCGACCCGGACTTCAGCATCTGGATGACACTCGGCGCCCTGGTGGTCATCGGCCTCGGGATGACGGTGCTGGTCTACGGCGCCGTCGCACTGCTGGTGAAGATCGACGACATCGGACTGCGCCTGATGAAGAGCCCGGCACGCGGGGTGCGCCGCTTCGGCGCGCGGGTCGTGGCATCCATGCCCGCCGTCTTCCGCGTCATCAGCGTGATCGGCACCGTCGCGATGCTGTGGGTGGGCGGACACCTGGTGGTCGCCAATCTCGCCGAGACCCTGTGGCACGGGCCCCTCGACCTCGTGCACGCCGTGACCCACCTCGTCGAGGCGGCGGGCCCCGTCGTCGTGTGGATCGTCGACACCGCGATCTCGGCGGTCTTCGGTCTCGTCCTGGGCCTCGTCATCGTCGGCGTGGTCACCGGCATCCGCCGCGTGTTCTCGCGGGGCGAGAAGGCGGATGCCGCGCACTGAGCGCGGCGATCGTACCGGTCCGATGTGGTCGAGATCAGGCGGCGGCCCGCGGTGACCGCGCACGGCCCTCGTCACCGACCGCCCGCGGGCGTCAGTCCAGCCGAGAGTGCTCGCCGAGGCGGTGCCAGGTGCGGTTGTGGTAGACGAGGGCGGCGCCGGGCTCGCCGGGCTCCAGGTCGCGCTCGACGTTGACCTGCAGGGCCTGTGCGGCGATGACCGTCGAGCCGCCGGCATCCATCCGGCTCACCACGGCGCACCGCAGCCAGGCGCGCACGCCGTGATACACGGGCTCGCCCGTGGACAGGCGCGTCCAGGTCGAGGTGTCGGCGAATCGGTCGAGGCCGCTGGTGGCACCCGCGCGGGCGAGCGAGATGTCCTCGGCGTCGAGCAGGTGCACGACGATCGTCGACGCGGCGACGATCGTGGGCGTAGCCGACGACAGGCTCGAGACCGAGAAGATCAGCAGCGGCGGGTCGGCCGAGACCGACGACACCGAGGACGCGGTGAGGGCCACGGGCCCGTGCTCCCCATACGCCGTGATGACGGCGATGCCGCCGGGATGCCCGCGGAAGGCGCGCTTGAAATCGTCGGCGGTGACCGTCGTGCCGATCGCCGGCGTGCTCTCGGGTCGCCCCTGCGGCAGTGAAGTCATACCTCGACGGTATCCCGCGTCCGCGAGGGAAGGGGTCGGGCGCGAAACGCGACGACACACGCCGTACGCGAGCGGCGCAGGAATGTGAGGCTTCACATGGCTCGCGCCGTGACATTCCCGTTGCAAATTGTTCTTGACACGGCGCGCAGTGTGAGCGCTAACATTCAGGGGTCAGCCCGCCCGAGGGGCTGCATCACATGAACCGGCGACGCAGCCGGCGAAACGAGGAGGTTTCAACATGAAGGCGAAGAAGACCCTCGCCGGACTCGCGCTCGTTGGCGCGATCGCACTGACCGCGACCGGCTGTGCGGGTGGCGGTTCGACCGCAGGTGGCGGCGGCGACGACGTCATCACCGTCGGCTTCGCGCAGACCGGCTCGGAGAGCGGGTGGCGCAGCGCGAACACCGAGTCGATGAAGGAGGCGTTCTCGGAAGAGAACGGCTTCAACCTCATCTTCAACGCGGCCGACAACAAGCCGGAGGCGCAGATCGCCGCCGTCCGCAGCTTCATCAACCAGGGCGTCGACGCCATCGTGCTCGCCCCGATCGTCACCGACGGCTGGGACGACGTGCTGCAGGAGGCCAAGGACGCCAACATCCCGGTGATCCTCGAAGACCGCACGGTCTCGGCATCCGAAGACCTCTACGCCAGCTGGATCGGCCTCGACTTCGAGAAGGAGGGCGAGACGGCCGGGACGTGGGTCGCCGAGAACTTCGGTTCCACGCCGACCAACCTCGTGATCCTCGAGGGCACGACGGGCTCGTCCGCCGCGACCGACCGTGCGACCGGCTTCGCCAAGGCCATCGAGGGCACCGACATCACCGTGCTCGACTCGCAGACGGGCAACTTCACCCGCGCCGAGGGCAAGACGGTCATGGAGGGCTTCCTGCAGAAGTACGGCTCGCAGATCAACCTGCTGTTCGCCCACAACGACGACATGGGTCTCGGCGCGCTCGACGCCATCAAGGCCGCGGGCCTGAAGCCCGGTACGGACATCAAGATCGTCACCATCGACGCGGTCAAGGACGGCATGACCGCCCTGGCCGAGGGCGAGTTCAACTACATCGTCGAGTGCAACCCGCTGCTCGGTGAGAAGACCGCCGAGGTCGTGAAGAAGGTCGTCGCCGGCGAGTCGGTCGACAAGCAGTACATCGTCGAAGACCAGGCGTTCGACCAGGAGCAGGCCAAGGCCGCTCTGCCCGACCGCAAGTACTGATCCCTCGCGGACGCACCCCGCGTCCGTCCCATCCCGGGTGTGCGGGGCCGGCTCCGGCCCCGCACACCCTCCGCTCACCCCCTGAGAAAGCGATCGAGCATGACATCCGAACGCGCTGCCGTCGTCGCGATGCGCGGTATCAGCATCTCCTTCCCCGGAGTGAAGGCGCTCGACGGCGTGGACTTCACCCTCTACCCCGGTGAGGTGCACTCCCTCATGGGAGAGAACGGCGCCGGCAAATCCACCCTCATCAAGGCGCTGACCGGCGTCTACGGGATCGACTCCGGCACGATCCGGGTCCAGGGCGAGGAACGTCTGTTCCGCTCGACCGCCGACGCCCAGTCCGCGGGCATCGCCACCGTCTATCAAGAGGTCAACCTCTGCCAGAACCTATCCGTCGGTGAGAACGTGATGCTCGGCAACGAGATCCGTCGCGCCGGGATGGTCGACTGGCGCGCGACCCACGCCGCGGCAGCGAAAGCGCTCGCCGAGCTCGGCCTGCACATCGACACCCGCTCGATCCTCGCCAGTCACTCCATCGCCGTGCAGCAGCTGGTCGCCATCAGCCGCGCGATGGTCGTGGACACCACGGTGCTCGTCCTCGACGAACCGACCTCGAGCCTCGACCGGGGCGAGGTGGAGCAGCTCTTCGCCGTCATCCGGAGCCTCCGCGACCGCGGCGTCGCGATCCTGTTCGTCTCGCACTTCCTCGACCAGATCTACGAGATCTCCGACCGCCTGACCGTCCTGCGCAACGGCACTCTCGTCGGCGAGTACCCGATTGCGGAGCTCGGCCGGGAGCAGCTGGTGGCGAAGATGATCGGCCGCGAGCTCGGAGAGCTGGATGCCATCTCCGCCAGCGCCGAGCGCGCCATCGACCGGTCCGGCACGCCCGTGCTCAAAGCCGTCTCCCTCGCGCGCAAGAACGCCCTCGAACCGATCGACCTCGAGGTGTACCCCGGTGAGGTGGTCGGCCTCGCGGGGCTGCTGGGGTCGGGACGCACCGAGCTCGCCCGCCTCATCGCGGGCGCCGATCGCGCCGACCAGGGGCAGGTCGAGGTCGACGGGAAACCGTCGCGTCTGGGGTCGCCCCGGCATGCGCTGGATCGCGGCATCGCGTTCTCGTCAGAGGACCGCCGCGCCGAGGGGATCGTCGGAGACCTCACGGTCGCCGAGAACATCATCCTCGGCGTGCAGGCCCGCCGCGGTGCGCTCCGCAAGCTCGGCTCCGCCGAGGTGCAGGCCATCGTCGACGAGTACATCACCGCGCTCGGCGTCCGCCCGGCCAATCCCAACGCTCTGATCCGCAACCTCTCCGGCGGCAACCAGCAGAAGGTGCTGCTGGCCCGGTGGCTCGCCACCGCGCCGGAGCTGCTCATCCTCGACGAGCCCACGCGCGGCATCGACGTCGGCGCGAAGGCCGACATCCAGCGCAAGGTCGCCGAACTGGCTGAGAAGGGCCTGTCGGTGGTGTTCATCTCCTCGGAGCTCGAAGAGGTGCTGCGCATCGCGCAGCGCGTGGCGGTGCTGCGCGACCGTCGTAAGATCGGCGAGCTGGCCACCCATGACGTCGACCTCGACGGCCTCGTGGCCTACATCGCCGAGGGGCAGCCCGAGACAACGTCGTCCGATCGGGAGAAGATCGCATGAAGAAGTTCCTTTCGCACCGCCTCGTGTGGCCGATCGCGGCGCTCGTGGCGCTCATCGCCGTCAACACGATCTCGCGGCCGTCGTTCCTCAGCATCACGGTGCAGAACGGCCAGCTCTACGGCTCGCTGATCGACATCCTGCGCAACAGTGCGCCGCTCATGCTCGTCGCCCTCGGCATGACCCTCGTCATCGCCACCCGCGGCATCGACCTGTCGGTCGGGGCGATCATGGCGGTCTCGGGTGCGGTGGCGCTGACGATCATCGAGGCCTCGCCCGACCCGGGCAACCTCGGAGTCGTCATGGTCGCCATTGCCGCCGCCGTGGGAAGCGCTCTTCTCCTCGGCGTCTGGAACGGCTTCCTCGTCTCGGTGCTCGGCATCCAGCCCATCATCGCCACCCTCGTGCTCATGCTCGCGGGCCGCGGCGTCGCGCTGCTGATCACCAAGGGCTTCATCACCACGATCAACAGCGACCCGTACCAGTTCATGGCGCAGGGGTACGTGCTCGGTCTGCCGTTCGCCTTCTACGTCTCGATCGTCGCGGTCATCGTCGTCGGCGTGCTCGAGCGGCGCACCGCGCTCGGCATGCTGACCGAGGCCGTCGGCATCAATCCCGAGGCCAGCCGTCTCGCCGGTGTGCGCTCGCGCGGCATCATCTGGGGCGCCTACATCGCCAGCGGAACGCTCGCCGGCATGGCCGGTGTCCTGTACAGCTCGAACATCATGGCCGCGGACGCCAACGCCGCGGGCCTGTACATCGAACTGGATGCCATCCTGGCCGTGGTCCTCGGCGGTACCTCGCTCGCGGGCGGCAAGTTCAGCCTCGCCGGCACCGTGGTGGGCGTCTTCACGATCCAGACGCTGAAGAGCACCATCACGTTCCTCGGTGTGCCGCCCGCCGTCAGCCCCGTCTTCATGGCCGCGGCCGTGCTGATCGTCGTGCTGCTGCAGTCGCGCCGGTTCCGCGCGTTCTTCCAGACCGCGGGCCGTGCGGCCCTGCGCCCCCTCACCCGACGACCCGACGCAAAGGTGCTGTCCTGATGGTCACTCTCACCGCCGAGCGCGGCCCCGCCGCCACGACCTCGTACCGCCGGTTCCTGAACCGTCACGTCTCCTGGATCCCGGTGTTCGCCGCGATCGCGATCCTGGTGATCATGATCGCCGGATCCATGGCGTACTTCCCCAACTTCCAGCTGCCGCGGATCCTCTCCTCGATCCTGCTCGACAACGCCTACCTGCTCGTCCTCGCCGTCGGCATGACCTTCGTCATCCTCACCGGGGGCATCGACCTCTCCGTGGGAGCGGTCATGGCCTTCACCGGCATCCTGTGCGCCAAGATGCTCTCCGACGGAGTTCCGGTCGCGGTGGCGGTGCCCGCCATGATCCTGATCGGCGCGGCGATCGGCCTGCTCATCGGCGTGCTCGTGCAGTTCTTCGACGTGCAGCCGTTCATCGCCTCGCTGATCGGGATGTTCCTCGCGCGCGGTCTCGCGTTCGTGGTGAGCCTGGAGTCCATCAAGGTCGACAACGAAGGGCTGCTGTGGCTGCAGTCCACACGGTTCGCTTTCGCCGGCTGGTACATCACGCCGACGGGGATCATCGCGCTCCTGACCGTTGCGCTCGCCGCCTTCGTGCTGCGCTTCACCCGGTTCGGCCGGACGGTGTACGCGGTCGGAGGGAACGAGCAGTCCGCGCGTCTCATGGGCCTGCCCGTCGTACGCGCAAAGCTCTCGGTCTACGTCATCAGCGGCGTGTGCGCGGGCCTCGCCGGCATCGTCCTGACGGCGTACTCCGGCGCCGGATACCCGCTCAACGGCGTGGGGACCGAGCTCGACACGATCGCGGCTGTCGTCATCGGCGGGACGTTGCTCACCGGCGGGAGCGGGTTCGTCCTCGGCTCCATGATCGGCGTATTCGTGTACGGCCTGATCCGCACGATCATCTCGTTCTCGGGTGCCGAGCAGTCCTGGACGCGCATCACGGTCGGGGCGCTGCTGCTGCTGTTCGTCGTGGTCCAGCGCATCATCGTGGCGCGCTCGGCGCTGAGCAAGTGACGCGCCCGCGAGGGATGTTCGCTCCACCGTCGACACGAGGGCATGATTGACCCCATGTCGACCGTCGCCCCGCCCCTCCTCGAGGTGCGCGGGGCGACGGTGCGTTTCGGCGTCGAGTCGGCGCTCGCCGACGTCGACTTCCGGCTGCGCCCCGGCGAGGTGCATTCGCTCATGGGCGAGAACGGCGCCGGCAAGTCGACCCTCATCAAGGCGATCACCGGGGCCCTGCGACTGGATCAGGGCGAGATCCTGCTCCAGGGTCGCCCCGTGCAGTTCACCGGCCCCGCCGACGCGCAGGCGGTCGGCATCTCGACCGTCTACCAGGAGATCGACCTCCTGCCGAACCTCACCGTCGCCGAGAACATCTCGCTCGGACGCGAGCCTCGCCGCTTCGGCGTGATCGACCACCGCGCGATGCGCGAGCGCGCCGCCGCGGCCCTGACGTCCCTGGGCGTCGACATCGACCCGTCGTCGGTCCTGTCGACCCATCCGCTCGCCGTCCAGCAGCTGGTCGCCATCGCCCGTGCAGTCTCGGTCGAGGTCAAGGTGCTGGTCCTGGACGAACCGACATCGAGCCTGGATGCCGACGAGGTCGCCGAACTGTTCCGCGTCATCCGCGATCTCAAGACGCAGGGGATCGCGATCCTGTTCGTCTCGCATTTCCTCGACCAGGTGTACGAGATCTGCGACCGTGTGACGGTGCTGCGCGGGGGACGCCTCGTGGGGGAGTACGGCACGCGGGAGCTGTTGCGCATCGACCTGGTCGAGAAGATGCTCGGCGCGGCCGCCGACGCGCTGGCGCCGCTCGGGCAGCGCTCGCCCGAGCCCGCGGACGGTCCCTCGATCATCAGCGCCCGGGGCTTGGCATCCGGATCCCGTTTGCGCGACGCCGACGTCGACATCGCCGAGGGCGAAGTGATCGGGGTCGCGGGGCTCCTCGGCTCGGGGCGCAGCGAATTGGCGCGCGCCCTCACCGGTGTCGACCACCCCGACGGCGGCGAACTACGTATCGACGGGGATCCGGTGCGACTGACGTCGCCGCGCGAAGCCATCCGTCGACGTGTGGCGTACTCATCCGAGAACCGGCGGACCGAAGGGATCATCGGCGACCTCAGCGTGCTGGACAACATCACCCTCGCCCTGCAGGCTCAGCGCGGGATCTTCCACCGCCTGAGCACGGCGCGCCGCCGCGAGCTCGCGGCCAGCTGGGTAGAGGCGCTGCACATCCGCCCCGCCGACATCGATCGCCCCGTCGCGACTCTCTCCGGAGGCAATCAGCAGAAGGTGCTGCTGGCGCGGTTGCTGGCGTTGTCGCCGCGCGTCATCGTGCTCGACGAGCCCACGCGGGGGATCGACGTGGGCGCGAAGGCCGAGATCCAGCGGCTCGTCGGCGAACTGTCCGACAACGGCCTGTCGATCGTCTACATCTCGGCCGAGCTCGACGAAGTGCTGCGCGTGGCGCATCTCGTCGCGGTGATGCGCGACGGTGTGCTCGCGCAGATCCTTCCCGCGTCCGAACTCACCTCCGACGCCCTCCTCGCGCTCGTGGCCAAGCCGGCCGCGGAGGAGGGGGCGTCCGATGGCTGACGACAAGGCATCCCGCACCGCGAACATCTTCGACGTCGCCCGGCTCGCCGGCGTTTCGCACCAGACCGTCTCGCGTGTCCTCAACAACATGCCCAACGTCCGTCCGGCCACGCGCGCGCGGGTCGAGCAGGCCATCGCCCAACTGCGCTACAGCCCGTCACCCGCCGCCCGGGCCCTGGTGACCCGCCGCACGCGCACGATCGGTCTGGTCACGCCCGGCACCGTCGATTACGGCCCCTCCTCGATCGCGACGAACTTCAACTTCGCCGCCCGCGCCGCCCGCTACAACGTCGACGCAATCAGCTCGCCGCAGAGCGACGTGGCCGCGGTGCGCGCGGCGATCGACGGGCTCTTGAAGCAGCGCGTGGATGCCATCGTGCTCATCGTCGTCGACGTCGAGGTGCTCGCGGCCGTGCAGGCGATCGAGATCGATGTGCCCATCGTGGCCGCGGCCACGACCAGCCGCCCGCACCCGCGCCTCGTCGCCATCGACCAGTATCGCGGTGCCCGGGCGGCCGTACGGCACCTGCTCGAGTCGGGGTACAGCACCGTCCGTCACATCGCCGGGCCCGCGCGCAACCCCGACGCGGTCGAGCGCCTCCGCGGCTGGCGCGAAGAGATCGCGTCGGCCCGCGCGCAGTCGACCCCGCCCGTGCACGGCGACTGGTCCGCCGCGAGCGGTTACCGGATCGCGACCGAGACCGACCTGGCTCCCGGCGAGGGCATCTTCGTCGCCAACGACCACATGGCCATCGGCGTTCTGTCGGCGCTGCGCGAACGGGGGCTGCGGGTTCCGGAAGACATCGGGGTGGTGGGATTCGACGACGTGCCCGAGGCCCCGTTCGTGTTCCCCTCCCTCACCACAGTGCGTCAGGACTTCGCGGCCCTGGGCGAGATCCTGATGCAGAAGGTGCTCCTCATGGTCGAGGAGCCCGACACCGTGAGCGAGAGCACCCCGCTGCCGACGCGACTCATCGTGCGTGACTCGGCGCCGTTGCGTCCCTGACGCGCACGTGCGGCCGCGGTCGGTGCCTGCAGCGGTTGAGTGTCCACGACACGCGGATTCCGCCTCGGCGTATCCGCGTGTTGTGGACACCGAAGCGAGATCGGGGCCTCGTACGGGCGGGATGGTCGCGGGGTGGGATGGTCGCGGGGCCGGATGCCGCTATGCAGGGGCCGTGGGATCGCTCACACGCGGGGATTATTGACAGATACTGGCGTGAGTCGACTGTGAGCGCTAACATCGCGAGCGTCGTCGCTGTGGACGACAGCATGCAATGCCGCATTCACGAGAGGACCCGCACCCCCGTGCCTACACTCCACCGAACGGCGCTCCCGCGCCGTCTCCCCTCCTGGGCGCTCGCCGTCCCGGTGGTCGCCGCGCTCGTCGCGGCGCCGATCGCCGCCCCCGCAACCGCAGATGCAGCCACCCCCACGACCGGACTGGTCGTCTCGTACCCGCTCGACGAGACCTCGGGCACCGTCGCGCGGGACGCGTCCGGCAACGGGCGGGATGCCACCTACGTCGGCGGGCCCGCCTTGACGGGCTCCAACGGCGCACGTCTCGACGGCACCGACGACTATGTGAGCGTTCCCAATGACATCCTCGCTGGCTTGACCTCGATCACCGTCAGTACCGATGTCCTGGTGCGCCCCGAACAGTCGGGCAACTACTTCGTCTGGGGGCTCGGCAACACGACGGACTGGTACGGGAACGGGTATCTGTTCGCCACCGGCAACCCGGCTCGCGCCGGCATCGCCAGTGGTAACTGGACGACGGAGCAGGAGACCCGCGGCTCGGCGAACCTCGAGCGCGGGGTGTGGAAGACGCTGACCTACAGCCTGGATGCCGGCTCGAAGACGGCGCGGCTGTACCTCGACGGCGTCCAGGTGGCCGAGAACACCAACACCACCACGACCCCCGGTGCCATCGGCGGCGGCAAGACCTCGGCGAACTACCTCGGCCGCTCGAACTACACACCGGACCGGCGTCTCGCCGGAAGCCTGCGCGACTTCCGCGTCTACGACCACGCCCTGACGGCGGACGAGGTGCAGAGCCTGGTTCCCACCGACCCGCAGCGGATCGCGCGCGACAAGGCCGCCCTCGACCTCGGTGACCTGAGCGCGGTGACCGGGAATGTGACCCTGCCCACCGCGGGGACGAACGGCTCGAGCATCTCGTGGTCGTCCTCGAACACGGCCGTCGTGTCCCCCACGGGCGTCGTCACACGACCCGCCCCCGGACAGCAGGATGCCACCGTCACTCTAACCGCCACCCTGACCCGGGGCTCCGCGACCGAGACGGACACCTTCACGGCGATCGTGCTCGCCCATCCGGACGACGCCGGCACCGCGGAGAAGGCGCTCGCCGGCATCAGCGTCGTCAACGCCGACGACGCGCGGGGGAATCTCACGCTGCCGACGACGGCGGACGGCCTCCCCGTGACCTGGACGAGCTCGAACCCCGGCGTGGTGTCGACCACCGGCGTGGTGTCGCGCCAAGACGCCGACACGACGGTGACCCTCACGGCATCCGTGACAAAGGGGGCGGAGACCCGCACGCGCGACATCGTCGTGACAGTCCGCAAGGCGGCGAAGCTGGCGGCCTTCGAGGGGTACGCGTTCGCGTACTTCACGGGGAACACCATCGAGGGCGAGAACATCTACTTCGCCGCGAGCAACGGCAACAACGCCCTGTCGTGGACCGAGTTGAACGGCGGCAAGCCGGTCCTCACCTCGAAGTACGGCGAGAAGGGTCTGCGTGATCCGTTCATCATCCGCTCGCCCGAGGGAGACACGTTCTACCTGATCGCCACCGACCTCTCGATCGGCGGCGGCACGTCCTGGGGCGACTCGCAGACGATCGGCTCCAAGTACATCGAGGTCTGGGAATCCCACGACCTCGTGAACTGGAGCGACCAGCGTCACGTGCGGGTGTCGCCCGACACGGCCGGCAACACGTGGGCGCCGGAGGCGTACTACGACGAGACGCTCGGTCAGTACGTCGTGTTCTGGGCTTCCAAGATCTACCCGGAGGACGACCCGAATCACACCGCGAACGTGCCGAACAGCATGATGTACGCCACCACGCGCGACTTCGTGACGTTCAGCGAGCCCCAGGTCTGGCAGGGCGGGATCTCCCGCATCGACTCGACCGTCATCAAGGCGGACGGCGTCTACCAGCGCTTCACGAAGGACGAGGGCGCCGGCACCACCGGCTGCAGCGACATCATCCAGGAGAGCTCGACGGTGCTGACCGCCCCACTCAAGGACTGGACGCAGGTCACGTCGTGCATCGGCAAGAACGCCGGCACGCAGGCGGTCGAAGGCCCGAGCATCTTCACGTCCAACCCGGGCGACGTCAACGGCGACAAGTACTACCTGTTCGTCGACGAGTACGGCGGGCGCGGGTACATTCCGCTCGCCACCACCGACATCGCCAACCCGAACTGGCAGGTTCCCGCGAACTACAAGCTCCCCAGTAGCCCGCGTCACGGCACCGTCATCCCCGTGACCGCGGCCGAGCTTGCTGCGCTCCGCCAGAACATCCCGGAGGAGCCGACGGCGACCCCGGTCACGGCCAACGAGAAGGGCGAGGTGCTCCGCTACGACTTCACCGATGCTCAGGGAACGATCCTGCACGACCGCTCCGGCGCCGGACGCGACGGACAGATCCAGGGCGGTGCGACGTTCTCGGACGGCGCGCTCACCTTCGACGGAACCAACGACTACGTCGACCTGCCCGACAACGTGCTGGCCGGGGTGAACGACTTCACCGTCGACGCCGAGCTGCGTATCGACCCGGCCCAGAAGACGCCGTACTTCCTTTACGCCTTCGGAAACACCGGGAGCGACGGCAAGGGTAACGGCTACCTCTTCTCGACCGGCGACAGCCAGTATCGTGGCGCGATCAGCAAGGGCAACTGGACCGGCGAGCAGAACGCCGGCTCGGGTACCCCCCTGCCGCGCGACCGCTGGGTGCACCTGACCTACACGTTGAGCGGCACCACCGCGCGTCTGTACCTCGACGGGCAGAAGGTCGCCGAGAACACCAACGTGACGGTGCGCCCCGGCGACATCGGCAAAGGCTTCACCCTGGCGAACTACATCGGCAAGTCGGTCTACAACGACGACAGCCTCTTCCGCGGGCAGATGCGCGAGTTCGCGCTCTACAACCGCGCATTGAGTCCCGATGAGGTGGCCGCCCAGAACCCGGGCGTGCTCACGAACGTCAGCCTGCAGGATGCCTCCGACCTCAAGGTCGCTCCGATCGTCGACGGGGCCAACCGCACCGTGCTGTTCCCCGTCGTTCCGGGCACCGACCTGACGACGCTGCGCCCGACGTTCACCACCGCGCCCGGCACGACGGCGCGCCCGGCATCCGGAACCGTCCGAAACCTCAGCACCCCGGTGACGGTGACGCTGAAGACCGAGGGCCAGGCCGATGTGGTCTGGACGCTCAAGGCCGTGGAGATGAAGAGCCCGGTGCTGCCGGGGCTGTACGCCGACCCGAACATCGCGGTGTTCGGCGACACGTACTACATCTACGCCACGAGCGACGGAGTTCCCGGATGGGGCGGCAACACGTTCTACGTGTGGAAGTCGAAGAACCTCGTCGACTGGACGCGTTCGGACACGCCGATCCTCACGTTGGACGGGGCCGAGGGCAACGTGCCCTGGGCGACCGGTAACGCGTGGGCCCCGACGATCATCGAAAAGGGCGGGAAGTACTACTTCTACTTCAGCGGTCACAACCCGCAGGACAACCGCAAGGAGATCGGCGTCGCCGTGGCGGACAGCCCCGAGGGACCGTTCACCGCCGAGGCGAAGCCGATGATCACCAACGCCGAGTCCGTGACGAGCGGGCAAGCCATCGATCCCGCGGCCTTCCAGGACCCGAAGACGGGGAAGCACTACCTGTTCTGGGGTAACGGAAGCCCGCTCTACGCCGAACTGTCCGACGACATGAAGAGCATCAAGGAGGGGACCATCACGCGGATCTCCGGCCTGACCGACTTCCGCGAAGGACTCTTCGTCAACTACCGCGACGGGATGTACCACCTGACCTACGCGATCGACGACACCGGGTCGGCGAACTATCGCGTCGGATACGCCACGTCGGCGAGCATCGACGGGCCGTGGACCTACCGTGGCATCCTGCTGCAGAAGGACGCCTCGCAGGGCATCCTCGGAACGGGGCACAGCTCGATCATCAACGTCCCCGGCACGGACGAGTGGTACATCGCGTACCACCGGTTCGCGATCCCGGGCGGCAACGGCACCAATCGCGAGACGACGATCGACCGTCTCGAGGTCGGGGAGGACGGGCTGTTCCAGACCGTGAAGCCGACGCTCTCGAGCGTCGCCCCGCGGGAGGTGCCTGACACGACGGAGCCGACGCCGACGCCGACCGCGACACCGACGGCCACGCCGACGCCGACGGCCACGCCGACGGCTTCGCCGACGCCGACGGCTACTCCCGTCCCGACGGCCACGCCGACGGCTTCGCCGACGCCGACGGCTACTCCCGTCCCGACGGCCGAGCCCACGGCCAGCCCGCAGCCGACCTCCCCGGGCGCCGCCCCGTCGGTGTCCGTCTCGACCACCACGGTCGAGCGCGGGGGGATCGTGCGCGTCACGGTCACCGGTCTGGATGCCGGTGAGCAGGTCACGGCCGAGCTGCGGAGCGACCCCATCCGGATCGCGGGCATCCCGGTCGCCGACGCGAGCGGACGTGTGACGTTCGATGTGCAGATCCCCGGCGACCTCGCCGCGGGTTCCCACTCGATCGTCGTCTACGGTGCCGATGGGCGGATGATCCAAAGCGTGGCGATCACCGTGGTGGCATCCGGCCAGCTGGCGGCGACCGGCGCGCAGGGGCCCCTCGGCGGGGCTCTGCTGGCGGCCTTCCTGCTCGTCGCGGGAGGGGTTGTGTGGACGATGCGTCGTCCGCGCCGCACCGACGCCTGAACCGAGAAGAACCCCGGATGCCACGGCATCCGGGGTTCTTCTCGTCACGCGTGAGTCGCCAAGATTTGTCGCCTCCTGCCTCCGGCAGGCGACAAATTTTGGCGACTCACGCCTCGAAGACCGCCCAGCCGCGGGGCCCGAGATCGACGCGGGAGTCGCTCAGCGTCGCGTGCCCGGCGACCACCGTCGCGGCGTCCGCGGCGGGGAGTGACGCGGGCGAATCGCCGATGTTCAGCGCGACGATCACCGCCTCGTCGTCGACCGCGGTGCGCAGCACGAGGGTCGTGTTCGTCACCTCGACGACGTCGGTGCGGGCTCGCCAGAGCCACGGATGCCGCCGGCGCAGGGCGATGAGCGCCCGATGCGCGTCGAGGATGCTCTCGTCGACGTCGGTCACGTCGCTCGGGGTCGCCGGGAACTCCGGTCGCACCGCGTCATCGCCGCCCTCGCGCTCTTCCTTCACCGCGGTCCACCCGAACTCGTCGCCCGCGTACACCGATGGCGTGCCGCCCACCGTGAACAGCACCGCGATGGCGTGCGGCACGAGGTCCGATCCCACCGCCGAAGCGATCCGGGTGACGTCGTGGTTGCCGAGGAACGTCTGCGGAACGAAGGTCGCGAGCAGGTCGTCGTGGCGCTCGATCGCGTGGCTCAGCTCGAAGAAGTTCCCATCGGCGATGCCGTGCCAGATCCCCTGCCACAGCTCGTACTGCGTGAGGGAGTCCATCGTCGAGGCGTTCACGATCGCGGGACCGTCGCCGTGGATCACCTCGCCGACGAACCACGCCTCGGGGAAGCGTTCGCGCACACGGGGGAGGACGCGCGCCCAGAACTCCGACGGCACCGCGTAGGCGGCATCCAATCTCCACCCGTCGATGCCGCGCTCGAGCCACCGGGTCATGACGTCGACGACGAGGTCGACGGTGGCGTCGGCGGAATGATCGAGGGCGACGAGGGCGCCGTGCCCCTCGAAGACCTCGGGCTCGAATCGACCGTCGACGCGCGAGCCCCGGAAGAGCTCCGCGTCACCGCCGGCGAGCACCGCTTGGAACGCCGGATGCCCTCGACCCACGTGGTTGAACACGCCGTCGAAGAGAATCCGGATGCCACGTTCCCGCGCTGCGGCGAGGAGGCGGTCCAGGTCGGCGTCGTCGCCCAGACGCGCGTCGACGCGGAAGTGGTCGACGGTGTCGTAGCCGTGGGTCTCGGACGCGAAGACCGGGCCGAGGAGGAGGCCGTTCAACCCGAGCTCGATGACGTGATCGAGCCACCCCTCGATGCGGTCGAGGCGGTGCGCCGGTGCCGCGTCGGGGTCCACGCCGTCGCGGATCGGGGCACCCACGAATCCGAGGGGATAGAGGTGCCACCAGAGGACGTGTTCGGGCCATTCGGGCATGCGCCGAGGCTATCCGGCCGTGTCCCGCGGCGGCCACGGGTTGCGCTCGCCGCCCGACGCCCGCTCGCGCACCGCCGTCCGCGCGATACCGTTTGCGCGATACCGCTTGCGCGAGGCGCCAGGATTTGTCGCCTCCGGGGGCTCGCGGGCGACAAATCTTGGCACCTCGCACCTCGCACCTCGCACCTCGCACCTCGCACCTCGCGCCTCAGGCCTCAGGCCTCACGCCTCACGCCTCACGCCTCGAGCGCTCGGCGGGGAGGGCGAAGGGGGCGAGGTCGATCGCGCGCGTGCGCGTCGCCTCGATCGCGGCGGCGACGGCGCCGGTCGACACGATGTCGGCGCCGAGGGAGGAGGCGACGATCTCGGGCGGGGGGAGGTGCAGGGCCGTCGGGAGTGCGGCCGCGGCGGCGGCGATGATCGGGGCGGCGCCGGCGGCGATCGCTCCCGAGACGACGACGCGGCGAACGTCGAAGAGGCTCCCGAGCATGCCCGTCACCACGGCGAGTGCCTGGCCGACCTCGGCGGCGACCGCGAGAGCGCCGGGATCGCCCGCGGCGGCGAGGTCGAGCACGGTCTTGGCATCCAGTTCGGCGGGCGGCACGTCGGCCAGGGCGCTGCCGGCGGGGAGTTCTCCCGAGTCGATCAGTGCACGCGCCGCCTCGACGCACCGCGGGGCGAGGCCGAAGGCGCTCCCGACCCCCTCGACACGGTCGAAGGCCATCGTCTCTCCCGCGCCGCCGTGCGCGCCCCGCAGCGGCCGCCCGTCGACCCAGATTCCCGCGCCGAAGCGCTCGCCGGCCAGGAGGGCGACGAAGTCGTCGTACCCCACGGCGGCGCCGTCGGTGCGCTCGGCGATCGCCGCGAGCAGAGCGTCGTTCTCGACCCGGACCACCGGCGCCCACGACGCGAAGGTGTCGACGAAGTCGGGGTTCATCCGCTGCCAGAAACCGTCGTGGTGAGCGGGAGATCGTCCCGAACGATTCACCGGCGCCGGAACCCCGACGCACAGGGCGACCACATCGTCGCGCGTGGCGTGGGCTCGCGTCAGCGTGGCCTCGACGATCTTCTCCGCCGCGCGTCGGCGACGCTCGGGGGAGTCGCGTTCGGGGTCTATCGACAACCGGGACGTGGCGACGGGAACACCGCGCAGGTCGGCGACCGTGGCGGTCACGTGTCCGCGCCCCGCGTCGACGCCGACCACGAGGCCGGCATCGGCTCGTAACGCGAAGCGCCGCGCGGGGCGGCCCTTCGAGTACTCGCCGACCGCGCGCGCGTTCGGCATCTCGACGAGCAGCCCGCGAGCGACGAGTTCGTCCAGGACGTCGATCGTCGTCGAACGCGTCAGCGCGACCGCAGCCATCACGTCGCTCGCGGTGAACGCCTCGGCGTCCCACGCGTACGCGAGCACGGCATCGAGGCTGTGGCGACGGAGCGAGGGCACCGAGGCAGTGGCATCCGTCATCGGATCTTGACCCCCTCTGTGTCTCCTGCAATACTGCCGTGAACGGTTTGATTTGACGAGTAGATTTAATCTCCGATTCAAGATCGCAAGGATGCGAGGAGGACACGTGTCGACGAAGACGGCAACGGTGCGGCGGTGTGCCGCGGCGCTGGCAGTCACGGCGCTGGGAGCGGCGATGCTCGTCGGGTGCTCGGCGGACGGTCGCGAGACCATTCGCTTCACCTTCAGCAAGCGCGAAGCCCTGACGTTCATGAACGAGGTGGTCGCGGACTACAACGCATCGCAGGACCGGGTCCGCGTCGAGATGGACACCTCGGGCGTGGACGTCGTGTCGGCGAGCTTCGTCCGCGGTAATCCGCCCGACATCATGCTCGCCAACTACAACTACGAGGTCGCCCGGTTCGTGCAGCGCTGCGCGCTGACCGACCTGTCGGGCACCACGGCGGCGACGACCGTCCGCGAAGACCTGCAGCCCCTCATGGACCAGTACGGCGTCTGCGCGGGCCGCACGAGCGCACTGCCCTACTCGGTGATGGCCTCCTCCGTCATCTACAACACCCAGATCTTCGAGGATCTCGGGCTCGAGGTCCCCACCACGTGGGGTGAGCTGCGGCAGACCGCCGAGACCCTGAAGGCCAACGGCATCACGCCCTTCTACGGCACGTTCAAGGACGACTGGACCGTCGGACAGGGGTGGTACGACTACGCCGTCGGGGGATCCCTGGACGTCATCGACTTCTTCGACGCGCTCGCCGCCGAGGGCGACGCGGTCGGCCCCGACTCGGCCGTGTCCTTCGAGAAGGACTTCTCCGCGGCGATGGACCGTATGACCGAGCTCGCCTCGACCTACACGAATCCGGATGCCGACAGCCGGGCGTACGGCGACGGCAACCTCGCCTTCGCTCAGGGCCAGGCTGCGATGTACCTGCAGGGACCGTGGGCCCTCGGCGAGATCGCGAAGACCTCGCCCGATCTGCCGGTGGGGACGTTCCCGCTGCCCATGACCGACGACCCCGACGACCTCGCCGTGCGCGTGAACATGGACCTCGCCGCCATCATCCCCGAGGGGTCGCGGCACCAGGAGGCCGCCCGCGACTTCCTCGAGTACCTCTACCAGCCCGAGATCATCGAGGCGTACAACGAGTCGCAGCTCGGATTCGCGCCGACGAAGGACGCCCCGGCCCCGAGCGATCCGCGGGTGGCGGGGATGATCCCCTATTACGAGGAGGGGCGGATCTACCAGGGTGCATCGGTGCTGGTGCCCAAGACCATCCCCGTCTTCAACTACGCGCAGGCCATGATCCTCGGCGCGTCGCCGGAGCGGACGCTGCGCACGATGGATCAGGACTGGGCGCGTCTGGCCTTCCGGCAGCCTGCCGCGTCGACGACCGATGCCGCCGCCGAAGGAGACGCGCGATGACCACCACCACGACGATCGTCACGGGCGGGAAGGCGGCCGCACGCCGCAGCACCCGCCGTGTCGAGCCGATCTACTACTTCTTCCTCATCCCCACGCTCGTGCTGTTCACACTGGCCATCACGGTGCCGGGCATCATCGGCATCTTCTTCAGCTTCACCGACTCCATCGGCATCGGCGAATGGAACTTCGTCGGGCTGACCAACTACATCGCGATCTTCAGCGACCCCGCGATCCTGCAGGCGTACCTGTTCACGTTCGGGTTCTCGGTGGCGACGGTGATCGTCGTCAACGTCGCGGCGTTCCTGCTCGCCGTCGGGCTCACCGCGCAGATCCGCCTCAAGCGGACGTTGCGCACGATCTTCGTCATCCCGATGGTGATCTCGGGCATCATCATCGCCTACGTCTTCAACTTCCTCTTCAGCAATTCGCTGCCGCAGGCCGGGGCCGCCGTCGGCATCCCGTGGCTGGAGTCGAGCCTGCTGGCCAACCCCGACCTCGCCTGGGTCGCGATCGTGATCGTCACCGCGTGGCAGGCGATCCCTGGAACGCTCCTGATCTACATCGCGGGGCTGCTGTCGGTCCCCGGGGACGTCTATGAAGCCGCGGGCCTGGACGGAGCGAGCAAGACGCAGCAGCTGCTGCGCATCACGCTGCCGTTGGTCGCCGGGTACGTCGTCATCAACGTCATCCTCGGCTTCAAGGGCTTCCTCAACGCCTACGACATCATCGTCGGCCTCACCGCCGGGGGCCCCGGCACCGCGACGCGCAGCGTCGCGATGTCGATCATCCTCGGCTTCAACGGCGGCGACTACGCCTACCAGATGGCCAACGCGGCCCTGTTCTTCATCGTCGCCGTCGTCATCTCGCTGCTCCAGCTCTCGCTGACCCGGGGAAGGAACACCCTCGCATGACCGCCCTCAATCAGCCGGCCCTCGCCTTCGAGCAGGCCGATCTCGCCCTCCCCGCGCGGCGGCGCACCGGCGGCCGCTTCCGCCGCGTCGGCATGGAACGTGTGAACTGGTCGGCCACGACCATCCTCGTCCTGTGCTCGGTGACGGTTCTGCTCCCGCTGTACGTCACCATCACGATGGCGCTCAAGAGCGGGGCGCAGGTCGTCGACGGCAACGCCTTCTCATTCCCCGCACCGATCAGCTTCGACGGATTCGTCCAGGCCTGGACGCTCACACGGTTCCCCGTCGGCCTCGTCATCTCGCTGCTCGTCACGGCCGGCACGGTCGCGGCGACCATCGTGCTCGCGGCGTTCGCGTCGTACGCGATCGCCCGCAACTGGGACCGCAAGCTCTTCCGGTACTCGTTCTTCTACCTGCTCGCGGCGATGTTCATCCCGTTCCCGGTGGTCGCGCTGCCCCAGATCCAGCTCACCGGTCGGGTCGGTCTCGACAACCCGGCCGGCGTGATCATCCTCGCCACGATGTTCCAGCTGAGCTTCAGCGTGCTGCTGTTCACCGCGTTTCTGCGCTCCATCCCGCTCGAGCTCGAAGAGAGCGCTCGCATCGACGGCGCGACGACGTGGCAGACGTTCTGGCGACTCATCTTCCCGCTCCTCGCGCCCATGAGCGCCACCGTCGGCATCTTCGCCTTCCTGTACGCGTGGAACGACTTCATGATGCCCTCGCTCATCATCAGCGATCCGTCCCTGCAGACGCTGCCCGTGCGGCAGAACCTGTTCCAGACGCAGTTCAGCAACAACTACAACGTCGCCTTCGCGTCGTACCTCATGGCCATGGCCCCCGCGATCGTCGCCTACCTCTTCACCCAGCGCTGGGTGATGGCCGGCGTCACGCAGGGCGCCGTCAAGGGCTGACCCGCCACCCACCCCGAAAGGACTCCTCTGTGACCACCGCCGCACCCTCCGTGCACGCCCGCGAGCTCTCCGACGCCCCCGACTGGTGGCGCCAGGCCGTGGTGTACCAGGTGTATCCCCGCAGCTTCGCCGACAGCAACGGCGACGGCCTCGGCGACATCCCCGGCATCACCGCGCGGGTGCCGTACCTCGCCGAACTGGGGGTGGATGCCATCTGGCTCAGCCCCTTCTACCCGTCGGCGCTCGCCGACGGCGGCTACGACGTCGCCGACTACCGCGACGTCGACCCGCGTCTGGGGACCCTCGCCGACATGGACGAGCTCATCGCGCAGCTGCACGCCCATGGCATCCGGGTCGTCGTCGACATCGTGCCCAACCACACCTCGAACGACCACGCCTGGTTCCAGGAGGCGCTCGCCGCCGGTCGCGGTTCCGCAGCGCGCGACCGGTACATCTTCCGCGAGGGCACCGGCCCCGACGGCTCCGAGCCGCCGACGGACTGGCAGTCCGTGTTCGGCGGGTCGGCGTGGGAGCGCGTCGCGGACGGCCAGTGGTACTTCCACAACTTCGACGTCTCGCAGCCCGACCTGAACTGGGCGAACCCCGAGGTGCGCGCCGACTTCGTCAAGACCCTGCGGTTCTGGAGCGACCGCGGTGTCGACGGGTTCCGCATCGACGTCGCGCACATGCTGACGAAGGACCTCAGCGAGCCGCTGCCCTCCGCCGCCGAGCTCGCCGCGATGCCGCAGGACGGCAACCACCCGCTCCTCGATCGCGACGACGTGCACGAGGTGTACGCCGAGTGGCGCGCGGTGTTCAACTCCTACGACCCGCCGCGCACCGCGGTCGCCGAGGCCTGGGTGCACCCCGCGCGCGTGCCGCTGTACGCGAGCATCGAGAGCCTGGGACAGTCGTTCAACTTCGACCTGCTCGAGGCCGACTTCGACGCGCGGCAGTTCCGTCGCATCGTCACCGACAACCTCTCGCTCGCCGCACAGTCGGGCTCGTCGACGACGTGGGTGCTGTCGAACCACGACGTCGTCCGCCACGCCACCCGGTACGGTCTGCCCGACGCGGAGCGGGATGCCGACGGGCGTCCGACCCGCAAGCACGGCAACGAGTGGCTGCTGTCCGGCGGCACCGAACCGGCGCTGGACGCGGAGCGGGGCGCGCGCCGCGCGCGTGCCGCGGCTCTCTTCGTGCTGGGGCTCCCGGGCTCGGCGTACCTGTACCAGGGCGAGGAGCTGGGTCTCCACGAGGTCGCCGACATCCCCGACGCGGCCCGTCAGGACCCGACGTTCTTCCGCAGCCCCGGTGCCGACATCGGACGGGATGGATGCCGCGTGCCGCTGCCGTGGACGGCATCCGATGCCGCGTTCGGGTTCGGCGCGGGGGGAGCGCACCTGCCGCAGCCGGAGTGGTTCGCCGACTACGCCGTCGACGGGCAGGACGGCGACCCGGCCTCGACGCTGTCGCTCTACCGTCGCGCCCTCGACCTGCGGCACGAGCTGCAGACCGCCGAGGACCTGGAGTGGGTCGACCTCGGCCGGGACGACGTCGTCGCCTTCACCCGCCCTGCCGGCTGGACGGTCGTGACGAACTTCGGCACCGAGCCTGTTGCGCTCCCGGCCGGCGAGGTGCTCCTGTCGAGCGCTCCCGTCGAGTCGGGTGCGCTCCCCGGCGAGGCGTCTGCCTGGCTGCGCACCGCTTAGGGCTCCCGCCGAGTCGCGCGTGAGGTGCCAGGATTTGTCGCTTCGGGCTCGCCCGAAGCGACAAATCTTGGCACCTCACGCGTTGGGAACGCGCACCCAGGCGGCGCCGCGGCGCTCGATCGCGCCGGCGGCGGCGAAGGCGTCGAGCCATCCGCCCATCGGCCAGACGCCCCAGCGCCGGTGGAACTCGGCGCCGTTGCGCAGGATGTCGTCGAGATGCTGCCACGGCGGTGAAGAGACCGGATGCCACTGGTGGTAGGCATCCGCCCCGCCCGTCCACACCAGCGGGACACCGGCGGTGCGCGCCGTCCAGGCGAGGTCGGTGTCCTCCGCACCGTAGCCCTCGTACCCGTCGTGGAAGCCGCCGAGACGCTGCCACGTCGCGGGGGTCACGGCGAAGGACAGCGACCAGAACAGGTCGTACTCGCCCGGGTCGGCGGTCCGGGTCTCTCCCGGCGGAAGCGCCGGGCGGGCTCGGTGAGGACGCGTCACGAACGGCAGATCGGCGACCGCGGGGCGCTGCACGCTCGCGAGATAGGTGACGGGTCCCGCCAGCAGCGCGGCGGGATGCGTGCGGGCGGCGTCCGCGTACCGCGCGAACAGGTCGGGCCCGGGCAGGCAGTCCACATCGAGGAACACCAGCAGCTCCGCACCGTCCGCGATCGCCGCGGCCGCGGCGGCATTCCGACCAGCGCCCACGCACAGCCCGTGCGGACCGGGCGGCACGTGCAGCGTCCGGGCCTCGGGATCCCGGATGCCGGGCGCCACCTCGTCGTCGAGGAACACCTCCACGCGCGCGGTGTCGGGTGCCACCGCGGCGAGCACCTCGCGTTGACGTTCGAGGTGTGCGCGGCGCGCGGCAGAGGCGACGGTGAGGACCGCGAGCCTCACGGCAGCATCGCCTCGATGGCGGCGGCGGCGCGCTCGGCCGCCCCGGAGACCTGCCACCGCGACCAATCCGGATCGTCGTCGGCGGCCGACGCGACGAGGTCGGCGATCCCCGCGGCGTCGACCCCCTCGGGGGCGACACGGGCGAGGTTCCACCGGTGCAGCGCGCACGCCGTGTGACGTTGCTCGTCGAACGGACGGTCCTGGGCGACGACGACCGCCCGCGCCCCGGCCGCGGCGAGGTCGGCGACGCTGTTCTGCCCCGCCGCGCTGACGACGACGGTATGCGAGGTCATCAGGGGCCACGGGTCGTCGACGTGCGAGGCAAGGTCATGGCCGATCGCGCTCGTGCGCCATCCGGCGGCGGTGAGGAGGTCTTCCGCCGCGCGCCGCACGTCTTCGTCGAGCACGCGACCGAGGAAGAGCACCGACCGTTCACCGTGCGGGTCGGCGGTGGGGCGACCGTCGTGACGCGAGATGCCCCCGGTCCACACGACCCGGTCGGTTCGGGCGGTCAGCGACGAGGCGGTGACCGCGCCGTGCGCCCACGGCGCGAGGATGCGGTCGGCGAGGTCGTACGCGAGCGCGTGGGCGGCGTCGGTCCGTTCACCCGGCTGCGTCACCGCGAGCGTGCGCAGACCGAGGAGCCGCGCGAAGGCCACGACCTCGGCGCTGACGTCGACGACGAACAGGTGCAGGTCGGCGGCGTTCGCGGCGATGGTGGCCAGTCGTGCACGGTGACCGGGATGGTCGTGGGGAGCCCAGTGCAGTGCGCCGCGAACCGTGGGGTCGCCCTCGCGCGGGTCGTAGAGCGACCCGTCCTCCCGCTCCACGGGGTCGGCGTCGTGCGGCAGCTCGAACCACTCGACGTCGCCCTCGAGTCCCTCGGGGCGGGGGAGGGAGGAGAACACGCGCACCGGCACGCGCAGGTGCGGGTGCACGGCGCGGAACCGGGCGACGTGCCCGTACCCGTGGTGGTGGATGTACCAGCCGATCACCACGACACCGCCGGCATCCGCTGTTCCCTCGATCGCAATGCGGTGTGCGTCAAGACGCGTTCCACGTCGCGGTAGCGTCGGCTCAGCGCGTGCTCGCGGACGGCGGCGCGGCGCGTCCAGACCCGCGTGAGCGGCTCGCGCTCTCCCTGGCGGGCGAGCTCCAGCGCCGCGTGGGCGAGCGCGGTGACGTCACCGACGGTGACGGCGGCCGTGCCCGGCATGCCGGCGAGCACTTCGGCCACCCCGCCGATGTCGAAGGCCGCAACGGGGGTGCCCGTCGCGAGCGCCTCGGCGATGACGAGACCGAACGGCTCCTCCCACATCGGTGTCACGAGGGCGACGGCGGACGACCCGACCAAGCGGCACAGGTCGCCCTGGTGCAGCGCGCCGACGTAACGCGCGGGGCCGCCCAGGCGCGGCGCCACCTCCTGCTGGAAGTAGTCGACGTCGCCGATGCGCCCGGCCACGACGATCTCCGCCCCGGCCGTCCGTGCGGCCTCGATCGCCAGGTGCGGCGCCTTCTCGGGCACGATGCGTCCCGACCACACCCACCGGGAACCGCCGGGACCGCGCGTCCACCGATCGGTGTCGATGCCGTTGGGGAAGACGAACGCGTCCACGCCCTCCACCGACCACGCGCGCGCGGTCGCCTGACTGACGGCGACGAAACGGTGCGCGCTGCCGCGGGCGTACTCCGCCGCCTCGAGCATCGGCTCGAGGGGCGGGGTGTGCAACGTGGTGACGACGGGGATGTCGGCGTCCCGGCTCCATCGGATGGGCGCGGGGTGGAGGCTGTGGTTGTCGATGACATCGAAGTCGTGCCGCCCGCTGCGCAGTCGGTCGAGGAGGACCTCGTGCGCGGCATCCGTGGCCCGGGCGTAGCCCTCGGGATAGAACGTGTCCGAGGCGTCCTCGACGCGAGTCCACGCGGGCGCGGGGAGCGCGAACGCGGGAGAGTCGTCGAGGAAGTCCGACCCCTCTGCGGCGCACAGCGTGACCTCGTGCCCGCGGTCGCGCAGCCACCGGACGCGGTCCCACACCGTCGCCTCGAGACCTCCCGCGTGGGGCTGCCGCAGCGGGTAGCGGGAGGGGGCGACCACGAGCACCCGCATGCGCTGCACGGCCCGGGTCACGCGGCGTGCTCCGTCCGCAGCGAGCGGCGGTACAGCGCGACGTGCGTCTCGCGCACCCTCTCCCGTTCGTCGAGACGGTCCGCTCGGCGGCGGGCGACCTCGGCCGTCCGCGCGTCGGAACCGGGCACGGACCACGCCGGGGCCGTGGCATCCACGATCGCCCGCTCCAAAGAGACCGGGTCGCCGATGCGGAAGGAGTGGAAATCGGTGGCGTGCTGCGCGGCGATGTGGCCCACGCGGGTCCCGGCGACGGGGACGGCCAGGTCGTAGCACAGCTCGGCCCACCCCGAATGGGTCCCGTGGGTGTAGGGCAGCACGCACGCGTCGAGGTCGGCGAGCCACGCGACGAGGGCGTCGTCGTCGAGCCGCGCGGACCGTTCGAGCCTCACCCCGTCGGCGTTGCGAGCGAGAGCGTCGATGGATGCCGCGGCGTCGGCGTCGCGTACCCGCTCGTTCACGCGCACGACCGCCTCGATGTTCGCTCCGCGTGCGCGCAGGTCGGCGATCGCCCGCACGAGGGTGGCCGTCGTGCCGACACCGTCGATGTTCGGGCGGAGATCGCGCAGGTGGACGCCGACCCGGGTCACGGGGGAGGGGGTTCCCGAGGGAAGCGTCTCGTCGTTCACGAGGGTCGGGTGCGGGATGACGGTGCTCGTCCGCCCGAAGCGGCGCTCCACGTCGGCGGCCGTCGCCGCCGTGAGGGTCGTCAGGGCGTCGGCGCCCCCGATGAGCACGCGCAGCGCGGCGTCATGCGCAGCCTGGTCGCGCAGTTGGGGATTCTCGAGATCGTGCACGGTGTAGACGAGGGGAAGCCGCAAGCGGTTCAGGGTGCGCACGGTCTCGGCGAGCTCCTCGGCGGCGTAGGACTCGCTGCCGAAGTGCACGTGCACGAGGTCGAGGTCGGCGGCGTGCTCCTCGAGCCACGCCGGGAGCAGGACCTGCGGTGGCCACCACTGCCCCGGTGCCGCGCCCGGCGGCGGGGGATCCGCGCACACCTCCACGAAGCGCTCGTCGGTGACGGCCCGGACGTACGGGTGCGCGGCGGGCACGGCGGCGACCCGGATACGGCGGGGGGCTGCGGCGTCGATCGGTGGTCCTCCTGGGTTCGCGTGTGGCGCGTATCGCATCGGCAGACCCGTCGCAAGTCAACGCAACCGTTCCCAGGCGACGGCGGCGACGGCGTACGTTCACATCATGAGCGGCGGGGATGACGGGTCGGGGACGCTTGCGGACGAGACGGCGGCGGTGATAGCGCGCCGTGCCCATTACGCGGCGTTCTTCGGCGACGAGCCCGCGCCCGGGGGGTACGGCGTCGTCGTCGGCAACTGCCAGGCCGAATCGATCCGCCTCGTGGTCTCGAACGAGGATCACCCCGGTGTGCGGGTGCCCGCCGTGCACGAGATGGATGCCGCCGACGCCGACCGCCTGCACCGTCTCTTGGCCGGGGCGGCGTTCCTCGTCGTCCAGCCCATCCGCGACGACTACCGTGCCCTGCCGCTGGGGACCTCGCAACTGCGCGCCGCCCTTCCCCCGGGGGCGCGGACGGTCGTGGTGCCCTCCCTCCGGTACGGCGGGCTCCATCCCTTCCAGGCCGCGATCCGTGTCCCCGGTGTGGACGAGGACCCTCCGCTCGTCGCGTACCACGACGTCCGCACGCTCGCCGAGGCCGCGGGGCTGCCCGTGGCCGCCGAGCTTCCGCGCGCCGTCGTCCGGGCCGTGGCCGACGACTCCCTCGCCGAGCTGCGGCGGCGGGAGGAGATCGGCGTCGACGTGGTGGCATCCGATCTGTACGACGAGGTCGTGCCCGACCTCGCGCGCACCGTCAACCACCCGGGCAACGCGGTGTTCCTTCCGCTGGGGGAACGCATCGTCGCCGCACTGGGGGCACCGGGTACCGCCGTCGATCCGGGCCGGCCGATCCTCGCGGGGGTGCAGGCGCCCCTCGAGCCGTGGGTGGTCGACGCGTGGGGCCTTAATGCCGAGCCCCGGCGCGACTGGATCGTCGCCGGGGAGCGCCTCGACCCGGACGCCGTCGTCGACGCGCACCGCCGGTGGTACGCGCAGCACCCGGAGTTCGTCGCGGCGGCGGTGGAGCGCCTCGCGCCGCTGCTGCGCCGGTGGCGCGCCGCATGAGCGCGCTCCCCGTCCTCGTCGCGCCGCCCGGACCGCACGGCGTCGCGGCCTACGCCCGCGCGGTCGCGGCCGATGTCCGCGTCCTCGACCCCGCGGTGCGTGTCGTCACCCCCGACGACCTCACCGACCTGCCGGCGGGGACGCCGCTGCACGTGCACGTGACCGACCGGATGTGGGGGACGTCGCCCGAGGAGGCCACCGATCGGTTCACGTCCCTCGCCCGGCGGCATCCGGTCACCGTGACGCTGCACGACGTCCCGCAGGAGTCCGACGGAGAGCGCAACCGCCCGCGTCGCCGCGCGTTCTATGCGGCCGTCGCGCGGGAGGCGCGCGCGGTGGCGGTCAACAGCGTGCACGAGCGCGATCTCCTCGCCGAGGAGGGCGTGTGGGACGGACCCGTCGAGGTCGTCCCGCTGCCCGTGCCCTCGGTCACCGGCGGGGAGGCTCCGCGCCCGGACGGCACCATCGGGGTGCTCGGTTACTTCTACCCCGGCAAGGGGCACGACGAAGCGCTCGCCGCCGCGATCGGCGCCGGGATCACGCGGATGACGGTGCTCGGGCGCGCGTCCGACGGGCACGCCGCCGACCTGGACTCCTTCGTTCGCCGGGCGGCCGACGCCGGCGTCGAGGTCGAGGTCACCGGGTGGCTCGACGATGACGAGATGGCCGTCCGCGCCCGCGCCGTGGCGGTGCCCGTGATCGCGCACCGCCACGTCTCGGCATCGGGGTCGCTGGCGTCGTGGATCGGCTGGGGACGGCGGCCCATCGCGGTGCGCAACCGGTACGTCGACGAGATGGACGCGCTCCGACCCGGCACGCTCCACGCCGTCGAGCCCGAGGACCTCGCCGCGGCGGTGCGCGCGGCGGCGGATGATCCGGATGCCACCTGGCACGGCATCCACCCTGTCCCCGTCGGTCCCGCCGACGTCGCCCGGGCCTACGTGTCGTGGTGGCGGACGCTGGACGCGCCCGCGCGCGGGGTCGTCGGGAACCGGTGGGACGACGTGGCCGGCCTCGAGCCCGAGCCGCCGCGGGTGAGCGTCATCGTCACGCACTACGCCCAGCCCGAGGAACTGGCGCGCACGCTGGCGGCGCTCGCGGCGCAGGATCACCCCGCGGACCGGCTCGAGATCGTCGTCGCCGACGACGGCTCGCCCGAGGCCCCCGTCGTCCCGGACGGTGTGCGGCTCGTCCGCCAGGACGACCGCGGATTCCGGGCCGCAGCCGCCCGCAACCTCGGCGTCACCGCCAGCACCGGGGACGTGCTGTGCTTCCTCGACGCCGACACCACGCCCGAGCCGGGCTACGTCCGGGCGCTGTCGCGGCTGCCCGCCCTGCTGCCGGAGGCCGTGACCGTCGGCCGACGGCGGCATGCCGATCTCTCCGGGGTGCCCCCGACCGTGCCCGTCTCCGAGGCCGGCCCGACGCGCGAGCTGAGCGAACCGGCCTGGCTCCGCGACGAGTACGCCCGGAGCGGGAACCTCCTGCGCGCCGACGACCGTTCGTACCGTTACGTCATCGGGGCCGTGTCGGCGTGCACGCGGGCGTTCTTCGACGAGGTGGGCGGATTCGACGAGACGTACACGACGTACGGCGGCGAGGACTGGGAGTGGGTGCATCGGGCCTGGCAGGCGGGCGCGGTCCTGGCCCACGTGCCCGAGGCGGTCGCGTGGCACGACGGGCCGGACTGGTCGGGCCGAGACCTCGATCGCGCGCGCGAGGGCAACCGGCAGACGCTGCGCCTGGCGACCGACATCCCCGTCGCCGGCTCCGCGGGCCGCGGACTCCTCCCCGCCGTCCCCGACCTTGTGGTGCACCTGACGGGGGAGCACTCCGACGCCGCCGTGTTCCTGTGCGTCGACGCGCTCCTGGCCGCGTTCCCGCGCGCGACCGTGGTGCTCGACGCGCCGCCGTCGACCGCCGCGCTCGCGTCGGATCCGCGCGTGCGTTCCGGCGCCGTCCCGGACGGGCGCGTGATCTGGCGGCTCGATCGTCCCGTGCTCGTGGACGATGCCGGCGCGCTCGCCGCGCGGCTGAGTGCTCTCGGTCAGGGCGAGGAGGGGTGGGTGGAGGTCCGCGCCGCCGACGGCACCCCGCTCGGGACCGCGAGTGCGCGTCGGGCCCGCCGCCGCGCGCAGCGCTGGGGCGCACGGGTCGGATTCACGGCGGGCGAGCTCGTGGCATCCGGAGTCCACGTGGTGCGCGACGAGCCGCACCTGGAGGCATGGGTGGGCGGCTGGGGCGGTCTCGAACGCTTCACATGACGACGGAACGCGGTGGCCCGTCCGCGCCGATGGTGTAGATGTGGAAACGGCCGGCATCGACGCCGCGTCACCCCCCACTCGATCGGAGCCCCGGTGAGACCCGTCCTCCTGCCGCCGAATCCCGTGCAGCACTTCTACCTCGGCGGCGACCGTATCGCGGCGCTGCGCGGCATCGAGCCCGAGACCGATCGTCAGCCCGAGGAGTGGCTCGCCTCGACCGTGTCCCGCTTCGGCTCCGACCGGGTGGGTCTCGCCGTGACCGAAGACGGTGACGATCTGCGCGACCTCGTGCGCGCGGACCGCGCCGCGTGGGTGGGCGCGCGAGGAGGACGGGATGCCGCCGACCTCGGCATCCTCGTCAAGCTCCTCGACGCGCGCCAGCGCCTGCCCGTCCACGTGCACCCCGACCGTGGTTTCGCCGCCAGCCACCTCGACTGCCCATACGGCAAGACCGAGGCCTGGTACGTCCTCGAGACCGAGGACGACTGCGCGGTGCACGTCGGCTGGAAGCGCCCCGTCGACCGCGACGAACTCGACCGCCGTCGTGACGCGCAGGACGGCGAGTGGATGCTCGCGCACATGAACCGCGTCGTGGTGCGTCCCGGGATGGGGGTGCTCGTGCCGGCCGAGACCGTGCACGCCATCGATGGCGGAATTTTCCTCGCGGAGGTGCAGGAGCCGACCGACTTCTCCATCCTGTTGGAGTGGTCGGTGACGACGTCCACGCGCGAGGAGTCGCACCTCGATCTCGGCTTCGACACCGTCATGCCGTCGGTCTCGACCGACGCGCTGGATGCCGACGCGCTCGACGCCCTCATCAGCACGGCGGGCGAGACCCCGGCGGGCACCAGGTTCCGCTCGCTCCTCCCGGCCGCGGCGGACCCCTACTTCCGTCTGTTCGACGCGGCGGGGGAGACCGAGCGACGCGAGGCGGGCTTCGCGGTGGTGCTCGTGTCCGGGGGCGCGGGGGCCATGGTCTCGGACGCGGGGAGCGTCGAGGTCGAGGGCGGCCAGGTGTACGCGGTGCCTCACGCGTTCGGTGAGTGGCGGCTCACCGGCGACGCCGAGGTGCTCGTCGCGGCGCCGGGCGCCGGGTGGCCGATCACGCTGCGAGACGGAAGCGTGCGCTGAGTCGTGACGGGGATCCGTGCGCGAGACGCCTGAAAGAATCGACGGATGACCGCCACGCTCGTCACGCACGGCCTCGCCGGAGGATACGGGCACCGCACCCTCTTCGACGGCCTCGACCTCACCGTGGCGCCCGGCGATGTGATCGGCGTCGTGGGCGCCAACGGAGCGGGCAAGACGACGCTGCTGCGACTCTTGGCCGGCGCCGACGACCCGCAGTCCGGCACGATCTCCCTGGCGCCGGCGGACGCGTTCGTCGGCTGGCTGCCGCAGGAGCACGAGCGAGTGCCCGGTGAGACGGTGGCGGCGTACATCGCGCGACGCACGGGATGCGCCGAGGCGACACGCGAGATGGATGCCACGGCCGCGGCTCTCGGCGACCCCGGCGCCGTCGGAGCCGACGACGCCTATGCGACCGCTCTGGAGCGCTGGCTCGCGAGCGGGGCGGCCGACCTCGACGAGCGGATGCCGGTCGTGCTGGCCGACCTCGGCCTGGACGTGGGCCCCGACGCGCACATGACAGGGCTGTCCGGAGGCCAGGCCGCGCGCGTGGGACTGGCGGCGCTGCTGCTCTCGCGCTTCGACATCGCGCTGCTCGACGAACCCACGAACGACCTCGACCTCGACGGGCTGGAGCGCCTGGAGTCCTTCGTGAAGGGCCTGCGCGGCGGTGTCGTGCTCGTGAGCCACGACCGCGAGTTCCTGTCCCGCTCGGTGACGCGGGTGCTCGAACTCGACCTCGCGCAGAACACGCACCGCGTGTACGGCGGCGGCTACGACGCGTATCTCGAGGAGCGGGCGACGCTGCGCCGCCAGGCCCGCGAGAAGTACGAGGAATTCGCCGAGACCAAGGCCGATCTCGTCGCGCGCGCCCGGACGCAGCGCGAATGGTCGAGCCAGGGTGTGCGCAACGCGATGAAGAAGGCGCCCGACAACGACAAGATCCGCCGCAAGGCGTCCATGGAGTCGAGCGAGAAGCAGGCGCAGAAGGTGCGGCAGATGGAGAGCCGCATCGCGCGGCTCGACGAGGTCGAAGAGCCGCGCAAGGAGTGGAAGCTCGAGTTCACCATCGGTGCCGCGCCGCGGTCGAGCTCGGTCGTCTCGACGCTGTCGGGCGCGGTGTTCCGGCAGGGGGCGTTCACGCTCGGGCCGGTGTCGCTCCAGGTGAACGCGGGGGAGCGCATCGGCATCACCGGGCCGAACGGTGCCGGGAAGACGACGCTGCTGCGTGGCATCCTGGGCCGTCAGACCCCGGACGAAGGGTCGGCTTCGCTCGGGAGCAGCGTCGCGATCGGCGAGATCGACCAGGCGCGGTCGTTGCTCGTGGGGGAGCGGCCGCTCGCCGAGACGTTCGAGGCGCTCGTGCCCGAGATGACGTCGGCCGACGTGCGGACTCTGCTGGCGAAGTTCGGTCTGAAGGCCGACCATGTCTCGCGGCCCGTCGATGGTCTCTCGCCCGGCGAGCGCACGCGCGCGGGGCTGGCCCTGCTGCAGGCGCGCGGCGTCAACGTGCTCGTGCTCGACGAGCCGACGAACCACCTCGACCTGCCCGCGATCGAGCAACTCGAGCAGGCGCTGGAGTCGTACACCGGAACGCTGCTGCTGGTCACGCACGACCGCCGCATGCTCGCCGCCGTCGAGACCGACCGCCACTGGCGCGTGGAGTCGGGTCGCGTCACCGAGCGGTGATCAGCGGCGCCCGCGAACCGTGCGCGGCTGCGCCGGGGGGTGCTGGGGTGGGGGCGCCGCGGCGGGACTGCTTCGCATAAACGCGATCCGCGTGCATAAACGCGTGGAGAGAGCGTTTATGCACGCGGAAAGCGTTTATGCGTGTCGGGGGAGCGGCGTCGGAAGCGGTCAGCGCCCCTGACGCTTCTTGTACGGCTTCGGCTGGCCCTTCACGATTGGGGCGCGGCCCTTGCCCTTGGATGCCTTGGCCTTTCCGCCCTGTGCCTTGGGCGCCGCGGACGCTTGCGGAGGGGCATCGGCGATGCGGGCCCGCGCCTCGTCGAGCAGCAGCGCGCCGGCGGGAGTGAGACGCGTGGGAGGGGTGCGCGACACCAGCGGCTGCCCCACCTCCTCTTCGAGCTTGTCGACCGTGGTGTACAGCGACGCGAGCGGGATGCCGAGGCGCTCGGCCGCGCGCGGGAAGTGCAGCTCCTCGGCGAGGGCGGCGAACCGGACGAGGTACGCGAGCTTCATGGCATCCATTCTCCCCCGCCCGCCCCGCCCCGCCCGCCCTCCCGCGGGCCCAGCGAACGTGTGCTCTCGGCGACGGTGGATGCCAGGCCTCAGGCGGCCAGGAAGCGGTCGGCGGTCCGCAGCGACAGGGCCATGATCGTCAACGCGGGGTTGGCGGCCAACGCCGAGGGGAAGACGCTGTTGTCGCAGATCCACAGGTTCGGGACCTCGTGCGAGCGACCGTCGGGGTCGACGACGCCGTCGCCGGGGTCGGCCGACATGCGGCACGTCCCGATGGTGTGCGCCGACCGGGCGAGCACCAGGGTCTCGCGCGCGCCGGCGGCCTCCATCACCCGCTGCAGGAACGCGGTCGCGTGCCGCGTCATCGCCTGCTCGTTAGCCCCCGCCGTGAAGGTCACGTGGGCGCGGGGGATGCCGAACTCGTCGGTCTCGTCGGAGAGCACGAGGCGGTTCTGATCCGACGGGAGGCAGTCGCCGTTGATGCCGATGCCCGCCATGTGCTGCGCCTGCTCGAGGCGCTGCATGAGGTCGCGTCCCCACAGGCCGCCGCCGCGCGCGAGCGTCGTGGCGAAGGTCAGCGGCATCACGCCGAGGCTCTGCACGAGGTACCCGCCGGCGAAGTCCGCATCGGCGGGGCGCAGCATGTCCTCGGTGATGAGCGCCGACGGGTAGCCGCGGTGCCCGCGCACGGGCTCGTCGAACCGGCCCCACACCTGCGTCGCGCCGTGCGCGAGGAAGTTGCGGCCCACGTGTCCACTGCCGTTCGCGATGCCCGTGTGCAGCAGGAGCCGCGGTGTCTCGACGCCGCCGGCGGCGAGGACGAGGGACCGGCATCGCTGGCGTACGTCCACGCCGTCCTGGCGGTACACGACCGCCGTCACGTGCCCGCGGGCGTCGAGCTCGATGTCGTGGACCATCGCCTCGGCCCGGATCTCGGCACCGTGCGCCACCGCGGCCGGCAGGTAGGTGTTGGCCGTGGTGGCTTTGGCATCCACCCGGCACCCCTGGTGGCACGCGCCGCAGTTGATGCACGAACGGCGTTCGCCGTGATGGTCCTGCAGGCGAGCGCGGGTCAGCACCGCGGCCGGCGCGTCCGCCCACCGGATGCCGAGGGCCTCGCACCCGCGACCGACGAGGTTCGCCGGGGCGTTGCGGGCCGGTGGGGCGTAGGCGTACGAGCGGTCGGCGTCCCACGGGTACGGCGTCGGACCGGACACGCCGATGTCGCCCTCGACGCGGGCGACGTACGACAGCAGCTCGCCGGGATCGAGCGGCCAGTCGCGGCCCTCGCCGGTCTCGCTGCGCAGGCGGAGGTCGCGGGCGTCGGGGCGCGGGCTGAACGCCCCCCAGTGCAGCGTCGACCCGCCCACGCCGCGACCGCTGTTGTTGGGGCCGAACGCGGTGGCGTCGACACCGCCGCTGAGCCGCTCGGACATCCAGTTGATCTCGACCGCCTCGGTCTCATCCGGGGTGAAGTCGTCGAGGTCGAAGTTCCGTCCCGCTTCGAGGGCGACGACCGACAGTCCGCGTCGCGCGAGCTCGGCTGTCAACGGGGCGCCGCCGGCACCCGTCCCGACCACGACGACGTCGACGATGTCATCGGTGCCGTGGGTGCGCATGTCGGTGAGGTTCATGCGGCGTCTCCCGTCGCGATCGTGCCGCCGACGTCGGCGGGCTCCCAGTCCTCGCGTCGTCCGAGCTCGAGGTGGACGTAGCCCCGCAGAGGCTCGCGACCGCCGGTGGCGAAACCGTCGAAGCCGGTGCGCGCCATGCTCGCGGGGTGGGCCAGCCACTGGCGCACGAGGTCGACGCGCGCATCCTCGAGCCACGCCGCGAGGAGGTCGGCATCCAGCTCCCCCTCGGCGGGGCCGTCGCCGTCGATCGCTGCACGCAGCACGGTCTCGCGCTCGATCGGGTCCGTCGGCCACACCGCCGCGAGGGTGTTCAGCCCGCGCCGATACGCCTCGGGGTCGGGCGGCAGTCCTTCCGGTCGCCACCCGTCTCCCTCGCCGCGGGCCAGCTGCGCGTCCACGCGCGCGGCGATATCGATGGCGGGGCCATCCTGCGGCACGACCAGATCCGCGATCTCCCGCAGAAGCGTCAGCTGCGCCAGGTCGAGCGCGCGCGGAGCGTACCCGCGATCGTCGGGCATCGCCCGGCGGTTCAGGATGCCACGGGTCCGGGCGTCCACGCGGTCTCCGGCGATCAGCCGAGCCCAGGCATCGGGCACCACGGGGCCGGCGAGCACCTCGTCGGCGACGAAAGCGGCGATGGCCGCGGCCGCTTCGGGTGCGCGTTCGAAGGGGATCATGTGCCCGGTGTCCGCGAGGGGGTGGAAGCGCGCACGGGGGTACACGTCGGCGAGGAGCCCGGGTTGCGCGGCGGCGCCGAGGTCGGTGTCGTCCTCACCCGCGAGCACGAGGACGGGCAGATCGAGGCGACCCACGTCGGCGCGGGCGTCGACACGGCTCCCCGTCTCGAGCCACGCACGCCACGCCGTCGGCGATGTGCGGCGCAGGTCGGTGAGAGCGACGCTGTGCGCACCGGGGTCGAGCGGCCGCGCGGTGTTCTGCGCGATGAAGGTCTCGGCATCCTGTTCCGAGATCGCCCCGTCGTCGACCCACGACAGCATCGCGGCGCGGCGCTCCTCGTCCATCGGCTCGGGCCGGGGCGGCGACGGAGCCAGCAGCACCATCCCGGCGAGGCCCGTCAGAGGCGCGGTTCCGTCGAGGACGCGCGCGGCTACCAGCGCCGCGATCTTTCCGCCCATGCTGTGGCCGCCGAGCATCCACCGTCCTCGCGCCCGCGCGGACAGGACGCGCACGACATGCTCGACCGTGGCTTCCAGCGAGGTGTCGGATACCGCGGCAGCCGAGCCGAACCCGGGAAGGTCGATGCCCTGCACGTCCACGTGTCCGGTCAGCGCGTCGCCGATCCGCTGGAACGACCCGCTGCTCGCCCCAAGAGCGTGCAGCAGATACAGGGTGGGGGAGGCGTTCGGGCTCGGCATGCCTTCACGCTTTCGCACCCCCGGGGCGGGCATGGGCCGGTTGCGCTTCCAGCCGTTTTACGCAAGGAGCGCATCTCCGGCAGATTCCGCGCGCGCGAGGGTCGAGGGGCGCCGGCCCGCGGCATCCGCCGGACGTGTGCGGGCCGGTGGATGCCGCGAGCTCGCGGTTACGGCGTGACCATGCCGCCGTTGACGTTGAGCGTCTCGCCGGAGACGTAGCTGGATTCCGCGGACGCGAGGAACACGAAGGCCGGCGCGATCTCGGCGGGCTGTCCGGCGCGCTGATAGGTGCTCTCGTCGTCGAAGTGCTCCATCTGCTCGTCGGAGACGCCCTGGCTCACCTGCAGGGCGGACCAGGTCGGTCCGGGGGCCACGACGTTGACCCGGATGCCGCGCGACGCCAGTTGCTGCGCGAGCCCCTTCGACAGGTTGTTGATGGCGGCCTTGGTGGCGGCGTAATCGAGCCGGTCGGGGGCGGGGACGTAGGCCTCGAGCGAGGCGGTGTTGATGATCGTGGCGCCCTCGGGGAGGTGCGGCAGCGCGGCTTTGGTGATCCAGAACGGGGCGAACACGTTCGTGCGGAACGTCTGCTCGAACTGCTCGTCGGAGAGGTCGTCGACCTTCTCGACCATCACCTGCTTCCCGGCGTTGTTGACCACGATGTCCAGGCCGCCGAGCGCCTCCACGGCGTCGGCGACCAGGGCGCGGCACGCGGCGGGATCGGTGATGTCGGTCGCGATCGAGACGCCGGTGCGGCCGGCATCCCGAATCTGGGTGAGGACGTGGTCGGCGTCGCGCTGCTCATCGGGCAGATGCACGATCGCGACGTCCGCCCCCTCGCGCGCGAAGGCGATCGCGACGGCGCCGCCGATTCCGGAGTCGCCACCCGTGATGAGCGCCTTGCGGCCGACGAGTCGTCCGAGACCGCGGTAGGTGTTCTCGCCCAGGTCGGGGACCGGCGTCATGTCGGCCTGCACGCCCGGCTCCGGCTGGTGCTGGAGGGGAGGCTCGACGCGCGAATAGCGGGTGACGGGGTTGTCGAAGGTGTACTGGTCGCGTTCGGTACTCATGTCCGCGACAGTACGGCGGGTCCTTTCCGATCCGGGCTCCCTTGACGTCGATCGAGGGAGCTCCCCACGTCATCCGCAGACGAGTCAGAGCGGGGCCCGCGGGGACGTTGCGTCAGCGAGGCCCTCGCGGGCGAGAACGTCGTCGAGCACACGCGAGACGCGCGCGGCCGAAGCCCGCCACGAGTACTGCGCGACGTTGCGGTGGCCTTTCGCCACGAGCCGGTCGCGCACCCAGGGGTCGTCGATGACGGTGGCCATGGCGCGCGCGATGTCGTCGACGTCGTACGGGTCGATGTAGAGCGCGGAATCGCCGAGCACCTCCGGCATCGAGGCGGCGCGCGCGGCGATCACGGGACACCCGCACCGTTGCGCCTCCAGCGGAGGGATACCGAACCCCTCGTACAGCGAGGGGAACACGAACGCCAGCGCGCCCCGATACAGACGCGCGAGTTCGTCGTCATCGACGCGGCCGACGAAGCGCACCCGATCGAGGTCGTCGCCGTAGTCCTGGCGGGAGAAGCTGCGCGCCTGCCCTCCCACCACGCGCAGTTCGACATCGGCGTGAGTGAGGGAGAGCCGGCGGAATCCCTCGATCATCCGCGCGAAGTTCTTGTGCGCGTTGGGCGAGGACACCGCGAGGAGGTAGCGGCCGTCTTCGGCTTCTTCGTCGGGGCCCTGGGGGCGGAACCGCTCATCGGCGGCGTTGGCGATGACCGTGAACGCCTCGGGCGCGACACCGAAGTGCTGCGCGATCTCGTCGCGAGAGAAATCGCTCACGGTGAGCAGGTGCGCGCTGTGCGCGATGAGGCGCGGCACGACCACGCCGTACAGCGCGCGGAAGCGGCGCCCGAAGCTCTCGGGATGCCGGACGTAGGTGATGTCGTGATGAGTCGAGATCTGCGGGCGGTACCAGACCGGACCCGTGCTCGCGAGACCGAGCAGCAGAGCGCGTCGGCGGCGAGCGAACAGCGGCAGATCGATCTGTTCCCACGGGTGGCCGGTGAGCCTTCCGACCCGGTGCACCGCGGCCGGGTCGAGTCCGGCGAGATCGGTGGCGTCTCTCGGAGCCGCGAGCAGAATGTCGGACCGCAGCGTCAGCAGCTCTCGAGTGATCTCGGTGGCGAAACGCTGGATGCCGGTCGTCTTCTGGGTCAGGAACCGGGCGTTGACGACGATCACACCGCACCCGATCGGTCGCGCGCGACGGACCGCCGATACAGCTCCAGCGAGTCGCGCCCGAGCGCGTCGTCGATGAGACCGCGACGTGCCCACTGCAGGGCCGCGTCGGACATGCGCCCACGGAGCGCGGGGTCATCGAGCAGACGGCGCGTGGCCCGGACAAGTTCTTCGTCGTCGGCGCAGACGAAGCCGGTGATTCCGGGCTCGACACTGTCACGGTTGCCGATGGCATCCGACACCACGGCCGGGATGCCGTGCGCCTGGGCCTGAATGAGCGAGAGGGACATCCCCTCCCACAGTGTCGGGAACAGCAGGACGTCGATGGTGTCGATGAGCTCGGCCAACCGCGCGGGCGAGACCCACCCGGTGACGCGGACGGGCGAATCGCCGAACCATCGCCGCTCGTCGCGGTCGCTTCCCCCACCGATCCAGAGGAAGTCGGCCCGGTCCGTCAGGGCGCGTGCCACCGAGGCGAAACGCCACGGCGCCTTCTGCGCGGTGACGCGGCCGATCATGCCGACGACCGGGCGCCGATCCGGATCGACAGCCCGCGCCTGGCCGCGGACGGAGGTGGAGGGGATGCCGGTGCGCAGCACGTGCGCGCGCGGGGGCCGCAGGGCGGTTTCCGCGAGGGTGTACTCGGAGGGTGAGGTCAGCGCGAGGGTCGAGTGCCGCGCCAAGACGCGCTCGAGACTCCGGATCCCGTGCCGCACCGGCGCCGGCACGTCCAGGCGCAGGAAGGCGAATCCGTGGGGCGAGTAGAAGACGCGGTCGGCGGGGAGCATCCGCCGGAGTGCGAGGCGGCCAACGGCGCCGGCGTAGCTGGAATGGAGGTGGACGACGTCGACCTCGGCGGCACGGCGCGTGACCGCGGTGGACAGGGCGTGCAGATCGCGAAGGCGGCTCCCCGTCGAGACGCGTTCGAGTCCCACGCGGGGATCGAACCGCCCGCGCAGCGCCGCGTCGGACGGGGTGTCCGGGCGCGGGGCGAACAGCACATCGACCGCGGCGCCCTCCTCGGCCTGACGCCGGGAGATGCTGTCGACGAGGCTCAGGACCCCGCTGCTCATCGCCTCGGTCACGTGCAGCACGCGGGTCATCGCGTCGCCATCTCGGTCCACGTGTGGGCGATCCCCTCGGTGAGTGTCCTGTCGTCGTCGGCGCCGTACTCTCGGCGGAACCGCGACACGTCGAGGACGACGTGATCGACGAACGTCGCGGGTTTCGGGACGACGGCCACGTCGAAGTCGCGGCCGACCACGGAGCGGATCGCCGCGAAGACCTCGGCGACCGAGTGCCCGTGGCCGCTGCCGAGGTTGTACGCCCGGTAGCGGGGACGGGTGTCGACCATGCGGAGGATCCGGGCGACCAGGTCATCGACGTGGATGTAGTCGCGGACCATCGAGCCGTCACCGACTTGAATCACCGACTCGCCGCGCCGGATGCGGTCGAGCGTCAGCGGGATGATTCCCTGGCGCTTGGCGGGGCTGGCGTGCGGCCCGTACGGGTTCGAGATGCGCAGGGCCACGGCATCCAGTCCGGCGGTCGTGGCGTAGTAGTCGAGGTAGCGCTCGACCGTGAGCTTGCCGATGCCGTACGGCGATACCGGAGCGGGGGCCGTGTTCTCGTCGAAGACGCGGCGCCGCTGCGGGCCGTAGATCGCGCCGCCGCTGGAGGCGTAGAAGACGCGCTGCACACCGGCCGTCACGCACAGCGACAGCAACTCGATGCTCTGGCTGACGTTGGTCCGCACATCGACGGTGGGCTCGCTGTCGGCCGTCGCGGGCGTCGTCGTCGAGAGGAAGTGGAAGACGTACTGCTGGCCCTCCACGGCGGCGGCCAGGTCGGCCGTGTTGAGGAAATCGCCGGCGGCGATTCGAATGTCGGGCGACGAGAAGGCGCGACTGCCGCGACTGTAGCGATCGAAGCCCGTCACGTCGTGGCCCGCCTCGGCGAGGGCGTCGGAGAGCCGCGCACCCAAGAACCCGTTGGCGCCGATCACTAGGCATCGGGCCATCAGCGCCGATCCTCGGTGGCGGGGGTGCGCGGCATGGGGGTCTTCCGTCGGTTCGGTGTCTCGGGCGGCGCGGGTCAGCGGCGCCGTGCGAGGTCTCGCAGAAAGCGGAGGTCCCGACGGGCGACGAGGACGATCAGCGCACCGACGACGATGGCCCACGTCGCGCCGATCGCGAGCAGGCGTGTCCACGCGTCGAGCGGGGTGAAGAAGCCCGCGTCGACGAGGGATGCCACGACGCACGCGGTCACGAAGACCGCGACGGGGCGCGCACCCGCGCGCGCCAGCGTGGCCGATGCGATGCCGGCGCGGGGCAGGAGAAGGAAGGCGGCGAGCCACAGCACGACCTGACCCGAGGTCATCCCGATCGCGACGCCGACGGGCCCGATCGCCGACAGCGCGAGGACGAGTCCGATCATGAGCGACCGACCGATCGCCTCGCTCGTCAGCAGCAATCCCGACCGTCCGGTGGCGACGAACGCCCAGTACTGCGGGTATCCGAGGGTCTGGAAGAGCGCGCCGACGGCGAGGATGGGGACGAAGACCGCGGCACCGGCCCATTCGCGGCCGAGAACGACGGTGATGGCCGATTCCGCCGTGGCCGTGAACAGACTCAGATACGCCAGGGCGGGGTAGCTCAACAGCGTCTGATAGCGCGCCAGCCGGGCGACAAGCGGGGTGGGGTCGGTGGTATCGGCAAGGCCCGGGATCACGACGCGGGTCAGTGGAGTGATGAGCTGGTCGATCGGAAGATTCACCAACTGGATCGCCCGGCTGAAGAGTCCGACCGCCCGGTCGGTGGTGGTCCCGCCCAGCATGATGATTCCGACGTTGGTCGAGGCGTAGTTCAGCGCGTGCACCACGAACGTGTGGCCTCCGAAGGTCAGCAGGCCGCGCATGTCGGCTCCGCGGCGGGGGAGACCCGGATGCCACGGGGTGAGCCCGATGACCAGCGCGAGGGTCACGAGAGCTGCGACCGTTCCTTGCGAGGCGATGGCGAGATAGCCCCCGCCCAGCAGGGCGAGAACGATCGCCGTGCCGAGTCCGACGAGATCCCCGCTCAGCTCCGCCGCGGCCAGGCGGCCGAGTCGACCCGACCGGTTCAGCTCGACGCGGAACTGCGCACTCGCCGACCGCAGCACGAACGCCGGTGCGAGCAGCGCGAGGACGATGACGAGACGGTCGTCGCCCACGGCCGCGCTCACCGGTACCGCCGCGGCGAGGACGATGCCGGTGGCGAGCACCCCGATCGAGGTGTTCGTCCAGAACAGGTTCGTTCGCTGCTGTGCATCGAGCGTGGGGGCGCGCAACGCAGCCATGCTCAGGCCGAAGTCGCCGAGGACGGCGGCAAGGCCCGCCACCGCGGCCCCGATGGCGACGATGCCGAACTCCGCCGGACCCACCAGTCGGGCCAGCACCACGATCCCGGCGATCTGCGAAAGGTACCGACCCCACTGCGCGCCGAGGAGGAAGGCCGCGCCGCGGCGACGCGGCGAGACGACGGAGCTCGAGGTCATGGTGCTCCTCTCGGGTTGTACGGTGTCGGCCGTGAGCACGCTAGCCAGTCGAGGACCCGCGACCGTTCCGCCGTCCGCGGCGCCGAACGGGTTAGTCGACTCGCTCGGGGCGCGGCGCATCATGGTCGTGCTCCTGTGCGCCTACTCGCTGGTGGGTCCGCTCATCGAGACGCTCGTGACGGACCGGTCGGCGTACATCGAGGGCAAGACCGCCACGGCGCCCGCCGCCGCGGCGATCGCCGAGGTCGGGAGCATGCTCGTGCCCGCCGTCGCGGCCTCCGCCGCGCTGCTGTTCCTGCTGTTCTCGCAGGTCTCGGGGCCGGGGCTGCTCGTGGTCGTGCTCCCCGGTCTGCTGCTCGCGGCGAACGAGTTCCTGCACGGCAGACCCCCGAGCCTGGGGTTGCTGTTGACGGCAGCCGGAGGCGTTCTCCTGGTGACTGTGCGGGTGAAACCGCCCGATCTCGTCGTCCTCGGCTATGTCGGAACCGCGGTCGCCGCGGGATCGATCGTCGCGATGTACGTGGACCCGTCCTCCGTGCTCATCTCGGGCGGTGTCGGACTGTTCGAGAAGTCGATCACCGGGGCGCCGCTTCTGGCGGGGATCTTCTCGCATTCGAACATCCTCGGGATGTTTCTGGCGTTCACCTTGCCGTTCGTGTTCCTCATGCGCGCGTGGCCGCTGCGATGGCTGTCGTTCGGGGTCATCGTGTGGGCGCTGATCCTGACGTCGTCGCGCACGGCCCTCGTGGGAGCTGCCGTCATGGTCGCCGTCCTCCTGCTGTCTCGTCTGCTTTCCCGCGTAGCGTTCGTCGTGGTCAGCGGAGCGGGAGCCGTCGTTGCTCTCATCGCGGTGATCCTGCTCCCGTTCCGCGAGACCGACCCCCAGGCGTTCACCTACCGCGGGGCCATTTGGATTCACAGTCGCCAGGCGCTCGGCGACAACGGCGTGTTCGGCCTCGGGGCCCACTGGTACGCCGACAACTACCTCGCGCTGCGCGACACCCTCTCCAGCGCGGCCAGCCACGGGCACAACCTCGTCCTCACCACGCTCATCCTCGGCGGCGCCTTCGTGCTGGCCGGGTGGCTCGTCGTCATCTTCCTCGCCTTCCGCGGAGCCGCCAGCGATCCGGTGAGATCCACGTCGGTCGTCGGTGTCGCGTTCGTTCTCGGACTGCTGGCGATCGGCGCGACCGAGACCCCCTACGCCCTCGTGGGGTGGGGGCCGCTGTCGGCATCCGTTCTCGTGCCCCTGTTCGTCCTCGCGACGCGCCCGTGGATCGAGCGTGACGAGCTCGCCGCGCAGGCCCCTCCGACGACGCGCGCTGAGGCGCGCCGTCGACAGAGGAACCGCTGACTCGGCGGTCCGTCACCGACGGTGCGGAAGCAGGCCGCGCGCGCCCCGCAGCAGACGCCGCCACCGCACGATGTTCGGGTTCGTCGAGGCATCCGCCGCCTGACGAGCCGAGGCGAGCGCGATGTCGTCGGGGGGCCACACGAAGCGCCACAGCACTCTGAGTCGGACCCGCCACGGCTCCTCGCCGAGCGCCCGCCAGTAGGCCACCGCCCTGTTGCGGGCACCGCGCCATTGCCAGTCGCGGGGCCGCCCGCCCGCGTGTGCGTCGAGGATCTCGTCGGGAAGCAGCCCTGCGAGCTCCGCTCGCAGAACGGGCACCGCGCCGAGCTCGCAGGCCCGTTCCGCGCTCCCTTCCGCGGCGGCGAGCATGGCCGACGCACTGTGCGACGCGGCCGCGGATCGGGCCCCGGCCCCGATCTCCGGACGCACCGCATGCACGGCGGCGAGCACCGCGTGGGTGTCGCGCCGGGGGATGGCGACATCGACACCGGCGTAGGTGACGACGGTGCGCCACCGCGAGGCGATCGCGAAGGCGTCCTCGTCGTCGAGAGCGAGACCGGGGATGCGCCGGTGCACGTCGATCTCGCACCCCCACGACGGCGGTGTCATCGTCGCCGTATGGTGCACCGAGGTGCCCCGCCACGGGTCGGGTTCGCGATGCCACCCCCACGCGCTGAGCGCCTCGGCCAGCGCATCCCAGTGCCGCGGGTGGCACCAGACATCGACGTCGCCGGAGTGCTCGCGTTCGCGCAGGCCCTGGTGGTGCAGCGCGGGTCCCTTGATGAACAGGCACGGGATGCCATGGGCCGCGGCGACGCGCGCGGTCACGGCATACACGAGTTCATGCACCGGTGAGGACAGCACCGGTTCGGGGAGCCGGGTGACCCGGTCGGGGTGCGCGGCATCCGGCGAGGCGATGCCGAGCGTCTCCATGTCGTGGAGCATCGACCGCTCCTCGTCGTCGCGAGTGTTCAGCGGGCCACCGTGGACGAGCCGCCGCCACAGTCGCGCCCCGGCGCCCGCCACCCACATCGCGTCGCCGGGGATCGCGGGTGCGACGAGGATCTCGATGTCCGAGCTGAACGGGGTCGACGCTCGGACGTCGAGAGCGCCGGAAGCGATGGCGACCCAGCCCGTCGGGGACGACGGCTGCGTAGGCATGGGGCCTTTCGGGCGGTGGGCGGGTGCGTCCACTCTGGACCGCCGCGGGGCGATCCCGCTGGCGAGCTCCGTGCCCGCCCCGCCGAGGAGCCCCCTCCTTCACCACTCGAGTCGCCCGATCGCGGCCTGCTTTTCACGTCACGTGCCGAGGATGTGCGCCGCTCCGAGAATCCGCGACCGGACGCGGGAGCCCTCAGAGACCGAGCGTCCGCTCCAAGAAGGCGTTGCGGAAGACGCCGTCCGGATCGGCCGCGCGGACGACCGCCGAGAAGTCGTCGGCTCGCGGGAGCGTGGCCCTCACATCGGACCCCGACAGGGTGAACGCCTTCCCCCAGTGCGGTCGCACGTCGAACGGGGCGAGAGCCGCTTCGACGCGGGGGAGCGCCTCCCGCACCCCCGGGGTGTCGTTGCGCCACGTGAAATGCACGGCGAGCACGTCTCGCTCGAAGGCGGGGCTGAGCCACAGGTCGTCGGATGCCACGGTGCGCAGCTCGCTCACGAGCAGCTGGTCCGTGAACGACGGCGCGATCGCGCGCACAGCCGTCAGCGCCTCGCGGGCCGAGGCGAGCGGGACGAAGTACTCCGACTGGATCTCGTCGCCGTCGCTCGGCAGGGCATCCGCGCGGAAGTGCGGCAGGCGCGTGTGCCACGGACCGGCGGTGCCGAGGGCGGTGGTGTTGTTCACTGTGCGGATCCGGCCGAGGTGCAAGGGCCCGCGCAGGGGCTCGCCCCCGAGGCCGCGCAGGACCGCGTCGGATTCGTCGCCATCGCTCGCCTTCACCCACACGAGGTCGTCGTCGGGATCGCCCCACGTGGTGAAGACACTCACGGAGCGGGCGCACGAGAGCACGCGATCCGGGTCGCCGGCGATCGCCTCCCAAGAGATGCCCGTGTACACCTGCGCGGTGACGAGGTACGTCGGCTCCGTGCGGAGCTCGACCGCCGTGACGACGCCCAGCGCCCCGAGCGAGAGGGCGGCGGCCGGGAACCACGCGTGCGCCCGGTCGAACCGCTCGATGGCGCCCGTGGCATCCATGATCTCCACCGCCGTCACGGCGCTGGACAGGTTGCCGTTGAGCACACCCGATCCGTGGGTCCCGGTCGCTGTCGCGCCGGCGACCGAGATGTGGGGGAGCGAGCCGAGGTTGTGCAGGGCGCGGCCCTCGGCCTCCAGCACCGGCGCGAGCTGCGCGAAGGTCACCAGACCCTCGACGCGGACGTGCTCCGCCGCGACGTCGATCGCGACCGGCATCCGTTCGAGCGAAACCAGCGCACCGTCGGTGTCGCCGACGTCGTTGAAGGTGTGCCGGGTCGCCTGCACGCGCACGGAACCGGCGTCCGAGATCGCCGTCGCCAGCTCATCGAGGTCGGCCGGGAGCAGGGTCTCCGCCGCACGGTAGCGGTGGTTCCCCGACCAATTCGCGCCGGCCGGTCGTGTCTGGATCATGGGTTCCTCCGTCGGTCCGGTTCCATCCTCCCCCCTCGCGGGGTGGGTGGCGGCCGTTCAGGGCGACGGGAAGAGCTCGGCCTCGAACACCGCCTCGGCCGCCCCGACGAGCAGCCGGTTCTCACCCAGCCCGGCCACGCGCAGGCGCAGATCCTCCGCGCACGCGGGCATCGTCTGGGCGCGGACGGCCGCGTCGAGCGCATCCATGTCGAGCGCGGCCACCGTGGCGAGGAAGCCGCCGAGAACGACGACCGCGGGATTGAGGACGTTCGCGGCGTTCGCGAGGGCAGTGGCGAGGATGCGCCGCTGACGCTCGGTCTCGTCCCGCACCGAGGGGGCGGATGAGGTGCGCAGCGCCTCGTCGAGGATGGCGTCGTCGGCCTCGTCGAGTCCGAGGACCGCGAGAAGACGCGCGCGGCTCACCTCGTCCTCCAGCACACCGTCCGTGGAGCGGCGGTCGGCCGGAGCGAGGATGCCGGGACGATTGCGGCCGAACTCGCCCGCGTATCCCCCCGCCCCGCCCAGCAAGACGCCCCCGACGATGACGGCGCCACCGATGCCGCTCGCGCCGCCATTGAGGTACACCAGGTCGTGCGCGCCGCGAGCCGCGCCGAACAGGTGCTCGGCGAGGGCGCCGAGGGCGGCGTCGTTGCCCACCCGGGTGGGAAGGCCCGTCGTGCTCGCGATCAGGTCGCCGATGGCGGCATCCGTCCATTCGAGGTGCGGGGCGGTGCGCACGAGACCGTCCGTACCGCGGACAGGACCGGGCACCGCCACGCCGACACCCACGAGCCGCCGGCCGCGCAGGGTCCCGCGGCGCCACGCCGCGACGCGCTCGCCGACGAGTTCGGCTGTGCGCTCGGGCGTGAGCAGCCGGGTCTGCGGAACCCGATCGCGCGCGACGAGCGTGCCGTCGAGGGCGAGGGCTCCGATATCGAGCGCGTCGACCTCGGGGTTGACGGCAATGGCGACGACGCGCGGGTCGGGGGCGACGGTCGGGGACGGGCGCCCCACCCGTCCCACGGGATCGGGGGCGCGCTCGAGGACGAGCCCGTCGCCGACCAGCTCGGCGACGAGATCGGCGATCGTGGAGCGGTTCAGCCCCGTCGCCTCCGTGAGCGCGGCGCGCGAGCGCGGGCCTTCGCGGTGCACCGTGCGCAGCACGAGCGCGAGGTTGGCGCGACGCATGCCGTCGCCCCTGCTCGCCGTGACCATCCGACCACTGTGCCACGCCCGCGCGTCCGGTGCGGGGCACCGCCGCGCCGTCGACGTCTCCCGCCCGGCACGAACGGCCGGAGAACGCGCCGCTGCCGAAGTCGTCGGTTATCGCGAACGGTTTGTCGCGAACGGTTTGTCGCGAACGGGCCCCGGCGCGGGCACCCGGTGCCAAAATCGGGGCATGGACCTCTCCGGCATCCCGATCACCACCATCCGTGGCGAGCAGACCACCTTCGGCGCCCTCACCGAGGGCAAGGCAGCGCTCGTGGTCAATGTCGCCTCCCGCTGCGGTCTCGCGCCGCAGTACGAAGCGCTCGAGGCGCTGCACAAGAAGTACGCGGACCGCGGCTTCACGGTCGTCGGTTTCCCGAGCAATCAATTCCTGCAGGAGCTCGGCGACGAGGAGAAGATCGCGGAGTACTGCTCGGCCACGTGGGGCGTGACCTTCCCGATGTCGGAGAAGGTCAAGGTCAACGGACGCCACGCCCACCCGCTCTACCGGGAACTCACGCAGACCCCGGATGCCGAGGGGAAGACGGGCCGCATCTCGTGGAACTTCGAGAAGTTCGTCGTCGCCCCCGACGGGCGCGTCGTGCGCTTCAGCCCGCGCACGCACCCCGACGCCCCCGATGTCGTCGCCGCCATCGAAGACGCGCTTCCGCGCTGACCTGCGTCGCGCGCCGCGCGTCGGGCGTTGCGCGCCGCCGCGTGTTCGGGCGTTGAGTGTCCAGGACGCGCGGATCGTGCGTCGTGGCATCCGCGTGTTGTGGACACTGAGCGGGGTGATTCGCAGGGGAGGGCGAGACGATCGACGGGGCGACGCGAGCGACGAGGGCGACGCCGGGCCGGCGTTGAGTGTCCAGGACGCGCGGATCGTGCGTCGTGGCATCCGCGTGTTGTGGACACTGAGCGGGGTGGGTTGCGCGGGGTGCGGCGCGGCGGGCGTTGAGTGTCCAAGACACGCGGGTCGTGCGTCGTGGCGTCCGCGTGTTGTGGACACTGAGTAGGGGCGGCTCGCGCGGGCGCGGCGGGGCCCCGGGATGGATGCCGAGCCGCCCGCGCCACCCGAAGGTGCCCGCGCAGCCCGAAGGCGCGTCGGTAATCTGGGCGCCATGACCGATGCCGTCGTCCTCGTCTCCGGTGGAGCCGCTGTCACTCCGTACACCGATCCGGAGCGCGCGGCCGCGTCCGGCCTCGCGGCGGGCAACACGATGACCGCCCTTCGCACGCACTTCCTCGACCGCGGCATCCGGGTCTTCACCGCCCCGGCCCGCATCGGGGCGGGAGAGGTGCGGGAGGATGCCGGCTGGCAAGGCTTCTCGGAGGTGCCGGTGGTGCTCCCGGCCGAGGTCACGATCAACGCCGTCGGCCGCGTCGATGACGCCGGTGTCGCGCTCGCCGGTTTCCTGCGGTGGATGGAGGCGGAGCACGAGCTGGGGAGCGTCTCGCTCGTCGGGCACTCGATGGGCGGGCTCTTCTCGCGTGCGGCGATCCGCGAGATGAGCGGGGATGGCCCGCGCGTCGACCGGCTGGTGACACTCGGAACGCCGTGGGACGGGTCGGTGCTGGGAGACTTCCTCGACGGCGAGATCTCCGAGGCCGACGCGAGGGGCGACCCGGCGACGCTGCAGATCTTCGCCGAGGTCCGCCCCTACGCCGACGCGAACTCGCAGGGCGCGGCGGCCGAGGTGTCGCGCCGCTTCCTGCGCGGATGGAACGACGCGCAAGCGGGGGTGCTGGACGGCATCCCGGTCACTGCCATCGGGGCGGGGTACTTCGCGGCGGCGACCGAGCCGCGGCAACTGTGGCCGCACGACGGGCTCGTCTCGCTGGCCAGCGGCCGCGCCGACGAGGTGCCCTCCGCGGTGCTGCCGCGGGTGGAGCGGCATTCGTTCCCCGACCACGTGCACAGCATCTTCTTCGCCGACGCGTTCGGCCTGCCGTGGGAGCGTGCCCTGACGTGGGATCCCGCGGTGTTCGCGGTGGTCGACGGAGCCCTCGAACTCTGACGCGGGGCTTTACGTCGTGGCATCCGGGGTATATGTTGTGAACACCAACAAAACCCCGTGCGTCGGCGAACCACCGTGCGCATCCATGCGAAGGAGCAGGAATGCCCACCCCCACCCGTGACGACAAGTTCTCCTTCGGTCTGTGGACCGTCGGATACAACGGCACCGACCCGTTCGGCGGACCGACCCGCAAGCCGCTCGACGTCGTGCACGTCGTCGAGAAGCTCGCCGAGCTCGGCGCCTACGGTCTGACCTTCCACGACGACGACCTGTTCGCGTTCGGCTCGACCGACGCGGAGCGCCAGACGCAGATCGACCGTCTGAAGGGCGCGATGGATGCCACGGGCATCGTCACCCCGATGGTCACGACCAACCTCTTCTCGGCCCCCGTCTTCAAGGACGGCGGCTTCACGTCCAACGACCGCCAGGTGCGCCGCTTCGCGCTGCGGAAGGTCCTGCGCAACATCGACCTCGCCGCCGAGCTCGGCGCGAAGACGTTCGTCATGTGGGGTGGCCGTGAGGGCGCCGAGTACGACTCCGCGAAGGACATCCGTCAGGCGCTCGAGCGCTACCGCGAGGCCGTGAACCTCCTCGGCGACTACGTCACCGACAAGGGCTACGACATCCGCTTCGCGATCGAGCCCAAGCCCAACGAGCCCCGCGGCGACATCCTGCTGCCGACCCTCGGTCACGCGATCGCCTTCATCGACTCGCTCGAGCGCCCCGAACTCGTCGGCCTCAACCCCGAGGTCGGCCACGAGCAGATGGCGGGGCTGAACTTCGCCGCCGGCATCGCGCAGGCGCTGTACCACGGCAAGCTCTTCCACATCGACCTCAACGGTCAGCGCGGCATCAAGTACGACCAGGACCTCGTGTTCGGCCACGGCGACCTGCACAACGCCTTCGCGCTCGTCGACCTGCTCGAAAACGGTGGCCCCGGTGGCGTCCCGGCGTACGACGGCCCGCGTCACTTCGACTACAAGCCCTCGCGCACCGAGGACGAGTCGGGCGTGTGGGACTCGGTCTCGGCCAACATGAATACGTACCTGCTGCTGAAGGAGCGCGCCGCGGCCTTCCGCGCCGACCCCGAGGTGCAGGAAGCCCTCGAGGCCGCGAAGGTGCTCGAGCTCGCGCAGCCGACGCTGAACGAGGGCGAGTCCTACGACGACCTCCTCGCCGACCGTTCGGCGTACGAGGACTTCGACGCCGACGCGTACCTCGGCGGCAAGGGCTTCGGCTTCGTCCGTCTGCAGCAGCTCGCGACCGAGCACCTGCTCGGCGCTCGCTGAGTGGTCCGGGGTCGGGAGCGCGTGGGGCGTTCCCGACCCCGTTCCCGTCGAGTGTCCAAGACACGCGGGTGCGCGCCGACGCGGACCGCGTGTCTTGGACACTGAACGGTAGGGGGCGCCGAACCAACAGGGCGGCGCCGCCCGAGGACACCAAACGGAATGAGGCGCCGACGCACAGGCGGGCCGGCGCAGAGGGAGGGTGAGCATGGCGCTCGTCATGGGGGTCGACTCGTCGACGCAGTCGTGCAAGGTCATCGTCGCGGATGCCGAGACCGGCCGCGTGATCCGCGAGGGGCGGGCGTCGCACCCCGCCGGCACGTCGGTCGATCCCGAGGCGTGGTGGATCGCGCTGCAGGATGCCATCGCCCAGGCGGGCGGACTGGATGACGTCGCGGCGGTTTCGATCGCGGGACAGCAGCACGGCATGGTCGTTCTCGACGCGGAGGGGCGCGTCATCCGCGATGCGCTGCTGTGGAACGACACGCGCTCCGCGCAGGCGGCGCGCGACCTCATCGCCGAGGTCGGCGCCGACGCGTACGCCGATCGCACGGGCGTCGTCCCGGTGGCCTCGTTCACTGCGACGAAGCTGCGGTGGCTCAGGGATGCCGAGCCCGACAACGCCGCGCGAGTCGCCGCCGTCGCCCTGCCGCACGACTGGCTCACGTGGCGCCTGCGCGGCTTCGGCCCGGGCAACGCCGACCTTTCCGAACTGACCACCGACCGCTCCGACGCCTCGGGTACCGCCTACTGGGGCGCCGACGGCTACGACCGCGAGCTGCTCGAGCGCGCGCTCGGCCACGACGCCGTCCTGCCCCGGGTGCTGGGGCCGTGGGAGAGTGCCGGAACGCTTCCCTCCGGCGCCCACGTCGGCCCCGGCGCGGGAGACAACGCCGGTGCCGCGCTCGGCCTCGGAGCAGGGGTCGGCGACGTCGTGGTCTCGCTGGGCACGTCGGGCACCGTGTTCGCCGTGACCGACCACGTCGTGCGCGACACCTCGGGCGCGGTCGCCGGATTCGCGGATGCCACCGGCCGATTCCTGCCGCTCGTGGCGACGCTCAACGCGGCCCGCGTCCTGGACGCCTTCGCGGGGCTCCTCGGGGTCTCGCACGACGAGCTCGGCGACCTCGCGCTGCAGGCCGAACCCGGCGCGGGCGGGGTCGTTCTCGTGCCGTGGTTCGAGGGGGAGCGCACACCGAACCTGCCGCACGCGCAGGCGTCTCTGACCGGCCTGACGCTGGCATCCACCACTCGACCGAACTTCGCCCGCGCGGCGATCGAGGGCATGCTGAGCGGTCTCGCCGTCGGACTCGAGGCCATTCAGGCGCAGGGTGTCGGGGTGCGGCGCGTGCTGCTCATCGGTGGCGCGGCAGCCAACGAGGCCGTCGCACGCATCGCGGCGCAGGTGTTCGATGCCGAGATCGTCGTCCCGGCCGCGGGGGAGTACGTGGCGCTGGGTGCCGCGCGCCAGGCCGCCGGCGTCCTCGCGGGCGGTCCGGTGGACTGGACCGTCGCGACGGCCCGCGCCGTCGACCCCGACCACCGCCCCGTGATCCGTCGCCGTTACGACGAGGTCGCCGCCCTGCGCTCCCGCGAGTAAGTCTCGCGATCGAGGGGACCCGGCGGGACGGCGGGCTGCACGCGCACGTACGAGGGCTGCCGCGCGGCGCGCACCCACGCGTACGCGCGCGCGCCGGGCAGCGGTCGCCGCACGGCGTCGAAGCGCAGGTCGTCGTCGTCGCGTCCCGGGGCGAGCCTCACCTCGAGCAGGGCGAACGGATGCCACGGGCCGCGCGGCCGCGCGTGGAAGAGCTCGAGCGTCCAGGTCGCCCGGACGTCGGCGCCGGTCAGCGCGCGCGGGTCCGTCGCCGGCGGACGCCCCGACACGGTGCGCGCGCCCAGGAGGACCGGGCCTCGCTCGCCGCGGTAGGGGAGCAGGATGCCGAAGCTCGCGCGCTCCGCCCGGCGGTGCGGCAGGAGTGCGAACCGTCCGGGCACGCGCCACCCGGTCGAGGCGAACTCGATGTCGGCGGGACCCCCATCGGTGTCCACACGCAGCGCCAACCCCAGGACGTCCGGCAGCGGCGCGGGCAGCCCGAGGGAACGGGACACCCGGGCCACGACCGTCCACGCACCGGGGGGCGCGTCGTCGATCCACGCGATGCCCGCGGGTGCGGCATCCGGCATCCGGCGTACCTCACCACGCAGAACCACGCCGCGGCTGTGGATCGGACGCGGGGGGCGGACGCGCTGAGCGGCGGCGAACCCGAGTTCGAGTGCCGCCCCGATCGTGCGGGCGATCGGGGCGCGTGACGGGCGCGGGATGCCGGTGGGCGGGGTCATCCGCCCATAGCACCCCGCGCGGGCGGAGGAGCCGAGGGGGTTGCGCGCCGCGTCAGGCGTTGATCATGTGACCGGTCAGCCCGTGGAAGGCCTCCTGCATCGCTTCGGACAGCGTCGGGTGGGTATGGACGTTGCGCGCGGCCTCCCACGCCGTCAGCTCCCATTTCTGGGCGAGGGTGAGTTCGGGGAGGAGTTCGGAGACGTCGGGGCCGATGAGGTGTCCGCCGATGAGTTCGAGGGTTTCGGCGTCGGCGACGAGCTTGACGAAGCCGACGGGTTCGCCCAGGCCGTTGGCTTTGCCGTTGGCGGAGAAGGGGAATTTGGCGACTTTGATGTCGTGGCCGGCGTCGCGGGCCTGCTGTTCGGTGAGGCCGAAGGAGGCGACCTGGGGGTTGCAGAAGGTGGCGCGGGGCATGTTGCGGTAATCGCCGAGGGTCTGGGTTTCGGCGTTCCCGATGGTCTCGGCCGCCACGACGCCTTGGGCTTCGGCGACGTGCGCGAGCTGGAGCTTGGCGGTGACGTCGCCGATGGCGTAGATGTGGGGGACGTTGGTGCGCATGTGGTCGTCGATGTCGATCGCGCCGCGCTCGGTGAGCTTCACGCCGGTGTTCTCCAGGCCGAACCCGTCGACCTTGGGCGCGAACCCGATCGACATCAGCACCCGGTCGGCGTCGATCGAGCCGTTCGAGCCGTCTTTGGCGGTGTAGGCGACGGTGACCTTGTCGCCGTGGTCGGTGACCGAGTCGACCTTGGTGGAGGTGAGGATGTCCACGCCGTAGCTCTTGTACTGCTTCTGGATCTCCTTGGAGACCTCGGCGT